>MHBH01000044.1 GCA_001804805.1 Lentisphaerae bacterium GWF2_49_21
GCCTCGGGAAGCCCGTCTATCACGGCCATGACATACGACGACAGGTCCGCATGTTGCAGAAAGGGGTTCTCCTTGCGCTGTTCGCCGATCGTGGAGACGGGTTTATCGCTCAAGTTGACGCCGCAGAGGGATCCTGCGCCGTGAGCCGGAAAGAACTTTGTGCCGTCGGGCAGTTTGGACAGTTTTTCCTTCCAGGAATGATAACCCATTTCCGCCAGTTCTGCGGCGCTCATTTCATCGCCCATCAGGTCGGGGCGTCCTACGCTGCCGATGAACAGTGTGTCTCCGGTGAGGACAAATGCCGGATCTGTCCTGGAGGTGGAATCATATACGTAGAGACAGGTGCTGTCTGGTGTGTGCCCCGGCGTTGTCGCGATGACCGCGCTCACGCTGCCGAACTTTATTGCATCCCCGTCCTTGACCGGCCTGTGGGGGAATCCAGGTTTTGCTGCCCCGTTGATAATGATTTCCGCACCGGTGGATTTTGCCAGTTCCATGTGTCCGGCTATGAAATCAGCGTGGGAATGGGTAAGGTAGACTCTGGTGATCTTCAATCCCAGTTCTTTCGTGTCATTAAGGTAACGGACTGTATCGCGGCCAGGGTCAACGATCATGGCCTCTCCTCCGCTTCCAATCAGATAGGAGTAGTGAGAAAGTACGGGCAGATCATACTGGCGGAAAAGGAAGTCGGCGGTTTTCTGTTCTGTCTCCTTGACCAGCTGCAAATCTGCCGCCGCATCGCTGTGCCCAGCCGCTTCAGCATCTCCAGGCAGTTTGGCCGCCCACGCAGAAGCTGCCATGAGCATCATCCCGGTAAAGACACATTTTAACAGACCGGAAATTTTCATCTTTAAATCCCCCTTCAGTTTATATACAGTTTGATTCTTGTCTCCAGGCTTTATGTTTGGATAAATATAAGGCATGGCCGGAATGATTGCCATGGGGTGAAATCCTACCGGAAACTGCTGGAAAATGCGTATAGCATAGCAATATAATCGGTGAAATATAATCGGTGACATTCTACGCATAATGTTAGATATTAGAATGTTATACATAAAATATTGTGTGTCAGGAAACGGAATAAAGCCCTGCACTATCAACTAATAAAAACGGGAATCCACTGATTTTTATAATTTTTTCAATGCGGATTCCAATTCGGGAAGATTTTTTGCCTTGTGGAGGATGTCAGAGTTCTTCATGGAAAGTGCGAATCTCGCAATATCGGAGAGCGTCTGCAGATGGTTTTCCGGATTGTCGGATGCAGGACTGAGAAGGATGAATATTGATTTTGCAGGATCTGCAATCCCGTCAAAGGCAATTCCAGTATTGCTGGTCCCGAGAAGGACTGTCGGTTCCTCGGTGCTTTCGCAGTGCACATGAAGGAGGACTGTCCCTTCTATGATCTCTAGGACTGTCGGAAGAAGTTCTGTGCTGAGAATTGATGCTGTCGATTCAGGTCTGCTCACCCGGCCTTTGAGGAAATTCACAAGCATTTTTTCAACAGCTTCTTCAGACCTCTCATTTTCCATCCCGAAAACTATCCTTTCCTGACTCATTAGCTTCCTTATGGGGGAGGAAAGGACAGAGGAATCTCCTTCTGGAAATCTTCCGTAAACAGTCCTTGCTTCTGAGGGATATCCGACGATAAGACTTGTCTTCGGGAAATTCTTTATAAAATATCTCGGAAGCTGGTCGAGACCGGGCTGCCAGGCCAGACTTCCCTGCCTGCAGCTCAAAAGCACTACGAGATCATTGTCTCCCACAGTCTGGCCAATTATGTTAAATATGTCCGACCAGGTTTCAACGGTTGTCAAAGTTATCGAAGAGGATGTTTTCGCCGGTTCAAAAAGTTCGGAAGTCTTCGGCATGTCGAAAGAGGATGCAAAGACAGTTGTCTTGAGACCCGACTGCAAGGACAGTGTTTTCGTAGTCAGGATGGCTTCCTCGAATCCGCTCTGTCTCTGTGACATAGGAGGAATTACAACAATGATCTTCTGGAAGGTGTTGACCGGCTGTTCTATCTTGCATACCATTACAAGTTCGGATGTCTGTTCAAGAAGCCGGTCCAGAACCTGTCCGAAGATAAGCTTTGGCAGAAGGATGTCCCCTTTCCATCCTATTATTATGCATGTGGCCTGTATTTCCACTGCCGTCCTGGAGACACAGGTTGCTATGTCGGTGTCTATCCTTGTTTCGGGATGGACAGGTATATCTGTAGCAGCCGCGTGAATGATTGTCTGGCTGAGCATTTTCTCTATGCGCATAACATCCTCCTTCACCCCTGGTCCATCTATTGCTATGGAGACAGGATATATTGGATTACCCGCCTTCTTGTCCCTTATCATGAAAGCAATTTCCATAAGATGGCGGGATGTCGTGGGATTTGAGAGAGGAACAAGTATTTTCTGGTTTTTATTTGAAAAATTCTTCCCGCCTGGTGTTGTTGAAAGGGATAGGGCATAACGCCTGCCATAGTTTTCTGTCACCCACGGCCCGATAAGGCAGGTGACAAGAATGATTATGATGGCGCCGTTCAGGACGTCTTGGCCAAAAATACCTATGTTAAATCCAACGATAGAGGTTGCGAGTGCCACTCCAGCCTTGTTTACAACCATTCCAAACATCAGCCATGACTGGTCCCTTTTGAATTTGAAAAATAAACCGGACAGGAACGAGGCTGCAAACTTTGCGCCTATGGAGACCGCCATCATTAATGATATGACTATCCATTCACTTGTACCGGTCATAAAGATTTTGTAGTCCACCAGCATTCCGACTGATATGAGGAATACGGGGATGAAAAGTGTATGGCCGACGAACTGTACCCGGTTCATGAGCCGGCTTTGGTCAGGTACAAGCGGATTCAATGAAAGACCTGCAAGAAACGCTCCTATGATTGGTTCAAGCCCTGAAAGCTTGGAGATGCTGGAAAGGAGCAAGAGGCTGAAGAAAAGGAAAAGGTATTCTGCGGTATCGTCTCTTGACATATTTTTGTAAAACCACCTTCCCGCACGCGGGAGAAGATAAATGCTTACAGCTCCAAGACATATAAAGCCTGCAACCAACCTTATCCAGTAGAAAGCTTGGGCCTCCCCTCCATGTATTTTCGCCACAACAGCGAGAACTGTAAGGGCAAGCATATCGGTAAGTAGAGTTGCACCGATTGAAATTGTAACTGAAATATCCTTTGAGAGCCCCAACCTGCTGACAAGAGGGTATGTAAGGAGTGTTTGCGAAGACATAAGGGCCCCCATGAGTATGCAGAATATTATGGGATCGGCCTTGGGCGGATGCGGTATAAGGAACCCGATTCCAATACCTCCGGCCATTGCGATGCCGAAGATCAGAAGCCCGAACACTATTGCCTTTGCCCTCTGGTTCAGGAACTGGTTGAGATCTATCTCCAGTCCGGCGATGAACATTATGTATAGAAGTCCGACGGTCGACAGCAGCTGCATCCCGCTCTCAAAACCAAGCAGGTTGAATCCCTTCGGTCCTATAATGACACCTGTCAGGATAAGTCCGACCATTGCAGGAATCCTGAACTTCTTGAAGAGAAGCGGGACGAAAAGGAGTATGACGGCAAGCAATGCAAAGACCGCAACAGGATCCCTTATTGGAAGATTCTTGTTTATGAGTTCTGTTAAATTTCCAATGAGATCCACTTCTGCTCCTCTCCTTTATGACGGTATCGGTACAAACTCTTTGCCTGGTTTAATGATAAGGGATGAAGGTATTTTCTTGATCCAGCCCTTATGGTTTTTCACAAGAGTTTCCCATCCTTCGTAACTTACAAGAATCAGCTGGTATTTTTCAAAGAACGTATTTTGTTCAATTTCGCTGCTGTCGATAAAACGTATAGTATTCGGTTTATGGTGATTCATACTGTTAATCTCGGAATTTACCGCTGGATTATTTGCGAGGATCCCTTCTTTATCAAATATTTCTATGACCGCACCGCTGTTTTTAACGAATTTCTTAATAAATGTCAATATAAATGCATCATTCTTGTTTAACACAGGTATAAAAATACTACTAGCCTTTTCGAAGTTTCTATCTATGAAAACACCGACTGTACAGGGAGCGTTTTCAATAAGATGCCTTGCTTTTTCATGAATTAAACTGTCTTTTTTTATAATAGGTGGTTTACCTTTAATCACCCGAAGGATGTTTCTAAACGACAATATATTCATCATTCCGATCAAAGAGCCTAGCAGTGATCCTTTATATATGGACTTTCCTGACCCGATCAGTATAAGATCGTAATTCTGACTATCGGAGATATCTAATATTTCCTGTTCGATGTCATCAGTTACCTTGTAGAGAGTCTCGATTTTAATACCTGAAACTTTTGCTTCATCCAACAACGGCTGGAAACTTTCCTGGGCATAACCGTCAGCATGAATAGGGTGCATATCGGTACCCTGGGTAAGATGAAGGGCAGTAATGTTTGACTGATGCTCCGACTTGGGTGAAATTTCACCAGCTAGCCGTAATAACCTGACCCCGGTCAGAGCCGGCCCGAATGAAATCAATATTCTATTGCCGGTTTCGACAATACGCGATGTAATTTGCTTTACAGCTATTTCCGGGAATATCCGGGCAATCAAGCTCAGTGCGGGACCGGTCATGAAAGTTGTAACCAGCGCCATCAATACAAACATTGTAAATACTTCAGGAGTAAGAATTCCCATATCATAACCTATATTAAGCACAACCAACTCCATCAATCCCCGTGTATTCATCAAAGCGCCTAAAGAGAGGCTGTCCTTCCAGTTATGACCCATAAATCGGGCTACTGCCGCACTGCCGATAAATTTACCTGCAACGGCAATCGATATGACCATGCCGCATGAAAGCCAAAGGCTGCCTTCGTTGAGCGAGTTAACCTGTGTGCGAAGACCTGTATAAGCAAAAAACAAAGGGAGAAGCAGTACCAAGCTGACATCTTCAATCTTTTCTATGATTATTTTTCTGAAATCCATATTTGAAGGCATTGCAACACCTGCTATGAAAGCCCCGAACAAGGCATGTATGCCTATCAGCTCTGTAATATAAGAGGATGAGAATAGGACCAGGAAGAAAAACGCCATGCTTCCCTTGCCTAAAGTTTCGCGGGTCGGATATGCGTTTCCTATCCTTTGAAGAAAAGGCTTTAACACAAGTATCATGAACAGGACATATAGTATGGCAATACATACTGTCATTAGAGCGCCTGCAATCGAACCAGCCTGTGCTATTGCAATAACTACTGCCAGCAGGCACCATGCTGTTATGTCATCGGCGGCGGCACATGTAATGGCCATAGTTCCTATGCGTGTCCGTGTCCATCCTCTCTCCTGTATTATCCGTGCCAGTACCGGAAAGGCGGTAATACTCATGGCTATTCCCATAAACAGTCCAAATGAATGAAACGGAACATTTGCGGGAGCAAACTGCAGGTACATATAATAGGCAAGCCCCATGCCCATGGCAAAAGGTATCACTATGCTGGCATGACTAATTACTATTGCATCGGAAGCCCTGTTCCGTAATACTGACAAATCGATATCCATCCCGATGACAAACATGAAGAGGATTAGACCTATCTGGCTAAGAAGCTGAAGGTTGGGTAGCGATTCCAGAGGAAACAGGAAGATTGAAGCAGAGGGATATAAGTAACCCAGCAATGAAGGACCAAGAGCAATGCCTGCTACGATTTCGCCAATTACCATAGGCTGTCCGATTTTCAGGAAAAGCATTCCAAATAACCTGGCGACAACCAGAATGGTTATTATTTGTAAGACCAGTTTGGCAAGCGGATGCTTGAGATTATTCAACAGGTTTTGAAGAACGTGTGGTTCTTCAGTCTGCACGAGTTGTCCAATCGTTGAAACGGCAATTGAAAGTTTTCCCGGTTCAAGGATTTTACCCTTGGCCGAAATCCAGTACACGAATAAGACAAATCCTCCGATTACAATGATATAAAAGAGGAGTTTACTTAGTTTTTTCATCTGTTAATGGGATATTTGATTTTCATAATTTAGCGAAGATACTCTGGTATGGCGGATATTTCAAAAGGGAAGACGTCTTAAAACTAGTAATAGCGACTCTTTCCCTTAGAATGAATTTGCCTCCTAATTCAACATTTAAAATTTATCATTGGATGTTGGTATCTTGAAAAAATTTGTCAATAGGGGGAAATGAGTATAAGTTTATTCATGTCAGAAAACAAGGACAAAGTTGGTGAAAACGGGGCTTCCGGGAAATTCGAACTCCATGAGCCCCAGATCCGCCCGGCTGTTGAATACGTCGGGGAGACGTCCATCCATCTCTGGAAGGATTCAATAAACATCCTTGCGATTATCGGGGAGATTGCAGAAGCCGTCTGGTACGCCATGAAGAATCCCCGCAAGGTAAGATGGAGGGAGACTCTCTACTACATGGATGTCTGCGGAGCCGACGCCCTTCCTATTTCATGCATGATATGCTTCCTGATGGGACTGATACTGGGTTTCCAGGCATCACTGCAGATGCACAAGTTCGGAACCGACCTCTACGTCGCCGACCTTGTCGGTCTTTCCGTGGTAAAGGAACTTGGGCCAATGATGGTGGCGATGATCTGTGCAGGCAGGGCCGGTTCGGCATTTGCCGCTGAAATCAGCACCATGAAGGTCTCAGAAGAAATCGACGCCATGGTCACAATGGGATTCCAACCGAGCCGCTTCCTGATAATACCAAAACTTCTGGCTCTTGTGATGGTGATGCCGGTGCTGACCATCTTTGGTAATGTCGTCGGAATAATCGGAGGAATGACCGTTGGAGTATACAGCCTCGGAATCCCGATTATCACATATTTCAACAGGACTGCTCTAATTGTGACACCAAGATTTTTTACCGAGGGGCTGATAAAAAGCGCGGTATTCGCGGTTCTTATTGCGGCAGTCGGATGCCTGAGGGGATTTGAGGCTAAAAATGATACTCATGGCGTAGGTGCAGCCGCGACTTCTGCGGTTGTCAGTGGAATTTTCCTGGTTATTATCGCAGATACCCTAATGACATATCTGTTCAGCAGGTTCTGATTGGGAAATTATAAAAAGGTTTTAAAATGGATGAAAACAAGACAGTTCCGATGATACAGGCAAAAGACCTCACCGTAGGCTACGGAGATGTAGTTGTCCTGGAAAACTTGAACTTCTCAATTGAAAGAGGGGAGGTCTTTGTAATCATCGGTGGGTCTGGCTGTGGAAAGAGCACGATACTCAAGCACTTGATCGGTCTATATGAACCTATGAAGGGCGACATCCTGATAAAGGGTGAAAGCATCGTGAAGGCCGATTGGGAAGAAAAAAGAAGGCTGATGAAATCCTTCGGAGTCCTTTACCAGGCAGGAGCCCTGTTCAGCGCCCTTACAATCGCCGAAAACATAGCATTGCCAATGGAGGAATATACAAAATATTCTGAAAAAGAGATAATGCAGCATGTGAACGAAAAGCTGAAACTGGTCGGACTCCAGGGGGCTGGACCTAAAATGCCTTCGGAACTCAGCGGGGGAATGAAAAAACGTGCGGCTCTGGCGCGTGCAATGGCACTTGATCCGGAAATACTCTTCTTTGATGAACCGTCGACAAGCCTGGATCCGGTCACTGCCGCAATGCTCGACAGGCTCATCCTGGACCTCAGGGACAGGCTCGGGACGACCATGGTCATAGTCACCCATGATCTCGACAGCATATATGCAATATCCGACAGGGTTATAATGCTCGACAAGGAGGCGAAGACCATTGTGGCCAGGGGAAAACCCAGCGAACTCCGCAAATCCAATCCTCCACCAGCCGTAAAGGAATTTCTCGAACGTGCAGGACTGTCAAGAAAAATGGACTGATAAAAAAGCAGGAGACCCTGCTTTTTTTATCAGTGTTTCCCGGGATCTTTGGAACTCTTTGTGAAAGTTGACGTTGGCTCATAACTCACTATATTAAACAATCTAATGAGAGAATGAAAATGATTGAAGCAAACAAATACAAGCTCGGACTTTTCGTGATATCCGGAATATCACTCCTGATACTGGTGCTTTTCCTCCTTGGAATAGCGGATGCATTCAAGCCGACGGTCGAATTTGTAACGCTATTTGACGAATCCGTCCAAGGACTCGAAATCGGAGCGCCTATCAAGTTCAGAGGTGTCACGATCGGAAAAGTCTCGAATATCACCGTCAGGCCCAGCGACAACCTTGTAAGGGTTGACATGGAAGCCGAACTTTCAGCCATCGACGTCGGCGGACAGGAAAAGCTGAGTGTAATTACCAGGAAAGCTGAATTTTTCTACAAGATGGAGAAGGAGGTCGAGAAAGGCCTCCGCTGCAGGCTGGATCTGGCGGGTATAACCGGCATGAAATATGTGGAAATGAATTATTTTGATCCCGTAAAATGCCCCATGCCGGATGTAATTCCTCCCAAAGGAGTCAGGTATATTCCTGCCACTCCCTCATTCCTGAGAGGGCTGAGCTCAAACATCACTACCGCACTTGCGAGAGTCGCAAATATTAATTTTGATGAAATCTCCACTGAACTTGTCAGTTCCCTGAAGTCGATAAATGCCGTTTTCAAGGATCCCAAGGTGAACGGGCTTATCCAGAAGATGGACACCATCACGACCCAGCTTGAAATAACAAGCGTCAATATCAACAAGGTGATGACCGAATCCAATCTCAAGGAAATATCGGACGAGGTCAAGAAGAGCTTGAATTCAATCAACGAACTTTCCAAGAATCTCCAGAAGCAGGTTGAAGAGGCGAAGCTTGCGGAAACCACCGCTTCGGCAAGAGGTACGCTGGATGATACCAAGCAGGCTGTGAAATCCTTCAGCGAGGTTAGCGCGGAACTTTCCGACACCCTTAAAAAACTCGACGAAGCCCTCGATTCCTTTACGGAGCTTGTGAACAACATAGATGAGGATCCGAGCTCGGTCTTCAGAGGCAAACAGACAAAACCCACTGAATTCTGATAAGAGATTTCCAAAGCATCTTAAGACTATATTTTATACTTGAAATGCTTTATACCAAGTCGCAATCAAAGAGCACGGCCAGCGTCCGCCTACGCAGAGAAGACGGCTACGGCGCGACATGTGCCCGTGGCTACAACAAATCCAGGCTGTAGCCGCGTCCAACATGGACGCGCTACTTTCCCGATGGATGCAACTTGGTATAAAAGCCTCCTCTAAATCAAGTATCGAATACAGAACTAAACTCCACAGGACCACCTCGCGGGAAAATACTCCTTTTTGGCCCAGCCTCATCCCATGACCGCCCCTCCTCGAATCTCGCCGAAATTTGTCATTGCGCACTCCTCGATATGTTGATGTTGTCTATCTGCGCGAAAGGACTGGTGTTAACGGTGGAACCGGACAAACCGCCGCAGAACACCATGATACCAGGCGTAATGTTGGCGGCGCGTGTGTTGATGTTGCTGACATCTAGCACAGGGTTGTTCAGATCGGAGACAGGCGCCACTTTGAGTGAGTACGTATCCTGTGACGTGCTGCTGAGGTCGGCAACGATAGTGAACCTGTATGCCGTGCCGGCCGTCAACGTCGGGCCTGTGACCTCGGTCGTGCTGTTATAGTACTTGACCACGGCGCCGGAATTGACGGATACCTGTACGGCGGAGATTGTCCCGCTGCTGGTCTCAGTCGTGCCTGAGTTGAGCAGGAACCGGACCATCGGTCGAGATCCGCTCAACGACAGGGGCGTCAGATCGAACATTATGTTGACATGGTTGTCGCCTGTCGGCCCACTGCTGATGCCGGAAACCAACTTCACCGCCCGTGGTCCGCCCACGTTCGTGCTGTTGTCAGTAAACCGCAGGGCGCGGTTGCCGCCGCCCAAGTTTGCGATGCTGACGAGCTGTGTGCTCTCATAGCCGCTCGCCACACGCGCAGTCATGTTGTCAATGGTCGGATCGCCTGAATTGATTACGGTGTTGTTGGCGTAGTTTTGAACAGTGGCGCTGTTGAAATCAGTCACCAGCAAGGGCGTGCCTGTAAGCGCGACTATGTACTGAACGGACTCACGGGCGGCCAGTGTTTCCGTTATATCCACATAGGGGTAAGCCGCAAGCGAGGCTGTAGACCTGGCACTGCTCAGGACTGTCCCCGGGCCGATGCGCGCACCGTTCCATATCCCGCTCGACGGCATGTATATCCTGGCCTGGACAGTCTGCAACGTAGGTTCGAAGTTCACGAAGTTAAGCAGAACCTTGTCGCTTGTTGCGCCGCTGCCCGGCAGCGGTTCCAAAGTGAACGTGTCAACGGGACGAACATAGACTCGCTTGTATTGCAGATCCCCGGCGTTCAGGATTTCATACTTCAGCGGCTGGCCGTGTGTCATATAGGCCAATGCGAGCCTTCGATACGTCTTGAGCCTGTCTTCCTCGCCATCGACGCCGGGCGTCGCCTCGCTATCAAGCGGATCGGCCGTGGTCCAGTCGCTCACAGGCATAAACAGGCTGAAGTCCTCATAATTGTCGTCGATTTTGAAGTGAGACGCGTGTTGCATGATCCGGTCGCCGACGGCGATAAGGGAACGCATGTTCCTGTCGAACACCGCGGCGTGAGCCTGCGTCGTCCCGACTGTGGTAAAGTCCATGTGCCAGTTGTTGGTTCCGTACTCAGTGACTATGAGTTCCTTGGGGAATCCGTTGTTGACAGTAGGACCGTAGGACGCCAGGTTCTCCATGAAGTTGCCGCCGTTGTTAACTTGATAGCTCGTGCCATAGGCGTGTCCGCCCATCGTGTCGCAGTATTGCTCCAACTGGAGGCGGTAGACCGGATCGCCCTCCCAGCCATCGGGATCGCCGCCCTCGTCGGTGAAACAGTAGCCTGGGGCCGCAGTCAAGACGTTGCTTGGCTTGATCTGGTTGACATACTGGGCCACCGCGATCTCCTTGGCGAGAGACTCGTCACCGATGCCGCATGGCTCGTTGGAGACCTCGTAATATTGGAACAGGTCGCCATAAGTCCCGAAGAACGACGAGAGCGCAGCCTCGTCAGTGGCTCTTAGCGACCCGTCGCCGTCAAGCGTTCCGACGTGGGCAGCGGATATGTGATCCATGGTGACAGTCATGTTCAGATCGCAGTACTTCTCCAGCAGTTCCATGCGGGCCGGCTGTACGCTCAGTCGGTTCTTCCAGAAGTTCGCCCGCATCGTGTTTCCGCTGTAGGCGACGCCCATCCATTCGAGCAGAGGCTCAGCGAAACGTACCAGATCGCTATCAATTGTCTGTGCCTCATCGCCAACTCCAGTTTTAGATAAGGTCGTCCCGCCGTAGACAACTCTGCCGTGAATGGGTTCTTCCGCCGGGGCACTGAGCGACACAAGGCGAAGATAGTCCCACCCAATCATGCACGCCCAATTACCGCTGGTGGATGTCGTATACGGCATCAACGGTGTTTCCAGACAAAGCGTGTTTGAACCTGTCTGGAGCTTTTCGCGAGGTATGTATAACCTATAGACATTCCTGTAATCACCGCAGCGGACGGATCCAAATACCGTGCCCCAAGTCTGGATCATCCCTGCAAACTGACCATTAGAGTATACTGCCAGCTCAGGCGTCGCATAGGACACTTGCGTAGTCCGCAGATTGAACTCGACGCCGTACTGTGGAACTGACGCCAGTGTATAAGTAAGATCCAACGTCGGCTGCATAGAACGGATTATCCGCCTCGTAAAACCAGTCCAGTTCTGGCGTGTCTGCCAGTCGGAAGGGATCGTATATGCCGAGGGATTTGTGAGTGAAAACTCGGCGTTGGAGTAGTCGTCGAAACCTATCTGCCAGAGCGTACCGCTGGGCGGTGGATTGGCGGAAGGATTTGTATGTGGCGCAGACGTAATATTGATGTTGTCGATCTGCACAAAGTGGCTGGAGTTAACTCTCGTGGTGTCAGAATCACCGCGGAACACAATGATACCAGGCATGATGTTGGCGGCGCGTGTGCTGATGTCGTTCACGTCCATCACGGGATGGCTCAGGTCGGAAACCGGTGCAACCTTGATCGAATACACGTCCTGCGTAGTGCTGCTGAGATTAGCGATAATCGTAAACCTGTAGGCCGTACCGACCGTCAGCGTCGCACCTGTGGTGTTGCTGGTGCCGTTCATGTATGTAACCTTGGCGACGTCATTAACAGCTATCTGCACGGCGGTGGTTGTCGAATTGGTGGTCTCAGATGTGCCGGAATTAAGCAGGAACTGGAATGTCGGCCTCGACCCGCTCAGCGTCAGTAGCGTCAGGTCGAACACTATAGTGACCTCGTTGTTGCCTGTAGCGCCGGTGGTGACCTCGCCGGCCGTGATCGTCTTGAATGCCCGCGGGCCGCTGGCGACCGTGCTGTTGTCTGTAAACCGCAATGCGCAGTTGCCACTGTCTAAGTCAACAATGCTGACAAGCTGCGTGCTCTCATAGCCACTCGCCACACGGGCTTTTACGTCATCCGTGGTGGGAGAGCCGGAGTTGATGACAGCGTTATTGGCATAGTTTTGCACAGCAGCGTTGTTGAAATCGGTCTGTAATAACGTGGCGGCCATGCTCGTGCCGGCTGTGGCGGCCAGGACAAACAGAACCACGATAAACAATCCACATACCCTATAAATGGTCAAATTAAGCACGGGAAACAGTTTAGTGTTTAAAAGTTGATTTTTTAATAAATTCTTCATTTTTTTTGTCCTCCCTCTTTTTATGGATTCAAAACCTGATGCTTAAAACGCCATCTTTACCTCCATTATTAATTAGGGAATTTTTAATTTTCTATTTTTTTAAGGAAGATCGAAGCTCACTTCCGGCCAAGGACCCGGATCCTTGCGGTCACCGATTCCGGGCGCGATATGTATCCAGCCTTCGCGTTTTCCGAGGTCGCTGTCGTTGACGATCAGGTTGAATTTGATCCCCTCCCTGAGGATTTCCCTTGTGAATCCCAGATCAGCCAGCGGGATGCTGGCATCGTAGCGGACACCGCCATCGATCTTTGAGACCTTCAGATTTAACTTTGCCGCAGGATCGGCCATGCCTTCCGGTTTGAACCAGCAGAACACGTCCGGCGAACCGTTTTCCTTCATGTTCAGTCCGAATTCCCACTGGGCCTTCTGTCCCGGCGCCTTGAACCCGTACTGTATGGAATCGCCCTGCCACATGTCCTCACCGGACTTGGACTGCTGATGGATGTCATCGGTCACCTCGACACGCGTGATCAAATTCTCACCTTCCACTCCAAGCCATACTGCGGCCGACAGATCCTTCGGACCCGTCCATGCATAACGGGCATTGCTCGGATCATTTGCGAATATGTTCGTGACGCGGTTCTCAGTCTGCATCCGGAATACCGGTTCGGCCTGCCTGATACCATCGGCGGGAATTACAGTCTTCAGCATGACAGGCTGCCTGAGCTCACCTTTCCAGGGAGTTCCGGAAAAATCATAAGTGACATTGGCGATGACAGGCTTGCCTTGCGGAGCATCCGCGGGCCTTCTGCCGGGAACTATTTCAAATGAAATAACCTTGCTCCCGGCTGCATCAACTGATTCCGTCCTTTTCGATTCATCCTTCGCCTTCAGGCAGTCGGGAAGCCTGATATCAGCCTGCACCTTCAGGGGAGATTCCAGGGGATTGCTGACGGAACATGCGAGGGTGACCGGTTTTCCGGGTTCCGCCACAAGCGTATTCGGAAGGGTGAGTACGTTGCCTATGCACTCCGGCTTGTCTCCGCCGCGGACCACGAGGAACCTGCATTCGGAGGTTATGGGCCAGAGGACGGTCCCCTGATAGACTGGAAGTTCGGTCTCGTTGCCCATGAGGTCGACAGTTGCGGCTTTCGCATTTTTGCCCACCTTGAACGCGGCGAGCTTTTCCGCCAGCGACTCCTTCTCAACCCAGCCGGTTACGACATATCCCGAAGGTCCGCTGAATTCAAAGACATATGTGTCAGCCCCGAAATCGGACTGCTTCACGAACTTCTTGTCCAGCAGGAGGCCTGTCAATGTGTTGAAGGCGACATAGACCGCCTTCGGATGGAAGTCCTGCGTCAACATTCCAAAATTATGTTCCGGCTCGTGAAGATCGGTGCCGTCGTTCCGGAGATCATACCAGGTGTATCCGATGGCGCCGCGTGCAAAGGTCAGGAGCAGTTTCTTGTAGAGTATTTCCGCCTGCCCCTTCTCGCCGATGGTGCATGAATACATGGCGGTCTCGTTGAAATACAGAGGTTTCGGGGATTTCAGTACGCTCCGGAGCTTTGGGAGTTCCACATCTACCGTCTTCTGGAATTTTTCAAACACCCCGTGCTGGTGGAAGGCGTGTATATCGAAATAATCCTGAGCCTCGCGAATCGTCCTTTCCTGCATGTCCGGATTGAGCTTCTTGCCGGCGTGGGGGCCTATGCCGGAAAAACCGCATGTCATGACAAAGGCCTTTGGATCAGCTTTCTTTACGTTCTCATATGCAATTTTCAGGTATTTTATGTATTCGTCGGTAGTTCCATTCCAGAAAAACTCGAGATCTGTCTCGTTGCCCATCTCCCAGAAACGGATCTTCCCCTTGTATCGTTCCGCAATCGCGTAATTGAACTTGCCCCACTCATCCCAGCCGCGGACAGGCGCACTGAAAAGCCAGATGAGGTGGCTCGGATTCGCAGCCTTTGCTTCAGACGCGGCCCATTTGGCGCAGTTGCCGGGATTGCCCTGGATCTCCATTCCATGTTTGTCTGCAAGCTGCGTCATCTCATCCATCATATCCCATTTGTATTTGCCTTTTTCCCGCTCAATCTGCGACCATCCGGGTCCGTCACGGACGACCTTGCATCCGCTGAGCCCAAGAGCCAGGAATTCGCGTTCGCGGACGTCCTTCGTCCTCCATGACGCATGTGTGCATATGCTGAACAGGAAATTCGGAGCAAGCCCATTTGTCGGCCCAGATGGCTTCATCCTCGCCCAGGATGATCTGCCCTCGATGGAGCTGCCTTCGCTGCTCAGTTTCCACGTCACCCATCGGACTCCGGAACTCGGTGACTTGTCCTCAATCGCCTTTGAGGCTTCCGAGCGCGGCTGTACGGACATATCAGCGGATTCGTTCCATTCCCTTCCGTCATACGCCTTCACGTTCACATCTATCTTGAATGACACGGGCAGGTCGGATGTGTTCTTCACTTTGATACTGGGCTGTTCCTTCGCTTCCGGAAGGATGACCAGATTGATCGGATGTCCTGTATCCACTTCGACATTTACAAAATCCAGCAGAGGTCTGCGCTCGACGCAGGAGGCATCAAGGAACTTTATCTTCACTTCAGGCATGTTGGCAGCCTTCTTGACAGTGATTTCCCATAGATGCAGGTCGCCGTCAACTTTCCGGTCCACCGGGGAGTTTTTATAGGAATAGGAAGTGGTGATGTCCTTGTTGATGTCCCATGTGATGGTGTTGAGTCCTGTCTTGAGAGGCACAGGCTTGTAGACAAGAAGTTCGTTCTGGGCATCCTGCAGCATGAGGCTCAGTTCGACGCCTTCGCCGGAAAGGAGTTCCGCCCTGAGAGTGAATGTTGACGCCTTCTGCATCACAACTGCTCCCTTGAGACGCCCCTCGAAATATTTCAGCGACATTTCCTTGTCGGAGGCGTTCAATGTCAGTATTGCATCATCGCCGGACTTCTCTGTCCTGAAAACGGGCGCACCTTTGTCGGCTGGCCACCAGACCGTCCAGTTCTCCTTGGCTCCAAAGGTCCATAACGGCTTGCTTGATTCGACTGTTTTAACCGGCTCAGCAAGAACTGTAAAAAAACAGGACACCAGCAGCATGGACAAAAGCATTTTTCCCAAGGTTTTCATATTTTTACTCCGGTAATTAAATTTTTACGGACGCATTATTCCTATATTTTAGATACCGAATTCCTGATCATCAGTTTTGGCACAATCCTCTCCCTGTATATGAGATTTGATTCCGGATCCGCTATCAGGCCTTTTACCACTGCGGCCGCCCTTTCACCAAGCTCCCTGGACATGTGCGACAAGGTGGTGATGTTCTCGGCGACCGCTTCCCTGATGTCATCAAACCCGGTGATGGAGAAATCCTCCGGTATGGAAAGCCCCCGGGCCTGGGCGCTTTTCTTCAAGCTCAACGCAAGCATATCCACCGACGCGACGACTGCTGTGATCTTTTTCTCCCTGATGTCCCTGAGAATCCCGTCCCCTTCAGAATCCCCGAATTTCCTATCGGTGACGAACCAGCAGGAGGAATCATCGGCCTTCAGGTCCCTCATGGTCTTCTTGAACCCGTCAAGCCTCTGTCTCTGCCAGACTGAATATATATTTTCCGAAAGGAATCCCAGCCGTCGATGGCCCTGGGAGAAAAGATACCTGACAACCGAGGCAATTCCTTTTTCATTGTCAAGATCTATAGAATGCGCCTGCGTATCCATGCCGTCGACATATCCATCTATGAGAACCACAGGACATTTCTGGCGGTTGATCATTTCGAGAAAGGCGTTCGATGAAACAGACCTGTGAGGCTGCATGATGATCCCGGAAATCCCGGAAGGGGCGATTGTGCGCCAAGTCTTTTCATCCTCGAGATTCTTTCCGTGGATATTGAGATATGCAGTGCAGTATCCGTCAGCCTCGAGGCTTTTCATCGCCGCTGCCACTATGTTTGTAAGATTGTTGGAAGAGCTGTCAATGATGTCGCTAAACGGGACACATGTGTAAAATCCTATCAGCTTGTTTTCAATACCCGCATCAGCGATGGTCTTCTTTGCAGCTGGAATTTCAGATCTGGACAGGATGACAGGCCTTCTGTTCTTCTCTTTCCTGATCATACCTTCCTTCTCAAGGATGTCCAGGGACTGCCTTACTGTCATCCTGCTGGTGTTGAACTTCTCCGCGATCTCCCTTTCAGCTGGCAGGAATGCTCCGGGAACCATACCCTCGTTCCTTATCCAGTCCGCAATCTGGCTGTACGTCTGCAATTTCATTGGTATTTTAGCCTGCATATCAAGAATCTCCTTTATATATGTTATACGATGGTCTATTTATGGTCTATTACTAAATTATCTATTTGAGACGCCACCATGTATGGGGATCGGTGAATTCAGGAACGGATGGACGATAATCCAGTTTTTCCACATGATTATCAAAAAACAGGCAGTTCGGCTTCCAATCAGGATATTTACCATGCTCGCAGTGCCACATGTTTCCACTGCGATAATGCTGTACATAATGCAGAGGTGCCCCGGTAGTATCCTGATTGGTATAAAAGGTATAAGCCGGATAGGGATTAGTATGGGAATCTAAAATATGAATAATGTTCTCAAAAGGTCCTTTTCCATAAACCCGCATCCGAAGGAAAGCCTCTTCGGCTACGTCGACGGCTAGAATTTGTCCTCCATTTATCTTATATGAAAGGAAACGGTTCCCCGGCCGGTTCAGCCTGTGGTTTGGATCACTCGGACATTTAAGGACTTCCATGGGCCTTACAGATAAGGATTCTGTCTGGCTTGTAATATAGTTCTGTATCCTGCTTGGAAAAGCATGGATTGGAATCCATCCACTGTTATCCCCTTCATACATGAGAAAAGCAAGCCCGATCTGCTTAAGATTGCTACGGCATATCGTCTCTCTCGCCATCTCTTTGGCCGTCTTCAGCGCGGGCAGCAGCAGTCCCGCTAGAATTGCGATTATTGCGATGACTATAAGCAATTCGATCAAGGTGAAGCGTCTCTTCAAGCAATGCAGATGGGATTGTAAGGAAAGGGGAGTGCGTGAAATCTCACTGCGTTCCAGATACTTGCAGGAGATCAAATCAATAGGGATGTTAATTTTCTTCATGTTCCTCCAACTTTAGCTTTGAGTATTTGATTATATCAGATCCCATGAATGACGCAAATGCCTTTTATATGGATAAAATACTAATGGACTAATGAATGTCAAGTGATGGTATGATAATAATTCAATATTTTTTTGCTTCAGGTCTCAATCTTGTATTTGAGCCGTATTTGACTATCTTTAGCTGGTTAAAAATTAACTTGCAGGTGGAATATGGATTCAGCTGTCTTTAAGAAACGTCTCTCAGAAATTGTAAAAAACCACAGGAAGATCATCTCTAAGAGGAACAGTGTAAACAAAAACTGGAACAACGGATGGTTCAAAAGATACATCAACCCCGTCGTCACCCGCGAGCACATCCCTCTCCACTGGCGCTATGACCTCGATCCGAAGACCAATCCCTATCTCCTCGAAAGACTCGGTATCAATGCCGTGCTTAATCCGGGAGCGATAGAGGTCGACGGGAAAATCTATCTCATTTGCCGGGTCGAAGGATTTGACCGTAAATCATTCTTTGCCGTCGCAGAGAGCAAGAACGGCATAGATGGATTCAAGTTCTTCGATTTTCCATGCGTTATTCCCGAAACTGATGATCCGGACACCAATGTCTATGACATGCGCCTGACAAAGCACGAGGATGGCTGCATATACGGTACTTTCTGCTCCGAAAGGAAGGATCCTGCGGCTCCTCCCGGAGACTGCTCCAGCGCGGTCGCCCAGAGCGGTATTGTCAGAACCAGGGACCTCAAGAACTGGGAACGTCTTCCAGACCTTAAATCAAATTCCGCCCAGCAGAGGAATGTCGTTCTGCATCCTGAATTCATAAATGGAAAATATGCCTTCTACACGCGTCCACAGGACAGTTTCATCGAGGCCGGGAAAGGTGGCGGTATCGGATGGGCTCTTTCAGACAAGATCGAAGGAGCCGTTGTCGGAGAGGAAAAGATTGTAGATCCGAAGGCATACCATACCATCAAGGAATCCAAGAACGGAGCGGGCGCGGTTCCATTCAGGACAAAGGAAGGCTGGCTGCATATCGCCCACGGTGTCAGGAACACAGCCGCCGGACTCAGATATGTCCTTTACGCATTCCTCTGCGATCTCAAGCATCCGGAAAAGATCATCCATCGTCCCGGCGGATATTTCATTGCTCCTATGGGCAAGGAAAGAGTAGGGGATGTTTCAAATGTTACCTTCTGCAATGGGGCTGTCATGAAGGACAACGGAGATATCTTCATATATTATGCGTCTTCCGATACGAGAGTCCATGTTGCGACAACAACTGCCGATATTCTCCTCGACTATGTCAAGAACACGCCCGAGGATGGACTCAGGTCCGCGGCAAACGTCAAGCAGCGCTGCAGCCTGATAAAGAGGAATCTGGAAGTTGCCGGCAAGAACAAACTATTGAAACAGGCGTGTTTGTAGTAGGCGAATTTATACGCCGTTAAGTAGGTACGTGATTAAGCATGTACCATCTTAATCAGCAGGAATGGGACAGGCTAAAGCCCGTCCCTACCTTAAAAAGTGAATATATTATGAAACCAAAAGAATTTTCCCTTACCTACTGCAATCCCATCCCTCTTCCTGATTATCCCAGAGGAAGGATGTGCCGGCCTGAATTTGATTCCAAATCCGGCTGGTTGAACAACGGCATGTGGCATGATTTCCGGGAAACCGCCGATCCGAGCGTCCTCTACCATGACAACAAATGGTTCCTATATCCGTCCGCCGGAATGGCATGGGTCAGCGAGGATTTTGTTACGTGGAAACATGTGGAAATGAATCTCTATGACATCGGATATGCCCCGACGATCATGAAGCACAGAGGACTCTTCTATCTGAACGCGTCAGATTCAAACAAATCCATGATGTATGTTTCCAAAAATCCTCTCGGCCCATGGAAAGAAGTCGGTCCTGTCACTGGAATAGACGGCAAAATTCCTCCCGGATACTGGGATCCTATGTTTTTCTCGGACGATGACGACAGAGTTTATCTTTATTATGGATGCGGTGGAACTGCGATAAGAGGGCTGGAAATGAATTCAGACAAGCCAAACATGGCTCTAACTGAACCCAAGAAAATGTTCTCATATAATCCGAATCACGAATGGGAAAGGTTCGGCGAATTCAACCAGGATCCCTCACGGAGCTGGGTTGAAGGTGCATGGATGTTCAAGAACAAGGACACCTATTATCTGACATACTGCGCGCCCGGCACACAGTTCGCGACATATGGAATGGGATGTTATATCTCAAAATCCCCTCTTGGTCCGTTCAAATACCAGAAACTTAATCCCATACTCCGCAGGACCGACGGGCTTGTCAGAGGACCTGGGCATGGATGCATTGTCCGCGGGCCGAAAAACACCATCTGGGCTTTCTACACATGTCTGAGATGCTACTACCATGTCTTTGAAAGAAGAATTGGATTTGATCCGGCAGGGTTCGATTCGGAAGGGAACCTGTTTGTTCATACGGCGACTGACATCCCCCAGTGGGCTCCGGGAATTCTGAGAAATCCGCAGAACGGGAATGATACCGGACTCAAACCGGTCTCCATCTGCCATCCGGTCAAGGCTTCAAGCGAAGCACCCGGCAGACCAAGCTCCTATGCGAACGATTATTCAATGAGGACATGGTGGGAGGCCGACAAGAAGGATTCCAAACCATGGATTGAAATTGATCTTGGTGCAAGATTCACAGTTTCTTCGATGAGGATAATCTGGGCTGAACCGAATCTCGACTACAAAAAAGTCCCTCCAGGACCGTTTAAATTTAAAGTCGAATGCAAGGAAACTGACGATGGGAAATGGAAGATCCTTGTTGATAAGTCCAGGAATTTAACTGACATGCATATCGACTATATTACTTTCAGCCCGAAAAAGGCTAAAGCTGTCAGTCTTTCCATCCTTGGAGCGCCAAAAGGCATTGGTATCGGAATTGTGGACTTTTCTGTCTTCGGAACCGGTGAAATGCCTCCACTGGGAAAATACGGATAATGTAATAGACAGGATAACAGGATTTACAGGATTAATTGAATTCATCTTATCATGTCAATCCCGTAATCCTGTCAATATAATTTTGAAAGGATTTGGAAATGAAGGAAATATTTTTCAACGCCCACCATTCCCCTATGGGGGCTTTTGCAAGTTTCACCCTTGGATGCAGAGGGGCAAAGGGAGGACTCGGGCTTGAACTCTCCAAACCCGCAGACCAGAATGTTTTCATAGGACTCGAAACGAAAAAGAAAAATTTCTTTGAAGCCCTTCCTTTCAGTTCATCCACCGCTGACGAGAAGGCGAGATATGACGTTGAGAAGGATTCCTCCAAGGACAGTGGCAAGGTGAAGGTGGTTCCGTTTGAACAGAACAAGATCCGCCGTGAGTTCAAGGCTGCCAGCGACACCTGGTCCGCTGGAGATCTGACTTTCAGTATTTATTCACCTTTCAAGTCCATCCCAAATCCGGATTCTGCGAAATCCGCAGATGTCAAGGAGGCAGTTATTCCTGCGGTTTTCGCGGAGATCACTGTTGATAATTCGAAAGGGAAGATCCCACGCCGCGCTTATTTTGGTTACCAGGGGACAGATCCCTATTATGGAATGCGCAGAATTGACGACACGACCGGCGGAAAAATAAAGGGCATCGGTCAAGGCACGCTTACCGCCATAGCCACAACCGAAAAAGAAGCATATTCGGCAATGGCCTTTTCAATAGAGGAAATAATTAACCCCGACCATGTGGAGAACATAGGTTTTTCTATCGGTCAGGTCGGAGCGGTCGTCTTCACCGTCCCTGCAGGTGTGAAAAAAACTTATAAGGTTGCAATCTGCTTCTACAGGGGAGGGGTTGCGACCACCGGAATAGAGACAAGCTATCTATACACCCGTTATTTCAGGAATATCGAGGATGTTGCGGATTTCGCACTTAGGAACTTTAACGAATACAGGAAGACAGCCGAACGTGCCGACGCCATGGTGGAAAAATCCGGTCTTTCAGCAGACCAGAAATTCATGATGTCCCATACGATCAGGAGCTACTACGGTTCGACCGAACTTCTGCAGGCTGAAAATAAGCCTGTCTGGATCGTCAATGAAGGCGAATACAGGATGATCAACACCTTTGATCTTACCGTTGACCAGGTCTTTTTCGAGATGAAGATGAATCCGTGGACGGTTCGCAATGTTCTTGATATGTACGTCTCCAGGTACAGCTATTACGACAAAGTTAAATTTCCCGGAGATACCAAGCTCCATCCCGGCGGAATCAGCTTCACCCATGACATGGGAAACAACAACGTTTTCAGCAGACCCCAGTATTCCTGCTATGAAAAACACGGACTGGATGGTTGCTTCTCCCACATGACCCATGAACAGCTTGTCAACTGGATTCTCTGCGGAGCTGTCTATTGGAATGGGACAAAGGACGACAAATGGCTGAAGAAGAACATTGGCATCTTTGAAAAATGCCTGACAAGCCTCATGAACCGCGACAATCCGGATCCTGCAAAGAGGAATGGAGTGATGGCTCTCGACAGCAGCAGGACTTTGACACCGGAAGGCGCGGAAATCACGACTTATGACAGTCTTGACGTCTCCCTAGGTCAATCCAGGAACAACCTCTATCTCGCAGTGAAATCCTGGGCATCATATGTCGCCCTGGAAAAGATATTCGCCTCCACCGGCAGGAAGAAGCTTGCGGATCTCTCATGTAAACAGGCAATTCTCTGTGCCAATGCTGTTGCATCAAAACAGACAGCAAAAGGATATATCCCGGCCGTTTTCGAGAAAAGCAACGATTCCAAGATCATTCCGGCTATCGAAGGATTGGCATTCCCGCTGTTTACCGGATGTCCGGAGGCTCTTGAAGAGGATGGGAAATATTCGATGCTGATCAATGCGCTTAAGAAACATATCCAGACAGTTCTTGTTCCGGGAATCTGCATGTTTAAGGATGGCGGCTGGAAGATTTCTTCCACCAGCAATAACTCGTGGCTGAGCAAAAACTACCTCTGCCAGTTCGTCTACAGGGAAGTATTTGGTTTCAACTGGGGTAAAGCAGGTTCGAAGGCCGATGCGGCGCATGTCAGCTGGCTTTTGAACGAGGAATCCGCCTACTGGGCATGGAGCGACCAGATTGTCAGCGGAATAGCCAAAGGAAGCAAATACTATCCCCGTGGCGTGACTTCAATCCTCTGGCTGGAAGAATGAGTAACTGACCTGAGTGATAAATGAAGAAATATAATCCAAAATCACTCTTCAAGTCATTATGGATTTCCGTTTTAATTCTGACTGTTTTTATTTGGTTCTACCCGGTAAATATCAGTATTCTAAGATACTTCCTTATATTGGCACTCCCCTTTTTATTATGTGGTGTGTCGGTTTTTATATGGAGAAGGAAGAGAATCCGTTATCTGCCTTTTATTATTACGGTAATAATAGTCATTTTCATTCTTATTCCAGGAAGATCTAGGAACAAAGAAAGACTTAGAATTCAATATGCTAGATGTCTGGAAAAATATGAGGGAGTTAGATACATATGGGGAGGGGAAACATTTCTTGGTATTGATTGTTCGGGACTTGTCAGAAAGGGACTGATTGATGCTCTTTTTTATGAAGGAATACAGACACTTAATCCTGAATTGATAAGGAATTCATTATTCCTTTGGTGGAATGATTGTTCCGCAAGATCCCTTAAGGAAGGCTATCGTAATTTGACCACTCCTCTCTTTGATGCGGAAAGTGTTAATTCAATTAAAACTGACCAACTGGAAGTGGGCGATATTGCCGTTACTTCAGACGGAGTCCATGTTCTTGCATACCTTGGTAATAATTCTTGGATTGAGGCCGATCCCGGGATAAGGAAAGTAATAAAAGCTGAAACTCCGGTCAAGGATAATCCTTGGTTTGAAATGAAAATAAAGGTCTTGAGATGGAATATCCTTAAGTAACGGTGCCCAATTTCAAACTATTTTGACTTGCGTTTCCTGAAAGTGTCAAGGAACTGTCCCGGAGAACATATATGGACATTGCCGCAGAGTTCCTTTGGAAAATGCTTTAAGTTGCCTGTGATAAGACATTCTGCTCCGGATGAAATTGCAATCTCCAGAAAGGGATTGTCATCAATGTCCGGCAAATTGGAATCAAGTGGAACAGCCGCATAAACCTGGCCCGTATGACGGATGTGTTCCAATACAATCACTGTTTTTTGCGGATCTATTCCAAAGTGCGGCCTATGCAGAACTTCATCGTATTCAAGCAGAATCCTGGCGTCCAGGCACAAAGTGATTTTACCGGACGTCAGCATGCGGACTATATTGCCTGAAGTCCCAAATGGAGTGAGGAGTCCCGAAACAAGGACGTTGGTGTCAAGAACGATTTTCATGTCATCTGTTTCCGGCGTGCCTGTCTTGTCTTCCTTATCTCGGCATCAATATCATCCATGGACAGCTTGTCTGTTCCCTTGCGGACCGATTCGCGCTGGATGTCGGCAATGGCCTGTGTGGTCCTGACTTGGCGCCATGTGGCCAGAGACTGCTCAACATTGCCCTCGTCAACCGCGGCAAGGACGGCAACCGGACGCCCGTTGCTGGTGACTATCATCTCCCTTTCACTCGAAAGTTCGCGCCATACCCGGGCCGAATTGCCACGAAGATCACGTACACTGAGAAATTTCATTATGCACCTCTTTTGTCACTTAAATGTATACACAGATGTGCTACATTACAAGACAAGACAGTTTTAAATAGTGCACAAAAAAGAATTTATTTGGTTCTTTCTTAAAATGAGTGGGTAGTAGTGAATACCCCTCCTTAAGGATTTACATTATATTCCATCATTCAAAGAAATTC
>MHBH01000045.1 GCA_001804805.1 Lentisphaerae bacterium GWF2_49_21
GTGGAATGGGCATATTTTTTTGCGGTGATCAATGCCGGCAGAAGCAATGTAAACAATATTGCAATAATGGCTATGACCACTAACAGCTCAATCAAAGTAAATGAGAAATATTTTTTCATTCGCGCCTCCTCGTCATATTAGTCGATGTGATTTTCCCATACAGGTTCAATCTGCGCCCTTTTTAAAGGAATCTTATTTTTCACATCGGGCGAAAACATTTCAATAACTTTAAGCAGGCAGTCTTCTGAACTGAAACCTATTCTTTTAACGTTAGACGGTGAGATGCCATGAGAAGGAAAATTGCAGTGCGAAACTACTTCGATGTCTTTGCCGGCCATAATATGCTTGTCAGCGAGCGTATGCATTACATATCCCGCTAGGTTCTCGTTAAGAATAATAATTCCATCCGGCCGCGACTTTTGATTTTCTGAAAAAAGAAGACGTGTTGTGTTCACAGCCCAAGGCAGCCCCAGTTTACATAGACATGCTCCCTGTATCCATTCGGGATGAGATATTGCGCCGAACTCCTTTACATTTTTCGAAAAAGAAACGATGTATTCCGATGGCATTTCCGTATTTGTGATCAATGCTATGTTCTTGCGGCCCTTGCCGACCAGGTATTCTACCGATTTTCTAATTAAACTGTAATAGTCAAACCATATCTGCTTAAGATTTGAATTATCAAATTCTTCAAAAGAAAATATTAATGTGCTGGTGGAATAGAACTTTCTAAATAAATTATTGGGGAGTTTCTGGTGTCCGAGAAGAATAAGCCCGGCAATTCTGCGCTTGTTTATATCCTCAAATATCTGCTCTGAGACATTTTTCTCATCATCAAGAAGTCCGTAATAATATTTAAAATCAACTTCATTTCTTGACTTGAACTGTCCTGCAGATCGTATAAATATGCTCCAGAAATTATCCCACGAAGAGTCATTTGCTTCTTTATTATACGGAACAGCTATACCATATCTGCTTAAATGCGGAGGATTCTCGCATACCCTCATTCCCATTACTCCTCTTGACTCAAGAAATCCTTCTTTTATAAGCTTGGATATCGCCACCTGGACAGTTCCCTTGCTGGCATCATGCAGCTTCATGAGTTCTTTTCTTATAGGAAGTTTATCTTCCGGCCTATATTTACCAGTAACGATTTCATCTCTGATGGCATTAGTAATCAATTCGGTTTTCATAAGTAATATTCTTATTTTATTTTAAATATCTCATTATATTATATTCTTTTATTAGGATATTGCAAGCGCTAATTCAATATTTCAATAAAATTATTCATAAAAAGCATATGCCAAGGGGATACTTTCAGTACGAATCGCGCACGATAAATTGCGGCAAGCTAATGGGAAACTTTCAGGCGGTTTATAATTCGCCACCATGAGGAGGCTTGGCTTTTTTGAAAATCAAATTGCATCCAATGCCTTCACCTAGGACCTTAATATGTCACCCTCTGGACTTCTGAAACATTTAAAATTTTTTACCGGCCAGATGCCAGCGCTCCAAACTCATCAGGAAAACTTTTCCTTAAGAGCCCATAGGCCGAGGCCGGGGTTGCTGATGAAGAAAATCTCTTCGCCGTCGGGCATCGTGTTGAAGCCGTCCTTGAGCTTTGCATGATCGTAGATCTTCGACATCTTGTCGTAGAGTTCGGCGTTGAAACCGACACTGCGGATGTTCTCTAGGCTCATGCCCGGCCCCGGACAGTATGTGACCTTGAACCTTCCCTCGCTGGAGCCGTGGATCAGGTGGGCGGCCGCGCTGAGGTTGTTCTGGAGTTCAAGATGCTTCTTGACTGATTCAAGGGTGGCCGGAGTTCCACGGTATCCATATTTGCGAATCAGGCGGTCTATCTCGGGATCCTCGCCGAACTCCTTAAGTCCGGGAGCAAGCACTATGAGTTCGCCGTCGTCCGCCATCGCCATGCGGGTGCGGTACACGGACTTGTTACCGAGCCAGGTGCTCTTGAATTCCTCGTGGTCGAGATGGACGACTACTTTTTTCAGCGGCTTTCCCAGAAGATCCAGGTTCACCTGCTGACTGAGCTTAGCGCCATCGGAGAAAGTCTCCATGTCGTTCCCTACATACATCCCCCGCATCTCCATCTTTCCGCTATTCTGGTTCTTCTGCATCACTGTAAGGATATATTGGATCGGAAGGTTGTGCATGAAATTCTGGACGCCGTAGTTGAATAGCTTCCGCACTGGCGTGTCGATACGCCCCATGATCCTCTCCATGCCGTAGACCGCACCGAGGAAATGGGATTTGTTGATGGTATCCTGTCCGCCGACGCCGACACAGACATTCTTAGTGTAGTTCGCCATGCCCACGACTTCGTGCGGCACGATCTGTCCGATTGAAAGGATGAGATCATAGTTGTCGAAAAGGATCTTGTTTACTTCGATATTGACAGAATAGTCGAGTTTGCCTTCAGACCATTCGCTTATCAGTGGACCGGGAACCTGTCCGAGGCGATGGAGGCTGTTGCGCCAGTCATGAACTTTGAAAAGATCGAGCGGGATCTTGCTCCCGAACATCACGCGTATTTCCTTTTCAGTCATGGCGAAGTGCGTGCCGAGGGCGGGCATGATGTCGATTTTGACGCCTTTCGGGGAAAGCATCTCGTAAATGATTTCGGTGATCTCTCCGGCATTGGAATTGAAGCGTGTAAGGTCGGGCGGGAGAAGCAGGATCTTTTTCAGGCTGCTCCCGATCTTCTCAAAGAACTCCGCAACTATCTGTTCCTTGTCTTTCCTGTTAAGACACATATTGATTCCGCTTTTTCCACATATAAAGGACATGTTCAGATTCTCCTCAATTTTACGGGAGTTATTATTTACCGGTAAGGAAGGGAAGGATGAATGCAGAAAGAACAATCAAAATGATTATTATAATAAGCATTTCCATCAATGCGAAATATTTCAAGCTTTTCCACATCCTTTACTCTCCCATCCCCTTGTGTGAAATATACCTCACCATACCCTTGTTCGATAGCATCCGTTCAATTATATCATAAATTATTTTTTTCAAGCAATCCAGAGTGTCATTATGTCTCCATATATAAGATTGCACCTGTCTCATAGATAGCGACATAATGCCCCTTCTTGAAATTATCAGCTATCTATATTATATTATCTGTCAAAGAGTTATAATTTTATAAATCATTTTGGCAGTACTCTTGCTTAAATTAAAAATAAATTTTACGACGATAGGAGGGAATTTTATATGAACATCGAAAAATTCACAAATAAATCTAAAGATCTTTTGCAGGCGGCCCACAATGTTGCCGTCGAATTTAAGCATCAGGAAATACGCCCGCTGCACCTTTTTGCCGCAATATGCAATCAGAAGGACGGAATAATCCCTTCAATCTTTGAAAGGCTCAAGGTCAACGCCTCTTCCCTTTCAGACGATATAGAAAAGAAACTGAAAAAGATTCCATCAGTGGACGGCCCCGGCGCACAGGAAGTATATACCTCCAGGGATTTCAGTTCAGTCCTGGTCAACGCCGAAAAGAAATCCTCGGAATTCAAGGATGAATTCATCAGCGCTGAAATTCTGCTTCTTGCTCTTATCGAGGCGGACAAGGAGTCCGCCTCAATCGCAGCGAAGCATAATTTCAATTCTGAAAAACTTATGAATATATTCAAGGAACTGAGAGGAAATACGAGAGTCACATCACCCGATCCGGAAAGCACTTTCCAGGCGCTGGAAAAATACGGCAAGGACCTGACTGATCTCGCACGCAAGGACAAGCTTGATCCTGTAATCGGACGCGACGAGGAGATCCGCAGGGTGATCCAGATCCTTTCAAGAAGGACGAAGAACAATCCTGTTCTCATCGGCGAACCCGGAGTCGGAAAGACCGCCATTGTTGAAGGGCTCGCAGTCAGGATCATCCGCGGAGATGTTCCGGAAGGGCTCAAAAACAGGAAAGTCGTCGCGCTTGACATGGGCTCCCTCATCGCCGGTGCAAAATACCGCGGGGAATTCGAGGAAAGGCTCAAGGCCGTGCTGAAGGAAGTCACCGAACGAGCTGGAGATGTAATTCTTTTCATCGACGAACTGCACACTGTCGTTGGTGCAGGCGCTGCGGAAGGCGCCGTCGACGCCAGCAACCTCCTGAAACCCATGCTCGCCCGGGGCGAACTGCACTGCATTGGCGCGACAACGCTCAACGAATACAGGAAGCATATTGAAAAGGATGCCGCCCTTGAACGCAGGTTCCAGACCGTACTGGTCTCGCAGCCCAGCGTCGAGGAGACCATCTCGATCCTGCGCGGACTCCGCGAAAGATACGAGATACATCATGGTGTCAAGATAAAAGACAGCGCCCTCGTTACCGCCGCCGTCCTTTCGGACCGCTACATCTCCGATCGTTTCCTTCCCGACAAGGCGATCGATCTGATTGACGAGGCCGCCGCGAAGCTGCGCACTGAGATTGACAGCTCACCGACCGAGATCGACGAAGTAGAGCGCAGGAAGATGCAGCTTGAAATTGAAGTTGCCGGTCTTAAAAAGGAAAAGGATCCGGCTTCTGCGACACGTCTGAAAAACATTGAGAAGGAACTCAGCGAACTCAAATCTAAAAATCGCGAACTTCGCAGCCGCTGGGACAACGAGAAGAAGGCCATGGCCGAACTCAGGACACTGCGCGAAAGCCTCGAACTCGCAAAACAGTCCTATGAAAAGGCCGAACGCGATCAGGACCTTGAGAAGGCCGCTGAATTCCGTTATGGCGTCATTCCCGGGCTCGAAAAACAGATCAAGACCGCTGAAGACAAGTTCAGGAAGAAGAATGCCGGAGACGATTTCCTCCTGAAGGAGGAGGTTTCCGACGAGGACATCGCGGAGATCATCAGCCGCTGGACGCGCATTCCAGTGAAAAAACTCGTTGAAAGCGAAAAGGAGAAGATACTCGGACTGGCAAAGAACCTCCATAAGAGAGTTATTTCCCAGAACGAAGCAGTCGATGCGGTCGCCGATGCGGTTCTCAGGGCAAGAGCAGGACTCAAGGATCCCAACCGTCCTATCGCTTCATTCATATTCCTCGGACCGACCGGAGTCGGAAAGACCGAGCTTGCACGAGCCCTCGCCGCCGAACTTTTCGACGATGAAAAGGCAATGATCAGGATCGACATGTCCGAATACATGGAGAAGCATACCGTATCACGTCTCATCGGCGCCCCTCCGGGATATATCGGTTATGATGAAGGCGGTCAGCTTACCGAAGCCGTCAGGCGCCGCCCCTACTCAGTAATTCTTTTCGACGAGATTGAGAAGGCCCATCCGGACGTGTTCAACGTGTTCCTGCAGATTCTCGATGACGGGCGAGTCACCGATTCCCACGGAAGGACGGTGAACTTCAAAAATACCATAATAATCATGACCTCCAACATCGGAAGCCATCTTATCCAGGACAACAAGGGAGACTCCGACAATATCAAGGACAAGCTCCTCGAGGAGATGAGGCATCATTTCCGTCCGGAATTCCTCAACAGGGTGGACGAGGTGCTGGTGTTCCATCAGCTGACAGAGGAAGACCTGCTGGAGATCGTCGACATACAGATTGCGAATTTCGCAGAAAGGCTCAAATCCAGGGAAATCGCACTCAGCGTCTCAAAGGATGCGAAGAAGCATCTCGCAAAATGCGGGTTCGACCCGGTCTATGGCGCCCGTCCGCTGAGGAGGGTGATCGTCAGGGAAATAGAGACCCCGGTTTCCAGGATGCTCGTTTCCGGAGAGCTCTCGGACAAGCAGGCCTTGAAGATCGATTCAGGAAAGGAAGGATTGAAGTTCTCGGTAGCTTAAAACAGAATTCCAAAATAAAGGAGGGCGGACATTCTTGTCCGCCAAATCGCGGGTTGGAAAACCCGCGCTCCGTTGAAGAGGAGACGAATCGGGACGATTTGCATATGGAGACACCCCTGACCGCCGTGACTGCATTATAATGCCCCATGATGCAGACACGGCGGTCTTTTATCACCAATCAGGATATCCATAGTTTTCAAGAAACCGGACTGGTTTTCACGGGTTTATGCATTATATTAAGGGCCAGCTATTTATAAATCAAAAAAACATTCTCTATAAGAAAGCAGGCTTTTCCATGAAGAAGAAGGCGAGTAATGCTGAAATATTGAAGCAGGTATTGTATGAAATGCTCACTCTTGCATACACCATCGATTTCCTTGCCAGGAACAAATGGCAGAAGGGTCAGAGCCATATAGACTCAAGCGAAGTGCTTCAGTCAATAGCCTCCATCAAGATAAGGCTCCTTTATGACTTCCTCTACAGCCAGGAGGGCGAATCAAAGGCCGAGGGCGCACAGGATGTCTATTCGGCGATTGATGATTTCAAGATCAAGATCAAGAAGCCCTTCTTCGTCGGATGCGGCCCCAAAGGCATGTTCAGCACGGAATCCGTAGATAAATACATCCTCCACTTCACCGAGGAACGCATAAGCAAGCCCAAAGAGCTGCCAGAACCGAGATTCAAAGGCGGAACCGAATCCATCATCAAAAATACAGCACTCATTCTTTCAAGCGCCGAGAAGTTTATCGACGCACAGGTGAAAGGTTCGTTCATGAACCTCAACCAGGAAAGCGAAAACTACCTCAAGGATTTCAAGCAGACTGTCGTGAAGCTCAAGGAATTCCCCGCCTTCAAGGCGAGTTATCACTAGTTTCCTAGCGGCTTGCGCCGCAAATAAGATTCGAAATCCGAATATCGAGGTTCGAAACAAACTGGGAATTAATGAAATTTCAATGTTTCAAACATTGTTTTAATTTCATAGTTTTCTCTGTTTCGAATTTGTTTAGGATTTCGTGCTTCGTACTTCGAATTTAACCTAAGGATTATTAAAAAAATGCCATCTGAAATTGTCAGCATTATACCGAAACCCCAGAAAATAGTATTGAAGACAGGAGGATTCGTCTTTTCAGGGAAGACAATCATTTCCGCAGACAAGGCTCTCTCATCATTGAAGAACCATCTTCAGGAGACGCTCACACATCTCGCCGGAAATAAGGGCATCAACGACAAACCATCGGAAATAGTTCTCGGGATCAGCAAGGAACTGAAAGCTCTCGGCGATGAAGGATATGCCATCGACATCCAGCCCAGCAAGATGAAGATAGAATCCTCAACACAGAAGGGCGTCTTCTACGGCATCCAGACAGTCCGCCAGCTTCTATTCTCTGCCCAGGAGGGAAGGATTCAGTGCATGGAGATCGAGGACAGCCCCCGGCTCGGATGGCGCGGGATGATGCTTGACGAAGGCAGGCATTTCTTTGGAAAGGAATTTGTAAAGAAATTCATAGATATTCTCGCCCTATACAAGATGAACAGCTTCCACTGGCATCTCACCGAAGACCAGGGATGGCGCATAGAGATCAAAAAATATCCGAAGCTTACGTCAGTTGGCTCGAAAAGGACTGAATCACCAATTGAGGGCGACAGGAAGACCGGCGACGGCAAGCCGTATGGAGGATTCTACACGCAGGACGACATCCGCGAGATCGTCAAGTATGCAGGTGACCACTTCATAAATGTCGTACCCGAGATAGAAATGCCCGGACATGCGGCTGCGGCAATCGCATCTTATCCGGAGTTCGGAAACACCGACATATTGGAATACAAGCCGGAAGTCAAGACATGCTGGGGCGTTCACCATTACACCTTCTCTCCCACGGAAAAGACTTTCAAGTTCCTTGAGGACGTGATCGAGGAAGTTGTTGCACTGTTCCCTGGGAAATATTTCCATATCGGCGGTGACGAGGCTCCGAAAGAGCAATGGAAAGGTTCACCAACAGCGAAAAGGATCATGCTTGACAACGGCCTCAAGGACGAACATGAGCTTCAGAGCTTTTTCATCAAGCGCATCGAGTCTATTTTGAAAAAGCACAATCGCATTTTGATCGGCTGGGACGAGATTCAAGAAGGTGGACTCTCGCCGACGGCGACAATGATGGTATGGCGCGACTGGAAATGGGCGAGCATGGCCCTGAAGAACGGCAACAGCATTGTCATGGCCCCGAACTCCCATACTTATTTCGACCATTACCAGGAGGATCCGAAGGAGCACAAGGAACCCGAGGCGATCGGCGGACTTCTCCCTCTGGACAAAGTCTATCTTTTCAATCCCATCCTCGAAGGAATCACTCCTGAAGAGGAAAAACGCATACTTGGGGCGCAGGGACAGCTCTGGTCGGAATATCTTTTCAATACCGACAAGGTCGAATTCATGGCGTTCCCCAGGATGTTCGCGCTCGCGGAAGTCGTCTGGACCAGGCCCGAGAACAAGAACTACGAGGATTTCATGCTGAGGCTCAAAAGCACCCTCGCCCTTCTCGACCATATAAAGGTGAAATACAGGAATCCTTTCTAAGGGAATTATAAGTAGGGACGGGCTTTAGTCTGTCCCCTCTTTTGCAAATAAAATGGTACATGCTAAAGCACGTACCTACTTCCAGAACAGCCCTTGCGGGCTTAACTACAAACTTAGAGAATTTGTCTATTCGCTCGTAGTTAAGCCATTTTTGGCTGTGATTTTAAAAGCTAAGAGACACGCAAGAATGCGTTAACTACGAACAAATAATTATACCATTTCCCTAATTGTCGACCCCCATGCTATATTATTCTCATGAACAGGGGGTTTTTACACAGGTTGAGCCGTCATACTGAAGAGTCGCCTTTGAATTTCACAGGATGGCTCGCGATACTCCTGATTATACTCGTTTTGACAATCACCACCTACTGCTTTTTAGAATCCTGTCCGAAAGATGGAAGACCGATGGATATTGAACTTCCTTCCGTTCACGGATTGGGCTATGATCATGATGCGGGTAACCGGGAAATAAAAATAGATTTGCTCAGAAATGGCAAAATCAGGATTGGCGACAGGTTTTTATCAGCCGATTTGCTTAGTCAGATATTGAAAAAGGCCGTTCAGGAATACGGTAAAGACATTTTCATGCATGTCCGTGCAGAAAAAAACTGCCTGTATAAGGATGTATGTCCAGTTATAAACGCTATCAAAGATTCGGGAAGGGACATTTTCTTTTTCGACGTGCTACCGATACATTCCGGTGAGATTGATTATATTTACATCCGCTCATGGTATTCTGAAGACAAAAGGGATCTTATTCAGATAAACGTGAAAAAAGACCGGTTGATTCTAAATGACAGATTATGCAAATATGACGATTTAAATATGATTTTGCAGAAAGCTTCAGAACTTGATCATGAATTAAAATGCTTTATAATCCCCGATTCCGATATTACCGTACAAAGACTGGTCGATATCATTTACTTATGCCATCGCTGCTCAATTTTCCCAGTAATAGTTTCGGAAGAAAAAGCTATTCCGAATGAAGACCAGAACAAGGCTGAAAACGCAAACTGAAGTTTGTACTCCAACCTGATAATCATCCATTGTAGGAGTTCACAACTTAAGTTGTGCGTATTTTGTTTTTCCTAAGACACATCTGAAGCTGCCACGTGAGTCACGTTCCACGTGTCAATGTGGTCACGTGATGAACTCCTACCTAATTTCAATCCACTGCCGGAACACAAGATTCAGGCTAAAGCCCGTACTCCAAAACACGTTTACCTCTCTGACAACTGTTGATCACGAAACTCAGGTGTTTGGAGTACGGCCTTTCTTTGTCCGCCATAGCATCCCTGCGAAGGTGGGAGGCTGAATGTATTTAGAAATCTTTAAGAGATATAAATCTCGGGCAGGAATGCCCGAGTTACTCCGGAAGAACAGCCCTTACGGGTTTGACTCCTTTGAAGTAGGTCGGGCTTTCCAGCCCGACAAGATGGCGTCCAGGAATGACCGCCCTACTTAACCGGTAAAAGTTTCTTATTGATAAAACTGTGGCCACCGCAGTAGGCCGCTACAAACTTATACCAAAACAGAAGAGAATTGTCTATTCGCTAGTAGTCAAGCCATTTTTGGCTGTCATTCAAATTCAAGAACACGCAATAATGCGTTAACTACAAGCAAAATAGAAATCCTTCGTAATACTATCCGTCATTTTCGTGTGATCAGTGCCTGTCCTCCGTCCTGTCCCTCGTAGCCCCTTGGGCGAAGTGGGAAGCTTCTCAGCGGCGGCGGAAGCATGTACCCTCTTTACTCCCAGGAATGGGACAGGCTAAAGCCCATCCCTACTTTAAAAAAAGCCGGCGGACTTTTACATCCGCCGGCCTTAAATTTTTTCATCGAAAAAATTTATTACACTCCGAGATCGATCATGGAGTCGGCAACTTTCTTGAATCCGGCGATGTTCGCGCCGTTCACGTAGTTTCCGGGAGTTCCATACATTTCGGCGGCTTCATACGCGGCCTTGTGTATGTTGATCATGATCTGGTGGAGCCTCTCGTCGACTTCCTTGGCTTCCCACCTGAGTCTCATCGAGTTCTGGGACATTTCAAGTCCGGATGTCGCAACGCCACCGGCGTTCGCGGCCTTTCCAGGACCGTACATGACCTTGTTCTTGAGGAAGACTTCAATGGCTTCAGGTGTTGAAGGCATGTTGGCGCCTTCGGACACGCAGATACAGCCGTTCTTCACGAGAGCCTTGGCGTCTTCGCCGCTGACTTCGTTCTGGGTGGCTGACGGGAAGGCGGCCTGGGCGGAGACGAGTCCCCACGGCCTCTTGCCTTCGCTGAATTTGGCGGCCTTGAACTTCTTTGCGTATTCGCTGATGCGTCCACGTTTGATGTTCTTGAGCTCCATGACGTACTGGAGCTTCTCCTCGTCAATGCCGTCCTTGTCTATGATTGTGCCGCTCGAGTCGGAAAGTGAAACGACTTTTCCGCCAAGATGGCTTACTTTTTCAACTGTGTACTGGGCGACGTTTCCTGAACCGGAAACGAGAACAGTCATTCCCTTGAGCGACTTGCCCTTGGTCTTGAGCATTTCATCGGCGAAGTACGTTGCGCCGTAGCCTGTGGCTTCCGGACGAATGAGGCTTCCGCCCCAGTTGAGGGCCTTGCCTGTGAGGACGCACTCGTTGCTGTTCGCAAGGCGCTTGTACTGCCCTTCGAGATAACCGATCTCGCGGCCGCCAACTCCGATGTCACCAGCGGGGACATCCGTGTCAGCGCCGATATGACGGAAAAGTTCGGTCATGAAGCTCCTGCAAAAACTCATAACTTCGTTATCAGATTTGCCTTTGGGATCAAAGTTGCTTCCGCCTTTTCCTCCTCCCATCGGGAGTCCGGTGAGACTGTTCTTGAAAATCTGTTCGAATCCGAGGAATTTGAGAATTCCAAGGTTCACGGACGGATGGAGTCTGATTCCACCCTTGTACGGGCCGATGGCGCTGTTGAACTGCACCCTGTAGCCCCTGTTGACCTGGATTTTGCCTTTGTCGTCCACCCAGGGAACCCTGAAGCAGATGGTCCGCTCGGGTTCTGTGATCCTTTCGAGGATCGCGTTCTTCTCGTACTTCGACTCCTTGTCCATCAGCAAGCTGAGGGATTCAAGGACTTCTTTGGCAGCCTGCAGGAATTCCTTTTCCCAAGGATAAGTCTCATGCAGCTGGTTCAGGACTCTTACAACATAAGAGTTCATTAAAACCTCCATTTATTTTTCCCTCTGCGAATCCCTTCCGTCAACCCTACGGAATACCAAGATGTCGCGGAGTGTTGGGGGGATAAAATGGAGGGTTTTGGGGAAAAATCAAAGGATCTTGTGAAAAAAGACAAAAACCACCCTCCGCCGGAGAACGGTTTTTTGTTGACTTCTCTTTCTATAAATCAGACGGCTACGGTAAAATCTGCAGCCGGTGTCTTTCAATAAATCTCAAATGGAGCGCTGGCGTCCCGCCGGCAATAATTTGCCAGCAAGATGCTGGCGCTCCTATAAATCAGTAAATAAACAGCATCTCTCCGTATTTCGGGAGAGGCCAGAGGTCATCGTCGATTTCCTGCTCGAGCTTGTCGACGGACACCCTCATTAAGGCTGTTTCCTTGACTACGGCTTCAATCTTGTGGTCTTCGATCGCCTTTTCGAGCTTCTCGCATGTGGCACAGAGATCGGATATGAGTTCGCCGATGACTATCGCCTTGTCCTTCTGCTCCGCAGCTCCGGCGGAAACTCCGATCTCCTTGAGCTTGATCACGTTGCCGGCAATCTCGCCCTGCTGTCTTATCGCCACTGGGAGGAATATCGTCTTCACCATGTTGAGAGCGAGCTTGCCCTCGATCATGATGGTCTTCTTATACTCCTCGATATAGACTTCATAGCGCGAGTGGAGCTCGGTCTTGCTGAGGATCTTGTATTTCGCGAAGAGGTGCTCCGCCTTCTTCGAAAGAAGTGAATCAAGGGCTTCCGGTGTCTTCTTGAAGTTCGGAAGTCCGCGTTTCTCGGCCTCCTTCGCCCATTCCGCGGTATAGTTGTCGCCGTTGAATATGACACGCTTATGGTTCTTGATGATGTCCTGCAGCATTCCCTGGAGGGTGCTGTTGAACTTCGCAGCCGGAACCTTTTCAAGCTCGGTGGCGATCTCGTCAAGGGATTCTGCGACTATCGTGTTGAGCGCGATATTCGGCCCTGCGCAGGACTGGTTGGAACCGACCGCGCGGAACTCGAACTTGTTTCCTGTGAATGCAAACGGGCTTGTGCGGTTGCGGTCCGTCGCATCCTTCGGAAGAATCGGAAGAGTGTCAACTCCGACATGCATCGTGCCGCTTGTCTTCGATGATTTCGAACCGCCCTTCTCAATCTGCTCGATCACGTCCGTCAGCTGTTCGCCGAGGAAGATCGAGATGATCGCCGGAGGGGCTTCGTTTGCACCAAGGCGGTGGTCGTTGCCGGCGTGCGCGACTGTTGCGCGGAGGATGTCGGCATGGCGGTCGACAGCCCTGATGATCGCGCAGAGGAACGTGAGGAACATGGCGTTCTCATGCGGATTGCTTCCGGGTTCGAGAAGGTTTTTCCCGTCATGGCCTACCATGAGGGACCAGTTGTTGTGTTTTCCTGAACCGTTGATGCCTGCGAAGGGCTTCTCGTGCAGGAGGCAGACCAGTCCGTGGTGGGAGGCGACCTGGCGGAGGATCTCCATTACTATCATGTTATGGTCTATCGCGAGATTGAGCTCCTCGAAGATCGGAGCAAGCTCGAACTGCGCGGGGGCGACCTCGTTGTGGCGTGTCTTCGCCGGAATTCCAAGCTTCCAGAGCGTCTGGTCGAGTTCGTTCATGAAGTTGAAGATGCGTTCCTTCACTGCACCGAAATAATGGTCTTCCATCTGCTGGTGCTTGGCGGAGACGCTGCCGAAAAGAGTGCGCCCGGCCTGTACAAGGTCGGGACGCGCAAGATAGAGCTCCCTGTCGATGAGGAAGTATTCCTGTTCCGGTCCGAGGGTGGCGACAATCCTGCTCTCGACTTTTTCGCCGAAGCATGCGAGTATCCTCTTGGCCTGTGCCGACACTGCCTGCATTGAACGGAGCAGCGGTGTCTTCTTGTCCAAGGCTTCACCTGTGTATGAACAGAATGCAGTAGGTATGCAGAGGACTGCGCCAGAGGCTGTGTGTTTTATGAAAGCGGGGCTTGTCGGATCCCAGGCGGTGTAGCCGCGCGCTTCGAAGGTGGCCCTGATTCCGCCTGACGGGAAGCTTGATGCGTCCGGTTCGCCCTTGACAAGCGACTTTCCGGAGAAGTCCATCATCACTCCGCCCTCGAGATCGGGTTCGATGAAGGAATCGTGCTTTTCAGCAGTTGACCCGGTGAGGGGCTGGAACCAGTGCGTGTAATGGCTTGCTCCCTTGCTGAGGGCCCAGCGTTTCATGGCGTTTGCTACGTCGTCTGCGATCGTCGGATCAAGAGTTATGCCGTTCCTTATAGTAAGGAGGAGCTTCTTGTATACCGGCTTCGGAAGATAGTCCTTCATCGTCTTAAGGTTGAACACGTCCTCCCCGTAGATCTCGGTGATCTGGGTTTCCCTTCCGCTTCCTATGACGTCGAGCTTCTTGTTCGCGATGTTCGAAATCACGTGCTTTCTCAGGTTCATCACATCCTCCATATGTTTATTTTCAATTTCAAATTTATTGTCCTTGTCTACGGCGGGCGGCAGGCTGTTATTTTCCCGACAAGCGCCCCCGCTCGTTTCAACGGGTGCCTGAGACAGCACTCTCCATGCCAATCCTGAACTGCCTTTTATAACATATTCGTCATCAATGCAATATAAGAGCACCCCAGGAACCAAATTCTTGCACCGTATTACAATTATGTACTTTGCTTTTTTATATAATTACATTTTTGTAAGACATATACAAATACTCTAAGGCTCCGCATAAAGCAAGCGGAATCCCTTTAATTTGCCGATAATTCACCATGCGGCGGCTGAGAGGAGGAGGATCAATGCATTATTATTATTACGGCAAGCATGACTGCGTTGTTGCAGCAGTGCAGGCATATCGGCACATAGATGCTCTTCGTCTTCTCGAAGGAATATGCGAATATCGCACCCATGACGAACAGCGGCATGAAGAAGGAAAGGCTCATGTGCATTGATGCGAAGACCGCGGAGGATATTGCAATCGCAATCCACGGCCTCATCATAGTTTTCAGCGACTGGTAGACGATGCCCCTGAATATAAGCTCCTCCATGACGGGAATCGCGAACGATCCCGCGACATATACAAATGCAAACTGGAATCCCGAAAGGCTTTTAGAAGTAAAAAGCCCCGCAATGGCCTGTGGTTTCAGCTTTATCCCAAAGACTCCGCATCCCCAGGAATAAAGCACTTCAAGGGAAATCATGCAGACAAAGAATATAAGCGTCCAAATGAGCAACGTCTTCGCCGATGCTGTTCTCAAGGCGAACGCGTCCCTGAAATACGCCCCTCTCCGCCTGATCACGATCGCAAAGAACAAAATGCCGAATCCGAACATGAGCATCATCTGGATGATACCGTTAGTCAGAAAATGCAATGGGAGGAGGAGCACGGCCTGCGAGACAAATGCGAAAGGCGCAAGAAGAAGGAAAAGCGAGAAGAAGTCGAATAGGCACCATGGCCCGCCTTCACCATGCCCCATGCGCGACTTGGCATATATCCAGAATAGAATCGCCATCAGGAGCACGAAGCCTGACATCAGGGCCGAATATCCTAGGACCGTCATGAGGAAAATGGCCGGAAACTCACGCGCGGTACCTAATGCCTCCTTCAAGTCCCCTTTCTTGCAGTAGCCGGCCATAAGCAGCAATGCGGAAATATATCTGATCTCCCTCATTTGCGCCCCTATGCCCATCCTGGCATATCTTATCGACTTGTCCGTGTCCGCAGACGCCATCCCCACAACTATTGAATCGTCGCATTCGTCGACAAGGATGCAATATCCGTTGAAATAAGCACAGGCGCTGTAGAGCCGGGCTAAAACCGAACCTTTTTCCGCAGCCGTTTCCAGACATGACATCGCCTTGGCGGAATTTGTTTCGAAACCGGCGGCGCCAAAATGATAGCAGGCCATCTGGATCAACGCGTCTTCGTCGCCCTGTCCGGCCGCCTTCTCAAACCACTCGAAAGCCTTCTGCCTGTCAACTGCCACTCCTTTCCCCTTACCGTAGCATAACCCAAGTTCGCGCTGAGCCCTGTCTGTACCTTTTTCCGCAGATTTCCTTAGCCATTCAACAGCCTTGACATAATCTTTTTCGACTCCTCTGCCATTCTGATAACTCATACCTATATTATATTGGGCCCTTGCATGCCCCAGCTCCGCAGCCTTTCTATAAAATTGGAATGCCATTCTCTCGTCCTGGGAAGCGCCTATTCCTCTTTCGTGGCATGCACCAAGGTAGAATAATGCTTCAACATGCCCCTGTTCAGCCGCCCTAGAAAACCATTCAAATGCCTTTTTATCATCTTTCTCAACACCTATGCCTTCCCAATACATCAATCCTATAGTGCATTGGCCATAAACATCTTCCTTCTCCGCAACCTTCATGAACCACTCAAAGGCTTTTCTATCGTCCTTGGCAACACCCGTTCCCTTAGAATAGCAACGGGCAAGCTTCCATTGCGCATCAATATCTCCGTTCCCGGCTTTCTGCTGCAGATCCGCAATATCACTGCCGTCCCCGGCGAAAAGGCAAAATGAAAGCAAGGAAAAGACTAACGCTTGTAGCAGATGTTTCATGGTCATAATCGACAGTATATCACTGAATAACGGGGTGCAAGGCTCTTATCGCATATTTTTCCCGAATTCCTATTGCTTTTCCGGGGTATTGGTCTAATTTATGCGCCCGGTCGGGGATTTCCATAAGAATGGGAATCCGTTATAAATTAAGTAAATCGGTAAACAGAACAACAAAACAAAGAAACAAAATGGCAACAGAAACAATCAACGACGTAGCAAGCTTCATCGACCTCGAAAACATGCCCGCCTCCATGGAGGAAGTGCTCAAGCAGGAAACAAAACCCAACTTTGTGGAAGGCTCCATCCTCAAGGGGCGCGTAATCGAAAAACGCGACAACGGCGTCCTCGTGGACATTCAGTACAAGTCCGAAGGATTCATATCCTCAGAGGAATTCAAGAACTGGAACGACATCAAGCCCGACGACATGATCGACGTCTTCCTCGAACAGATCGAGGACGAAAACAACATGCCCAAGCTCAGCGTCTCAAAGGCCTCCTTCCAGAAGTCCTGGGACAAGCTCTGCTCCGAATACAAGGAAGGCCAGGTAATCAAGGGCCTCATGAAGCACCGCGTCAAGGGCGGAATCATCGTCGACCTCTTCGGAATCGAGGCGTTCCTCCCCGGCTCACAGCTCGACATCGCCCCCGTCCGCAACATGGACGATTTCATAGGCAAGGAATACGACCTCAAGATACTCAAGATCAACACCGACAGGAAAAACATCGTAGTGTCCCGCAGGGAACTTCTCGAGGCCGACCGCGCCGACAAGCGCAGCACCCTCCTCAAGGACATGGAGAAGGGACAGGTCAGGAACGGCGTCGTCAAGAACATCACCGACTTCGGTGCATTCATCGACCTCGGCGGACTCGACGGACTCCTCCACATCACCGACATGTCATGGAAGCGCATATCCCATCCTTCGGAAATGCTCGAAATCGGCCAGAGGGTCGATGCAGTCATACTCGACATCGACAACGTCAAGGAGCGCGTCTCCCTCGGGCTCAAGCAGAAGACCGAGAATCCGTGGATCAAGATCGACGAGAAATATCCCGTCGGCGCCACGATCAAGGGCCGCGTAGTCAACATCATGCCGTATGGCGCGTTCGTTGAGATAGCCGAAGGAGTCGAAGGACTCATCCACGTCTCCGAAATGTCATGGACAAAGCGCATCACCAAGGCCGGCGAAGTGCTCAGCGTCGGCGAGGAAGTTGAAGCCGTCGTACTCGACATCCAGAAGGACCAGAAGAAAATATCCCTCGGCCTCCGCCAGACCACCCAGAATCCATGGGAAGTCCTCGCCCAGAAATATCCTGCAGGAAGCAAGATAAAGGGCAAGGTCAGGAACATGACCAGCTACGGCGCGTTCGTCGAGATCGAAAACGACATCGACGGAATGATACACGTGTCCGACATGTCATGGACAAGGAAGATCAACAACCCGAACGAGCTTCTCAAGGTCGGACAGGAAGTCGAAGCTGTCATACTCGACATCGATCCGGCGCAGCAGAGGATTTCGCTCGGAATCAAGCAGCTTGAGAACGATCCGTGGCTCAAGATCGACGAGCTCTACAAGATCGGCGACCTCCTCAAGGGCAAGATCACGAAGATCACCGCCTTCGGAGCGTTCATCGAGCTTTCAAACAAGATCGACGGCCTCATCCACATCTCGCAGATCAGCGACGAGCATGTAAAGCGCGTCAAGGACGTGCTTACCCTCGGCGACGAGGTTGAAGCAAGAGTCATCAAGATCGACAGGGACGAACGCCGCATCGGCCTGAGCATCAAGGCCGCGAAGGCGAACTACTCCGAAGAGGCCCTCAAGGCCGCAGGCGAGGAAGTCGCAGCAGCCCTTGGCAATATCAAGGTCGGCGAAATGCTCGACGAAGATTCCCTCTCCGCCCTCGACGCTGTCGAAACCAGCATCAGGAAGGAAGACGCCGAAAGGGAATCAAAGAAATAGTAGAAGTAAAGTTTTTGTCTATACAAGAACCCCGGGAGAAACACCCGGGGTTCTTTATTTTCCATGTCTGGCATCACTCCCTCTGAATTTGTATTTTCATAATTAGACGCTATTTTGGTAAGTCCTTCAAACAACTGTCTAAATATATTATGAGGCCAGAATGAACAAATATATAAACCAGCTCCTCCAGATGCAGGATCTGGAAACAGCCCTCCGTGAACACAAGACCCTCAAAGGCGATACCGAAGAGGCCACCTGTGCCGAACTCAGGAAAAACATAGCAGGCCTCAAGAAGATACTGCCCCCGGAAGTAAATGTCATTTACGAGAGGATTTCGAAGAGATATCCGATCTATGTATCCCCGATGGTGAACAGCGCCTGCACAAGCTGTTTCATGAAGATCCCTGTAGGTGTCGCAAATTCCGTACTGTCGACAAGCAATTGCATCTCATGCCCGTCATGCGGACGTTTCCTGTTCTTCGACGAAGGCCATTTCAAGAGGCCCGGCGATGAATTCCACCAGTACAAGGGCGTGGCGAGATTCTCATCGCAGGATCTGATGATGCCCCACCTCAAGGCGAAGTCCAAGGAGGAGGTCATAGAGAAAATAGGACTCCATTGCTGCGAGACAGGCTTTGTCGAAAACCACGGAACTTTCATTAAAGGACTCCTCAAGCGCGAAGCATTGATCACGACGGCCGTCGGCTCCGGAATAGCCTTCCCGCATGCCAGGGCCATAAGGGCCTGCGGCCTTACACTCGCGGTCGGAACCGTGAAGCCCGGCATCAAGGAGAACGGCGACAACCTGTCCATATTCTTTGTTTCAGCAGTACCTACACAGACCAGTATCTTCTATATTGAACTGATCTCCAAGCTCGCTAATTACTTCAGCAAGGCTGAAAACAGGAAGAAGATCCTCGACTGCACGAAGCCGGAGGAAATGTGGAAGATAATGGTGCAGATTGGAAAGTGAAGAATCCTCACAATAGACCCAGTGGTTGGATAGATCTCCAGGTCAACGGCCTGAAAGGCATCAATTTCTCCGACACCAGCCTGACTCCTGACTCCTTTTCATCCGCCTGCAAAGACATCCTCAACGGCGGAACTGATATCTTCCTCCCTACGATGATAACCAGTCCGGTAAAAGTCTATGAACGCAACCTGGAACTGATGGTGAAATCCATAGACGATAAAAAAGACTGGAACCGTATTCCCGGTTTCCATCTCGAAGGACCGTTCATATCCCCCGAACCAGGTTATGTAGGCGCGCACAATCCGGCTTTCACACAAAAACCGGATCCTGACCTCCTGAAGAAATTCCAGGAATGGTCCGGAGGAAAAATAAAGCTGCTGACGGTCGCCGCGGAGCTGGAAGGTTCCGACAAGCTGGTGAAAACTGCAGTCAAACTCGGAATCACGGTCTCCATCGGCCATTCAAATTTCAATTCTGAAAACCTGAAGAGGATGGCGTCCCTCGGGGCAAAGGCGATCACCCATCTCGCCAACGGCCTTCCTCTCAATCTTGCGAAGTTCGCAAACCCGATATGGGCCGGACTCTGCGAGGAGAAGCTGATCGGGATGTTTGTCGGAGACGGACACCATATCCCCGGCAACATCCTCAAGAAGATGATTATGGCAAAAGGAATTGACAAGACCATAATAGTCAGCGACGCTTCACCTATTGCCGGATATAAACCGGGAAGATATGATCTTTTCGGAACGACTGCAGTGATAACCAAGGACGGTCGCCTCTACAATCCGGTCAAGCTGAATCTCATGGGATCGTCATATACCATGCCGAAATGCATGGATTATCTTAAGAAATTGGATTTCCTATCCGAAAAGGAGCTATATAAGATAGGATACGAAAATCCGATAAAACTGATTTCATAACCACAGAAGACATTAATTTAACCACGAAACACTTGGAGCAGCTACGCCGCAACCAAATTTAAATTATGACGGCGAAGCCGTCCCTGGAGTGCGCAGACAAAGTCTGCGCTAGCGGTGACTTTGTCACCGCACTCCCGGGAATGCTGTCGCATTCGTAAGAAAAATGTGCAAATAAAACAAGAAGATGACGGATAGTATTACGAAAATATATGGATGCAACTTTTTCAATTAATCCAATATCCCTTGAGAGTATTGGAATCCCTGACTTCACCTTGGACGGGAAGATAAGGGATGTCCTTGCAAAACCTCTCCCAAGGGACTGGAAGAAGACCGGGCTCAGCAGGGAATATTATCTTGACTTCATAGAAATAATCGTGCGCAACGCCGCGGGTTGGATCGATGAGAAGGGCGCGGTGATAGATCCTTATTATAAGAAGGAATGGGCGCAGACAACTCCGAGGTTCGCCTCATCCGCATCTGTCCTGCTGTACTTCGGAAGAATCCCGGAACTGAAGGATATTGTCCACAGGACAATGACATATTCCTGCCGTCAGCTTGCTTCCGGAAAAGGTGGAAGCCCTGATTTCTGGATGAGGGAGCTTGTCACCGCCTATGTCTGCCTTTCAAAATCCGCCGACAAGAAACTCGTTGATGAATGGAAAAACACCCTTGCGAAAATCGCACCGGAGAAGATCAACAAGGTCGTCAGTGTCGACGGCAGCAAGCTCGGAGAACTCCACAACTGGGCGGTCTACGGCTCCGCCGGCGAATCCATGAAGGAGTCGGCAGGGATAAGATGCGAGGACAAGGATGTCCTCTGGGGGAAAAAGTTCTTCGACAAATATATTTCCCCTCAGTTCAGGCATTTCAACTCCTTCGGAATGTACAGGGATCCGAACGATCCGATCACATACGACATAACGACAAGGCTACAGCTTGCGGCCGCCCTCTGGTACGGCTATGACTGGAAACTCAAGCCCCTCATCGATGAACTCCTGCGCAGAGGAGGAATAACGACGCTGATCTTCACCTCACCTGCAGGCTTTGCCCCTTTCGGCGGCAGATCCGGACAGTTCAATTTCCAGGAGGCGATAATTGCGGCCATCTGCGAAATCGAAGCTGGAAGATACAAGCAGAACGATCCCCGGCTTGCAGGCGCATTTAAAAGGCAGGCTCACCTGTCGGCAAAATCAGTCGAGAGATGGCTGAAGGACATGACTCCTCTCCGACATATAAAAAATGCCTTCCCGCCAGAATCTCTCCACGGCATAGACGAATATGGACAATATTCCGTCTACAGCCTCTTCAACGCTTCTGTCTTCGGTCTTGCTGCGCTTTTCGCGGATGACACGATTGAAGAAGCGGCGTGTCCGGCCGAGATCGGCGGATTTGTCCTCGAAATATCGCCGTCATTCCACAAAGTTTTCGCCACGTGCCAGAGCACGCATATAGAACTTGATACTTGCGCTGATTTACATTATGACTCAACCGGCCTTGGCCGGTTCCAGGCAAAAGGGATTCCTGCGGAACTTGGACTCAGCATGCCTTTCACATCGACACCGAAGTTCAGGCTGGATAAGAAGCTTGTTCCGGATGAAATGCTCTCCATCTGTCCGTCATGGCAGGTTTCCGGAAAATGGATTTCGTTGGCTTCCCTGTCGGAAGGATTGAAGCATTCTCTTGAAATCATCACAGAGTCCCAGGAAAAGATTGACCTTAAAGTCAAATATGTCCATGCAGGATCGAAATCTGAAATAACTGAACAATATCAGCTCTCGCAGAACAAGTTGGTCATCAAATCAAGCGTATCTGTAAATGGTGCTGGAACTGAAAGAATCAAGTTCATGGTTCCACTGCTGGTCACTGACGGCATGAGCAAGTCGGAAATAATCAGCGGGAAGAATTCCGTGCAGGTCAAATATCTTGGCAAGACCTATGAGATTTCCTTTGATGAAAAGGCCAAAGCTGAAATCATTGATCACGAATTCGCGAACAGGAACGGCATCTACAAGCTGCTGGCCCTGGAAACCGGTGGAAATGAAATAGAAGTCAAACTCGAATTCCAGTAATGTAAAAAATGCGTCTCGTGTCCGTCGCAGAAGTATGTTGGGATTCAGCCCGACATGGATTGAATAGTTTTCAACCTACAAGACGCCAATACGCGTGTCGGGCTAAAGCCAAACATACTTCTGTCGAAAGATAAATGATTTAATCAAGCTCCTCCCAAAAGCGACATTCTGAGCTTTTTTACCACTCAGATTCATGAAATTCCCCTCCTCAAAGGTGCTTCCCTTTGATTTTTACAAAAAGTGACGGTAGATTCCTGAAAAAGCGACATGCCGTATAATTATATTTAGGATAAGGAGGAATATAATGAAGGTCATAATCTTTGTAATGATTGCCTTAACTACGTTTGCCCCTTACTTAAAGGCAAATTCCGAAGTGGATAAATTGGGCAAGAGCATAAAGCCAATTTTGCATGGAACCGCTTGGGAAATGTCAACTGACTGGCGTTCAATTACTCTAATTCGTCGAAACTGTAATTTTCTAAATTCTGTCTCTTTGCCAACGGGTCCAGATGATGATAAGACATGGGAAAAGTATAGCTTCATAACAGATTATCGCATTACAATCACTTTTGATACTAAGTTAACTGATGCCGAATATCAGCAACAGAGGGAATTGAAACAGCGATTCATTACAGAACGCACAAGAGGCCTACTTGATGGCACAAAATAACTTTTTCGATGTGCGTCCCAAAGGAGTACAGGATCAGGCTGAAGCAATACTCAAACTACTTGACAAACAGTTTACAAAATACGATATAGATATTAAAGAATCCACAGATTCCAAGAAGACTGACGCTGAGATTCCAGATAAAAAATAAATACAGACGATTCTAATACATTCAGGTGACAGCGTTCCGCTGTCACCTGATACTTGGACGTTCGCAGAGACCAGATTAATCTTGTAACAGGAATATTCAGAGATATATTTATTTCTAGAATAATCGGAGGTATTTATGATTGCCACTCTACCATTGAAGAAGATGAGCATACATGACAAAATTTCCACCATGGAATACATATGGGACGACTTATGCAAAAATGCAGGCGACATTACCTCTCCAGAATGGCACAAGGATGTCCTTGATGACAGGGAAAAAGCACTGAAATCCCGAACTGATTCATTTGTTGACTGGGAAGATGCCAAGCGAAAAATCAGGAAAAACATCAAGTGAAAGTCAAGATATCTGGAGCGGCAAGCCAGGACTTGCTGGATGGATATAATTTTTACGAGAAGCAGGACAAAGGGCTTGGTTCATATTTCCTTGATTCACTCTTTTCAGATATTGACTCCCTCTTGGTATACGCCGGCATACACCCTCTATTCCATGCAAAATACCATCGTATGCTATCCAAGCGCTTTCCGTTTTCAGTATATTATCGAGTAGAGGAAAATGAAATACTCGTCTACGCAGTCCTTGACTGCAGAAGGAACCCAGCCTGGATAAGAAATAGATTGTCAGGCGAACAAAAAGATTGACCGGACCGGGGAACCACCGGTCCGCTCAGCACAGGGCGTTATGAGATTAAAACCAGCTGACCTTTTCTATTAGCGCGGGATTCATGAAAATGTCCTACAAATTATTAATGGTCTTCGTGTTTTTCGCAGGGATAACGACCTTGGCGGACCAGGCCCCCATCACTCAACGTTCCTGGAGATCCGTGGCAACCGGAATGCCAGAGGAATGGTACGGTTCGGATGAGTCCAGGGCTGTAGCCGAGAATGTCCTGTTATACCAGAGGAATTCGGGCGGATGGCCAAAAAACATTCCTTTCCACAATCCAATCACCGATGCACAGAAAGATCTGATATTGAAGGCGAAGGCCTCTCCGGACTCGATTCTGGACAACGGAGCTACGACCACCGAGATGAAGTTCCTCGCCAGAATGTATAACAGAACTAAAACCGAAAAATACAGCCTGTCATTCAAGAAAGGTCTTGATTATATTCTTGAAGCACAGTATGGCAATGGCGGATGGCCCATGTGCCATCCCCTGAAAAACGGATACTACACCCATATAACCTACAACGATAATGCCATTGTAAACGTGCTCGAAATCCTAAGGGATATTTCAAACAAGAAACCGATATACGCATTTGCCGCCACGGAAGAAGTTATTTTAAAGACAAAGACCGCCTTCGACAAGGGAATTGACTGCATACTCAAGACACAGATAATGATAAAGGGCAGACCGACTGTCTGGTGTGCACAGCATGATGAAAGCACATTCCTACCCGCCAAGGCCCGTCCGTACGAACTGCCGTCCTTCAGCGGATACGAATCGGCAGGCATAATCAACCTGCTGATGGAAATTTCCGATCCTTCTCCTGCAATAGTCAATTCTGTCCAATCCGCGGTCGAATGGCTCGACAATCACAGGATAAAAAACACGAGATGGGAAAGTTTTACGAACAAGGATGGATTGAAGGACAGAAAAATCGTTTCCGATCCGAAGGCAGGAGACATGTGGGCAAGGTTCTATGATCTTGAAACTGAACTGCCATATGTGTGCGACCGCGACGGGATAAAGAAAGACACCCTCGAAGAGATAGGATATGAAAGAAGAAATGGCTATGAATGGTATATCACTGCTCCCCAGAAGGTTATTGACAAGTATCCTTCATGGAAGGCGAAGTGGGTGAAATAATTCAGGGAACTTATAAAGCGTAGCCCCTGTATGAAGGACTGTCTACTATACGCATATTTGCATATAAGAAATATCTCTGCAGGCTTGAGTAGTCCCAGAGGGACGAAATGGAAATAGGCAGGGGCTTCAGCCCCTGTTTATTGCCGTGGTTGTGTTCGCGTGCCATAGGTACGCGATGTTAATGTCTCGGTTCTATGGTTTTCATGGCGTGCCTACGGTACGCCTAAATACATATAATCCATTCAACAGGGGCTGAAGCCCCTGCCTATTCTCATCCTGTCCCAGCCGGGACAGTCAGCACACATCAACTTATTGTATTCCAAAATGCGTATAGTAGATAGGTATGAAGGAATAGGTACAAAAGGCCAAAAACTTAACTGCAAATACCCGCTTTTAAAGAAATCCCGTATCCGCTCTAATAATATATCTACTTGTATTTACGTTTCTTATAACTAATTTTTCAACTGGGTATTGACAATGCTTTATAAGTGCTTTATAATTGAGTTAGTTATGATAATAAAGGAACTGGAAATGATAGAATATTCAAGACAGCTAAAGTACAAGAAGATCTTCAGCGAGATCGAGAAATTCATATCGCAATCCCCTGCCGGAATCAAGCTCCCTTCAGAAAGGGAACTCGCAAAGACATTCGGATGCAACGCCCTCACTGTCAGAAAAGCCCTGGCCCCTTTTGTGATAAACAAGAAAATCGTAAGAATAATCGGCAGCGGAACCTTCATAAGCGAATCATCTGTTTCCGACAGCAAGAACATTACATCGGTCAACACAAATCCCAATAGGCTCGGGATGCTCATCCATTCTGAAAGCGATCCATATGCCCTTCTGGTAGTCAGAAGCTGTCATGAGTTCGCTTCCAGAAAAGGCATAGAGCTCAGATATTCCTATGTGAAAGATTTCGGAGACGAAGCCCTGCGTGAAGCTGGAAGGTTTGCCGCAGAGGGATGCTGTGCGATAATCCTGCCGTGGTTCCCGTCGAAATTTTCCGGCCAGGTATCCGACTTCATACGGAAATCCCCTGCCCCGGTCTCAATTCCATATCTCATTCCCGGTCTTGAACGAAACTGTTTTGAAAGGCAGGAGGTTTTCGGAAGAGGAACAATTGTCCAGACTGAGGCGGCATGCCGTTATCTCCAGATGCTGGGGCACAGATCAATCGCTCTTCTCGGTCCGGATGCTCCTTCCGACAAGATAATGCAGCAGCGGCTTGGCTCATATTCATCATTCACCTGCCGTTCAGATCTTTCGAACATCTGCGGGCTTGTCGGAGGCACTTTTCCCGAGATGGACGCCCTTGCTTCAAAATGGAGCAAAACCAAGGACCGTCTTTCCGTGATATGCCACGATGACCTTCATGCAATCAGGTTCATGGCGGCGATGAGGAAGCTGGGCCTTTCAGCCCCTGCTAACTTCGCAATAATGGGTTGCAACAACACTCTCGAGGCGCGTTTCTCCGATCCTCCTCTGACAAGCATCTATGACGACTACGGATATTCCGGCGAATGGCTGGCACGAAACGCCCTGGCCCTTGCCAAAGGGGAGATTGACCAGTCATCCACCAACCCCAGACATCATCTCGTGGTAAGGAATTCCTGCGGAGGGCTCGAAAGAATAAATCCAAAACTCATTTCCGGGCTCGAAGCTTCAGGGATAATGATCGAATATGACAAGGAACCACTAATTTCATCTATGGAGGTGCCGGCATGAAGAGGAAAACAAAAGATACTGGATACTTGATACTTGAAACTCGATATCCGGAAAGGAAATCAAGATTTAAAATCCTGCATCCTGCATCCTGTATCCTGCATCACACTTTTACCCTCATCGAGCTTCTTGTTGTAATTGCGATCATCGCAATACTCGCGGCGCTGCTGCTGCCCGCGCTGAAGAACGCGAAGGATTCAGCAAAAACCATGGTCTGCAACAGCCGTTTGAAACAGCTCTTTCTTCTGAGCAACGAATATGTTGAGTATAATGAAGGATGGGCGCCGTATGTGTCTTGGGCCTGGAAGAGCAAGATATCCGAATATCTGCCCACATACACTTATTCCCCATCGGAAGGCTCCTTGACAGTCGGAGATGTGAAAAATCTCTTCTACTGCCCTTCCGCAATTCCAATTCCTCAGAATAAATGGGATGGCAGAAACTGCGCATTTACAGCAAGCTATACCGGATCCGGAGTGATGAACGTATATAGGAAAAAGAGTCCGGAAAAGGACGCATGGCTTCATGATTCCGCAGTATCAGTAGCAAATGGTTATCGGGCAGGCGACTGGAACTGCTCTTCAGAACGCAGGCATATCGGATACAGGGCGAACAGGCTCTACTGGGACGGGCACGTGGAAACCTGGCCACAATAAAGGAAACTGCAAACGCTAAGGTTTTTCAATTATGATCAGTAAAATAACAGATGAAAGGAGACTGAAACTTGATGCTGGATACTGGATACTCGATACTCGATATCCTGAAGGAAGAACAAGGATCCAGTATCCTGAAACTATCATCCGGCATTGGTCATTTACACTTATAGAGCTCTTGGTGGTAATTGCAATTATCGCGATACTTGTGGCTTTGTTGCTACCCGCACTCAAGAGAGCCAAGGAGTCGGCAAAGAGCATCGTCTGTCTTAGCAATCTCAAGCAGATAGGAGGAGGTTTCCAGCTATATGTCGGTGATTCCGACATGTATCTGCCCCCTCTAAACCAATATGTTTCCTACAGATCGTATGCAGATGGAGGCCTCGAAAAGAACTATGGCATGTGGAACTGCATCGGCCCCTATCTGGGGTTCCCGCAATGGGCAGGATGGGAAAGCCCTGCAACAAGCTCCGATGATCCTGTTCATATAAAATTTGACAGCTACTGGGGAACTTATAAGCTGAAAGACAAGCTCATCAAGACGGTTTGGGGATGTCCGAGCGCAAATGATAGTTCCTCGCCATGGGGCAATAATACCAATACCGCCATATATGCTGAATCCCTTTACCTGCAGAAAACTCCTCCTGGCGCATCCAATCCCAGATCATGGAGCTTCGCTCGTTTGATAGTAAACATACCGGCCAGCCCTTCCAAGGCGATCCATGTTGGAGATGCGGGTGATTGGCATCTGGGTTCTCCAACCGAAGCAAGGACAGCCGTGCCGGGCACCAGCGAGTATAACATTGCCAAATACAGGCACATGAACGGAGTAAATGTATCCTTTCTGGACGGACATGCCGGACACTACCCTGCGGTTGATGTCAAGAATGATATCCAGAATGATTTCTCGTTATAGTTAAATTATAAACAAGGGCCGTACATGAAATTCAGTCTTAAAGGAAAAATCACCTCTCGGCATCAAAAACACGGATGGATGAAAACAATTGGAGTTTATATGAGCATATATGCAAGCGTCTTCGCCCTGACATCATGTGCGATTTCCGCAGATTCCACGACAAACACCAAAACCTCCCTCCTCAGCAATGGAGACTTCGAAAAGGACGGCGGAAACAGCTGGCCGGCGGAATGGACGCATCCTGAAGGTGCGACATGGGAGCTCGAAAACGGGAACCATTTCCTCAGATTGAAGCTCGTTAAACCGGATCAGATTCTCACCGTATACAGATCTGTGGATGTCAGGCCTGAACACAAGGCCTATTCCTTGAGCTTCCGCGTCAGGTACAGTGACATGAAGAAGGGCAAGGAGCAATGGCACGATGGCAGGGTCATGCTGGATTTCAAGGACAAGGACGGCAACAAGCTCGATCCAAGTCCGCGAGCCCCCTATTTCAACAAGGGAGCATCGGACTGGAAGGAGGACAGCGTCGAATTCTTAGTGCCTGAAGGAGCAGTGAAACTCGATATTCTCCCGTCGCTGATCAAAGTATCGAGCGGAACAATCGACTTCGACGATTTCAAGCTGACGGCAGTTCCCGCGGAACCAATTATTGCAAGGCAGAAGGAGGCCGAGGAAAAGAGGCTTGCGGAAGTCGCAAAACGCGCCGCCGAAGTCAAGCCGCAGGTTCCGCAGCCACCGGCCAACAAGATCCCTTCAGAACTTCACGTGTCAGGCAACAAGATACAGACCTCTGACGGCAAGGACGTCTGGCTGCAGGGACTGGCTGTCGCGAGCATGGAATGGAACGCCGCCGGAGACAACGTCCTAAAATCAATTGGAGTGGCGATCAAGGACTGGAAGTCCAACTGCATCCGTCTGGGAGTGAGGGAGCATTTCTGGATCGGGAAGGGTCCGTACCAGAAGGATGGTGGAGCGGCATACCGTCAGCTTGTAGAGGATTCCGCCAACCTCTGTGCGGCAAACGGGGTCTATCTCGTGATCGATCTCCACAGGTTCCGGGCTCCCACTGAAAAAGATGCCGACTTCTGGAAGGATGTCGCAACAAAATTCAAGAACAATCCGGCAGTGATGTTCGAGCTTTTCAACGAGGCACATGACATCTCCTGGGAAGTCTGGCGCGACGGAGGGATTGTGATAGATGAAAAAAAGAAGGACAGCGATGCGTTGGCCGAGAACAAGGAGAAATTGAAGAGTTTCAATTCCGTCGGCATGCAGAAGCTGGTCGATGTCGTCCGCGAGACTGGAGCGAAGAACATTGTCATAGTCGGCGGACTTGACTGGGGCTACGATCTTTCCGGAATACTCAACGGATTTGCCTTGAACGACCGTGGAGGGAATGGAATTGTCTATTCGAGCCATGTCTATCCGTGGAAGAGCGAATGGCAGAAATGTTTCATGGATGCTGCGGTGAAATATCCGCTTTTCATCGGTGAGACGGGCTGTGAAGTGGAGAGGATGCCTTTCATTCCTCCGGAACGCCATGAGGATCCGTATACCTGGGCGCCGGACATGCTCGGGATCATCCAGAAGAACAAGTTGAACTGGACGGCATGGTGCTTCCATCCGAAATCGACTCCCCGCGTGATTCTTGACTGGGAATACACCCCTACTCCGTTCTGGGGCGTGTTCGTGAAGGAAGCACTGGCGGGAAAACAGTTCGAAATGAAAAAGATGAGGTAATGATAATTTAGTATGTTTTTTACCTGATTTATGATAGAATATGTTATGATGCGAAGGGCTGAAATGAATAGAATCGGAAATAAATTCACACTGATTGAACTACTCGTCGTAATCGCGATCATCGCAATTCTCGCGGCGATGCTGCTGCCAGCCTTGAAAAATGCCAGGGATACCGCAAAAAGCACCGTCTGCATGGGCTCGCTCAAGCAGATGGGGATTGCCAATCAGATGTATGCCGATGACAGCGCCGACTACTGCGTTCCTCCTGGAAACTGGAGCTGGTCGAAATGCATGTTCGGCAATCCGCTGTTCCTGGATTTGCTAGGTGGAATAAAGGCATACCAGACCGGAGCCAACTGGTCGCACGGCTATTGGCCGGTAAACATGCTCTGCCCATCTTCGAAACCCCCGGAACATCCGACAATACCGGGATTCTTCTTGGCGGCTGCAAGCTGGGGCATCAACACCTACAGCATGCATCCTACATACTATGTCCGCCGCAAGGACATATTGCCTTTCCCGGGCAAGGACAGCACCCGGGTTTTATTTCTTGACCACATTTCACTTGAAGCGCATGCTGGCACTGTCGACCCTTCAAAATATGCCTCCTACGGCGAGTACGGCGGCCATCCCAATGACGCATCAGATGGATGCAAACGCACGGCATATCGACACAGCCGCTCCACCAACGTTGCATTTTACGATGGACATGCCGGTCCCATGAAACAGGAAGATTTATTTGGGGATGCCAATCTCAATAATATGGTTTGGAAACAGAGGTAATGGATATGGAGCTCAAAATACATGATACTGGATACTTGATACTGGATGTTGAATCCAGGGAGCTGCCATCAGTTGCCTGCCCTGAGCAAAGTCGAAGGGTCCGTCGTCAGTCGCCCGCCCTGACCTGTACTGAGCATAGTCGAAGTAGCAAGGTCGAAGGGTCGGCATTCACGCTGATAGAACTTCTGGTAGTAATTGCGATCATCTCAATCCTTGCGGCGCTGCTCCTGCCGGCCTTGAAGAAGGCCAAGGAAACTGCCAAGACAGCCCTGTGCATAAGCAATCTCAAGCAGATAGGAACTGCATTCCACGGTTATCTCGGCGACTGGAATGATTATCTGCCGCCGGTAGACGCCTACGCCTCTCATGTGCCTGGAACTATTGGTGTAAGTCCATGGTGCTTTACAAAGGACTACATGATGTACCACTCCCTCGGCGTCTATTTGAACAAGCAGGCGTGGGGTGAAATGTCCGGCTCTGATTTCCTCTACGTGATACAAAAAGGCAAAATCAGGGGCAGTGTCTGGGAGTGTGAAGACAAAAAGACATATCCCAACTACGACTATCCTTCCATGAACGGATATGCTGAATCAAGGTATCTCTTTAATCCTGCAACTGTCACCAACACCGGCTATCCCAGGCCATTCTTCAAGATTCCAAGCCCTTCCATCAAGGTCCAGGTTACTGATGCGTATTACTATCCGCCCACATCACCTTATCCAGGAAAAGGCCAGGTGAAAAATCTTGGAACAGCCCTGGGCACTAAAAATGGAACAGAGAAATACCTGGATCTCTTCCGCCACAACTCGGACAGGGGCGGAGTAATCCATTTCGCCGACGGTCATGCAATGTTCTACACAAGGGAGGATGTGATGACGAACCTGACATATTCGGCATCATCTCCAAATTCCATGGACAACTTCAATCTGCCATGAGGAAACAACAATGAGAGAAAAGACAATAAAATTATTTACATTGATTGAACTACTCGTCGTAATTGCGATCATCGCAATCCTCGCGGCCCTGCTCCTGCCGGCCCTGCAAAGGGCGAAGGAATCCGCCAAAAGCATATCCTGCACGAGCAACCTCAAACAGATAGGCGCCGCCTTTATGTTATATGTCGGCGACTGGAATGATTATCTGCCGCCTCTTAATCAAGCATATAAAGGGAATAACAATCCGCAATCAACGTCCGGGAGCTATGGGATGTGGAACTGCGTCGGGCCTTATACTGCCACTCTCAAGTGGCAATGGGGCGGCATCAATCCTCCTCCATGTGACAATACCGACCCGGAGGATTCCACTCGTATCAAATATGCCGATTATTGGGGGAAGTGCAAGAATAAGTATGGTCTTTACAAAACAGTCTGGGGATGCCCTAACTCAAAGGATGATACCTGCCCGTGGGGCGACATTTATGGCGAGTCTCTTTATCTGATTGGTACCGTAGGATGGGGGAATGATTCGACTAGGACCTGGGCAGGCCCTCGTCTGACTGCGAAAATCATCAATCCATCCAAGGCAGTTCATGTTTCCGAAAGCAACAACTGGCACCTGAGCTCTCCTGCAAGTGCGAGGACTGCCGTCCCGGGAACAAGTGATTTTGAACTTTACAGGCATATGAAGGGGACAAACGTGCTGTTCGCAGATACTCACGCCACGTTCTATACGGCGACAGATGTAAAAAATAACATCGGAAATGATTTTACCCTTCCATGATGAATATAATAAAACATTAATTTGTTGCCTGAGTGCAAATAAAATATAGGGAGATTCATATGTCAAAATTGAGAAGGTTCCTTGTAGCCGCAGCATGTCTTGCAATCATTATTTGTTCCATGCCCTCCTATTGCCAGGAGAAGCCCGACGCCAAGGAGCAGCAGAAGGCTGAACTCGAAGCCAAACCTGCAGATTCAAAATCCAAACTCCTATATGGATTTGAAAAGGACACCCAGGGCTGGTGGACTTTCAAGAAGGAAGCAGAAATAGACCTTTCGGTGGCGAAACGTGGCGCGGAGAAATCCAGCGGGGCCCTCGAAGTAACTTTTACATCCGGTGGTGGCAAATCATATCTCGGGGCTGGAATCGAAACAAAATACGCAATGGAAAAGGAACCTTGGAAAAACTACGCCGGCGGACATATGAGCATAAGCCTCAAGGGGGATGTCCCCTTGAGCGTGAGGGTAGAACTGAGATCCAAGGGACAGGGAAGCTTCGTTGTTCCAATGAAGGTTCAGGATTACTGGGTGAAATACTACATACCGTTCAGCCAGTTCAAGTCTGGAGAGAAGGTCCTCGATCTTGCTGAATCCAACATTGACGAAATCGTGATCATCCCGTCAGCCAGGGCCAAACAGAAGCATTCGCTGCTTGTCGACAACATCATCCTCTCGCCGGAGGAGATCAAGCTTCCTCCGCCGATCTCGTTCAGCGTCGCAGGAAAGGTCCAGGACGCCTCCGGGAAACCTGTTTCCGGGGCCGCTGTCCTCCTTGCAAGCAGGTATTCGAAGATAGCTGAGGCTCAGTCCGGCAATGACGGTGTATTTTCAATCTCATCGACGGCCCAGCTGCATCGTTTCATATCAACTCCGACACTGGATTCGGCGACGGACATCGATGCAATGGTAACCGCTGACAAACCTGGACTCCTTAGTGCGTATTCCCCGGTAAAGATCGTGGACAAGCTGAACCTTTCTACGTTCTGCCTGATACTGGCAACCGCAAAATCCGTGGAGGAGCTAAAAGTCGACGGCAACAGGCTGAAAACTGCCGGCGGCTCCGAAAAATGGCTGCAGGGAGTCTGCGTGGACAGCCTCGAGTGGTCCGCCTCCGGGGACAATGTCCTCCAGTCAATTTCAATCGCCATAGACCTGTGGAAATCGAACTGCATACGACTGCCGATGAAGGACAGTTTCTGGTTCGGGAGGGAGGACGGACAGAAGGATGGAGGAGAGGCTTACAGGAAACTTATTGATTCGGCAATTGAGACCTGCGCGAAAAGGGGTGCATATCTTGTCCTCGACCTCCACCGCTTCGGATCATCGCGTCAGGAACACGTGGAATTCTGGAAGGATGCTGCAACCCGGTATAAGGACAATCCTGCAGTGCTGTTCGAACTTTTCAACGAACCACACGGGATCTCCTGGGACATGTGGCGCAACGGAGGTGATCTGAAGGATCCGAACAAGAAGAACACCGATGTGAACGCCGCGGAGAACACTGAGAAGCAGGAAGGAACCCGTTCTCCGGGAATGCAGGCCCTCGTCGATGCAATCCGGGCAACAGGCGCAAAGAACATTATAATTGCCGGAGGCCTGGACTGGGGTTATGATCTTTCGGGCATCATGAACGGCTCCGCCCTCGACGACAAGGGAGGAAACGGCATCATGTATTCGAGCCATGTCTATCCATGGAAAAGCGACTGGGCCGGAAAAACTCTGATAGCTGCGGAAAAATATCCCCTCTTTATCGGTGAGGTTGGCTGCCAGCCTGAACCTATGCCGTGGCAGAAGTCAACGGAGGATCCAAAAATATGGGCCCCTGACATGATCGGCTTCATCCAGAAGAACAAATTGAACTGGACCGGATTCAGCTTCCATCCTGGCTGCGGACCAAGGGCGATCCTCGACTGGCAGTATACTCCGTCACCATACTGGGGCGCATACGTCAAGGAAGCCTTGTCCGGAAAACAGTTCGAAATGAAGAAAATGCGCTAACTGATAAATACGCGGGTGTTCAAATGGGGGAGATTATTAGAAATAGAATTCGGGCAATGGTATTCTCATTGCTCGTTCTAGGGTTTTCCACTGCCATGGCTGAAGACGGCAAAGCATTGCTGCCAAATGGAAATCTTGAGACTCCGGATGCGACCGGCAAATGGCCGGTGGGCTGGCAGAAAGGTCCTGTAGGAATAAACTGGGAAATCGAGGACGGAAACCACTTCCTCCGTTTCAAGCAGACAACTCCCGGCGCTATGCTCAGGCTGTATGTCCCTGTCGATATCCCGGCTGGAGCCAAGGGTCTGCGTTTCAGCTTCCGCGTCCGTTTCAAGGATATAGCCGCCGGGGAGAAGCCATGGTTCGACGCGTATTTTAAACTGAATTATAAGGACGCCAGCGGAAAGGTGATGGAGCCGGATCCATGCGACTTCCATTTTTCCGGCACGAGCAAAGGCAGCGTGGATGAAAAGCAGAAGATCACCTGGGTTGAAAAGTCGCTTGTCATGCCAGTGCCTGATGGGGCCACCAAGCTGGAATTCTGGCCGTCATTGTTTAACGCCAAAGCAGGCATCCTGGATATTGACGATGTAAACGTAGTTGTTGCATCCGACGAGGAAACCACCAAGGCCATCGAGCATAAGAAGGCCATGACCGAACATCCGAATCCACCATCGGAAACTCCCAATCCGGAGAAATGGCCTTCTGAGCTTTTCGTGGCAGGCAATCAGATTCAGACCAAGGACGGCAAGAACGTCTGGCTGCAGGGAGTTTACATCTGCAGCCTTGAATGGAGCCCTCGTGGGGAGGGAGGCGTTGTGTATTCGGCAAAGGTGGCGATCGAAGACTGGAAGTCAAACGTCATACGCCTTGCGCTCATGGACGATTATTGGTTTGGAAAATCAGACAGGCAGAATGACGGAGGGACCGAATATCGTGCGCTGGTCAATGACATTGTCAGTTTCGCCAGCAACCGCGGCGCCTATGTTGTGCTGGATCTGCATCATTACCGTGCCATCAAGGAAGAACATCTGAAATTCTGGAAGGAAGTTGCAGCAAAGTACAAGAACCATCCTGCAGTCCTTTTCGATATCATCAACGAGCCTTATGACATTTCATGGGAGATCTGGCGCAACGGCGGTTTCGTGGAGGAAAAAGGCAAGCCCGCCGACATCGATGCCGTCCTGACAGCGGATCAGAAAAGCAAGAAGCTCAGCGGATTCAGTTCGCCCGGAATGCAGGCGGCTGTCAATGCGATCCGCGAGACCGGAGCCAGGAACATCATTGTCGCTGGTGGCATTGACTGGTCCGGCGATCTTTCCGGAATAGCAAATGGCTACGCGCTTGACGAAAAAGGTGGGAACGGGATCATGTATTCCTGGCACATCTACTGGTGGCATAAGAACTGGCAGGGGCGCGTTCTGGAGACAACGGTGAAGTATCCGATCCTCGTCGGTGAATGCGGAGCTTCCGTCAACAAGATGTCCTTCATTCCGGCAAAGGACCATGATGATCCCTTCGAGTGGTCGCCTGATTTCATCGGCCTTGTCCAGAAATACAAGCTTAACTGGACAGCCTCCCTGTTCCATGTGAACGCGGCTCCTAACATGATCCAGGACTGGAATTACACTCCCACCCCGGCATGGGGAGCTTTTGTCAAGGATGCCTTGTCCGGCAAACAGTTTGAAATGAAAAAAACGAGGTGATAAATGGAAAACATTTTCAATTGCCAATTTCCGATTTCCGATTTAAAATCCAATAATAAAATTGGAAATCAAAAATCTGAAATCAAAAATGGATTTACGCTTATAGAGCTGTTGGTGGTAATTGCGATCATCTCAATCCTCTTTGCACTGCTGCTTCCCGCAATAAGCAGGGCGAAAATGGTGGCGAAACAGGTGGTCTGCTTCGGGAACCTCCGCCAGCAGATGGTGTGCTTTTCCAGCTACGCAGGCGACCATGACGGCGGTCTTCCTCCTCTCAGATACAAGGACATGACCGCAGGAGCCTATTGGTACCAGACGCTTTATCCCTGGGGTTATTCCAAGACATATTCGACGTCCAACCTCTACCAGTCGATATTCCGATGCGAGTCCTATCCGGCCCCGGTGAACTGGGGTCCCGGATACGGAATGAACTACAGGCTGGTCTGCGTCTTTGCACCGACAGTTGGATATCCCCAGCATGGAGGAGTAAGCCTCAAGGCGGATCGGATAAGCGATCCGGCATACTGGCCTCTTGTCGCCGACACTTCCAACTGGTTCAGTACTTCGAGCTCAAATCCCGGAATGGATTTTCCGCATATGGTAAGACATGAAGGCAATGAGGCCTGGACAACGAAACATTATGGCAGCGGTTCAATCCTATACTGCGACGGGCACGTGGAGAGCATAACATGCGTCAGCTATAAGCCGACAAAATGAAAATAAGAACGGCGGGCAAAAACTGTCCGCCGTCCTTGTTCTTTAGGTTCCCTTTCATCCATTCGATGTTCAAAGTTGGATGTTCGATGTTCATTGTTTTATCGGGGCCACAATATCCTTCTCGCTTATGATCCCATCCTGTTTCCTGAGCTGGGACTGCAGTTTCTTTATATCGATCTCCCGTGGAGTTATTTTCTGTTTTATCGACATCGCTGAAGCCGTTCCCGCTGCTTCTCCCATTCCAATGCAAGGAACCATCACCCTTATCGAACCGAGTGCGATGTGCGTACAGCTCACGCATCGTCCGGCTGTCATCAGGTTTTCAATTCCAAGCGGAAGAAGTATCCTGTAGGGGATGTGGTATTTGAATCCTTTCCCCGGACGCCAGACGGTATGATCCATTCCTGCTCCGTCTATGCAGTGGATATCCACGAAGAATGATCCGTAACAGATGTTGTCATCGAACTCGCGCTGGGCCTTCACATCGTCTTCGGTCAGGATATAGTCTCCCATGATCCTTCTCGACTCCCTTATTCCGACGGTATTGGGAGTTGAAACCATATAGCAGTTTTCCATTCCCTTTACATATTTCCTGAAAACAGGAATACATTCATACGCCTGCTTACGGCCTTCGATGGTGGCGGCAGTAAGATCCTCGGCCTTTGTCGAATCAATATATATGATGTGCGTGAAATTAATCCCGACCTGGTCCGGACGGGTGGGTGTCCACCAGAAACCCATGACAGTCTTCTGGAACGGACGCATGTCCCCGTTCCTCTGGGCTTCCTCCCAGACACTTGCCATCGCGTAATCCTTCCTGCTTTTTTCAACCGTCGGCCAGTCAACTCCGCCAATCGTGAACATGAGCGTTACAGGCTGGCATTTCTGGTCCTTCTTCCTGCCCACCTCGTACTTGCAGCCCGCCTTGAACGCAACGTCACCGTCACCAGTGCAGTCAATTATCCTCTTGGCCTTGATGATCTGACGTCCACCCTTGTTCTGGATCACTGCACCTGTGGCGACACCGTCCTCGACAATTGTGTCACAGAAGAAAGTATGATAGAGGATTTGCACGCCCGCCTTCTCGAACATCTGCTCGAGTATCAGCTTGAGCCCTTCCACTTCGAACCACACTCCATGGTGGTTCATGTGCCCGAAATTCTGTTTTACGAGTTCGCATGCCACCTCATAGGCGACTCCGCCGACAATCCGTCTTCCAGTAGCCTGTTCGTCATATTTCGAGATATGTCCATGTCCGCCGGCTCCGGCAACTCCGCCGAGGCAGTTGAACTGCTCAATCACAAGGGACTTCATCCCGTTCCTGGCGGCAGAAAGGGCGGCTCCGATCCCGGCCGGCCCTCCTCCGACAACGAGAACATCTACATCATATGTGACCGGTAGCTGCTGTTCCAGATACTTGACCTTCTTCATTATATAATCCTCTCTATTTAATAGTTATTTTGCCTATGATCATCTTTGAAACTGACTCTTTGAGAATCTTCTCCGCCTTCTCCTCGCCAATAAGATTATCCTTGCTGAATATTGCGAGTGCGGCATTTCCAGATCCGTCAGGAGATTCGAATCCTATGGCGGCATTGAACCTGTTCACATAAAAGTCATTCAGGTAGAGGAATCCCCTTCCCCTGATCTGCGTATCAACAAGTTTGAACAGCTTTTCCGCATCAGCTCTTTTCATTTCCTTGTCTCCAAGCAGCCTTTTACGCAACGCCCTGCTGTCATCCATATGTGAAAGGACAAGTCCAAGCGATGACTTGGAGACGGGGAAATCCGATTCATCGACTATATGAAATGTCTTTTTGTCATCCGGAGATATCCAGGAGAGATAGACAATCCGATTCCTGACAAGGACCGCCACGGCTGCACCGACACCATATTTCGCACTGATGCCGGAACATATCTCGGCGGATGATTCGACCAAGGGGAACGCCTTCATCGCGGTACCGGCAAAGAGAAGGACTCCATAATCCGGGGCAAAGCTGTGGAAATCAGGTTTCCTGACGTATCCGGCATCATAAAGGGACTTGAGGTGCCTGGAAGCGGAACTCTGGTGGATTCCGAGTATGCCTGCGAGCTCCGTCGCCGTCACTCTCTTCCTTTCTGCGACTATCCTCAGGATCTCAAGGCTCCTGTCAACCGACTGTATCCCATCTATTGCCATGACATGCTTCCTTTTTAACTATGCATAATATGCATAGTCATTTCCTGATGTCAAGGCATAAGGCAAAAAAGATGCCGGAAATTTCTTTCCGGCATCTTAAGTAGGTACGGGCTTTAGCCTGTACCATTCTTTGTTTCTTTAAATTCATGGGACAGCCTTCCGCCTTCGCAAAGAAGCTACGGCGGACAAGAAAGGCCGTCCCTACTTTTCACACTGGGTTCGAAACAAAATTCCCGCCGCGGCAGTTCTTGAGATAGTTGAGGGAGTGGACCTGTCCGGTCATCTCGAGATCCTGCCTGTAGACCGGATCGTGCCAGCCTTCAATGTCGATCGAACCTTTGAATCCGCCCTTCCTCAGATCGGAAATGATGTCCGTCCAGTTGCTGTCGCCGAACCCGGGCGTGCGGTGGAATGCATACTGCTTCGCTCCATAGACTCCGAACTCACGGACTACGTCCCAGTGGACCGTGGCATCCTTGCCATGCACATGGAAGATCTTATTTACATATTTCCTGAGCTGCGGCATCGGATCTATGAGCTTGACCATCTGGTGGCAGGGCTCCCATTGAAGTCCGACATTTCCAGAAGGAATCGCATCGAACATCATGTCCCATATGACAGGAATCTGCGCGATGTTCCAGTCACCTGACTCCCAGCGTCCTCCCATGTCGCAGTTTTCAAATGCAATCCTGACGCCATTGTCCTTTGCGCGTTTCGCAAGAGGTCCGAAGACCTTCTTGTAGCGTGGAATTGAATCCGGAACTGATTTTCCTCTGACTCTGCCTGCGAATCCTGCGACAATGTCTGTCCCGAAAAGATGCGCATTGTCAATGAGCTTCTCCCAGCCCTTGAGCGTCTTCTTGTCCGTTTCACCGGTCTCAAGCGGATTCCCATAGATCCCGAGTGAGCTGATCACTACGCCGGTGCCCTCGAGCGTCGCATTCACGTCCTTCGCGAGCTTCTTGATGTCGACATCGCCAGTAGTCTGCCAGAACGTGAGCGAGAAACTCTCGAATCCATGAGGTAGGATCTGCCTGATATAGCCGCATGGATCCTTCTGTCCGGCACTTACAAGCGTCCCGATCCTGATGTTTTCCTTCTTCAAATCGTGTTTCATGAAATTTTCCTTTCTTTAGTACGGCAGGCTTTCCAGCCTGCTATTTTCCTTGAACAGGCTAAAAAGCCTGTCCTACTCAATTACAGCCGAGGCGTCTGTACCACTTTCTTTTTTCTTCAATGTGATACATGCGCATGTCCCGTCGAATGACTGGGATCTCGCCTGTAATTAGTTATTCTCTTATTGGAGCGCCACCATCTTGGTGGCAATTAATGCCGGCGAGACGCCAGCGCTCCATATTTAAATCTTAATCGCAACCTTCTTCCCAGTCTCCGCGCTTTTCACGGCCGCATGCACCATTGCCAGGCTCTTTATATTGTCATGGCATATCGTCTGGGGAGTTCCACCGTTCTTCACACAGTCAATGAATTCACGTATTATACCGGCATGTCCTGTATGAACAAGATTTTTCGCGGCTGGAATTGTAAAATCCTTCTGAGGCCTGAAGAAACCTTCGTTCCCACTGGCGGCCTGCGCCTTTATTATCTCGCGTCCATCCCAAAGGCAGGTGCCTTTTGAACCGACAGCCCTCCAGTCGCATTCCCAGGAGGTGTTCATGCCTTCGGAGCACCAGCTTCCGCGGTATGTGAGAATAACTCCGTCGGTCATTTCAAAAATCACAATGGCCGAAGCCCCGTGTGCATACCAGGACCCCTTCGGATTGAACTCCTGGCAATAAACGGAGACAGGATCCTTTCCGGAGATAAAACGCGCCTGGTCAAATGAGTGTATGGCCATATCGACAAGAAGCACATGCTTCATCACGTCGCGGAATCCGCCGAAATGCGCCCCGATGTAGAAATCAGCATTCAGAGTGGTTATCTCACCTATCTCACCGGACTTGATGAAGTCGCGGTATGCGATGATGTTGTCCATGTACCGTCGGTTCTGGATGACGGCGTAGATCTTTTTCTTTGCATCTGCGGTCTTTACCATCTTCTGTGCGGCCTTCATGCTTTCAGCCATAGGTTTTTCACCGAGGACATGACAGCCCTTCTTCAAAGCTGTAATCGTAACATCAGGATGGGCAAGGGGAATTGTGCTGTCAAAGACGACGTCCGGCTTTGTTTTCTTCAAGACAGTTTTCAGATCAGTTCCCGTGACAGCTTTATCCAGCTTGCATTCCAGTTTGACCTTTTCGGCATTCTCAATCTTGATGTCGACAAGTCCAACTATCTCGATATCATTGAATCCGGCTATTGGATTCAGCCACGCCTTGCATATCCCTCCGCACCCGCACAGGACAGCTTTGATTTTATCTCCCATCTTGTTCCTCCTTTATAAATATCTTCCGGGCGGAAGATATTTATTATATAATCTGATTTATAAATTATTAATTTCCCTTGCACAACGCTGAACTTAGGATATTATGAATATATTTCAAGTCCCAAACGCATATTTATTTAATTATTATTTTATACGATTAATGGATATTCTAAAAGACATATACATTCTGGATGCGCTGCTCGGATACAATCCTCGGCCGGAACTTCACTGCCATGAGGACCACCACGAGTTCTTCTTCTGCGCCGAGGGACACGGGACACAGCATCTGCAGGGAAAGACCTTGAAGATGGTGCCGGGCGACTTCTTCCTTTTCCCGGCCGGACAGATCCACATCGGCAACGGTCCGGAGGGCGGAAAATGCCGGGGCTACGTGCTTAACATCACGGAATCGACACTGCTCAAGCTCGCTGGAAACGATCTTGAATTCGGAATGATCCTCAAGGTCATGAAGGAAAATGCCATGCGGGGCATGATCCGCATCAACCTTTCATCGGAAGGCACGGCGGCGGCAAGGAGGATATTCGAGGAAATCATAGAGGAGAACAAGATCCGCAAGATCGGCTACCAGCTTGCAATAAGATCGTGCATCGAAAGGCTGACGGTTGTCCTTCTGAGATATTCGAAGGTGAAGCCCGGCGCAAAACTCAAGCTCAAGGCATCCGCAGGTGAAAGATTAAAAGAATTCTGCCGTTTCGTCGAATCAAATTTCATGTACGATATCAACGTCGACCAGGCCGCCAAGATGACAAACCTCAGCAGAAGCCATTTCCATACCGTGTTCGTTGCAGAAAAGGGAACTACCCTGGTAAAATATCTGAACTCCGTCAGGATCAGGAAGGCAATTGGGATGCTTAAGGATTCCGACATGCCGTTCGAGCGCGTCGGCAGCGCCTGCGGCTTCAAATCACTGAGCCATTTCTACCTGGTGTTCCGCAAGGAGACCGGCAAAAAACCCGGCGACTTCAGGAAATAAATTTCTGAAAAGGGAATTTGAACATTACTGCTTTTTATTAAAAGTTTTGATAGAAGCATCTTCATTCTTTTTTGGGCGCTGAACCTGCCGAAACTTCTTCAACCTCTTTTTCTATAAACAATTCACGTAGAATAACCTTTTGAATATTAGGCTTTTGTCCAGTTCCTATCCATTCTTTCTGGATGATTTCGGACATGTTATTTTCAATTTCAGTACGGATATTTGGATTTATTAATTCATGAATTGTCTTGTTTTTCAAGGCATCTCCCAATTTTTCATTTATCCACTTTGCTTCAGTGATGACATTGTCAACAGAAAATTTATCCTTGCAAAGTAGCGTGAGAGCTGCTGATGGCATGTACTTCAACTTAATATCAGATCATTGCTGTCCTAAATAAGCTTCAAGTTTAGATTTGGGACGGATTTTTCCGTCTGAGCACATTCTTCCAACATTCATTTTTCAAAACCAGCCC
>MHBH01000046.1 GCA_001804805.1 Lentisphaerae bacterium GWF2_49_21
CTGCGGTCAGAATCTGGACAACCACATCCTGGACGAGGACGGCAAGCCCGGCCACGCAGCTTCCGATCCATAGCACTCCCTGGCAGAGCCACTGGACGAAGATGTTTCCGATCGACGCGAAGCTGTAGGGATTCTCGGAGTCTATCTTGAACGTAGTAACCACTTCAAGAGCGTTCAATAGTCTCTCATGCACCAGCCTTCCCTCGAAATTGAACATGCTGCATGTCTCAGTAAGTATGAACCTGAAGTTTGCAATGAGAGCGACCGTGCACATCGCCATAAGGATTATCCTGAATCCCTGGAGCGGATCATGCTTTATGTCCCTGGTCTGGACAATCCAGCCGAGGATCATAATTCCGAACCCGACCGGCAGGAAAAGATTGTAGATTTCATTGGTGTAGCTGTTCATTCTATGATCGCGTCAATCTCCTTCTTCGCTTTTTCATACTCGTCTACAAAGTTGATTTCATCGTAGCTGATTTTGAAGGGATCGTTCAAGTCGATAAAACTTTTCAGGGCCTCGTCCTCCTTCTTCCATCTTTCGTTCTCGGTCTTTATATGCTCGGCGTTGAGCTGGGCGGCCGCCTGGCGCTCCTTGTCCTGTTCGGCATCGAGCGAGACGGACACCGCGCTTATCGCGGCCTGCGCTTTCTGCACGTCCGCATCAGTCTTCGCCTGGTTTATGCGTCCCCCGAGATTTCCAAGCTCGTTTGAAAGGGCTCCCCTCCTGTCTACCGTCTCCTTGTTGACCTCGAGATAATTCCTGTACGCCGAATCAATTGAGTTGTCACCCTCCGCCGCATCTTCATCAGGAGCAGCCGCCTCCTCGGCAGTCTTCGCCTTTTCCACTTTCAAAAGCCTGGCATTCACCGTCGACTGGAAATTTTCAGGATCTCCGTTCCTCACCCTGATAGTTTCAGCCTCGCTTAGTATTTTATTATCTGTCGCGATGAGTTCCGAGAGCCTGTTGAGCTGGCTGTTCAGCAGGCTGATCTGCTCGTTCATCCTGTCCAGCTTCGCCCTGTCTCCCTCGATTATCGCGCCCCGCGTCATCTCGACGCTCATATGCACCGCAGGATCATAGACATGCTCCTGGGAGAAAAGCGGCGGCGACATGGAAAAGAAAAAGAAAATAACAGAAGGCATCATTTGATGATAATACTTCATGGGAGCTCCTCAGTCCGCATGATCACATCATGCGGGACATGGTTGATGTTGTCTTCTAGCGTTGCGCCCGGGAACTCGTAGTATCTGGTTCTCACATTCTGCTGCTTGCAGGATTCATCCTCCTTCTGCCTGTTCTGGATTATCCAGTACTGCTCCCTGGCAGTATCGTTCGCCCCGAGTTCGTAGCCCGTCCTGAACTCCTCGCGGAAGCTTTCATCAACGTTAGCCCTGATAAGTTCGGAAACAGCATATCCTCCCACGCCTGAGAGTCCCGCAACAATCTCCTTGTTCTTATAGATCCAGGAGTCCTTCTTCTGGTCTTCGGCGACTTTGTAGCCGATGTATCCTGTGCCGGTGCCAGCAAGCATTGAAAGAAGCTGCCCCTTTTCAAATGACCTGAGCGAAGAGCATCCGCACAGGAAAAACAGGATGACTGTAAGCATCATGGAAAATTTCATTTTGTGAAATACACCTTTCTTGCATATGAGTCCGATTCCGGTTCATTGCTTGAATCCTCAGGTGGAAATGCCTTTCCTTCACCGCTGTCAAGCAGCGACGGTAGGAGTGCGGTTCCTGCGGCGGCTCCGCCAAGGAAAAGCAGGTTGCCATTGCCGGTATCATTGGATTGGGCCGCTGTTGAGATTACGCTGGTCGTCATTGAAGTCGTGGAGCTTGAAGTGTCAGTAGTGGTATCAGTACCGGTATCTGTTTCACCTCCAGAATTATCGTTGTTTTCTGGTGGATTGACTATGGTGTTGTATTCATAATAATAATTGTTCACATCGTTGTAGTAGTCATCGTCCAGATCGTGTATCTGGTCCGCTATGCCTTCCTGCTCCTCAGGAGTATCCGCATTATTGTAATCATCAACAAGATCATTCCTGTGGTTTAAATAATCGGTATAGTCTGGAATGGTATACGTCTGCCCGTCGGAGCCAGTGAACGATCCGCTGTCGTCAATGGTGACTCCTCCGTCGTTTGATTGCGGCTGTGCCGGTGGAAGTCCTCCGCCTAATACATATACGCGGCTCACCGTGGCGCTGTCCGCCATTCCGCTTTTCGCGGCCATTGCATACACCCTGAATGATGTGGAAAAGCCTCCCGAGGTGTCCGGCTGGAGAATATCCCACGCAGTGCCGGGATTGGAATTCACCGGAAGAGAAAATGCCCCCGTGTATATGCTTGCAGCGGATTTTGTCACATCCCTGTTTATGGAACAATAGATTGTCGCGCCCGGTGTTGCGCAGGAAATACTTATCTCCGGGGGCGCAGTTTCAAAATACCCGCCCTGGGGAGTAATCGAGGGAGCTTCTACCCTCTCCATCGTAAACGTATATGTTGCAGAGGCAATATCGCTTTCGCCGTCAGGACCGACCACCTTCGCTTCAAGCGTAGACGTTTCCGTTATTATTATCGGGTTCGTATAATTTGTCCACGCGCTCTGGATCCCTCCGTAGTTGTACCTGAACTGGATTGTCCCTTCGCCGTTGTTGTCCGGGGAATTTGCAATGACCGCATCGACTTCGTCGCCGGACATGAATGATCCTCCCGGCGGAAAAATTTTCGGAGGCATGAGGTTGATTATAAACGTCTGGACGGCCGTTTCCGAATCTGCAAGTCCGGCCGCCTTGGCAAAGGCCTTCAAGATGAGATTGCGGTTCACAGTCAGAGGTTCCGTGTATGTCATGGAGGTTTCAGACGGTTCAGAGCCATCCGTTGTATAGTAGATGGTTGCCCCAGGAGTCATGCATGACACCATTGTCTTTGTCCCGGCTTTCACAAGCCCCCCTGCGGGGGATATCTCCGGAGTCGCGCATCTGCCTGGAAAGACAGTAAAAGTTTTTGATGAGACTTTCGAATAGAGATACAAGTTGTATCCCCTGGCTTTCAGGACATAGTTGCCGGTATTGAGCAGGAACGCCCCTGTATATAGGCTGGACGAGGCGGTGGGATCGGAGCCGTCCAGGGTATACCTTGTCTCTGATGCTCCCGGACAGGACATTGTGATTGGATCATGGACGGTGATGCTTCCTCCTCCCGGACTGATTACGGGCGGTGCAATGCCGGTTATCGGAGTCACTGTAATTTTCGCATAATGGGAGTAGGATGCATGCATCTGCAGGGCGTCTGAAATAGTGACGCTGATGGTCTGGTGAAGGCCGACGGTCGCAATGCACCATGGCTGCCATCCCCCTCCGGTGGCTCCTGACTTGTCGTATATATATATCCCCGAGCTCTCCCCCTCCTCAAACGTGATGTTGTAATCGCCCGGACCGCATATGTAGGTGGACACCGCCCCATCCTGGAGCTCATAGGTAGCCGCCCCGGCATCCCAGGTACAGAAAAGGAATGTCGTCATTGCACAGATCATCATCATTTGTATTTTCATGCTGCATCCTCCTTTTTGTTTGCTGTTGTTCTTTTAATTTTTTCATCCATGGCCGGGGCATCATGCCCCGCCTTGCATTTATTCTGCTCCGGACCTGCACCGCTGCATGCGAGCATTTCAGATGAGCAGTAGTTCCTCCCGGAACCGCAGATCGGTTTCCGGACATCGAGATGGTAGTAGGTGAACGACGAATGCCTCCTGTCCTCCGGAAGGTTCTCGGGACTAGGATAGTTCATGATCTGCTCCTGTGTGACCTCGGAAAGGTCGATGTCCCTGGATATGTCGGCGAGATCCGACCTGTCGTTCTGCTTCATCAGGAAGAACTGCTTGCTGTTGCCCATTATGACAGGCCGGATCGGTGTCTGTTTGAACTTCGAGTACTGCTGGACTATGGAGACGATCCACGTGCCGTACTTCCTCATCTGCGCATAGCATTCTGAAATCAGGCGTTCACCGCCCTCGACATCGAGAATCCTTCCGGCCTCCTCGAAGACATACCTCTTTTTCGTGTTACGCGGGAGCGTCATTATGTGGTTCCGCGTATAGCTGTTTATCAGGAATCCGACCATCTTCTTCAAATCCGATGCCTCATCCGGAATACTGCCAAGCTCGAAATGAGCCATCTTGCCGGTAAGGCTGATGTTCGTGGCCCCGTCGAAGATTTTCCCATACTGCCCGTAGGCGCACCATGATGAAATCAAAGTAGCAAGCTGTTTCACCTCGTCCCTATCATGCTGCCTGAACGGCGCAATTATCATCATCTCCTGCAATGCCGAATGCGTCGGATATTCGTCCGCCTTGAAATACGTGAACGCCATATCCCGGATAAGTTTTTCAGTGTCATTGCCCTTGGAGAACTCGGTCATCTGCTGATCGTTTATGGAAGAGAGGAATTCCATGGTGCTCCCATCGTTCATTTCAATCCTCTCCGTCATTTCGACGTATGCGTCCGCAACCGTGCTCCCCGGCGGAAGAAGATTTTCCTTGAAATGCCTGACGCAAATAGCTCTTCTTATTATCTCCGGAAGAAGATCCTCATGTGACTTCAGCCATTCCCCGTATGTGTCGGTGTACAGCTGGTCAAGGTACTGCATCAGCTGCGAAGCCCTGAGATTCCGCTTCTCATCAGAACATGTACCGGTCATCTTGACCAATAGCGCCGTTGCAGTTGCCAGATGGAAAGAACTCAGTGGAAGTCCGCTGGTGTCAAGATAGTTTATCGTAAAGTCGCTATCGGGATGTATCACTATCGGCTGGGTGTCCAGCGTCCGCGTATAGTTTCCATAACTAAGTCCTTCCTCGATTATGCAGGTGTAGTCATAGAAGCATTCCGTCTGCGACAGAAGGTCGACCATGAATGAGGACTTTCCTGCCCCGGACATCCCGAAAAGCGCCGCATGCTGCGGTGTTCCGCCGATGAAGTTCCTTATCCCGATGAGATTGAAGCTGCCGCCGTCGTAAATTGATTCCGCTCCCTCAAGATGCCCGGTGAACGTCGCGCTCACAGGAAGCATGTCGGCGAGATACTGGTTCTCGGCGTAGATGCCATGCCTGGTGTATTTCCCGAAAGTCCAGCCCGGCCATGTCATGAAGAAAAGGTTCATCGACGTCGTCGGAATGGAGCTCTCCCAGTATCCCGCCCCGTTCATGAGGTTGACGGCAGACTTTATCGCCGAACACTTGCTGGCAAGCTCCTCCTTCGTCTGCGCCCAGGTCCTTATCACCGTCAATACCTTGAACGGATATGTGAATCCTCCGGCAAGCGCGTTCACCTTCCTGTGCTTCTTGTCCAGCGCCGTCAGCAGCGAATGTTTCTTCTCGGAGTGATAATCCCCCGACAGCCTTTCAATCGCCGCCTCCTCTGTTTTTATCTCGTCCTCTATCTTCTGCGGCCATATGTCCATGGTTATCGCATAGTCAAGTATCGGAAGGCCGGTCAGATGGCAGATTATCCCCGGATATGTCGTCTGCGGCCACCGGCTGACAACAAGGACTCCGTGGTAGTACCCGTCGAAGAAAAAGGAATAGTCGTTCGACGGATTCCGGTGCCTGTTCCCGTTTATCGCCGAATTCCAGCAGTTCTCCTGGATTCCAAGGGTTCTGTCGAACGATGTCAGCGGATCGTAACCGAGTCTCAGCCTGTGGTCAGGATTGAGAAACTCAGTATAATGAAGATAGTGCTCGTTGTCGCCCATCGGAACAACCTTGACATCTGATGAACCGAGGATGCTGTACAGCAGATTGCTCTGGTTCGTGAAGAACACTGACAATGTCTCCAGAATGTTCCCATAGTGCCTTTCAAGCTCGTTCTCGGGCATGTTCAGACAGACTTTCGCCTCGATCGGCGTTGAAAGATATATTTTCAGCTTCTCCCGCCTCAATTGCCTGTTAAGCATCTTGTTCCAGTACCGGGTGAACCTCTCCTTTCTCGTCGAATACGTCCAGCTGTTCTCCGCGAACTTCTCCGTCATGGCGTCGTAGAGCATGAGCTCGTGCCTGTAGTCCGAGTCAACCGACCACTGGAACTGGACGTTCACAGGCTTCCTTATCATCGAAAGGAAGAGCATCAGCCGGTTGTGCAGTTCGTTCTTCACTGAATTGGACGCGTTCCTGAAATCCGGAATTTCCATGACGTACCCCTTCGCCGCCCATCCCCGGTCGTCGAGTTCGTTGAAGATGATCATGTCCCTGATGAACCAGCCGTCCGGAATTTTCATCTGCCGCCTCCGGTTTTATGCTTCTCATGACCGCTTCCGTTCAGCCAGCATTCAAAAAGATCCTCCTGGTAGTGCGGCGGCTTGTTATGCTTGAATATCTTCAGGTATGCCAAGGTAAGGATGACGGGAAGAAGTCCAGCACAAAGTGTGTAATGGATTCCAATTCCCGTCACCATGAGGAGGGTGCATAGGAGTATCGAAAGGATCATGCTCCCGAGAAGATAGACGAAGAGGTTTCCCGACAGGCCGAAGGCCATCCCTTCGGAATCATTCGCGGAATTTGTATTTGTCACTACAAGGTCGGCCATTTTAAATTCCCCTTTTTTCAGAACTGCGGTGTCAACACTGCTCCGCCCAGCGAGAATGCGTAGAAGATTGCTCCGATGATTAGAGCCCCTCCTGCAATCCATAGTCCGGCGATTATCGAATTGTACGCCTCCGGATCGCCCTTCTTCTTCAGAACCGCCCCCTGCCATATCGTCACCACTCCCCAGGGAAACGCTATCAGGAACATTATCCCCAGCACCATCTGGATAGCAGACTTCAGCGACTGCAGCTGGTTCCCCCCGCCGCCGCCCGGCGCCTGCGCAAAGAGATTTTCAGAGACAAGGACAAGGAAGAGGATCATGAGAAAGAGCTTCATCAAACGTTTTTCTGTTTTCATAATATATCCTATAATAGTATATATTTAATATTTGCGAATATATTTATCCTATTTGGTTAATACAAGTGGAAATCTAAAGAAATATACTATATTAGTATATTATTATGGAAAAACTGGACAGGATCGAAGAGGAACTGAGGAAGAATGTGCTCGGGCAGGACCATGTACTCGGACGGCTCGCCTCCGTCCTGAAAAGAGGAGAATTAGGCCTTACCAATGCCTCAAGGCCCAAGGGCAGCTTCCTCTTCCTCGGCCCAACAGGTGTTGGAAAGACCGAGCTTGCCCTCTCGTTCACAAGGTATCTACTCGGGGAGGAGCATCTTTTCAGGTTCGACATGTCCGAGTTCATGCACTTCGATAGCATAAAGGAGTTCATCGGACATTCCGGCAAACCCGGAAGACTCGGCAATGTATTGGAAAATAATAAGGCAGGCGCATGCCTGTGCCTGCTGTTCGATGAGATGGAGAAGGCGCACCCACAGATTCTCCTGATCTTCCTCCAGATGCTAGATGCCGCAAGAATCACCCTCGGGAACAACAGGACTTATGACCTTTCGGGCTTATATATCGTCTTCACGTCAAACATAGGTTCGGAAAACATCCTCCATAGCAAGCGTGTTCCTTTTGCCACCATTGAACGCTCGGTACTGGCCCAGCTTCATCTAGAGCTCCGTCCGGAGTTCATAGCGCGCATAGACGAGAAGATCGTCTTTAAGAAGCTCGAATATCATACACAGAGGGAGATTGCTGTTCTGCTTCTTGAAAAAGAGTTGTCGCGCCTGATTGGTAAAGGCTATGCCCTGTCTTACGATGATAGCGCCCTCGAGTTCCTTGTAAGGAGAGGCATTGATCGGGTTTTCGGAGCAAGACCTCTGAGGAATACCATTGAACGCCATGTCCAGGATGCCCTCGCCAGGAGAATTATTGCCGGAAAGGCTCCTGCGGGAGTCATAAGGTATTCCGACAAGCTGCGCGATCTTGTCATCGAGGATATGGATTGAAGAAAGCACTGATTCTGGCACCGCCCGGAATGAGCGCTGCAGGCCGGATTTTCGGATGTTTCCCTCTTTAGCGGGATTCCGGCTCAAGCTGAAATCCTGTTTAAGAGGGAAACAAGAATTGATGCAACTTTATAAAAATTTTAGGATGGAATGATGCTTCGGAATCAACGGCAAAGGAATCGGGATAGTATATGCCAGGATTGGCCTGTGTTTCTTCATAAATCCTGAAATAGAGACGATGTTACTTGAGAGGATAAGAGCGGCCTGCGAAATTCGCGATTCAGAGGACAAATAGTACAATCTCCGCCTCCTTAGGACATAAAATGTCCTATTCCGTAGCATAAAATATGATTGGAAAAGAAATATGATCGGAACTACAAATTGCATAATCCTTGAGTTATCTGCATGGGCAGATATTTTAGGAGATTGGAAACTGAACAATGAACATCAAAGTAATCGTATAAGTATAAGACATGTTCAAATCTTTGAATATTCAGACCGGACAGGATGTGGTTAGCATTGATCCGGCATGGTCGCATGCCAAGGCCATTGAAATTCTACGCAGTCTCGGCAGACAAAATTATCTATCGTGTCCGGGGTGCAGGAACCATGTCCTGCTCCGCGCGGGTGAAGAGAGGCGCAGGCACTTTGCCCACAAGCATCTCTCCGATGACTGCGTCTATGAGGACGAATCCTCTGACCTGAGGAATGCCAGGGCTGTCCTCTACGAATGGCTGGTATCAAAATACGGCGACGCTGTTACAATCGAAAAGAAGCTCGATGATGATATGCACCGACCAGTTGATTGCTGGGTTGAAAAAGGTTCCAAGATATTCGCCTACTGGATATTTACTTCAGGAATGAAGCCCGAAGAAAGGGATTGGCTCAAGTATGTGTCCTTTGCCCAGGAAAAAAACGTTAACTGGGTATTCACCAGCGGAATGATGAAAATAGATACCGAGAACCCAAGACACCTCTCCCTGACTACAACTGAGCGCGATTTCATGAAGCCCTCGGTATATGACGAATTGGACGGGGAATCCTATGATGCTGATGTCAGGCAATCCTTACACTATCTTAATGCTGACAGCAGAATATTGACGACTTATCGGAATTTGTTGCCTTTTCACAAGCCCCAGGTGTATGCCGGAGACAAGCGCACAAGCTCTTTGTCGGAACTGATGATATCTCCAGCAAACGGAGAGTTTGTTCATCCCGGTGAGCACGAGCAACTGATGAGACGCAGGGAGGAGTTAGCTGCGGTTGAGGCTAGACAAAAGGAAATGGGAGCCGGAAGTCGAGAGCAACCCTCATATGCCCATAATAAACCTATCAAACCGAAACCAATAGTAAATCTCAAGGAGGGAACCTGTATTCACTGCGGAAAGAGGACTACAGACCATTGGTATTACGACGGAGCAACAGGGGAATGCGAATGCAATGATTGTAAGGATTTGGAGTGAATTTGAATTTTGACTAGCAATTAAATGAAGAAAGGACCTCAATCACGAACCATGTTAAATTGCATCCCGGCTGATGTGGTATATTTTGTTTAGTGCTTTATTAATTTAGCTCAACAAAACATGGGTTATAATAAATGAGAGTGTATACCGTTAGAAGGAATTGTCCAAATACGGACGAGGAATTTCAGGCCTATGTAGACTTATTGCAGGATATTGGGATTGATATCACTCGTGTCCCCAGAACACCTGAACCTGGAACTACCAATCGCTGGCTTTATGTATGGAAAAACAGGCAACTGGCAGAGAAATTCGCAATTGAATTAGGGAAACGTTTAAGAAGCTCCTCTTGGGCCGTTCATGAATTTGAGATTCAGGGAGATTCTTTCCCGGATGAAACTATAGGGCCGTTAGCCCCCTTGACAATTATATCGAGCTCTACCGACGATGACACTTCTTTTAGATTAGATCCCAAAAGTATAGAAAGAATTAGCACGCACTATCCTAATGCAAAATTGGGCGGGTTCAAGATTATGGAGAACCTGCATGTTTCTGCTGAGGTTCTCCAGGATTTCGAATCATGTCACGGCCCAATCTGGAATCAAGTCGTTATTTTCCTGACGGGGCTTTCCCGTGAAGAGATAAAGCGACTTGGAGGTGTCCGCATAATAGACGATGCTGGAAGAGTACTTTATAAAAGCCTGCAGCCCGATAGTTCATTGCCAGCCGAGGAATAAACTATGTACTATCGATTGAAATCCAGGACAAGGCTATATCGAATCACAGAAACTGGAGTTACTTGGCCAACGCCTGTTCTTGGACTTGGGGCGTTTTTTACCAAGGGCGGAAGATACAATAATCCCTTTCAAGCAACGGTCTACTGTGCTGAGGATCCTCTTGCCGTCATTGCGGAAGCAGCATTTTATTCTGCGCTAAACTGGCAAGCTAAAATATCAAAGCACACTTATAATCCGGTCACCTATCCATTGGTGTCGAATTACAAGTTATGGTGTTTTTCTATTACCCCGCTTCCAGTAATAATAGATCTTGAGCATTCTCGGACGCGCTCTCTCTTTCAATATTCACAGCAGATGCTCTTGAATCCCAGTCTCAATCCAGCTGACACGCTTCATAAACGAGGTGAACCGCTCGAACGAGACTATTGGGGAACGCAGCATATTGCTGATGATATCAGGAAATATATGCCGCCAGGGCGCCGCATTGAAGGTATTAAAGCTCCAGCAATTCGCTTGAAAAGACAGCCGAATTACCGTGCACACCAACTTGCCTTGTTTGTGTTTCCTACTGATCCGTATGATTCTAGATCAACGCGTATAATGGAATGTGAATTGAAAATAAGATTCCTACAATCAAAGCCTCGACAACTAGTAACAAGCTCCACGGCCGATATCGATTGGCACAAACCTCAATTCAGTATATGTGGTACTGGAGCAAGTACTATTCCCGCCTATCCTGGTAACCCGAGGTCGAGTGACAAACTCCCCAATAGGTGGTATAACATCAGCATCCAGTTTGCTTGATTAGTAATATCGAAGAATGAAGCAACCAATACGAATATATTGTCAAGTAAAGACGAGTTATCAAATCCACCGCCAACTAATTCGATGCTAGTTATGAATCTGTGAGCATTCTATATCGATCGACTAAAACTTGCGGCATTCTCACCCCTATTGCATTTGAAGCAGCTAAAAGTATCTTTCCCGCTTTGGCAAATCCTTCTGGCTTGATTGAACAGGCATCTTGAAGTGCAGGCACTGTTATTTGCGGCATTTGTAGGGCAAAAGGAGATTGACATACTCGCTTCCAACTATCCGAGAGCATCCCTGATAGTGTAGCCTCAGCATATTGCCCCCACATTCTCGAATAGCTGAACTTGTCAAGAAGAAAAACATGGGCCTGAAGCATGTCACGATTTTCAATTTCATTTCGTCTATGTGATAGGAATAGAGCTGCGAGATTTCTTTCATGAGGTCCGGATTTTGAATCCACTAGCACTGATATTAAATCAAAAGAGGAAAGATTGCCCAATGAATTGGCCTTAGATAGATACTCAGCAAGGATATCTCCCCATATCAGACTGGTAGAGGAGTTCTTCCATTCTTGGATTCGCTTGTTCAGAAGGTTCGCATCTCCATCTAGAATTAAGAGGTAAATAGCAACTAAGAACGGGCACTCAATAAAGTCCCATCGAAGAAGACCTGATATTATATCGGCGTCAGACGCCGACCACTCCGAAACCTCCCATGGCTTTTTGCCCTCGTCTTTTATCTTCATTGCCGCCAGAACCGAACGTATCTGCCCATCCAGCATTTGCGGTAGGATAATCGTATTGCCACTCCGTATAGCAGTTTCAATTTTCAATTCTCCTATGAACATAGCGACAACCGGTAGCCTGGTGTGTTCGAGTCTAGAACCGTAGAGTTTCATTGAGATAGGCTCTGCGTGGAGCGTCTTCTCTAGATTCACGAGGAAATAAAGGGTGAAATCAAATGGGATATCGGGAAGATCCAATATCATCTTGTTTCGTTCAGGAGAACTGCATACTCCTACAATCGGTGTTTCGAGTTCATCTGGAGGTTTCCCCTTTTCAATCATGCTGTTGAGCCAGCTCAAATTATGAGCGGATATACGGTATACCCAAAACTGCCCTAAATTATCCTTGCCCCTTCCCATCGTGTCAATCATATCTATTGAAATCCTGAGCGCTTTCAACATGTCGTCAGTTTTTCCGGCTTTCCAGAATGCATAGGCGGCCTCTGTTTGAAATGCTGCCGCAAGGACAACGTTATCCGTCTTCATGGAACAACGGTAGCCGCGAAGAAAAAAAACTGCCGCTCCGTCCCATTGCTCGGCATTGGCAGCGGCAATGCCGGCATTGCGGAAAGAGAAGGTCGGTACATTATATACGTCAAGACAATCATCGTCACGCCCCTGCAATACGCGAGTGAAAACATCCACCGCTTCTGGATACTGTTTAGCGTGTAGGAGGACAGTGCCACGGTGCTCCTCCATAAGCCGAGAACTCGATGGGAATCGCTTTACACCGTCATCTATGATTGATAGAGCATCATTCAATCGATTAAGATGCTCATCCAATATTGTTGCAGAAGTCCTTACAGCCGCTGCACCGAGTGATGGGGAGTTCCATTCTACCGCATAGTCCATAGTTTTGCAAAGTATAGCAAGACAGCGGGGCCAGTCTGGAGTCTTGCTCCGAAATTCAGAAAGGAATACGTTGTCTACGCAAAATGAAGCGAACCCATAAGAATTATTAAAGGCTTCAAGCAGGTTCTGGCGTAATTTATCATCGAGCTTAGAAAGCTCTTCTAAGAGTTCCGAGAGATCCTCTTTTGTTTTACACCTCATTCCATTGACTCCGAAAAGTGTGCTGAGAATGTTTGCTCTTTTCCCTTCACTGCCAAACTCGGTAACTGGTATGGAATCCAAAAGCTCTTGATTTTGGGATTCAATAATTCTCTGCTGGATCAATTCCAGTTTCTTGAACAGGTATATGACATAGCTCATTTTCAACGGCACCTGCACGTAAAGCAATCCGTTGATGCAGAAAAGCATGATAGGCAGAAGAGTTGCAGGGGTGTTGTCGAGCTCGGGCAACTCGCGCTCCAAAGCACTCAGTATCTGGGGCGCTTTGTCAGGTTCAGCTATTGCACAAAGGCGGAACTGCAGCATCCGAAGAAGAAAGCTTAAGTTCGCATCATTGTCGAACAGCGAACCGCTGTCACTCTCCACTTTATAGGAGAGAAACCAAAACATCGACTGTCCAAAAGCCTGTTGAGTCTCTTTGGAGGACTGCTTCATCAGGGATATGGCCATCATGCCCAGAACACTCTTATTCCTCCCAAGCAGGGCATGTAAAAAAGCATGAGAGCCATCTGTAATTGAGAGAGCCTTGCTATTCATAATCACATCAGCTATCTCAGCGTGGATTTTCTCGATAGTTGGGACAGACCAGACTTCGCTAGCAGAATTGCGCAGCAGTGGCGAAAGTTCGAAGCGGTCATCAGCAGTTCTCTCTATCCAGGGGCCTACGATACGGTCGAAAATATCGCCCGGATGTTTAAGTTTTGCCTTTTCCCCGAGCCTAACGATGTGTTCTCGGCGAAAGGGTGTAAGTGCAACGCTGGCTCGGTACAGTAGATCTTTTTCATCGGATTCAAGAGCGCATAGGAGTTGTCGGGCTTGTGCCTGCTGTTCCTTGACATCTTCAGGTGTTGCCAGGATTGAATCATAAGATATTTTGGGCCACCCTTGACGGGCGAGTGTGAGAAGTCGCGCATGGACAAGCTGGGGATGACCTAATGTGTGGAGGAAGACCACTTTTGCCTGTATTTGAGCTGGACGCCCCTTTTCACAGCCCATTTGTATGCATAGTCCCCTGATCTCGTCCTCGTCGAAAGCAGGTACGGTAGATTCTGAACAAGGTAGTAGCCCTAATGAATTGCATAGACGCTTCGGAACAGGTTTCCGGCTTGTCGCGATAAGCATAACCTGGCGTACCTGCAAGGTATAGACCAAAGCGGCTAGGTTTTGCTCCCATTCTGGAACATTCCCGGGATCGAAAGGAAGATCGTCTAGAATCACATGAGTGGACAAGGGCAGAGAATCAATTAATCGCGCTGCCTGGTTTAGGGCCCAGATGTAACGTTTGTCATGGTAAGAACTGAAACTGAACCATGCCCAATCGCCCCCGAATGATAGTGCAGTTAATTTAGCAAGCGTGCTTTTGCCCATGCCAGTAGAGGAATTAATAAACAGCTTGCGTCCCTGGCGAAGTCCTACCTTGAATTTTTCCACAAGCGCATGTCGTAGTGCGAGATTTGGAGGTAGAGGTGGCGGAGATCCCATGGATACAATGGGCGTCTCATCCCGGAAAGTCACGGCGAAATCTTTAAATGTGCCGGCTATAGTTCCCAATCCGATATCCTGTAGTTGTTCTATCGGCTTGATGAAGTGGTTAGGTACGCGCGTGCTTGTAGTTTCTTGAAAGATCAGTTCGAATTTGTTGTAATCCAATTGTCGATTCTCATAACTGCTACACGATGCCAACTTAAGAACCTCCTGCAATAAACGGCCTGACACCTTGGTACAGTCGTCCGGAAAAACTCCGAACTTAGTACCATAGTTAATAATTTTGCGGTTGACAGCATCGATCACAGCTTCCATAGGCGGAGCTTCGGTCAACCACTTCATGCGGAAAATAAGGGTTTCAAAGATAACTGACGGCTTTTCGGTTTTTAGGAATTCGATTAGATCCGATGGCAACTTTCGCGATAACGTCGGGTCGCTGCTCATAAAGGACGTAAGTATTTCAACAGCTTCGGGTTCTCCACTGCATTCCTGCCATAGGGCCATCCCGCCTTTGTCCTTTCCAAAAGGCTCTTTCTCCTCGACACCAATATGCGAGCAGGTTAGGAAGTGAAACTCTATAATCTTATCCGTATGCTTCTTCCGCAGCTGCCAAAAGTGAGAGATTGCATCTATAACGCCCTGACTTCGAAGAGTAATGTTAGCGGAAGTGTGCTTGACTTGAACCGGGATCCCCGTACCGGAATCAACTATGTCGAAATCTTCCGCACCTTCAACATATAGAACCTGTCCTTCCTTCAGATCAAGCCATGCGTGAAGCGTATGCCAGACTTGATATACATAGCCTTTCCAGGCATTCGTCGCCTGGCGCTCGGGATCTCCGTCTATCTTCCAATCTGGATTATTACTAGTCATAGTTCAAATATGCCACTCCGCCATAGCCCTTGGGCAGTCACATTACAATTTAATCTCTTCCTTCTGATGAACCGTGCGCTTCTTCCGGGCTAACACCTTCTTTTTCGAAACAACCATGGGACTATAATATTCTTGGCTGATTAGAGGCGGCTCCTTCATTCGTAATCGAAACGACCATGTCGGTGACGAAGCGTTTGAAGGATTCGTTCTGGACGAACTGCTTGTAGAACTCGGTGTCATCCTTCAGCAGAGGGCTGATCACACGCATGAGCGCTGCATCGAGCTCTATGCGGGCGGCATTGGGAGTGTTCTTCAGGGCGTTCTGGTAGGGCTTGTCAGCTGCGACCTTTGGCGCTATATCGTCCTTTATTCGGCGGATGACACGGTCAGCGTCAGTAAACAGCGTGCCGAACTGATCATTGAAGGTTTTTATGATGTTGCTCAGACGATCAAGTTCAGGTTCATTCTTTCTGCCTCCTCCACTTACCGGCACCGGATCAATTTCCGCGTCCTGATCCGGCATCAGGACCTTCATGGCCGCCTGCTTCTCTACGCGGTAACTGTCCATGTCGATAACTTCTATGATGCCCTTTGCCAGATCCTCCTCGACGGGTGCAGGGAGTTTCGGCACTAACAAGTTCAGCATTATCGACAGCTTTTCCCATCCAGGATTCGTGTATGGGAGTATCGATGCGAGAAAATCGTATGTCCGGACAAAGGATTTTGCCTTACCCTTGAAATCAACCTGCTCGTTCTCATCAAGCTGTGAAAGGTAGGACGCGACGCAAGTGTCAAGTATTTTGTCTAACTGGTCGCGTTCGGCGTCACCAAGGTAAAGGGCAACCAGTTCATCGATCTGAGCTGCCGAATAAACCTGATGATTGTCAAGGGCATTTTTCAGATCGTGCAACTTGTCCGGATCCGTTTCCTCGCTGAGGACAGTTGTACGATAATAGTCTGAGAAAGCCGCCTTTATGGTTTCCGAGTTATTCATGAAATCGAGGACAAACACGTCATGTTTTTTAGGATGCGCGCGGTTTAGGCGCGAAAGTGTCTGTACAGCCTTGATGCCGGCAAGCTGCTTGTCAACGTACATAGTATGCAGGAGAGGCTCGTCATAACCGGTCTGGAACTTATCTGCGCATATGAGGAAACGGTACGGATCTTCCTGTATCTTGTCGGCAATGTCGCCGCTGGAAAATCCATTTAGGGACGATTCGGAGACCTTTGCACCGCCATATTCATGTTCCCCGGAGAACGCAACGATTGCCTTATACGTGCTCTTGCACTCCTGGAGATATTCACGGATATTGTGGAAATACTGGATGGCGCGCTCGATGCCGCTGCACACAACCATTGCCCGGGCCTGACCGCCGATTTTGTTCAAGGCCATCACCTGTTCGTGGAAATGGTCGATCATTATTTCGGCCTTCAGCCTAATGGCATGGTCATGGCTTTCGACGTAACGGCGTAGCTTCTTCTTTGCTTTCTTAGTGTCGAATTCAGGATCCGCCTCGATGGTCTTAATAAGCTTATAATAGCTGTCAACAGGCGTGTAGCTTTTAAGCACGTCGAGGATGAATCCCTCCTGTATAGCCTGTTTCATTGTATAGCTGTGGAAAGGCTTATGCTTAATCTTGCCAGCTTCTGCAGGACATGGCTCTCCGAACATCTCAAGTGTCTTGTTTTTCGGAGTCGCGGTGAAGGCAAAATAGCTGGCGTTCTTCAACATCTTACGGGCCAGCATCCTCTTTTCGAGAGCGTCGTTGATTGTGTCTTCCGGATCGGCAAGCGCCTCGCTCAATGCGGCGGACGTCCTGCCCCCCTGGCTGGAATGTGCCTCGTCAATGATTATGGCAAAACTGCGCCCCCGATGATCATCGCCGATTTCATCAAGTATGAACGGGAACTTCTGCACCGTTGATATGATTATCTTCTTTCCGCCTTCTATGAACTTCCGCAGATCGCCGGAGTGTTCCGCATGCCCTACTGTGGCGCTGACTTGGGCAAATTGCTTGATTGTAGTCTGTATCTGGTGATCAAGGATTCGACGGTCTGTTATTACTATTATCGAATCGAATATTTCCTTGTCCTTTCTGTAAAGGCCGATAAGCTGATGGGCCAGCCAGGCAATTGAATTGGATTTGCCGCTTCCTGCGGAATGCTGTATCAGATAGCGCTTTCCTGCTCCGTTTTTTGCGACATCCGCAAGGATCTTGTGGACAACGTCAAGCTGATGGTAGCGCGGAAAGACCTGCTTCAGTTTTTTCTTGCCGGCCTTGTTCTTCTCCTCAACAACCTGGGCATAGTTCTCAATGATGTCGGTAATTCCATGCGGGGACAATATTATCTTCCAGAGATAATCTGTTTTCAGCCCGTCCGGATTCGGGGGATTGCCAGCGCCATCGTTCCATCCAAGGTTAAGGGGCAGGAACCAGGAGCCTTTTCCGGTAAGATGCGTACACATCCGCACTTCCTGGTCATCCACGGCCAGATGGACGATACAGCGCCCGAACCCGAATAGTTTCTCCCGTGGATCCCTGTCTCGCCGATATTGCTCAATGGCATCCTCGACAGTCTGCTTGGTAAGGTTGTTCTTTAGTTCGAAGGTGGCTATTGGCAGGCCGTTGATGAAAAGACACAAGTCGAGGGCTCTTTTCGTCTGATCGGGACTGTAGCGGAGCTGGCGCGTGACACTGAACCTGTTCTTTGCGAAGTTCGCAACAGCCTTTACGTTTCCTGGAGAAGGCGTGCCGTAGAAAAGGTCGAAGGATAAATTCCCGTGCTTGACACCATGGCGGAGAAGGTCGATGGCTCCGCGTTTGCCAACTTCGCTGTTGATACGGTCGAGGAACTTGAGCTTGGAGATGTCCTTGTCGCTTCTATAATCCGTTATACCGAGCTTTTTAAGCTCTTCGGGCTGTGTTGACTGCAGGAAGTTGAAGAGCTGGACTGTATCGAGCGCATATGCCTTGGAATAGTTTGAGGAGTCGCCGGCGAACCAGCCGCTGCCTCCATAAGGGGTGGGTGCTTCCGACACTTTCCCATCAACAGGAGGCAAACCATCAAGCCCGGTCATGTGCCGCATGATCAGGGTCTCAAGTCCTTTTTCAGATGTGTCGGTAGTCATTTTTTGACTCCAATCAATTACCCATCAATTAAAAGATAGTGGCGTAATACGCTTATCATTAAACTCTTATGCCGCAAGGCCCCTTTTCGAGAAGCTTTTTGTCAATTACCCATCAATTAAGAATCAGGTCCAAAAGGGTACATATTTCATCATCTTCCGGGATGCGCTTTGATCAAAGGGCTTAATCATTCCTTCCTCAACAGCTTCGCGTATGAACCGGGATACCGAGGCTTTATTTTTCTCCTTGATTCCAAACCTGATCCTCAATGAAGCATTTGTCAGGCAATCTCGTTCGACGTATTTGAGACAAGCGTGAAGGTAACAGGCACGGATCCGGTCTGCCTTGTCCATGTCTTTAATCTTCTTGTACCCAAAAAGCACAGCTCTGGTGAATCCGGGCGGAACTTCAAAAAGCGGAGCGGGAAGCAGATGAAGTTCTGTCTGCGAAACTGCCTTGTCGATTCCAATTCCCCTTTCCTCGCATATTCTGAACCGGCGCATGAGTGAAGCCAGATCTTCATTACGGGACTTGGGCGGAGTATCGAGGAAACGTCTTGTATCCACCAATGGTTCACCAGGATTGGTTATTTCAATCCGGTCACTGAAAATCTCAACCATCGGCCCCGCTCCGGTGACAAAAAAATCCTGATGGATCAGGGCATTGGCGACAAGTTCCCTGACAGGTGAAGATGGAATCATCGGCATCGGCTCGCGCAAGGCCTGTCCAACCTCTTCTTTTGCCGGTACCAGATCGTTAATGCGGGCCATAAGCTCCTCGAATCCGGCGGCATAGCCCTTTTCCATCGGGGGAAGTTCTTTAAGAGTCTCTGTTCTTCCTCTTTCTGTATAGCGGATCACACGGACCGCTTTTCTGCGCAGTACCTTGAATTTATCCAGTCTTTTGGCGAAAAGTATCGCACCCAGATTAGTTATGTTCCAGCCTCCTGCATTGCATCGGCAGATTAATCCGTCTTCGGCAAGCGCAACGAGAATCCCGTCCCGGTTCGATGGCAGAGGGATTTCCAGTAAGTCGAAATAAGCAGGATAGTCCAGCAATTGCAAAACATCATCTGCGCTGACACGTTCGGCCGCGACCAGTTCTTCAAAAGGCGTTTTATCGAAGATCCGCCACAGTTCGGCTTCGCGGTCAAGAGCTCCTTTCAGGGGTTTCTTTACCTCTCCTATGCGGATATATTCAGTCCCGGAGAAACTGACCGGATGCTTGGAGGCACGTGGAATTTCCAGAATTACAACCGTTCTCCCTTCGACTGAAACCTCGTGAAAGATGAAATGCATCGCGGGTGCCAGAAGGCGATGCAGCCAGGTCTCAAGGGGCTCATTTCCCTTCTTCGCGATTGACGGCTTGAAGTCTGTGCCGACAAGGTCGTGAGTTTCATTTTCTATGCCCCACAGCATATAGCCATGAGTTTTCCCGTTAAAGGCCGCTGAATTGGACAAGGCCGAGATATATTCGCCTATTTCCTGCGGATTGTCATTGTTCTTTTTAAACTCGACCCATTCCGTCTCTTTCGGGAGTTTACGAAGCTCCTGAACTAGGCCTATGTAATATTCAGTTTCGCGATTCATATTGCAGTTTTATAGTTAAACCTTTTGTTAACGCTTGCAAACACTGTGAATTTTAACAAATATAACCCCTTGATATACAATAACAAATTCTACATGCCCTGCCTTTTCCTTTGTTATTTCTCCTCTTCTCCGTTTGTTAAATCCTCTGAATCTTCTCTTTCAGCGGTATTTTCAAGCGTCTCAGTTTCGGCAGGCAGATCTTTTGCAGCCGTTCGGACATCCAGCTTGCCGGCAACTTCTGCAGCGATGGTCACCTCCGAGAAATGGATCAGAACCGTTAGCGGTTCCCTTCACATCGAAAGTCTTACCCAAAGCTTCTGGGGGGGCACCAGCCCTTCAGACTTCTTTAACACGCAGCCCCACCAGTGCTCGACACTTCTCAGCAAATTGGAGCGGTGAATTTCATATTCGTCCTCCAAGACTAATTCTCTTCTCAATCTCTGCAGGGTCAAAGTCCGGCGGCGTGGGCTTGTATTCTTTCGAGTCCTTTTGAAGCCCATACCGCTTGAGTTGGTGGCTACGCAACAGTTGGAGAGAAAGTCGCATTGCGAGAAATGTCTGGTTATCGCCACCTTTGATGCGGAGTGGATTCATCTGTTCAGTTTTAGAAGGGCTGACCACACGTGAGTCCCCAAACTGAGCGCTGTTGACCTGAATCACGTAGCAGTGAAGGTCGCGGGAGGCGGATTCCACGATGTTGGAGAAGTAATTGACGTCCTTGTTGAACTCAGAGCAGACGATGAAGTCTACCATGCCTTTGAAGAGACAACGGTCCTCCAGACTCGCCAACTCGTAACAGTTATAGACGGCAAAACTTGCTCCTCTCCATTGAAAGAGCTGGTAGCGGCTCTTTGCGCTGAATTTCGGGACCAAGAGGCGGTTATTGGTCAGTTGAAAATCCTCTTCGGGAGAATAGTGTTTCTTCAGACGGCGAATGGGGGCACACTCCTTGGAGCCGGTCGCACCCCGAAAGGGAAGTGCCGCCAGCAGTTCGTTCCATGCCCGGTGCCGGTTATCGATGCGGTGCTCAAGCCCGCAGATTATTCCCACTTGATGCTGCTTTGCCCACTGGGTGATGAACGTGGCCCATCTGTGCGGCACTGATACTTCCGGGAGAACCAGCAAGTCCACTCTCTGTTCAGGGTGGCGAACACCGTGCTTCACGACATCATTCAGCAGTTCTGAAAGCACCTTCTTCCGTTGACGCGAGACATTAGGCTTGCCCATGAAACTGCATTCGATGTTCTTTTCATCTACTGTCAGATGCCCGACAGCGACCCGCAAATCAACATGTAAATCCGGAGTACGAGCACCAATTGAAATCTTGAGGAATGGCTTCATTTCGATTCCTCCTTGATCATGACTTCGCTTGTGACGTCTTCAAACTCCGAGCCATGGAACTGTTTATAGATCTCATTTGCTCTAGCTACCGCATCCTTATTGTTGGTTCGGGCACAGCCTGAATCCACGAATCCCAGGCACTCGTCAAAGTGTACGAAACGCGGAGTATTGAACGCCTTTTGTTGGTCAATCACGAGGCCTGTAACGTTCGATGGTACTGCGAGGTTTCCTTCGTAGTCGGTGTAGTTCAGTAGTGGTATCGCCACTAAGTGGTGTCTGATGAGATTTGATTTCCTCCAAAGTCGCGTCGCTGTATCACTGCCATCACCCATGCTTTTGGTCACTGCCAGACTGAGTTCCATGCAAAGATCCAAGTGCGCGGCTAAAGCTTGCCGAAGGTGGATGGAGACTTCTGACCGATTATCAGCCGTGGCCTCATTCGACGACGAATATCTCAACTTCATGCTCTCGTTGCGCATCGATTTACAAAATCGCTCAGCGCCTTTCTGGTCTCCCGCGACCACGAGGAAGCTGATGACACGCTCCCACATGTCCCAATAGTCGATGGCATTGCGGCCTTTGAAGAACCTAAACAGTTCGTCCTTCAAATCGCTATCGACGGAGTCTTCCGTCATCAAATGCAGCTGGGTTTGTTTCGCAAGATAGCTCGCCAACTCCCAACGGTTTTCCGCGACCGCTTTCACGCTGCGGAACTTGTTTGCCGAGCCGTCATACAACAGATCGTAGGCGACCTGAGCCACTGGACTGTCATCGCCATCTACCGGCAAGAGCGCAAAATTGCTGGCGTTCTCCTCGATCTGTTTTTGGAACTTCTCGAGCCCAGCGGTTGAGTGCTCTGCGTCAAAGAACTGCAAAATGCATTTCTTCTTTTGCAAGAAAAGCCCAGGCCGGGACTGAAGTTCGAATCGCGCCTCTTGCTCATCCCAATTGAGAATCTCCGAAGTTACGAGGACCCGCTCCATGAAGCTCATGATGGGGTCCGCCTCTTCCGGCGGTTTGGGCATCGCTACGACCATGAGAATGTCGTCAATATAGCGCCCGTAGTAAGCGGGCCTGACATTCTCAAGGATAGCGTCGTCAAAGTCCTTGAGATACCAGTTCGCGATCACTGGTGACGCACAGAGTCCAATCGGCAGACATGTTGCCGTTTGCGGCAAATCGGGGTGCGTCACAGCAAGCAAAGGATTGAGCTTCTGTCGGTAGGACTTACAGATCACCTCAATGCACTTGAAAAGATTTGCGCCCAGTAGCTGGCGCTGAATAAAGAAGGCTTGTAGTGGCCTTTTTGGAACAGGTCGTTTGATATGGGCGCGGAGCGTTTCCCAGTCGAGCTGGATTCGGTAGTAATACTCCTGCACGTCGAGTCCGACAACGCAGACACTCTGCCTATCATCGGAGAGGAGGTCCCTCGCCTTTTGAATGCCTGAATCCCGCCACTTTGCATAAAGTTCGTGATACTTTTCGAAGAGGTAGGCGGAACGATCTTCGTCATTGCCGACAAACTGGTGCAAGCGGGAGCCTGAGCAGTGACTGGAGAGGGAGTGATCATACTCCGGCCCCTCAATCATCAGCCATAGTACGGACAGCAAGTGAAGCTCGACAGGACCATCGAAGATGTAGTTTACCTTCTCCACTAGATGCACAGGCGCACTCGTGACATTTGACACAAACGAGCCCTGACCTTCATTCTGCCTGGCGGATCCCGCCAAGCATTTCGGAATTACATCGAAGCCGATTTCATCGATCCACTTTTTGAACTGAGTAGTTTCATGAGGTGATTTCGATTCAGAGACCTTTGCTACGACTTGGAGTCGCTCCTCGAAATCGTCTCCGGATTCAAACTCGGCCATTCGCCGTCGCAGGGCAAGCGGATGCTTCTCGAAGTGAACCATATGTTTCAACTTCTTGTAGGCCACTTTCACGCGGTCGTTGAGATTAAGAGTCATACTTCAACTTCCTCCGTTTCGGTCTCATCCAGCGGGTCATAGGGGACGGGGGCGTCAATTACTTCGCCGGAGAGGCTTGGCAGGTTTGCGGCTGCTGCTCGCACGTCCAGCTTGCCGGTCACAACGTCGGCGGTCAACCGTGTGCGATATTCACGGAGAAGAGAAATTTCGCGTTCAATGCGACTAATACCAGCGTTTTGTGCTGTAAATGCTGACTTCAAATGCTCAGCAATACGCTTCTGGACTTCAATAGTAGGTGGTAGAGGTAGCTCAATATTCTTCATTCTTCCAAGGCCTAAATCCTGATTTGTTGCACCTCTTGTGAATAATTGAGACTGTTCATAACAACGTTGAGAATTGAGAGCAAGGGCAAGATATTCTGGATCAATTCTAGTTCGATTTATTTTCAAGACAGCAATATGTACCCAAACCTGAAACGGAAATTTCAAATCGACCACACGAGCCACGCCTGTTGTCCCTCCTTTTGTATATAGCACATCGCCTATTTCGGGCCTAACTCGTTTGCTAAACAGGTTGTAATCAGATTCACTAATGTATTTAGCATCCTCTAAGCTCCATCGGTCTATTTTGATGTTACGAGCTGAAAGAAACGGAATACCGTTATCAAGATAGTTAGGCGAAAAATGGGGTCCGTCAATTGCCGCAACAATTACGCGACGCAGAGTTACCACACCCCATCCATCAGGAATTTCGGAGAACCAACGAGAATCGGTGGATTTCAATTTTACATTGGGCTCAATACCGCGGATTACGGCGCGATGTATGATGACCTGCTTCTGTTCGTTCAGCAGCGCAATCAGTTTCTTTTTTGTCCGGATAGTCTTCTCGATTTGCCCGTTTACATGATTAAGAAATCGAACGATAATGTCTTGCTCGTTCTCTTTTGGAACAAGGACCGGAATCTGCCGCATTCCAGTGATGGATAAATCCCATTGTCCAACGCGGACTCCATCCGACGCTTGTCCGAAATGAGCAACATACGGTTTGCTACGCAGCAGGACTTGCCCAAAAGCATGGTTGCTGATGCGAAAATCAAAAACGAAGTAAGCAGGACTAACTATACCATCGCATGGCGCAATACCCATCGACCCCTGCCAAGCTTTCATCTTGTTGATTACTAGATTTCCTGCACGGGCCACTTTGTAATTGGTGAGATCCTCAGGGATGACATTGTGGTTCTCATTCGCATCTGTCAGGGAACGAACGAATACCCCTTTTTCGCGGGCGACAGATAGCAATGGAAGGTCGGGGCGGTTACGTTCAGAGCGTTTCGTAATGAGAGTGCGGAAATTGTGGATTGCCCAATGCTTGGGAACTTCACCCAGCCATCGCGAACCCGAGTCCTTGTATTCCGGATAAGGCTTGAGATTTGCAATCATTTTTGTTTCAGCCACCGCACACCTCCTCGACTATCTTCTTCACTCGCAACATATCGAGACCGTTCTCTGCCGAGTCGTCCGTGGTCACCAGCGTAGGCGCGCCTGGTTGCGCCTCGGAGAATGGATGAACGTCGTTTGCGCGATACCACGCCAACTTCTTCTCCCAGCTCGCGCGATAGTCGGCACGGTCGAGCATTCCAAGGTGCTCCCAGTAGATGATGCGACCGGAGACATCGTTCTCAACGGTAAAATCCGGGTAGCGTGTACCTCCACCGAGGGTCAGAGGCTTCTCATATTCGAAGTGTATGCCAGCAGCAATAAATGCTTCGGCAATCAGCAACTCAGATTTGGAACGGACGGCCTGTCCCTTGCTAGTACGGTGAATCAGCCCCTCCTGCATGAACACGCTGCCCTTTGCCTGTGGAAACTCGAGCATCCGGCAGTCAGAAAGCAGGTTCGTTCGGCGGCGTGCCGTTTCACTGCGATGCGGATAGGAGAAATCCTTCAGCATACTGCGAGCTCCTTGATGCATTACCACTACGCGATTCTGGTGGCGGGTCAGCGCGGTATAGATCAACTCACGCGAAAGAATCGGGTGCCCCTCAGGCAGCACGAGGATCACAAGACCGAACTGGCTGCCTTGTGCCTTGTGGACGGTAAGGGCGTAGGCAAGTTCAAGTTTTGCATCACCTTCTTCGCGAAAGTCACTTTTGAAAAAGTCGTAGGTGTAGCCGGGCTGAGAAGAGAACTCAACCTTGAGGATGTTCGGAGAATGCTTCATGTTATGGGTTTTCCACTGGCCGACAACCACGCCGATCTCACCATTGGCAAGATATCCGAGTTCACCACCGTCTTGCGGATAGACACGATTGCCATCACGGCGATGGTTGCAGAGATTTATTACCTTGTCTCCATAAACGATGCGTTCTGGTCCTAGAGGTTGGGGAATCTGACGGTTCCATTGCCGTGAAGCAAGCTCCATCAGTTCTACACGGAATCGCTCGTGGAGCTGACGGTTAATATCACCTACTCCGAACGGCATGCCGTGCAACGGACTCAGGATCTGCCAGGCATCCACCTTCTCTACCGCTCCAAGATTACCGTTGCGGGTGGCATTGAAGTAGTCATGATCCCCACTGCTCGTTGCCCCCAGGGCGCGATTGAATCCTCGTTGATCGCCAGTATTGTCAAGCTTCAACTCCTTCTCAAGCACGTCCAACAGTTTCGGCTGTAAGTCCTCTGGCTTGTCCCATCTGACGAAACGGAGTGTATCATGTTCGTCATCGCCTGTACAGAATATGTCGTCCTCTCCAACCGAAGGAGGTGTCGAACTGAACCAGCGGGCCAGGCGAAGATCCGGGCGCTCATCTCCGATCTGCCTTCGTTCGATTGTCAGTTCGGCATATCCGGGCGTTACACGAGGGAATCGAGACTCGTAGTCGGCGGGCCGAAGATTCGCGACAATATCCACGAAAGGGCGTCCCGCGCCAATTGGCGGAAGTTGCGCCGGATCACCCACCAAGATAAGCCGTTTGACGCCTTGGAGGGCGTCGAGTAATGCGCCCAGCATATCTTCAGTAAGCATTGAGGATTCGTCAACAATAACTGTCCCGAAACCTGTTGCCTTGGGGCGGTCTCTTATGAAATAGCGCCCCGTACCCCCATCATATCGACCGTTCGTATATAGAAACTGCGCAATTGTTTTTGCAGAAGTTCCAGCACCACCCGCGAGCTGCTGCATACGAACGCGCGCCTTTCCGGTTGGAGCGAGCAAGAGCAGACCTTCTCTCTGAATCTCCGGTTGTGCACATAGGATACCGAGTATTGAGGTTTTGCCAGCTCCGGCCGGGCCAGCCAGTACCGAAAAGCGAGATTCAGCGAGTTCCGCAAGCGCCATTGCCTTTTCATCACGTGCTCGCTTCTCATCAGTATCTTCCACAATGCCAAATTTGGTGTCAAGAAGCTTTCTCCAATCTCGCGCAAGGACGAGGCGTTGACCTCCTACCCTTCCGAGCACCTGCTTACGGACGAGTTCGCGAATTTTGCTGTAGCGGTTGAGTTGCAATGCGCGCTGCCCACCCATTTCAACAGAGACCACCTCTGGCGCCATCATTGGAACACCTGCATTGAGAATGTCCGACGTAACAGGACACGCAGGATTTACGGCGGTCTTATGGATTATTCCGGCAAGGTCGCCAGCAAAAAGCAACGTATGCCCTGAGTTTGAAGCCTCTTCCAAAGCCTTGACGGTGAAGGCCCGTATGCGCCGTACATCAACAGCGGAATCTAGGCGTGAGGGTTCTTCCAGCGGATGCAGCTTGCGTACGGTGTCTTCGGGAAAAATGCCACGGTCTATGGTCATTAGTTGAATACCGTCATTGGCATGTCGGCTGCTTTCGTAGATTAGATATGGATTTTGCAGCAAGTCGCGATCGCTGACACCCCATCCCTGCTTGCTGCGGGAGGCATGCTCGTAGAGATGCTGAGCCTGATCGACAGTAAGTTCGAAGCGACTCAGGAGCCGAATCACGCTTCGGCGCTCTTCAGAAAGCCCGTTCCAAGCCGGCGCGAGCTCTTTAAAGTCACAGCACAGTTCCTTGGGCAGGACAGAAGAAGGCTTATGAAAAGCTGCTGCGACCTCCGGCCACGGATCAGCGTTGTCTCCAGCGCGCTTCTGCAACGCATGGGCCACAAACAAGCCGTGAGATAAACCAAATGCACGCAGGATTGCACCGAGACCTGGAAACGGACCGCGCACTTTCCAGAGACGCACGAGCTCATCGTGCAACCAAAGACGCTGCCAGCTGGTGTCGATGCCAAGATCTTCTTCGATGCGGGCAAGAACGGATTCCATCGAGAGTAATGCAGATATCGCGCCATCATGCGTGACCAGTTCACTCGTGTAGGAGAACTCCCCCCAATGCTCAGATGGCGCATAAGCGGTATATTGCTCCAAGTCGAGAGCAGGATTTTTCTCCACACAAAGGAGAATTTCATTGTATGGCATTAGAAAGCCATCTTTCCCCTTTGGCCGGATGGAATGCTGAATGGGGCGTTCCCAAAGCATGCCTCGCATGCCTTCACCTTCCCTCTTGTATTCAGTTAAAGGCCCTATTTTCCTGACGCGGCCTGCGCCTATGAGGACGCGACCGGTTCCTTCGGCAAAGGGGACGTGCTTGGCATAGAAAAGACAGAGCGAGTCATTGGGACGGAGGTGTGAAGCAAAACAGTCAAGCAATTCCGTTTGATTTTCAACCTCATGTACCCATCCTGATTCGTACCCCAGCTTTGGTTCGCGTGCAGCATCAACATCCAGCTCATAATGCGTAGCGAATTCATCGATTTTCTCGCTCATCATCCACAAGAACGGCACTACCCCGGCCGAGTAGGCCGGATACCGTTGCGATGTAGGCCTAAAATGACCATAGTGCGCAGGGTTCTTCTTGGCGAGAGCATGCTCCTTTACCTGGTGCATCTCAAACGGCGCCATGAAAGTTGCACGCTCTTCCACGCAGCAGGGCCATTGTTCAATCGGGATATCATCAAGTTTTTTTCCGGCAACTATCATCTCCTCCTGATCTTTCTTGTGTTCAGAGATGCGTTTAAGCTTGGCACAAGCGCCATTGAGCTGTGGGGCATTACAGACAACGCCGGTCCAGCCTGCATCATGCCATGGAACACGGATAGAAATATGACGAAGAGGATATTCCGTCACTTTGCTCCTCCCTTCACGATTTCACCCAGCAGGCCTTCGGCTTCCTTTTCAACCTCTACGATATCAGCTCGAATTTCATCAAGTGTACGAAGAGGCTGGGGCTTGTAGAAATGTCGCGTAAAGCTGATCTCGTATCCAATCTTGGTGGCGGATTCGTCTATCCAGGCATCAGGAGTGTATGGCAGGACTTCTCGTCTGATGAAAGCCTCAATTCCGCCTTCTTCAAGGAGCGGCACCTGCTCGGTGTCGCGCAGGTCGGTGTCGGTCTCGAATTTCATCACACATTTCTTTCCATCAACAGTTGCTTCATAGAGCCCATGGAAAGGATCAGCTTTTGTCTTGCCGGGTTTGTGGATTTTTGCAATTACAGGTGCCGCTGTTTCTACGCGCCAGCTTACAGTCCGGAGCAGCAGCTTCCTATCGCTGGCGGACAGCTTGACTTTCATCTTATCCAGGACTTTGTCGGCAAGGACTCGGAATATGTTATGATCCTCGTAGAGTTTGTCTCCGAGTTCCTTCCGTAGTGCGGTAGCAGCTTCGACTAGCCTGCCATCCCGTTCCCATGTTTTCGGATCGAGAAGCTTCTTCTTTTTCTTTTCAGAAAGTCCCTTTTTGGAACTTTCATCCTCATCAGTGTCATCGCCCTCATCATCAGCTCCCCATTCACTGACAAGCTTCTCAAGTTCCGTCCGGGCACTGGAAAAGTTCTCGAACAGGGCCTCGCCGAGGCGATCATAGAACTCGCTGCGCAGTTCCTCGTCCCCAGAAGCAAAACGCAGGGATTCGATGGCCTTTACCGTGAGCTGGCTGTGAAGGCGAAGAGGACGTTCCACGGTCACCTTCCAGTAGCCGAACGCCTTGTTGGGAAATATCTTCGACTGTTCGCTCTCCTTGAAGGACAAATATGTCTTACAGATACGATTGATGTCATCTTCGGAGAGTTCGCAGTTCTTTTTGCCAAGGTTCTTGCGCAGCGGCTTGAACCACTGGCTTGCATCAATAAGCTGGACTTTGCCCTTGCGACTTGCAGGCTTGCGGCTGGACAATACCCAGATGTAGGTTGCGATACCTGTATTATAGAAAAGGTTCAGTGGAAGCGCGACTATGGCTTCGAGCCAGTCATTCTCGATGATCCAACGGCGGATGTTGCTTTCACCCTGTCCAGCATCACCTGTAAAGAGAGAAGAACCGTTATGGACTTCAGCAATACGTGAACCAAGAGGCGTTTTATGGTTCATCTTCGAGACCATATTTGCGAGGAAGAGCAGTTGCCCATCGCTCGATCTGGTGACAAGAGACATTTCTTCGTTGTCGTGCATGACCTTGAAGCGAGGATCCCTCATTCCGTCCTTGCCGCCCATGGTCTCCAGGTCTTTCTTCCAACTCTTGCCATAGGGAGGATTGGACAGCATGAAGTCGAATTCTTCGGCAGGAAATGCGTCATGTGCCAGGGTTGACCACTCGGCTCCGCCGACAATGTGGTCGGCGTTCTCGCCTTCGCCTTTGATGATCATATCGGCCTTGCATATTGCATAGGTCTCAGGATTTATTTCCTGTCCGTATAGGTGGGTGACAACCTCCTTGCCGCTTTTACCGGCAAGAGTCTTGAGCGTCTCCTCAGCAAGTGTCAGCATTCCACCTGTTCCGCATGCAGCATCATATAGCAGGTAGGAACCGGGCTTTATGGAATCGGCTATAGGAAGGAATATAAGCTTGGCCATGAGTTTTACGGCATCTCGCGGGGTCCAGTGTTCGCCGGCCTCCTCGTTGTTTTCCTCATTGAACTTCCTGACAAGTTCTTCGAAGACTGTTCCCATTGAATGATTGTCCATGCCGGGCTGTTTCACTGAGCCATCACTATTCAGGAGCGGCTTGGGGCCGAGGTTGATTTCAGGATCAAGGAGCTTATTTATAAGGGTGCCCAGGGCATCGGCCTTTGACAGCGTAGGGATCTGGTTGCGAAACTTGAAGTTTTCGAGGATGTCCTGAACGTTCTGGGAAAAGCCGTCAAGGTAGGCTTCGAAATCCGCCTTGAGCTGCTGCTGGCTGGCCCGTGACTTCAGATCGCGCAGGGTAAACTTTGATGTGTTGTAGAACGACTGGCCTGCGGCCTTGCACAATGCGGCGCGCTGTTCGGTAATGCTGGCCTTATCGAGCATCTCCTTTGTATCGATTACTGCTTTCTTTGTAGGTTCAAGTACGGCATCAAGCCGGCGAAGGACGCACATCGGCAGTATGACATCGGGATATTTGCCGCGCTTGAAGAGATCGCGGAGGACATCGTCAGCAATGCCCCAGATAAATGAAACGATTTTGTTGTGTGTAGCTTGATCCATGAAGAATAACCCCTCTCGGTATGAATAATAAAACAGGTTTAAAAAAATAGCACATTGGGAACTACATTCAATAAGAGTTGTCTGAAACCAATGATACAGCGTAAATATACTTGCCGACATATGGACATTTTGCGTCCTGTTTAGCTTCAGCGGCAGTAAATAGTCTGAATCGAAGAAATAATGGCAAAGCCTTTGACTCTGACCACGCACATAGGATGGGGTTTTCTGATTTACGCTAAAAGATCCGCAACTATAAGGGTAACTGATTCTTATGGATATCTACTTTGTCTATCCATAATTTAATGTTGCGCGACATATGTCAATTTTTAGAAGTTCCCTTATTATTTCATCGTGTAATAGTAGTCGGCTATTTCATTCCTGGAATCCACCGGCTGAAGATGGGTGCGGATGAAGCCCTTTTCACAGTGCTTGATGATACAGTCGAACTTCTTCATGGACATAAGCTCGTGTTCCTTTATCCAATGCTCCTCGACTTTCTGGAAGTTTACATTGCCCCGTCCTCCCGAGAAGCCATAGCTCTTCTTCCAGAAAGACTTCTTCCCGATCTGGTCGGCGGCAAGCTTTGCGGCTTTTGCATCTGCAAGGGTGAAATAAATCTGGTTGCTGAGGTTCAACAGGAGCGTATCAGTCTTCTTCTCGTCAAGAACCGGATAATAGCTTGTCGTGCTTTGTGTGGCGAAGACAACCGTTCCTCTTGCTTCACGTATTTTGTCTACGACATTGTAGTCCGCAAAGCCTTCATCGGCGGCCGTGACAATCCCCTGGGCCTCGTCAGCCCAGAAAATAAGGAGATTCGCATTCTTCCTGTAATCCTCGCCTTTGTCAAAACGCCTGAGGACATGATTGTAGAACAGGAGTTTAATGAATGTGTTGATATACCGTCTCTCGACTTGGTATTTCTGAGGCATGGAGACGACAAAAATCCGCCCTTTCTCAATATCCTGGAAATCAACAGTGTTCTCATCGGAGCAGAAAACTTCTGCAATGTCCGGATTGAGGAAGAACTGGAGATAGTTGAAAATAGTCGAAGTTACTCCACCTAGCTGTTCAGGAGGTTGCTTCAGGTAGTTCTCGGTGAAATGCTTGAATATCTCGTATTTCCTTTTCATCAGGATGTCTTCCTTGAAAAGCTCCTGCAAATTCTTCCCCTTCAACTCGTCCCAGATCCTTTCCATGCACTGCTGCAAGGCGTTCCTGTCAGTAAGGATGTCATAGACGTTCTTGAGGTTGATCTTGTATTCGAGGATGCTCAACAGCTCCATCCCTTTTTCAATGTGGATCTGCGCCTGCGTCTTGAAAAAGCCCTTCTCGCCGGATTGTCCGAGGGAGGATGCAGTATCAACTATGAGCTTTGCATAGGTTGACCATGGAATGCCAGGATAGCTTAGAAGATTGTATTTCGCCCTTGGTTTCCAGTCGGGTCCTGCATCATCCGGCCTTACTTGGAGACATATCATCCTGTCTTTTGCATTGTAATTGCCCGCGATTTCAAGAAGCGTTTCATGGAATGAGCCCTTCTCATCGACGGCAACACCTCCCCACGTTGGACAGTTGATAAAAATCTGGTGCATAAGGCGTTTTATCGCGCTTGCCGTCTTGCCTGACCCAGTCCGTCCCGTTATGGACCAGCCCCTGCAGAAGTCATTCATGTCCCATGTAAACCTGTCAAGGCGGCAGACAATCTTCTTTTTCGGTGAAAAGCATCCGGCAAGCTTTGCCGGCATAGTACTCAAGAAAACACAGAACGATTTTAAATCATTGTCGTTAAAGATTACGAAGAAGCATGAGGCCGCAAGATAGATTCCCGCACCATAGGAATAAGGTGAATCCAGGAAAAGCATGGCGACTATCGCATGCAGGAGAAAGATAAGTGATGCAATCCATTTCATTCTATTTCCGGTTCCCGGATTTCCTTTCAGCATTATCGCCTCCAATTCCAGCCTGACTGTCCATCAACTGCCTCTTAATCAGGAGAGAGTCGAAATAATCAAGATACTCCCTGTTATTGTCCTTGAAGGAATGTCCATGCCCCTTGAAATATACGAATGTAATGAAGTCTTCACTCGCCGAATCTTTTTCACCTACTACGCCTTCCAGGTCTTCCGGCCTAAAAATGAAATCCTTAAATCTTGTGAACTTGCCTTTGTCCAATATCACATTGTCCTCCAATTGGATAATAACTGCATTGGGCTTTTCTTAAGATGTCGAAATACGCCATTTCATTTGACGTATCTAGCCCCATGGTCTTTTTATCTTTGTATGCCCTTACAGTTTCAAAATATTTATTCCTTATGGCCTGTGGGCTGTTTTCTATGGATTTCCTGAAATAATATCTGTCAAGACCGATCAGGTATTGTTTCTTCAGCGCGAAATATTTCATCCTGAGATTACGGTGTTTTCTGATATTCCTTGAGGCAATGATCGTATTGAAATCCCGAAGTATCTTCGGCGCTCTCAGCTTGTAGAGAGTCCTGTTTGGCAGATGATACTTCCTTTCAGACAGGCTTTCATGGAGCTTTATCAGCTGTTGGTACTGTAACTGGAGCTTCTTTGCTTCCATCAGGCATGTAACCTTCCCCGTAGAAAATGAGGGGGCTTTTATCTTGCCAGTTTTAACCGTGTTCTCATTCATTTCGAGCTTCTGGAACTCGTTCTTTTCAATGGATTTCCTTATCAGTCGCTCCTGTCTGGCAAGCTCCTTCTGGATGAATTCGATCTGGTTCTTGCGGGGTTTGATGTCTCTTTTACCTTTGAGCGGACAGCTTAAGGCGATATGCGATCCACTGTCCGTTCTGTTACAGAGGAAGACATGGATATGGGGATGATTCGTGTCATGGTGGATTCCGTAGGCATAACCGAGTTTCTCGCCCGGATAGAACTCCTTCTGGAATTCAGAAAGCACTTTTTTCATCCTGTTGACAAGTATCTTGTCAGGATTCAGCCCCTTGGAGACAAGAAGATCCTTGAATTCCCCAGACATTGAGAAGATCAGCTTGTGGGCTATGCTTCCCCTGTAAGAACCATAGTTCCTGACGTGTTTTTCAATCGCTGTCCTTATCTTTTTCTTCCTGATATCATTGCCCCAGGTCTCAGGCGCGGTATCTCCAGATGACAGAAGTCGCTCCCTTAGAAAACCGACGGCATAGACCTTTCCTGCATCTACCTTGTCAAGATATTCGATGGAATTTATCAGTTTGCTTCTTTCCGCTTCCGCCTGTGACAGGGATATTTTTTGCCTGATAGAATCATATTGGGATTTCAAAAGGGAGTTTTCATCGAGGTATTCTATATCTGCCGCCTTGCACGTAGATGTCTTCTTAAAGAGGAGTCCGTATTCTGTTTTCATTATATTTCCTCGCTTCCGGTCAACTCCGACAATATCCTGGCAAGGGATGTTTCAATGTCATCAAGCCTTCTATGAAAATCATCAATACTTCTCGGTTTTATCGAGTTTTCCGCTTTAAGAACAGCAAGTTCAAGGGCGATGCCAGCCTTGACTTTCCAGCTGTCAGAAAGCCCTTTCAAGCGTGTCTTAGTTTCCTTGGACACCAGATAACGAATCTCCGTCCTGTCTTTCTGTGCTTTCATTTTTCCATCACTTCCGATATTCTTGAAATTTTTGAATCGCACCTGTCGACTTTCATAATCACTATTGAGGCCTGCTTTATGCAGGTTTTGAAAAGATGGTGTATATACCATTTCTTCCTTGCTTCCCTGAACAACGGAACAAAGAACCAGTACTTCCCTCCGTTATCCTGTTCGGCAAAAACATGTATTCCGCCTTTTCTGCCCCATGCGGTCTGAATGATTTTAAAGGGAAATGTTCCATCCGGACAGTTTCCCCTGTAGCTTTTCCAGTCGGGCAGCTCCTCTTTAAGCTTGTTCCATGTCAAAGGCATATATACTGTATTAGTATAATTTATGAATTAATCAAGCGCAATTAAGGATATTGTATACTATAATGAATATATGATGAAGTGTCTCATCGAGAATGGGCCATGTGCAGCTCGTCGGAGATGAGGCGTAGTCCCGGGAAAGTTCAATACGGGGTAATTTTCATCCCTTTTGAGCCGGAGTTGTCCAAAGTGTCAGGCAAGTCTGTCTTTTTAGTCTTCCTGTCTGAAAACATTCTCAAATAGTCCCGGCAGCTTTCCCGTGACATTTCGGCGACAAGCGTCCTTATTTCATTGAAGTTACCGGAATTGGAACTCTTCATCGCCGACATGTAATCCCTTCTTCTGATGGGCGGAATGATGGCCACGGGATATCTATATTTGACAAGAATCATGTTCATCAGCAGTCTCGATACCCTGCCATTTCCATCAACAAAGGGATGGATGTTCAGAAACTCTGTATGCAGATCAGCAGCGGCTATAATGGGATGGTTCTTTTCTATCTCTGGAAGCTTGGCAACGAGTTTTTTCATTAGTCCGGGAACTTTTTCAGGAAAAGGAAGAAGGTGGCCGGTTCCACTTATGATAACCTTTATATTTCTGTAGACGCCAGCGTTTTCTCCATCTATCCTGTGATAGAAGATATGATGTAGCTTTTTTATGGACTCCTCATCTATTACCGTAGAAGATGTGACATCATGCACTAAGCTGAACGCCGCAGCGTGCCCAACTGCCTCAAGATGATCCCTCAGAGGTTTTCCACTGACCGCCAATCCGTCTTCAATCACAATTTTTGTTTCCGTCTCCGTCAGAAAGTTGCCCTCAATCGCATTGCTGGAGTATGTGAGTCCAATCCTGTAATATTCCCACAGCTGCGCCAGTTCAGCCTTTTCAAGGGCCCGCAGGGATTTGATTTCCCTTAAGAGGGTATCTGCTTCCCTGATGATTGTTTCGTAATCCATGCTTCACGCCCTTTCCATGAAATTGCCCGTGACAAACACGTTCAGCTTTTTGAAGAACAGCGGAGATTCGACTATGGCAAAGGTCTTCATGCTCTCCAGTCCGGATACGAACCATGGCTCCTTGAGGGGTTTTGTGCTGAAAACCCATTCCGGAATATCTATGCCTTTCTCCTTGCAGAGATAGTAGACAGTGGCGGCAAACAGGCATTTTAAGTCTGCTGGAGTATCAGGGACAGGTTCCGTGACGATCATTTCAGGACAAGGATTACGCCTGAAATCATCCATGAATTGAAACAGCCACAGTTTCCAGTTGCCGTCCCTGGATATATTCTGAGTCGCATTTTCAACTGTCACATATTTATACATCGTCATAATCCTTCCTTCGAAGTACAGTTCATATCCTGCTCATCTTTTCAACCATAATATGGCCTGTGGAGAACATTATAGCCATCAATGGCGGGCAGGTCAATGATAAGAAAGCTCCGCCTTTCGTAATGAAGAACAGCCCTTTTTCGGCAAGAGAAAGGGCGCTGCCGCGAAAAACTACCGTTTTTTCGCTATCCTGCCTGCTATTAACTTCCGTTTGGGAGGTTCAATATTCATCAACCGGTATGAATTCAAAAGCACCAGTTTTCCGGCGGCGACCGGTTCCGTTATGAACGAATGGAATATGAGGGGAACGTACTTGTTCTTTTCAGATTTCGATGCTGCTTTTGAAGAATTCATTTTTTTGTGGAGGAAAGTTGTTGAGGGCGGCTTAAATGCCGCCCGTGATTTTCCGCATGCTCCTATGCCGTTATAATCCGGAATTGCTAAGAACTCACGCACGGATGAAAACAAACTGCAGTATTCAAATCTTACAGGAAAGAAATGGTTATCCCAATGGCCGCGGTGGCTTCATCAAGTTTCGCCGCTTTTTGCGGCCCCATCCCAAAGGGGCGTGGGTACTGAAGCATTAAGCTGTAGTTAAGAAAAAGCCGGGAATTTAGGTAATAAAATCGTTTTTTAGCATAAAAATGACCGTGTCATTCATAATAAAATATAAATAATGATTATTTCGATTGATTTTTTCATTTAAGACGTTATTTTTCAATATAAACTTAGAAAATATTAGAAATTTTGATGGAATTGATCTAACAAGAGAGGTATTAAAAATGAAAAAATTTCATCGCATTTCTTCGTTGCAACATACTCAAGTAAAATTCCGTTTCACTTTGATCGAACTGCTGGTAGTTATTGCCATCATCGCCATACTGATAGCTATCCTTCTGCCGGCATTAAATAAGGCCAAAGAGCAGGCAATCCGCATTCAATGTTTAAACCTACTGAAGCAATGGGGAACGGCCCATATGCTCTATATTGGTGATTATGACGGGTATTTATATAAAGCTTATGCTGATAACGCGCAAACCTATTGGCATTATGCAGACAAAGTCGGAGAATATATGCCGACTAAATCACAATATGCTGGCCGGGAGACTTGGGGAGCGCCTTGTCCCGGCAGTCCCAGTCGGGATTATGCAATCACCAGTTACGGTATGGGAGCTCCAGTTGATGAAAATAACGCCTGTCCCTGGCCAGGGGGATTTCACTGTTATGTCCAATATCTCAAGGTAACAAGTCCCAGTAAACATTGGCTGGTAACAGACACTAATGGAGGATCCTGGTTGAGGATGAGTTATATAAATGCACAGGGGACAGGCCCCTATGCTTCTTATGCTCAAGTACCAGGCAACAGGCATGGCATGCAATTTAATACAGTGCACTTTGATGGTCATGCCGATAACTATCCGGCAAAGCTACATTCGGACATGTATTTACATCGAGCGAATCCAGCTTATAAGGATCCAGAATAAACCAAAATTTATTTTCTGATTTTATCGATTTAAAGTATCATATTATCTGCGACGTTAAATAGGTTACATTATGTTATATCTTTATTATAAAGGTACTTCATGCTTAAAATCAATGCCAGAAAAATGAGTACTGGAGCTTAGCCAAAGCTGCGGGAGCGCGCAGTCAGGAGCGTTGTCTGGATTGACTCAGTTGGCCGATGCCACGGCGCACAGCAAATGTCATCGGCAAACGCAAGTCCCGGACTAAGAGCGGAATTAAGTTCCAGATCCGCTCCCTTCTCGCCCACGAGCAGGTGGAACTGGAAGCCGCCAGGAGATACTTCCAATGGCTTCCGTGAGGCAGGTATACTGTTGCATCATTTAATGCAATCAGCTTAACGTCGCGAGTAATAAATATAACTTTAAGGAATTAATCATGAGTTTTTTTAAATCAAAGTTCTATCTTTTGTTGCGGGGAATCCTTTTTTGTTTTTTTGTTTCAGCTTCAGCCACAGACACAGAAGTGACCATTGATGCTTTTCAGGTGCCGGATTTAAAAGATAATGAGCATTATACAGGAACAAAAGGATTCTTTCTTCATCAGCGCTTGGTAAGAAACCATTATGATATTAAGCGCAAACCAAATATAAATTTCACTTTTTTCTCTGCCGGAGAAATTGCACCAACTGATAATTCAATAATATTTTCCGTACAGGCAAATCAAACAGCATTACTTAATTGGGGAAATGCAGATGGTAAACAGCCCCCGGAACAGCAAGTCCTTTTCCCAGAAGAAGAATGCAATATTGTCCTGAATATAAAACAAAATTCTCCCGGAAAAAGCAGCTTGGAGATGTTTTATACCCGGTACGGAGAAAAACTCGGCTTCCAGCGAGAAAATTCCGTAAAAAACGAACTAATTGGGAATAAATGGCAAGAACTGAAGTTTAAACAGCCAGGATATTATTATGGTGCACCTGCTGACGGTTTGATTTTTAAAATTACCAATACACAAAATGTCCCGGTAGTCTATGAAATTGAATGGATCAACTTGGAACAGATGAAGTACGAAGCATATATCAGACATGAATTTGAGATTCCGCCTGGCAAAATCCTCCACGCTGTAGCTGAAGTAACTGGAAAAAATCGTTTGCGCTGGTACAGGCGGGAAACGATTAAACAAGAATTATGGATTAACGGTAAGAAAGTTGAACAAACCGGTAATTTACAGTATTTGCACACCAGTTCGGTTGATATCAAGCCTTACTTAAAGCCCGGTAAAAATGTTATTGGAATGTATGGGTACGGCATTGAACAGAATCCATTACTGTTTTTCCATGCAGTTATTGACCAGCCTCAAGGACGAACAGAAGTCCAAACAGAAAAGAATTGGAAGTTTTCCGAAACCGAACAGGAAGGTTGGAGTAAAACAGGATTTGACGATTCTTCCTGGCAAACCGTTAAAACCCTGAAAAATTCTGAAGCACCATGGTTAGCCAGAAGCCCGGATTATTCAGTCCCGAATTTTGACGGGACATTAGCCATGCCATCCTGGCTTGGTTACATTCAGTTACATAACGGCAACGGCAAGCATGAATTAACTTTTATTGACAACAAAGACACTATTATCGATGCGGTCATTCCGCTGTTCCTTAAAGATAAAGTTGCTTATGCTGAATTTTCGCTGCACCAAACAACCCCGGAAGGTAAAATCAGTCTGTCAGTAGCAGCCAAAAGGATTCCGAATCCTACAGAAAGTAAAGCAGGAACAGCTTTAGTATTCAGACTGAACCTGGGAAAACTTAAGGCAGGAGTTTATACATTATCATCCCGAATCTGTAATGCGGAAAATAAAGTTATTGAAGTCAGACCACGGGAACCTTTACTGGTTATCGGGTATCTTGAACAAGCCAGTGCCAAGGGAAAATATTATGATGCTTTGGAGCTGGACAAAAGCGATAGTCTAACGATTGATTTTACGGATAATAGCAAAAAACAAGGCAGAGACTGGTATGAAACAGCCCAAGGTCCTCATCCCAGTCGTGATAAGTCAGAAGAAATAACCAGTTGGGAAGCAGCCAAAATAAAACAACTTAATGGAGAAAATTACCGGGAGACAGTTGGTGCCACCAGGGGGTCGCTGTTCAGTTATAAGTTTCAGGGGAATCCTAATGGCAAATTCAAATTTACTCCCGGCGAATTCTACCTCATGGAGCTTAAATATCCTGACGATGCTATGCGCCATATGGAAGTTTCTATTTCAACGTGTCACGCCGGGATGTGGAACAACAGTCAATCAGGGGTCGGCATTGACAGTGGAGAAAAATACCAAAACACAAATAAAATTCAGGTTTTACGTTGGATTCATGTTGCCGATCCCGGAGTACATTCGGTCGACATCATTAACGTCCAAGATACCCGTAATACTACGCCGGAACCAAGACATGCCGCCGCTAAATCTCTAATCATCACTCGAATTATTCCTCCGCTTCCGGCTGCCGATATGGGGTATTTGCGGAATTTCGGAATCGACTGTGAACGAACCAGCGAAAATTCCGGAGTTTGTAAGAACTTCGGAGTAGAAATTAAGGAGAATAATGAAGGGACGATGATGGCAAGAACTATTCGAATGATGCGCGTCAACCAGGAAATAGCCGGACGTTATCTCCAGTATTTGCGTTTCGCCGGACAAAACACTCATGTTATCGGCATGTGGCAATATAATGATACCAACACTCCGTATCAACCAAATAATGATGTTATTGACGGCCGGGTGGATCCGACTATTAGAAATGTTCTGGCCAGGACTTTAGATGCCAACAACATTTCGATATTTGCTGGAATCGAACTCAGCCAGCTGACAAATCTTAATACCACGGTAACCAATGCTCAGGTTGCGGTTGGGACCAAGAATGGCCAACGACCTGAAAATGATACCGTCATGCTTGTGGACAGCAAGGGCAGTCAATACGATGCAAATTTAATTCAAAGTTACAGCCAGAACTGGATGCATCCGGAAATTCAGAAAGGATTTTTGAATCTTATTAAAAATGTCACTGGCAAATTTGATGATCTGACCAACTTCAAAGGAATCCATTACCAACTTGGCTGGGCCCAGAGATCAGAATATTATTTCCCCGGATTTTCTGAGCGGGGAAAACCAAATGATCCATTGCTTTTCAGCTTTGATGATGTGACTTTTGAAAAATTTTATCAAGAGACCGGCATTAATCTGGAAGTCGGCTCAAGTGATCCCAATAGATTTATGAAACGCTATCAGGCTGTCAAAGGAGAACATCGACCAAAATTTACCAATTGGCGTTGCCGTCAATTTGCCAAATTCCTTTCATCGGGTTTAAAAGCTATGCAGGAAATCAAACCGGAAACCAAATGGGTCAATCTGCTGAATATTGAAGAACCTGATCTTTATGAACATTGGTTGGAGTGGAAAGAAAAATATCCAACTGATCAAAATTCTTTTGTTGCTTTGATGAAAGAATACGCCCTGGATATTCCCCTTGTCAATGCGGAAAAACATATGACCATAGGGCGTAGTGCTGTCGGTTGGAGGGAAATGCCAAATCTTTATGCTACAGGTTTATCTATTTATGCCACACAGAATCCCTTTCATTGGTTGGCTAGAACAGATCAAGAAGTGGCCGATGCCTTCAACGATAGCAGTGATGATTTCCGTTATGTTTTAATTCGCAACAGTTGGGATGAAAACGTTGTAGTCGGGGCTGGAAATCTTACTCGTTCCGGTGGAGATGGGAAAGAAATTCTTCAAGGAGACAAATACTGGGTTATGGAACGCAGTAGGATAAGGGCTCTTCCGCAGGCCAGGGGTTTCCATGCCAGGGAACCATTTATTCAATCAATTATTACCTCTGATCCTAATCTGTTATTTGGAGGATTTATTGACCTAAATGTTAATGTCGGTCATGAAGAAGATATCGGCCCTTTAATGGTTGAATTCACACATTTGCCGGAAGAACGCTTTCAACCGGTTCTCCAAACCGGCCTGGAAACAAATTTAGCGATACGGAAAATGACAAAAGGTAATAAGACTTATTTTTACATTGCCAATCCCGGTTATTGGCAATTTAATGGTACTGTTAAAATTTCCAGCCCCAAAGCGGTAACCGAATTAGTCAGCGGGTTAACAGCAGCTACGCCACAAGATGGAGAGACAGCTTTAAAGGTTGACTTGGCTCCTTATAGTATGAAAGCATATTATATTGATGATCAAAATGTGGATTTTAAATCATTCTCCACGGCACCAATAAGTGAGTCGGAAAAGCAGCATATGCAGGAGATTATCGATAAAACTGGTGAACTGCTGACAAAAGCAAAAAATGCTGGAAGCGAAGAAGAATTTGTCCGGAAACAGCTAGAATCAGCTCGAACAGCTTTGGGAAAAAATGAATTTGCCCGGGCCTGGGCCTTACTAACCAACTGGCGGTTCTGGAAATGGAAGTTCCGGGCAGAACGTCCCGGGATTGCCATACCTGAAAGGAAATGGTAATCAATACATTACATAAAGAGGAAGGATGAGAAAGATCACAAAGACGAATGAAATTATTTCGGAATCAACAAAATATATCGGAAATCTATTTTTATTTATTTGTTATTTTTACTAATTTCAGTGGACACGACAACAACTGGAATGGCAGCCCCTCCACTCGAAAAAGATATAGAAGACGATTATACTTCACTTGCAGAGATGGCGGATATCGGCAAACGGGTAAGAGCTGTGGTGGAGCTGAATTATTATATCAATGAGCAGGAAGCTAATATTATTTTGAATCTTGCTCCAGGTGCTCTGGCAAAAGGAACAAAATTCCATGCCATTATAGATAATAAAGAATATTATAATACGATCGCAGATACGGGCGAGACCATAATCAAAATCCCCTTGGCTAAAATAATCCACGGGAAACATCAGGTTGCTTTAAAAATAACCGCTAATGGGGTAAAATTATGGGAAGGATATGATCAAGTAGTTAAGCTTTTGCCTCCTCCCGCAGGTGTGAATATCACCCAGATCGACCGTAATCGGAGGATCTTGGTTGTCAACGGCAAACCTTTCTTCCCGATTGGTATCATCGGAGGATTTAAGGAAAACTTACCGCAAATCGCCGACGCTGGGTTTAACCTGACCATGCGCTGGCGCGGGGCAACCATCAAACAGCGCTACGACAGGAAGAAAACGCCCGATGATCAATACAACCAGAAAGTTGTCACCGACTATCTTGATGCGGCACATAAAGCAGGAATCTACGCATTGTCCACCCCGGTAAAACTTTCAGATATCTACATCAAATACCGGGATAGTGAATGGCAACAGAAATTATTACTTCGAATGGTAATTTGTTCACTATCTCAATCGGTTGATCAACCATAACGGATTGAAAACCACAAGTTGAAAAAAGAAAACGACTTCGGAAAATGCTTGACTTACTTCTGCTGGATAGCGTTGTTGTTATTTATTTTTTACATTACCGGGTGTTCATCATTAATTCAAGATGAGGAGCAAGGAATGGACAAGGGTAGAACAAAAACAGGTTGGGCCGAAGAAAAGGAGGAAAAAGTGATTGTGGATAATCCTTTCGAAAAAGAGATTTTACAATTTGAAAAAGAAGATCGAAATAATCCTCCACCTGAAAAGGCTGTTTTATTTGTCGGCAGTTCCTCTTTCAGGCTTTGGGATTCAATGGAAGAAGATTTTTCTGGGATAAAAGTCATAAATCGAGGCTTCGGCGGCGCAAGTTTTTCCGATATTATTCATTATGCTGATCGGATAATAATTCCCTACAAGCCAGAAAATGTTTTAATATATGCTGGGAGCCATGATCTTCATGAAGGAAATGCAACACCAGAAGAAGTGTTGGAAAGTTTAAAAGAACTTTGTAAACTAGTCTGGACAAGACTTCCCAAGACAAAATTTTATTTTGTTTCCATGAAACCAAGTATTGCAAAATGGGGGAATATCGAACTTGACCAAAAAACGAACCATTTGATCTGGCAATATTCCAAAAAAACTGACCGTTTTGAATATATCGACATTTGGAATATAGTGGACCCCGAAAAATGGACAACGGATAAGGTGTGATCCAAATTAAGAATAATCAAGGAAAGGATTGCACCGATGGGAAGAATCAGAAGGAGTTTCAGCGCTGAGTTCAAGGCCCGAGTGGCACTTGAGGCATTCAAGGAGGAGAAGACACTGGCAAATCTGGCGATGGAATACAAAGTCCATCCGAACCTGATAACGAAATGGAAGAAGGATCTGGTGGAGAACGCCGGTAAGGCGTTCGGCGAGTCGAACGAGATCAGCGAAGCCGAGGAGGACCGGCTCAAGATTCCGCTTTACGAGGAGATAGGTCGGCTGAAGGTCGAGCTTGGGTGGATGAAAAAAAACTATCTGAACATCCAGTCGAGGAGAAAAGAGACATGATAGAGAAGGACTGCGAAATAAGCATAAGCCGCCAGTGCAGCCTGCTGAACCTGAACCGTTCGACCTATTATGCGGCCCGGGAAGGTGACAGGAAGAAGGATCTCGGGCTGATGAAACTGATAGACCAGATTTATATCAGGTGGCCGTTCTACGGGAGCCGCAGGATCGCCAATGAGCTGGCAAAACATGGCATCATAGCAAACCGGAAGCGGATACAGCGCCTGATGCGGCTGATGGGGATACAAGGGCTTGCGCCCGGAATAATGACCAGCCGTCCGCATCCGGAGCATGTGAAGTACCCTTATCTTCTGGGAGGTCTGAAGATAGACACTCCGAACCAGGTCTGGTGTACTGACATAACCTATATTCCAATGAAGCACGGGTTCATGTATCTGGTCGCAGTCATGGACTGGCACAGCAGATGCGTGCTCTCCTGGGAGCTGTCAAACAGCCTTGACAACGGGTTCTGCATAAGCGCGCTGAAGAGGGCCATTGCGGAATACGGGGCTCCCGAGATATTCAATTCCGATCAGGGATGCCAGTTCACGAGCCTTGATTTCATCGAAGTGCTGAAGAACAAGGGAATAAGGGTCAGCATGGATGGCAAGGGAAGAGCCTCGGACAACATATTCATCGAAAGGCTCTGGAGAAGCCTGAAATACGAGGACATATACCTGAAGGAATACCAGGATGTCCCGGCGCTCCGTGAAGGGCTAGGGCAGTACTTCGAGTTCTACAACGGCATAAGAGGCCATGCGTCCCTCGGCTATAGCACGCCAATGGAAGTCTACCTCGGAAAGGCTGCGGCATGAAGAAAAGAACTGTAGAATCCAAAGGGATGAGCATCGGGGTCTCCTTCGGAGATCTAAATCCCCTCTGCTCATCAAAGACAGAAGAAAAGAATGAAGAAAAGAAAAAACACCTTATCTTAATGGAAAGTTGTCCTTGAAACTGGGTCCACTACCGAATGCAATGTTGGATGAAACAGGAAAACCTCATAAAGTCCTTTTTAAAAAAGATTTGAACCACCCTTCAGTTGCAGGATATAAAGTCTGGGCGGAAACAATCAAGACTGCCTTGAGGAAAAGATAAAAAGCTTTTCCGGCCCCTGAAATGTTTTGAGCGGCAGCAATGCGTTCTCGATGAAGTTGGTGCTCAGCAATGAGACGTTCAGAGGCCAGCAGGCGCACCGAGAAGATGCAGGGCTATTATATCTTCTCCGGCCTCCTCGAGGCTCTGGAGGGCATTTGCGTTCTTTACAGCCAGGAACGCATGGAGCTCCCTGTATATCTCCCTTGCCGCCTCCGGTCCCTGCGCGTTGCGAAGCCTCTTGAAATAACTGGAAAGTTCTGAATAATGCCGCTTTGAGAGATATCCCTTATGTTCCTCTCCTTGTGAATCAGGCATCTCTGTGTGACTGCGTCAGGATAAAGGGCGAGTACGGCGCCCTTCAGGGAAGCCGAACCGTCAAGGACGCTGTAAAGCCTTTCGACCTTCTTTAACCCCTCTTTAACCCAAAGGCGGCTCACGGAACTCTTCGATGTAAACGGGCTTTCTGGACAAATCATCTTCTGGTCCCTTCCGCTCACATTGGCCATCAGCGCCCTCATCAATGCATCACGAACTGCTCCGGCATCCCTGGGCAGCATAGCTCGCAAGATGCATCTCCTTGCTTTCCTCTGAAGTCTTCCGTCTGACGCGCGGACGATCCACGCGCTCATTGCGACCCTCCAATATACAGACTCCTTCCGTGTTCCCAGCCCGGTAGGGAGCATCTTTCCCTAATGGATTATATCTCGGCCCGCAAAGAGCCTCTACTTCCTTCAGCATCACATCAATCGTTATGGAAAGCACGGCTCAACGCATGTACTCTCGAAATATCGCTCCGCCCCCCCCTTCTCCAACTTGATTCAGCGTCTCCAGCAATGTAGCTTCCTTCATGATGGTTTCATTTTGTTATTTTTTTGCCACCGGTATTCTATACCGGATTAAGGAAACCATCATGTTCCAATTTCAACAACGGAAGAAATTTTTCCATTATATATGGCGATGGTATAGAAAATCAAAAATCTAAATGACGTTGCTTCTACATCACTGCCAACAAATGAAATAAACTGGCTAAGGGGCTCTATATTCGAAGGCTCCGCAATCCGGCACTGTGCCGATGGAGCGTGAAACTCCGTCAGCATCAGTATCAACTCCATATTGAGATAGCTCTCTGCCGGTATCAATAGCTGGAGAGCTAGACAATAAGTGGTAGTCGCCTTCGGCAGCATTAACAAATCCAGCTTCTGATTCAGGCCTGACAATTAGGTTATGGCTTACGTCCCAATCCGTGTAAACTTTCAATTGATTCCAATTGTCTTTGTCTGTTACGATCAAATTATTATAAAAAACATTATCCTGAGCTTCATTTACATATTCATTTATAGCTCCGGTGCTTTTTGAATCAATAATTGTATTATGTAAAATATAAACTCCGCCAAGAAAGCCTGATGGAACGATATCAGTTTTCAGTGGAGTCGGGCGGGTATTAATATTTACAGCCGGGGCGCCGGCATCTCGGATCACATTATTAAAGACGGTAATATTGCCGATTCCCTGAATTACTATACCGTGACCAGAGCCATTATCTATAAAATTATTATACAACAATCCGGTAGTTCCCGGGCTAAGCTGAATGGCGCTATTCTGCGTATCTTTGTCTGCACAACCATAGTCGGTAACAATATTATCGTAAATCTCTACATCGTCTACTGCACAACCGACCTGGATCCCGTCCCAACCGGTGCGCTCTACCCGATTTTGATATACACGAACTCCCCGGACTTCATGCGGGTAATGCAAAACCCCATTATCGTAGACGGTGGTTCCACCAAAAAAACTGTTCCCGAGGTAAATGCCCTCACCATCGACATCATGGATATAATTATGATGCAAATGCACATTATACATTGTAAAGTTAGGTCGATCGGCAGAGAAGTCACTATATACAGGGTCAGTTTTAGCCATAATTCCGGCAAAACCGGCATTTGCAATCTCCAAGTGATCGATTTCGATATCTGATGAAAATCCCGAAACAGCAACTCCCTGCGTGCCTGGTTTGCTTGCAGTAACACAAATGCCGTATTCAAGGTCTTCCTTACCGGAGCCCGTCAATCGGACATAACGGGACGAGTAAATAGATATCGCATTATTTGAGTTTAAGTTACCTACAGAAACTTTTCCTCCTGAGTTCCTAATAATGACATAATTATCAGATGAACCGACAATATTTTTAAAGAGCAGAGAAGGTCGAACTCCGGCCTGCAAGGTCAAAATATCACCAGGTTGTATATCCAATGCCTGTCCATCTATGACAGTTTGTGCGAGAGGGATAATTATTTCATTTCCCGGCGGTGGCGGTGGCGGTGGCGGTTCTCCACTATCCACACCTACAATCCTCAGGCTGAGAATATTTGTGATATCATCGCCATAAGCAACCCGAAAGGTATATCCATCCAATTCAAATTTATGCCCAGATGGCATATTTGAAAACTCCCCGGTTATTCCTCCGTTACCCTCTACTTTAAGCAGACGGAAAATATCCCCGATTTCAGCATTAAAACCGTCAGGCAGGCTGAACTTTAATTCACCAGCTGCTACCAATTTGTATTTGGCTTTTAGCGGTGCTTCTGTCAGCATTGATTCATTAAGTACCATTTTTAAACAGTCCTGATTACCAAAGCGGTAAGTATGAGCATATATTTTTCCTGCAATATAATCTATTGTGGACGGGAAGGAATTTCCCAGGTAAAAATACCTTGCCCCATCCAGTCCAACAGACAGTTCCCCTCCATGCATTTCCAGTAAGGCCTCCCTGCTGTCTCCCATAGAAAACACATCACCACTGGTAATTCGAGAACCATCATACAAAATCATACGGCCTGATTTAAGCGCCAAAGAGCCTTTAGTCCTGAAAGTCCCAGACTGCCAGGAAATATTGGGGCTGGCAACACTGTCACCGATTTGGACGTTATAAACATCCACATAACAATCATGTTGATTTAACACAAAGTTGGTATTGACATTCCCGGCAATACGCAAGCCTCTGACTAGTGCATCTTTTGTGAAATCTACACTGAAACTTTCAGAAACATTAGGGAGGGGAGTAAAACTGTCTGATTTAAAATAGACGTATGTATTTTTCCCCGGAGCTTCACCGCCGGACCAGTTTTCCGGATTACTGAATTCACCCGACAATGCTACTTTCCAGGCTGCAGAATCCGGTCCATCATCATCTGGAACTTCCGGATCCTTGTTGATTTTTATAACTTTCAGGCTGAGAATATTTGTGATATCATCGCCATAGGCAACCCGAAAGGTATATCCGTCCAATTCAAATTCATGCCCGGACGGCATATTTGAAAACCCTCCGGTTATTCCCCCGTTACCCTCTACTTTAAACAGGCGGAAAACATTCCCGATTTCTGCATTAAAACCGTCAGGCAGGCTGAACTTTAATTCACCAGCTGCTATCAATTTGTATTTGGCTTTTAGAGGTGCTTCAGAAATCATAGATTCATTGAGCACCATTTTCAAACAATCTTTTTGACCGAAGCGATAAGTATGGGCATATATCTTTCCTGAAATATAGCTGATTGTTGACGGAAAATTATTTCCCAGATAAAAATACCTTGCCCCATCCAGCCCAACAGACAGTTCCCCTCCCTGCATTTCCAGTAAGGCCTCACGGCTGTCTCCCATGGAAAACACATCACCACTGGTAATGTGGGAGCCGCCTTTCAAAACCATAAGTCCTGATTTTAGTGCTAGAGAGCCTTTGGTCCTGAAAGTACCAGATTGCCAGGAGATATTGGGGCTGGAAGCACCATCACCAATTTGGACGTTATAAACAGCCACATAACAATCATGTTGATTCAATTCCAGGTTTAAGTTGATATTACCTTTAAGTGAAAGTCCGTCAACTTTATGATCCTCGTAAAAAGATACTGTAAAAGGAGTATTTCCGGCAGGAGGAGCACTGGAGTTCATATATGTTTCTTGAAAATTTATATAAGAACTTTCCCCAGGTACTTTGCCACTATTCCATTTAGCGGGATCACTGAAAACACCGTTTTCCGCTTTTCGCCACTGTGGAAAATCCAAGGCAATAACAGGAATTGAAAGTAGCCCCAAAAGCAAGATTAACAAATTAGAAGTGAACACCATTTTAATCATGGCAAGCCTCCTTTTTAATTAAGTTTATTTAACAATAGTTTGTACAATAAAATTTTCAAGCTAATTTTGGATCTTTAATGACTGAAATTATCATTTTAAAGCTAATTTAATGATATTATAGGTCATTTTTAGCTCACTACAAGCCATTAAAGCTTAATAAAAAGATATTTGTTGACTGCCTTGAGCAACGCAATAAAAATAATACTTCAAGCTAAGCATTAACCTAAAAAAAACAATTGCCTCAGCGTGTTGTGAAAATTGCATTTTTAGGATTAAAGCTTAATTACCTTGAAATTTTCCGGATTTCCTGAACGGCTTTAATCATCGCCAGGTAGTTTTAGAAAGGCACATAGTCAGGAATGGAATTACCGGATCCCAAAGCATAACCTTTAGCCATGGCTCGGAATCTTTTTCCCAGATCCTTTACGGTTTCATAAACTTCGTTTTCAGTTCGGTATAAAGTTCCAGGTCATCACCTTGCATAAAAGGCAGATATTCCAGACCGACCAGATCTTCACTGATTTCAAAAACCCCGTTACCGACTCCACCAATAGCTTCATTCCCTCTGGCAGAGTTTTTACTAAGGCATCGAATCTTGATTCTGCTCTATTCCAATAGAGTTTAGGGCTATCATCCCATGGGTAAGCTTCAAAATCGGTACGATTCTGGATTGGTCCCGGTTTTCCTCCCATCAATGCCCCTCCATCCGGCAGGATTTCTGTTATGCAAACCTCAAAAGACACCGTATCATAAGTCATGTCTTTGAAAAAGCGGCAATAATGTTTGAAGAATTCAGCCTGATCATTGGCAATATGGCGATAATCTGGTTGAATGTTCATTTTTTCTCCTACATCGGGGCCCCGTGCCCCTGATATTGTTTAAGATTTTTCATGAGGTAATCGACTTTTTTGCTGACGGCTTCAACAATAGCATCAACGGCCTGCTGTCCGAATTCTGCATTGGAATTTTCCACGCCATTATTAGAAGAGCCAACAGGTCTCTCTTCATTGTTTTTTGGCAGGAGAGAGAGGTCCTGCATGCCGGAATCAAGATACATGAGCAGGGAAGTTTCCCATTTCCCGGCATGATCCCCGCAGGGGGTAAATTTTTCTTTAACCAGTTCGTACCCACTCATTACCCATACTGGCATTTTAGGTTTGGCCTGTTCCTGGTGAAAAACGGCTGCTGCAGCTCTGGCGTGGTCAAGCAGTGGATAATGCCCGGCACCGACTACCAGGACTTTGAATCCCAGACTTTTAATTTCATGGAAGATATGAACCAACAAACTTAAATAGTTCCGGTTTTGCTCAGATACTGTCTCCACCATATAACCGGACTTAAAATTAGCTCGATTAAGGTTCATTTTTTGGGCAATGGATTCTTTGTCTGCAGCATTGGCTTCCATCAAAGCCTGTTCCCGGTTTTCACCATAATAAAGCGGAGGAAAGACCAAACCGCCGATTTTTCTGGCACACGCGATAAGTAAAGCATGACTTTTCAAGGTATCAAGACCGACCGGATTGTGTTCCCCGTGCCATTCGATGGTTCCGATCGGCAAAAAGGCGACTGGGCATTTCTGACGTTCGGCGACTATCTGGTCCGGTCTCAATCGTTCGTATTGCACCTGAATATCTGTATTTTTCATAATTTGCCATCCAATAATAAACTATTTCATTAAACAGTCTTTTCAATCGTAATTCCGCTCGTAATCTTTAATGTGTCGAATGCGCGTGCAAGCACTTCCTTTAGTATGGCGGTTTTTAAACCGCCACGCCGGACGTAGTCTGCGTGTTAGGCAACGTTTTATTCCTGACGACGCATTCTGGTGACAGAATAAATTCCATCTTACATTGCGCTTCGCGTGCTCTATTACTCATTTACTTTTCCAACGCTTATTTTCCCCAGATAGAGCCGGTTGCGAGTTTTCCGGGCCAACGCTCGATAACAGATTTTTTCTGGGTATAGAATTCAACTGCATCTGGCCCCTGGGCCTTGAGATCACCGAAAATACTGTTTTTATGTCCACCGAAACTAAAGAAAGCCATGGGAGCAGGCACGCCGGTGTTGATCCCGATCATCCCGCATTGTATCTTATTGCGGAATTCCCGGGCAGCTCCGCCGGAATTGGTAAAAATTGAAGCCCCATTACCAAATTCACTGGCATTAGCAAGTTCAATAGCAGTTGCGAGATTCGCAACTTTCATTACTGAAAGCACAGGGCCGAAAATTTCTTCCCGGGCAATCTGCATTTCCGGTTTAACACCACTGAAAATACTTGGGGCAAGAAAGTAACCATTTTCTTTGTCAGGTACTGTAATATTTCTACCGTCCAGAACCAATTCTGCCCCTTCATCTACTCCAACCTGGATGTAATCCTCAATTCGTTTTTTTGCTTCTTTGCTGATCACGGGTCCCATTTGTGTATCAGGTTCCAGACCGTTGCCGACTTTCAGTTTTTGAGCTGCTTCAATTATTTTAGGTAATAAATTTTCTGCGCCGCCAACCAGCACCAATACGCTGGATGCCATGCAGCGTTCTCCGGCGCAACCGAAACTGGATCCGATCACAGCATTTAAAGCAGCATCTTCATCGGCATCCGGCATGACCACGATGTAGTTTTTAGCTCCACCAAGAGCCTGGACTCGCTTATGGTTGGCAGTTGCATTTTCCCAGACCTTTCTGGCCACCGGGGTCGATCCAACAAATGATATGGCTTTTACTTCCGGAGTTGCAATAAGGGTTTCAAAAGTTTCCCGTCCCCCCTGCAACACATTCAATACTCCTGCCGGCAGTCCACCTTCAACAAATATTTCGGCAATTTTAGTTGCGGTAACCGGGCACTTATCCGATGGCTTAAGGATAAAAGTATTACCGCAGGCAATGGCAACTGGCATCATCCACAGTGGAATCATGGCCGGGAAATTAAAGGGGCAAGCCCCCACCACTACTCCCAAAGGTTCACGATAAATAAATCCATCAACATTTGAAGCTATATCTTCGATAAAATCCCCCTTACTCAAAGATGGCATTCCGGCAGCAAATTCAACCACTTCAATACCCCGCCGGACATCACCTTGAGCTTCAATTAAGGTTTTCCCGTTTTCTTTAACCAGAATCTCTGAAAGTTCATCACTTTTTTCTTCAAGCAGTTCTTTGATATGAAACAAAATACGGCATCGCTGGACAACCGGAGTGCTTCGCCAATCAGGAAAAGCAGCACAGGCGGCTGTAACCGCTTCGACAACATCATCTGGTGAAGAAGCCACCAAGTCCGCCACAACAGTTTTGCCATCAGATGGGTCAATAATTTTTTGTGATTCGGTCCCGTTAGGACTACGCCAGGAATCTCCGATAAGATTTTTTAAACTAACAGTCATGTTTTTTCCTTTATTTTTGTTATATTTCAGTTTAATTGATATTTTTCCGGATGGTCCGCGGCATGGTTTTCCAGGCCGTCCATTATTGCTAGGCAACTTTGCTGCCATTTTTCAGGGGGCATGTCTTCGGTAATGCCCATAAGTAACCCTTCCATACTTCCGGTTTGTTCTAATAATTCACAGGTGATCTGCTTAACTTTAGCCGTATCTTCAAGATGAACTGAAGACGGGAAGTTAATCCACAGGACTTTATCCGGCCAGGCTTTTCGTGCTTCGGCCAAGGTCATGTCCGTATCAGGTGCAGGAGTAAATGCTTCGACATAATCCAGATCGGTGGAATTAATAGATTCGGCAATCAGACTGCAGTTAGCATCAAAATGACAACCGATCAGCTTGCCGTTTTTGTGCATGGCTTCAGCAGCTTCGTTATAATGGGGGACAAAATATTCCTCAAAAGTTTCTTTACAGATAATTTCGGCAACGACATTGCCACCGTAATTGGCATGGGAAGCGGGAGATTCCGCAACGATATTATAAATACTGCGTTTCTTTTCGACTAAAATTTCATACAGTTTTAATATTTCATCCCGGTTAACCATCCACTCCATGCAGAAATCTTGCATTTTTATATATTCTCCGGAGATCAGGTCCTGCAGTGGCTCAAGACCGAAGGTTGTTCGGAAAATTGCATCTTCGCCAAAGGCCTGTTCTGCTTTGGCAAAAGCTTCGTAATCAGGTTTAAAAACCTGGTCCTGGAGCAAAAACCGCAAAGCTTGGTAATCATCCGGAGACTTAAATAGTTTTTCATGGTGCCACACGGTAAAACCGGCAGGTTCAATTAAATTACTTAAAGTACCATAAGGTGTTTCGAAATATTTCCGTATCAGTTGCCTGCTGTTTTCAAACGTAGTTTCATGTCTGATTTTCACATTTGGGTAATAGGATTTCACCACGTTATGACGGAAGACAATACATAATCCGCGGTTGCGAAGTTCGCGTTCAACAGCGCATTGCGGAATCATACTTTCATAAATAGTAAAAGGAACTTTGGCTCCAATATTTCCATGCAAAGCATGTTCAACCTGTTTTTTCGGAGTTGGTAAAGGTTTCATTGTTTTTTTCTTATTTTTGGACAAAAAGGTGTCAAAGATAAAAATAGGGAGATGGAGGATTTTAAAGTATTTTGATCATTTCGATTAGGTCAGCCCGGTAATCAAATTCTTCATTCCCGAAATTAGTGCCCATAAAGTGAGGTTTTCGACCGCTTTCCCGGTAACCGCAGCGATCATAAAGTTTTTTAGCGGGATTCTCGGCTGAGACCGTAAGGAGCAGGACCCTGAGTCCGATTTTAATAGCTTCTTCTTCCAGTGCATCCATCATTTTTTTGCCGATTCCCAGGCCCCGGGCAGAGGAATTGATCTGCAACCCCAAATTCCCATAACCTTTACCGAACTGACCATTGTCAATATGGAGCCAACCCTGGCCGGAAATGTTGCCGTCAACTTCAACCATCAGGTAGATAATTCTGTCCAGTTCGATTTTCTTCAAAATATCCAGGAGTTTATTGCAGGCGGCAACTTTATCCATTTCCTGAATGGGAATCCAGAGAAGTTGCTTCATGGACTCATCGTAAAGCTCGTTGTTTGATTTCAAAAAACCTTCGAGGTCTTCCCAGGCAGGACACCTGAAAATCACGGTTTTTCCTTTGAGTGTGAATTTTTGGATTGTTTCTTCTGTTTTCATAGTTCTACTCCAAGTTATTTAATATAAGTTCAATTTAAGTTAAGTTCATTTTTTGATCAACTGCCAATTGGTATTCGCAAGTTTTATGTCTTGTTTTTAATTTGATTATTTGCTGTTCAGTTGATGTTCCGATAAAAGCTTTGGGATTTCCTGCAAAGTCAGTCACGAAACGGCATTCTCCTGCGATTGAAATATGATTTATACCATCAATAACTATGTGTGATTGATTTTTCTGATTAATAATTTCCAAATCCAATGTTTTATATTCGGTCTTATATGATGAATTTTGTTGATTGGGGCAGCGACAATTCCATTCAATCTCTTGGTCCTGTATTGAAATTCCATAGAGTCTTTTGATAAAATCAATAAGTAAACACATTGCAGGAGAGTATCCATCGCTGCAGGATAATTTTCCTGTAAAAGGATTCATTTGCTGCATAAAGCCGTTACTATTTATTAAAGCTTCAATCCAGATATGCATCAACTCAGTTAGTTTGGCATATTTTCCGTAATACTCCAGCCAACGCGGGGCACGCAAAGCCGTAAGTACCTGGCTTGGCCCGCCCCAGGAATTGTCTGGCAGTTCCTGAACAAAACGAGGATCATTGATAGCGACTGAAGGAAATGGGAACGGGGTCCAAAATGCTTTCGGATTAACTATCCAGAAATTATAAATCTGCTCAAATAGGGATTGATTTACTACATGTTCTGAGAGAACTCTGGTCAACAGGTCACAGGCTATCCGGTTAAATTTTCCATCAACATCCAAGTCATAAAAACATAGAGATTCGTCATCAAAGCAACATTCAAAAAGAGCTTTTTTAACAGTCTCTGCCTTGGCCGTCCAATATTCGGTTTTCTCCCTATAACCGAGGATCTTTGCCATTCCAGCTAAAGCGATCCTGCCACCATAAATTGTTGCGGAAAGGTCAGGAGAAAGATATGGGAGACCAGTGACTTCCGGGCAGAGTCGGGCATCATCGTCCCGGCATTTTCTGGGTACTCCATCCCATCGCGGGCTTTTATCATGGCCCGTATCATACTCACAAAAAGCTTCGCATAAACCGGTTTGACGGGTGTCGCGGAATTTTTCCAACCACAGTTCCCATCTGGAACAGGAAGAAAAAGCCTGTTCCAGAAAATTTTCATCTCCGGTTTTTTTGTACAGCTCAAGAGCTGTAGCAGCAATGGGGACAACCATCTGAATTTGGCTGCGGCCAACTTTTTTATTCCAGATAAAGCATGGCAGATAACCGTCATCTTCCTGAAGGGCAAAAAATGCCCGATGATTATTCAAGGCGATTTCCGGGTTGACATCAGCATAGAGTAACCCCTCCAGTGGCCCGCTTTCCAGCCAGATACCCTGATAGTTACCACCTTCTATCAGGACTGGTTTCGGAAAGGGGGAAAGCGTTCTAATATTTGCCTGCAACCCTGCCAAAGCCGCATCTGCTTTATCCTGCAGCAGAGGGTAGTCTGTGTGAAAGCTGAACATAGTTATTTAATCAAATCCTTCTTAGCTCTTTGAATTACAGCCATAACCGCTGTTTCTTTTTCAGTATCAATTTCCGGACCTTTGCAGGATGCCAGAATATTGCGCCATTTTTGATCTGCTTTATCCAGCATTTCGACTTCCAGATTGGTATCCGGTTTAGGGATATCCATTCTGCGGTCCAAAAATTCAGGTTCCCATAATGTCCGGAAATTATTCAGGGTATGTTCCATTTCCAAAAAGGACTTTTTTTCACTATTAACGACTTCTTCAAGTACTGAAAATGCCAAGGTATTGTCATTGACTTCTATTCCTTTAAAGAAAGTTGCCAACCCATTATTAAATTCCAGGTCCAGCATCAACTGGGTGGGAGAAAAACTTCTGCCGGAATCAAGAATCCCATGTTCCCAGGGACAATTGGCAATGCCAGAACGGGCTAGCATATTCATCATTTTTTCATAAACCGCCTGCATTCCTGGACGCTTGGCAAGAGTGTTGTACCCGGAAGGAGAACTGGAACGGATTTTAAACACATCTCTCAACATAGTATGAGCGGCAATATTTTGAACATGTGCTTCCGGAGAACAAAAAGTGGCGCACGCGGTTTTCATGTCCAGCCCCCCGGAGTAAATGGAACAATGTCCGGGAATATCATCACGATACATCCTGATCACCATCAGGCCGCCTAGTGCTTCAGCCAGTCCCTGACTGACTGTCCCGGCCATTGACATAGGGGCATTAACTCCGGCAACAGGCATACAGCCGATAGATGAATACCAACCGCGTTTCAATTGTTCAACCAGAATTGCGGCTGCATGTTCTCCGAGTTTCAGGGGAGAAGTAAGATCCCTGATTTTATGAAAGTATCCCCGGTCGTGTCCTTCGATTATCTGGGTGATTTCACAGAGATATGGGATCTGTTTTACATCGTATACATCACAACAGCCAACTGGTTTTTCAGAATGCAGTCCCATCAGAGCTGAAGCTTCAATTACTTCGATTTCTGGCTCCAAATCCCCAATGGTGAGGGGGGCGGAAATGCTGGCAATTTCCGGCATGGCATTACCAAGATGTATCATATCAATAAAATCTTGGCGGGTAGCCGTATGCTGAGATCTTTCCGGCCAATCAACGAAAAACATTGGATAATTACCCAAAATCATTTTCATTTCATGCTGGAATTCAATAGGCATCACTTTTCCGTTTTTGTTACGCTCCTGCCACATGGCACTGATAGCACCGAGAAGTTCTTTGGCCAATTCGCGCGGGAAAAGAATTTTTTGTTTTTCTTTATCTACTTTTGCTCCGGCTTTTGCTGCCGCTTCAAGCAGTTCATCATTTTCAACTATAAGACCGATCTTTTCCAGAATTTTATACACATTGTCTTCAATCTTTTCCATTTCTATTGCACTTAACAAGTTCTGATAGGCATAATACATAACTATTCTCCTGTTTTTTTATTTACTCTTACCTTATTTTTTCAAAGCTGAGCTCAAACCCCAGCGGATTTCAGTTGATTTTTTCTTATTATCACCCGGAATAAGATACTTGTATGATTCAACTGTTTTTCGGAAAGCAGCAACGTGCTGTTCGATAACATCCTTGCGGAAGTGCTTAAACCACGGAATCGAAAATACCCGGGACTGAATCCCTTCCGCAACAGGCAGGTGTTGATTTATTGGTAATTCGTCTTCGGGAACATCTGGGCAGTTTCTAGATTTCCCCTCGCCATAAACGTCAATAATACTGAAAATAGGATGTTTATGCAGTGCCGGATTGCAACCTGGAATACAGTATGTTCCTTCAGCGGCAACCGCTTCACAGAACCTTTCCACGGAAAGTCCATCCAGTTCTTCTGGAACATAATGACCATGTGGGCAATACCAGGCGCCCATTGTTGATCCGGATTTTGCTCCCGGACAATGTGGTTTTATTCCCGGTAATCCTTCCAACTGTTTCCAAAAATACTTCATAGCCCGGTCTATTTCTTCCATTTCGGCAGGAAATTTTTTTAGTTGTTCTCTGCCCACTGCTGCGGAAATTTGATGCATCCGGTATTTATAACCTCCCCAGGGAAGTCCTGAATACTTCTTTAATTCCGGAATAGTAATTTCATCGTGACGGATATAATGCCCGAAAAGAATGGCTCTTTCATAGATTGTTCTATCATCTGTCAATAAAATTCCTCCTTCTCCAATGGCAAAACCTTTAGCTGACATTAATGAGAAACCAGCAGCATCACCGAAAGTCCCGGCCATTTTACCTTTGTAAATACTGCCATGGGAATGCGAAGCATCTTCAATGACTTTCAAATTATGCTTTTGTGCAATTGCCATGATAGAGTCCATATCCGCCGGATGTCCGAGATAATGCACCACCATTATGGCTTTTGTTTTAGGGGTTATTTTGCGTTCGATATCATCCGGGTCAATACACAGACTTATCGGATTGATATCGGCGAAAATTACCCTGACACCCAGGGAAAGCGCCTGCAGGCAGGTTGCCCAATAGGTAATTGTTGGGGAGATAATTTCATCTCCAATTTTCAAACCTACACCGAACATGGCGGTTTGAATTGAAGCAGTTCCGTTATTGTGTGCCAATGCGTATTTTACTCCGTACCAATCCGCATATTCACGTTCAAACTTTTTAGTAACGTCAGTTCCGGACATAGCACCGCGACGCAAAACATCCAGAACAGCAGCTTCCATTTCTCGATTTACAATTGGCCAAGTGAACATATCACCATCCGCTACTTTTACGGCTTTTTCTCCTCCTAATATAGCTAAATTGCTCATTTTTTACTCCTTTAAATTGCATAATTTTCAGGCTGATCAATATTTTTATCAAAGAAGATAAATCCTCCGCTGTTTCTAAATGATTTACCTTCCTGCAGATGCTCCAGGCATTTTTTCTGCAGACTGGTTTTTGGTTCAAAAGCAGTAAGATCAACATCCTTGGAGCCAAATACTCTTTCCAAAGTCTGTGAGCCGTCAGTTACCACTGGATATAGGTAAAACCGCTTTAAAAAGCTGACCAGATTTGAGTCAGTTTTTAAAATTTTGGTCAACTGGTAGTCAAGCATCCAGGAATTACAGACAAAGCCGGAAATCTTTTCATCCGGGCAAAATTTACTATAAATATTCCTTGCGCTATTTAAAGAATTACTTACTTTATCCTCCGCGAAAGAATCTCCGGCTGGAATGTGAATATCCAAGAGCAGGTCACTGCTGTCCAAAACTTTGCGCCATTCCCCTTTCAGTAATACCACAGTTTTCTTTACCACAAATCCGGAAGGATTAACGGGATTGCCGATGTAACGGTCCTGTAGGTCTTTATAGCTGCTTTCCCAGTCGGGATTGACCAAATTCACAAAACCGTCATTACGAAGTTTTATTCCCGGCTTGGTCAGGGCAGTAATTTTTGCTGTAGCAGAATTAAAAAAAGCGTGGACAAAAATATTTTTCCGCTGGAGTATAAACTGCAGACGGCCTATCCGGAACAGGGAACAGGAAAAATGGTTTTTCAGCCATTCCAGATTATCCAGTCCCCAAATTCCATTTTTATCGTGACAATCCTGAATCCAAATTCCAATGTCAGAAGCGGTTTCACGGGTAATATCTTCAGGGATACCGATTTCTCGATGTCTGGTTTTTAACTCGTTGACACAGGAAAGAACCAACAAAGCCTTAAAAAGCAGCAAATCAATTTTTTTAAGTTCAGGGAACTCAATTTCTCGTTTCAGCAAAAATTCCTGACGGAGATCTAACAGTGATTTTTGAATTTTTTCTTCAACTTTAGACAAAAAAACCAAAATCTCAGTAATAGCAGTATCGGGTACTCCAGCGTATTCACCAAAAGATTCCAGTTCTTTACTGGAAGGCAATTGTTCAGGTTCATATAACTTTATTATTTTTAATAGAGATTCCATTAATAATATCCTAATTTTGTCAAAGATTTTTTTATGGTAGTAAATGCTTTTTCAGCTTCTTCTTGAGTAATGCAAAGCGGCGGCTGCAGCCTGAGAACATTGGCCAAGGTTCCGCCAACCCCGATCAAAACACCATTTTCCAAGCATTCTTTCCTGACTGCCTTGGCTAGTTCGGCTGCCGGTTTTTTTCCCGAATCTTTAATTAATTCAATCCCAATCATCAAGCCTTTTCCGCGAACATCGCCAATTTCCGTTCGCTCTTTAGCGAGTTTGCTGAATTCCGACATCAGCCAGCGGCCTATTTTTTCAGCATTTTCCAACAGTTTTTCCTCCTGCAGAACTTCGATATTGGCAACTGCCGCAGCACAACTGACCGGATTGCCACCAAAAGTTGACAGGTGGTCACCCGGTGTAAATGCCTCGGCAATATCTGGTGTGACGATAAAAGAACTCAAAGGATAGCCGTTGGCAATCCCTTTGGCCATGCACATGATTTCAGGTTCAACGCCATAATGTTCAATGGCAAACATTTTTCCGGTTCTACCAAATCCGCTTTGGACTTCATCGGCAATAAATAAAATCCCTTCAGATTCAAGAATTTCTTTTATTATTTTAAAATATTCTGGCGGGGGAACAATAATTCCCCCCTCTCCCATTATCGGTTCGGCAATGAAGGCCGCAACGTCACCCGAGGTCTGATAATTGATCACATCAGACATGAAATGCGCACAAGTGGTCCCGCAACCAGGATAAGTCTGCCGGAAGGGACAACGGTAACAATTTGGCGCGGGGGCGAAGGCAATCCCGGATAAATAAGGACCGCTGCCTTTTTTCCGGCCACGGTTACCGGTAATGGAAAGCGTGCCGACTGTTCTGCCATGAAAACTTTGGGTCAGACAGATAATTTCTTTTTTATGACAATGCTGTTTAGCGATTCGCAATGCTCCTTCGACTGCTTCAGCTCCGCTGTTACCAAGAAAACTTTTCTGGAGTTTCCCGGGGGTGATTTCTGCAAGTTTCGCAGCAATTTCTCCCGCACGTGGATTGTAGTATACATAGGTACAGCAGTGGATAAATTTATCAATTTGCTTTTTGGCAGAAGCCTGGATTTTGGGATGGTTGTGTCCCGCGTTTACTACGGAAATTCCACTGAAGCAGTCTAGGTAGTCTTTACCTTGACTGTCCGTAATAGTGCATTTAAATGCATTTTCAACTTCCACGGGCTGAAAACCTGCCACCATTCCGGTAATCATGTAATTATCATAGTTGTTTTTTGCCTTTAAGCTCATAATATCTCCTTATTTGTTTATATTTGGTGAACTAATAACTATTTCTATTTCTTCTCCGCTATCTGGAATAATAGTTATTTCTTCAGTTGCTGCAGCAAAAAGAAAACGTTCTCCTCTGTTGACAACAAATGATGAATCATTATGCATAATAATTCCTGTTCCGGAAGTCACAACTGCTATTTCAACGTGACGGTTCTTTTTGCGGCAATACTGCTTGGAAACTTTTATTCTTTTTACTTCAAAACATGGTGTATGTTTAGAACCGATCAACAGTTCTTCACAGAACCCTTCTTTACTGTGAAGTATTTGCGGTTTAAGACAAAATTGCTCCCGGACTTTCTCGGGACTCAATCCAGTGAAATTAAATATTTTAAGGGCAAAATCCGGGTCCTTTTTCATGAATCTGGCAGGAGGGGGAACAATGATACCTTCACGCTCAAATTCACATCTGACAACTAGATCGCTGGGTTCCATAATCTCAATAACCAGTAGTCCTTCTCCAAGTGCATGTGGCAGCCCCCCAGGAACGATCCAGACTTCACCTTCTTTTACCGGAATCTTTTCAAAGCATTTATCCATGGCTTCGATGTCCTGTTCCAGAACGATGCGCTTCCATTCTTCCGGGGTTGGAGGATGCTGAAAACCCAGCCGGATATAGCCTTGGACGTCATCTCTGACACCAATGATGAAATAAGCTTCAAATTTTCCATAAGGTGAGCCAAAATGTTTTTTGGCGAAGTTCGCAGTAGGATGAGCCTGAACATGCAAACGCATGGAAGAATCCAGGAATTTGAGAAGGAACCCCAGTTCCGGACCGAGTGTCTGCAGATGTTTTTCCCCCAGGTAAAAATGCCCCTCCTCCTGAAATAGTTTTTTCAGGATAATTTTATTATCGATACTGGTAATCTCCGCCAAACCTTCATTGGAAATCTCAGGCAGGCCGGGGTTGATTGCAAGAGTAGTTGAAGCAATCCAGTCTTCAGGTTTGAATGAATCCTCACCTGGAGTGCCTGTTTCGAGCATATCCAGCAAAGCTCCTCCCCGGTAGTTCCTCCTAACCCGGTTGGACTGCAGTTTTAAAATTTCTTTAGCAAAAGATGTATTCATTTTATCTTTATTCTTTTGGAGGGAATGTTCCATCCGCTGATTTCAAGATGCCCTTTTCTCGGAAGACTTCCTCCATGCAACAGTTTCAGCCTTTTTGATTCTCCCGGAAGGAGACAGAAGGCATTATCATCCAAAGGAAATATTTCCAGGGCAGTATCGGCAACGGCTTCAACCAACACCAGAAAGGCGATCTGTCCGGAGGAATTGGTTACCGTAATGCTCTGCGAAGTGGCAGTAACTCTTAACTCAGCCTGGGGCATAGTCGTCATATCCTTAAAATAGATACCTTTTAAAAGATATGCGGCGGTATTCTTTCTTTCCCGTTTTGTAGTAGCAGTACGGAGCACCATGCTCTGGGAAACTGTTTTCTGGCAGTTACTTTTTATTTTCACGGCAATTTCATTCCAACCTTCCGCATTAATCAAATTTTTCGGTATATCATAATATCTGGGCTGCAGGTGGGGAAGGATGACCGGATCACTGAAAAAAGCATATTCACTCTGCCTGGATATCCGGATCTGTGCTTTATTTTTGCCGTGCGGAACACAGGCCATGGCTGCAATGTCTACGGATGCAGGTTGAAATTCATGACTGCCGATTTTCCTGCCGTTAATAAATACTTCATCGGAAGCTTCAAAACCGAGACAGAAAAACTCCAGAACTTTATTTGCGAAATTCGCAGAAACTTTGAATTTTCTAGTATAAGCGGGAAAATCATCTGTCTTTTTGGCTTTTCGATAATGCTCGGCAGTTTGTTCAAAGTCTTTATCCGCACTTTTCATAACGATGGTCTCAAAACCGTCATCGCTTAAGGTAAGGTCATTGCCAGGCAATTGGATTTCCGAACCATCCTTGCGTTGCCAAGTGCCATCAAGAGGGATTTTTTCTCTTTCCTGAGTTCGGGAAACAGCTAACCAGTACCAGGTATCAAAAATGCGTTTCCCCTGGCGGAACAAACTGGCAAAGATTAGCAGTGACTTTCCGGAAAGTTCTTCAGATATTTTGAATCTTAAATCTTTTATTTTTAATGAAGAATTTTGATTTGCGGCCAAATTAGTAATATTTTCTCGATGCAGCAGAATACTTTGACTGTCGAAAATCATAATTTCCGCAACCAGCCCTTTAACAGGACAGCCATCATTTACCAGGAAGATTACCGGGGAAAATGTTTCTCCGGGGTTCCAAAGGTATTTTTCAAAATCAAGCAAAAGGGCCAAAGGACGGGAAGAATTTATGTAACGGTAAAATGTTGGTTTTGGATTTCCCCAGCAGTCTATGATCTCCCGGTGGAGGCAAGGCCAAGGAGCATTAAGCTGCCAACTCAAATTGCCGCTGCACTCGAACATTTGCATGCGGCAGTATTCCATATTATAAGTGGAAATCCGTATGTGATTCAGGTGATTCGCCAGCAATGCTTTCTCAAAATCATCTTCCACTCCGTATTCTCTTGCAGCCGCCATAAATTCTGCCGGAATACCGAAGAAATGCCGCCAAAGTTTCTGATTGAAAGGTTTTTTTGCTTTCTCAGAGAAGAAACGTTCTAGGGAAGACGGCATTGCCGGACTGCGTCCAACAGCCACCTCACTTCGAAATAGAACCATTCTTTTATCTCCGGGGAGAATATCCAAATACTTATTCCTAGTCCCTGTGGGAGTCATCAGTAAACCGCCATGTTTATCACCTTTATACGGAGAAGCATGTCTGAATTCCCGGTCCGGGTCATTTTTTGCTACAGTCGCAGCAATTTTATCAACCAAAACCTTATTATCCGGATTGTCAGGCTCAAATTCATTGCCCCCGGAATAAAACAATAAACTGGGGTGATTGAGCAACCTTTCGACTGTGTCTTTAACACAACGTATAAACAGGTCATGATCAATGGCCGGATAATTCTCACAGGCCAGCCAGAATTCCTGCCAGCACATTATTCCCAGTCGGTCACATAATTCATAAAACTCATTCGTTTCCGCCAGACTGCCACCCCAGACACGAAGAAAATTCAAACCTCCGGCATAAGCAGGAAAAAGTTGTTTTTCATATCTTTTTTTATCCAGACGGAACAGGATGTCAAGCAATACCCAGTTACTACCTTTGATAAATATTTTCTGACCATTTAAAACAAATGTCCAGGGATACATCTCTCCTTTATTTGACCATGGCCTGTCGGATTGGCCGCAAACTTTAAGCGTCTTCGATTCATACGGATTTTTTTCAAAGGCTATAGTGCGGATGCCGAATCGGATGGTTCTTTTTTCGATGACACGTGAATTTGGATCGGTTAAAATAGTCGCCAGTTCATGCAACTCAGCATTGCCATGCCCGTTGCACCACCATAATCTGGCATTGGGAATTCTGATTCTACAGGTAATTTTTTTGGTTGTATGTGCCAATACCAGGAAAGGAATAATGCCTTTAGCGACGTTTGGCTGTCGAAAAGTCTTTCCTTTAATAATATATTTTAGGTACCCCTCAAAGGGGAAATCACTTTTATTGGTTAATTCCCAGGATAATTCCACTTTGGCATTAGCAGTTTTCGGGAATAAACTTTTTTCTTTATCTTTTTTTAGTGATAAAGTCCTGATTTGGATTTGCTTTAGGAATTGTCTACTGCGTACCAAGATCCGAACTGGTTGCCAAATCCCGACCGGTACCATATGCGGACACCAGTTCCAACGGTAAGAAGACTGGGCAACCACACCCTGGGTCCTGATCTTTCCACGCAGTGGACTTCCGCGGTCATCGAGATGGGCATTTTCCTGGGCGCGGCAACGAACAGTCAGTCGATTAATCCCCGACTTGAGTAAATTGGTGATATTAAATTCATCCGTTCGGAACATTCCTTCAATTTTGCTTGCTAGAATACCATTTATCCAAATTTCCGCCCGATAGGTAATACCTTCAAAGCGAATAATAATATCGTTTCCAGCTTTAATTTTTGTAAGGGTAAAATCTTTAAAGAACCACCATTCTTTTTGTTCGACCCATTTGGATGCTTCGCTATTGAATCCGAAAAAAGGATCGTCAATTTTGCCATGTTGGAGCAAAGCGTTCCGAGCAGTAGTGGGAACAGTTGCTTCGACGAAGTTATCAGGTTGGAAGTCGGGAGCAAAAGCCCGGACAGCCAGCCCTTCATCCAGATCAAATCCCTGAATCTGCCACTTCCCGTTCAGTATGGTTAATTCCTTATTCAGCATGATCGCTCTCCCTGGAAAAAACGGTTTTCCCTGCAAGAATTGTTTCCAGAACCATGATATCCTTGATCGTATCCGAAGAGACTTTTTGCGGGTTGGATTCCAGAATGGCGAAATCCGCAAACATCCCGGGTTTTATTGTTCCTTTGCGGTTTTCTTCAAACGAAGCATAGGCTCCGGCCTGCGTGTAAAGCCGTAGAGCTTCTTCTATAGAAATCCGCTGTTCCGGGCCCCAAATATTTCCATGGATATCTGTTCTCGTGACACAGGATTGAATCCCGAGTAGCGGTTCATAAGGTCCGGCGATATAATCACTGGCAGCTGCGGCGGGGATATCATTATCCAGAAAGGAACGGAAAGCGAACATATTAGCGACTCTTGCAGTTCCGTAGCTGGGCAGTTTATCTCCATGGTAGTAGACGTAAGTGGAAAACGGTGTGACCACGCATCCCAATTTTTTCAAACGTTTAAGGATTCGGTCATTGATGACAGTGCAGTGTTCGATACGCAGACGCGGATTTTTGGCGGGATATTCTTGCAGCGCTTCTTCAAATGCCTCAAGAGTCATTTCAATAGCCGCATCTCCATTGGCATGAACACATGGTCTCAGACCGGCCCGGTGTATTGAAATTACCCATTGGGTTAATTCTTCCTGGCTCATTGCCAGAATACCTTTATCAGCTGAGTTGCAGTAAGGTTTGGACAAAAAAGCAGTCCTGCCGGCAATAGCTCCGTCGACACAGATTTTAACCCCCATAATTCTTATCATCCGGTTTCCGAAACCAGCTTTAATTCCGACAGATTTTAAATTTTCAAAAGTGTTATAATGCATCATGGCGGCTACTCGCAGCGAAAGAATTCCCTGTTCCTCAGCCTGCTGATAAGTTGCCAGGTCTGCCGCAGTTGTCCTGCCGTCCTGGACACTCGTGATCCCGGCAGAATTAAGTTTTCGGCAGATTTCTTGCGTTGCCTGCAAACGCTGTTTTTCATCCGGTTCCGGCAGGATTGCCCTAATCGGTTCAACAGCCGTCTCGTGGATAACCCCGTTTAATTCCCCATTTGCATCAAAATCAAACTTGCCTCCTGTTGGTGGAGCTACATTTTTACTGAACCCTACTTTGGCCAAGGCCGGGCTGTTACAAATATGGGAGTGAAAACCCCGATGCGAAATAAATATAGGATGATTGGTACTGACACTATCCAGTTCTTTCCGAGTCAGCATTCTTTTTTCAACAATTTTTTCATCATCGAAAAGAATACCCCGAACCCATTCTCCTTTGGGAGTTTGCTGACAGCGTTGACGCAATGCTTCAAGAACATCAGCAATCCCCGGACCGGAACAATCCACGCTAAGCAAATGCCTGATTCCCGAAAGCAGTACATGAATATGGGCGTCATTAAAACCAGGCAGTAGGGTTTTCCCTGCCAAATTACGCATTCGGGTCTGAGAAGTTGCCAGGGCTTTTATTTCATGATCATCCCCGACTGCCATGATCTTGCCATCGGCAACTGCAACAGCTTGCGCTTGTGGCAGCTCCGCATCCAGAGTAATAATATCGGCATTATAGTAAATTGTATCAGGATTGAGCTGCATATTCCGTCCTTAAAATGTTATATTAATCAAGTTGGCAGCATTGCCTCTGTAGATTTTTTTCAAAACATCGTCCGGCAGATTCAGTCCGTAACATGCCCAGGGAATTGTGCTGCCATAATATTCGCCCCCGAAATATTCATCTTCCGTTTCCAGCAATCGGAACCAAAGCGGATAGATATTCCCCCTTCCCGGCCAGGAATCATCGGTTCCGAATAAAATCCGGTCAGAGTGTTCCAGAAAAAAACGGCGAGCGGTAAAAGGCTGTCTGCCCAATTGGGGCAGTCTGGCGGAAACGTCGACATAGACATTCGGATGATTTATCAGCAGTTCAGAGCAACGGGTTAAGTTATCGCTTAAAGAGGCAAAATGAGGAAAAATAAATGTTGTTGCCGGATTTTTTCCAGCAAGTCTTTCCATGGCGTGAATAAGCATTTCATAACTGGGGTGCCCCGGAAGGCTCCATTGCCATTTTTCAAGATATTTTAACTGGTCATATCTCTCGTTTTCAGGAGTTATGGGATCAAAAAAAGATGGTGGATCAGCAATGTGATACAATACCGGAATCCGGTTCTCTGCAGCTGCCTGCCAAATTGGGTTCAATCTAGGGTCGTCCGGCATTATCAAACAACCGTCCTGGTCGACATGTTTCAGGCCAAGTTCTTTATAGATTTTAATCCCGACGGCACCGTCAACAAGATCCTGAGCAAGTTTTTCATGAACATATTTTCCCCACTCAGGCTCATCTATTTTCCTTAAATCAAATCCGGTAAAGAGGAGGAATCTTTCTTGAAATTCACCGAGAATATTTTTGACGGGTTTTATCAAGGCGCCTGGAAAAGCGTCTCCGACCATACAAACACCGTAGCGGATATTTGCCCGATCCATATTTGCTGCTATTTCTTCGAAATCCTGCCAACGGCTCCAGTAATGAAGGTGGAAATCAATGGCGGGAAATTTGGCTTGCTGCGGGTGATGTTCTTGGACAAGCAAATCGGGTTTGACTTTTACTGCCGGCAAAACAGATTTTTCGGGAACGGCGCTCAAGAGCTGATATGCATCTTTGAGTAGCTTTTCGGCCCAACCAACCAGTAAAGCTTCAGCCTGAGGGCCAAAACAAGCCACTCTATATTCATAGGTATCTTTTCCCAGGGCGTCTTCACATGGAAAATACCCTTTATAATCATTGGCATACGCAGCGATAACAGTGTTCTCAAATGGGCTATGCTCTTTAATGATATTGCCTATTGAGCAGAAAATTTCTCCGGGAAAACCGATGAATGCTAAGTTCTGAAAAGAAATCACCTGAACAGCAATGGGGGCTTTGCCCCCAGGGAAAGCCTGAGCCTTACGGGCATAATTTAATTTGATAGATGCATAAATACAATTCAGTTTCAGCTGGTCTAAATCTTTTCCGGAAGGAATAATTTTTTCTTTTTCAAGAAGCCTTTCCGCTTCCCGCAAGGCAATTTCAGCTTCTGCCGGGAGTGGCATTTTTTTCATAGGAACTTCAATGTTTTTTTCTGACGACTGAATACCTTCCGGGTTAAATAATTTAATTTTCTCAATGGATTTTATGATATTATCGCCCACTAACTGACCAATTTTTTTACTCCACTCAAAAGTCCGATTCCTGATTTCTTTTCCAAGAGCACTGTCCTCGGGAGAATACCCTCCGGGATTGACGTCCCCACAAGCACCATTGATAAACAGTACCGGGCCTTTTTCAGGGAAATGCTGACTAAGGTATTTCCTGATCTCTCCCGGATAATCTGCCGTAATACGCATGTTGTCCATTGCCAGCACGGTGGGATGGCAGGAAAAGTTGACTATCATGCCTAAAAATTGTCCAGACCGGGTACCGCGACATAATACAGTGTTAACCTGATTGTCGGCCGGGCCATGTTTCGGATTACGACGGTTTTTGCCAACTTTGCCGACATAAGCGCTGGCAATGCCTATTTCTGCCGGCTCACGCATACAATCTGCTTCAACAATGACCTGAACCAGCCGGTCTTCAACGATTTTCAACCATTGCTGGTTAATTAGGGAATCCCCCCCAAGTATCGGACCGGAGTGAGTGTGAGTTGCCAGAATCATTACCCGTTCTTCTCTGACTGCAGTCTGAAAAGCAACCCGCTGTCGAACGGCTTTAACCAAAATCGGATTCATTACACAGGTATCAACTGAACAGATAATTGATTTCTGTTTACGGTCATCAAAAACCACGGCAACAGCTTTAAGTGGATCATGAACCCCGGTTGCTTTCCTTTCAGGAGCAGCATATCCGGCCAAATCCACGCCTTTCGGCGGTGTAATATCGATCTCTGCAAATCCGGTCAGAAATATTTTCATTTTGATTGTCCTATTGTTTCATATTTGAAGAGAGCAAAAGAATTCTTCTTCGGTAAAGTGATTCTTACAGCGGCATTGCCAATTTGTTCTAACGCAACTTTTTCACTGCTGAGAATATGTTTAAAAGTCAAGCTGTTCGGTTTTTCATCAATGTTAAGAGAAAAATTTCTGTTTGGATTAGAATTCAGTTCCCGGTAAAATAAAAGGTATCCGGATTGGCGTGAAAAAACGGACTGAAACCCGGTCCAGGAATAACCGTCCGGCTCATCTCCAATCGGAAAAACTCTTCCCCGCAATATCTCTTGTTGATGAGGCAAATACTCAGAAAGAATTTCCCGACAACGTTTCCGGTTTTTCTCGGAAAGCTCAGAAGTCCGAAACCAGGCTAAGGGGAGAGCAAAAAGACTGACAGCCAGACTGTATTCCATACCGCAATTGCCCGGAGCCAGGGAGTCATTGTTATAATTTTCCCGATGTCTATCGACATTTAGCCATTCAATCAACAAGCGATAAGTGGGGAAATATTTCGCCAAACGCCAGAGGTTTCTCAAAGTCCGATATGGGTAATATGTTTGTACTCCCGTATATCTATTTTCAAAAAACAGCAGCGTTATTAAACCGCTGCTGCCGGCAAATCCGGGACGGCAGGATTCCCCGCCAGTTATATCCAGATAAAGCTGGATTTTACCTCCGGAAACTTGATAAATACAGCGGATCAAGTTCTGAAAATTCCGTTCGCCTTTTTTACTGTTGATGGCCACTCCGTCAAACTTAAAATGAGTGATCCGATACTTTTTCCAAAGCACAAGTATCTGGTCGTAATCTTTTGCCCAATTAGCAAAATCTTTGCTGGAATCGGGAACAAACCAAAGGCCAATTGCTATGTTATTCGGCTTTGGAATTCCCTGTGGAAACTTATTTTTATCCAGATTCCAAAAGTTTGGATCGAGCTTATATGGACTGACCGGATTGCATTTTTCAACCCCGATTTTTCGGGCATTTCCCTGTTGCCAACCCGCATCTATTTGATAATGGGTAATACCCAGTTTTTCAGCATTGGCCAGTTCCTTTTCAATATTTTTTTGATTGGGAAAATCAACAGTTGCTCCTCCGCCCCAATTGTTGGCAAAAAGAACAGGTTTTCTGAAAGGACAAGTATTCTGGATTTTTTGCAGCTGATAAAAGAGTTCGGCGGCATTGGCTGCCGTTCCAGATGTTAAGCCAACGGCCCAGCTGTAAGAAGATATCGTGTCCGAGGCTTTTAGGTCACCGTACCCTATGCCAGAACCGCAAATATGAACCCCTCCCTGATTAAGCACAAAATCAGCTCCCGGATAGGATAATTGTTCATCAGGTGCAGGTGCCAGTTTGACTCCCAATAGCCCGGAACTCCGGCGCTGGTCAAATAAATGAAAAAAATGCCCGGGAATAGACAGTTTTTCCTGCGCATGAACAAAACCGCACTGCTCTCTTACTGGATTGTCGTGGCGGTCAGTGCGGCTGAAAAAACCAACGGATTTCCATCCCATATGAAGTCTGTAAATTTTAAATTTTTCTAATTCATTTATTAATTTATCAATCAATTCACTATTCTTATCAACCAACCCTTTTATAAAGAATTGTGAAACAACTATAGGCAGTTTCGGCCAAATACAATGAAACCAACTTATTTGTACGCCATCCATTTTAAGCCTGATTTCTGCTTTAAGATGTTTAGCTGAAATGCCCATATCATTCGTTATTTCTGCCTGACAGGAAAACCAGGAAGAACTTAATGCCGGCCCTAGAGCATCAGCGCTTGAGACTATCCATTCTCTTTTTTCAAGTTTATGCCGTAGAGATACAGCCACGGGATAATGGGACGAAAAATCCCATTTCCTTTCAATAACTTTGTTCCCGATAACCAGACTTTGGTTATCGGATTTTACATAGCAATCCTGATATTTTTTTACTGTTTTCATTTGAGCAGAATCTGTATCGGGTTAATCGATAAATGCTTTCCATAAGTTATTAAATTTTAAGGATTGCCTTTTGGCGAAATAATTTCAATTGACTTGAGACCATTTCCGACATTCTTGATAAGATTATTAAAACACTCACTTACCAGAAAAGATGAAAAAAGGGATGCCAGACTGTTGGTAAGCTTGATTTCCAAACTGTTGTAGCCCTGTTTTAAGTATCCTGTCAGATCGAAATTAAATGGTGATCTGGCTCTAACGCCTGCATTTTTCCCATTAATCTTTACTTCAACTACTTCACCGTGACAGTCGATCTTCAGGTAATGTTTACCTTTATATTCAGGAATGGAAAATTCTGTTGAGTAAATGGCTGTTCCGCTATAATATGGAAAACCTTGTTCCTGCCAGGTTTTTTTATGGTCAACTTTTCTTATCGAAGTGACTATTTTGTTTTTGACAACTGAAAAGTTCCCGAGAATAATCAAGTCAACTGATGGTTGAACATTATGTGCTTGATACATTGCTCCTTGAGAAAAACGCTCATACAATGGGGGAGAAAACCGTCCGGAAATAACATTCTTACCCGATTTAAGGTATTTCCCGATATTTAGAATGCGATTGGATCTATCATAGTAATTGGTTGATCTTGGCGATGCTTTAACTTTCCTGCCGTTAATTTCAAAATCAGAATATAATCCTCTTTCCAGAAGCAATTTTTCATTTTCAGGTGTTTTTTTGATAATAAAAGTTGATCGGAATTTAACTTTTTCGACTTTTCTGATAGGCACGGGGATACGACCTTTATGTGAAAGCAACCATTTACGGTTAGCAGAATTAAACATTTCGATCTTATCTGCCGCCAATGGAAAAGCATTTGCACGTTCTGTATTAAAATCCCACAGTCCCGCAAGCTTAGTAGTTTTACCTTTTATGCCTGCCAAGTCAATTTTATTTTTTTTGCTTTTTCCTTTTTGCAGAACCAGAACTTTGGTTTCCCATGGAGCAAAATGAATTGGGACAATTTCGTCTGCATTCCCAAGCAAAGCAGTTTTACCGGTATCGAGGTCCCAGTATTCCAAGAAACAGTTTGGTGGAATTTTTATCGTAACACTTTTTTCTTCACTCAGTATATTAATTGCAGAACAAATCAATGATTCTTTTTCCCTTCGGAAGTTCAAAACCATACAATTTGCTAGTTTATCAACTTCATAAAATTTTATTTCTTCCTGAGCTTCCGGCAAAATGGTTCCGAGATTACGGTATTGCAGCTTTGGCGGCAACCACACCAGTTCATGGTCTTGAACATCAAGATAAGTAACCTGAACATGTTCAATTCCCAAGATTCTGTTCCCGCCTTCAAGGAATTTAATTCGCAGATGCTTGGCTTTTCGGCCTTTCAGGTCAAGGTAGTGCTCTCGACCTTTTTTAACAGCCGATGCACATTTCTCCCAATTTTTTCCGTTATTGGAAGTTTGAACTTCGTAGATATACCTAAGGTGACTTTTCGGTTTTTCGACCCGGAAGCTGAATGATTTCAGTTTGAGTTCAGACCGAAAGTTCAAGTCAATGGTATGAGGAAATCCGGCAACGCTCAGGCAAAGCAGACTAGAATCATTTTTAAAAATGTTCAGCTTTTCCCCGTTCTGCGGATTGGATGAAAGAGTAATTTCTTCTGTTGAATCCGGAACAATAATTATCCGACCCTTACCGTATTTTATATCTTTGAAAAAACTGATTTTGTGATTTATTCGTTTGCTACTCAGCATCTTTTGCCAGGCACCGGAGATTGTTTCACCATTCGGGGCGGTCAACGGAATGGTGCCAAATAGGGCAATTGTACCGCCTTCTTTAACAAACTTGTCCAAAGTTGTTAAAGTTTCTTTTGAAATCATTTTGTATAACGGCAGACACAAGTGTTGGTACGAAACTTTTTTCCCGAGCAACAGACCATTGCGGCATTTTAAGTCCGGTAACGCTGTATCTGCTACGACATCAGCCTCAATCTGATTTTCCCGCAGCAAATTGAACATAGACCAAATATTGGGACTTATTTGGAAATTACAGAATTCATCTACTAAAGTCTGTGAAAGGGATTCCTCTGTAGGATGAAGGATTGCTGTATTGACTGCAGACTTTCCGCTAGAAACCATCCGGCAAAGCCGGGCTATACGATAAGAGAAATACTCTTGATATTTCCAGTTGGAAGATTGATAAAATCCAGGAGGATTTGAAACATATTTGCGAAAACCGCGAATACTGTAATTAAAATCAATCGGGGCTTGCAGGTCAGCGCCCAAGACCGCCAGTAATTCAGCTTCTCTGATACGATCTGAAAGTTCATTTGTCCAAGGGGAACAACCATATGTTTCACACAGCACCCGGTCTCTGCCATGAATCTTGGCAGCCGCACTGACTTTTCGTGGCAGAGGAAACAGTCGTATAACACATTCGGGATTACCCAGTAAATCCATGCCTGGAACCTGTTGAGGTTTAATTTGTTTATAATGGTCTCCCTGATGGAGATTTTCGCCATAATGTCCGGAATAAGCCACTTTATGCTTGCCACACCATTCCCCGATTTGAGAGCAGTAATTTTGTGCAAACATGTCAGAGACCAGACTGAAATAATCATAGCACAGCGCCCGGTTTCCCTCACCGGCATCAGCGAGTTTAACCAGCTCCGGGAGCAAATCATATCCATATTTTCTATTGAACTGCTGCGGGAGTTTATCGGTCCAGGGAATTGCGCAGGAGAAACCGTAAAGTTCGGGATCATTATTCTTCTTTGAAGTAATTGGATACAACCCGCGGGTAATTTTGCTTCCACCTGCGGAAGTTTCGATGACATCCGTTTTCCCCGGTAAGCGGGAATCATACCAGAATCCGGGTTCATCAGTAAAAAACCCCCGGATTGACTTGCCGAAAGAATCAGGGATGGCCTGATAATGGGCTTCATACACTAATTCAATAAATTTTCCAACAGCTTCTTTATTAAGAACGTCTAAGTATCCGGGTAATTCTCTGGCCCAGGGAGCAACCGTAACCGTATCCAGATTGGAATAAGTCTTATCAATCATAGCCAGATCAATCTGCCAAGCTCCACTTGGAGCCTGCCAATTTAAATGGTTTTGGTCCAGACAGTCCATCAAGCAGATTTCTCTACTCCCGTAAGCTTTTCTTGCCGTAACTGTAATCGGTGTTCCTTTCGGCAATTCTATTTTGACGTTCCGGCTTTGTTCCGTCTGGATGTTATAATGGAAAAACCGGCAGACTTTCATCAGAAATTCAGGAAATTGTTCATTGATTATTCCTCCGGCCAATCCGCTGGGCCAGGCAAAGTCATCATAAATCCAGACTTTCATACCCATTTTTCCGGCTATTTTTACGGTAAACCGGAATTTATCAAAATATTCTTCCGAGAGATAAGGAATAGTCAAACCGGCCATCGGAAAAATCATAAACTCATGGATATGCTTTCCCTTCAGCATTTGCAATTGAGTGTAAATTTCTCTTTCGGAAAGGTCATCGTTCCAGTAGAGGAGAGGGGCAAGTCCGTATTCAGGAGCACCTGCTCTAAATTCCTGCCTCAAATTTTCCATAGTCCTCTTCATTTTTATCTCACTTTACGGGGGTCAGTTCGACCTGAAATTTAACATGAATTATCAGATTACTCTATATCAGACCGGTTTTATATTTACAAATATCTTATATCCCAGTTGCAATGTTTAAATTGCCGTCAGCGTGATTCGGCTTTCATCATGATAATTGATTTTAAACTGATGCCCCTCGCTTTTTATAATTGCCCCTTCCTTAGCATTGACAAATTCAGCAACTTCGATTTCGGCATCTTTCCGATTTCGGTTCTCATAATTGATTAAAACTAACTTATTTCCGGCTTTATGATTGTAGTCACTGCCGGTTTTTAAAACCAGTTTTCCCAGTTTGTTAACATTCCCGTTAACTTGAAAAGGGGCATTTTCATAACCTTTATTATTCAATATAACGGTAGTAGTGGAATCGTTATCCAATTCGACATAACGAACTTCCAGAGAACCGGAGCCTGCTAAGATCAAATTTCCACCAGAGGAAATACTGATGTCGCGTTTACCATTTTTAGGTTCGAGGCGGCCGCCGTCAATTTTTAAAGTTCCTCCCGAGTCAACTTGAACTTCATTAAGAGAACCGGTTGCCTGAATCAATGCCCCTCTTCCAACAGTAAAAGTTATACCTGAGGAAACGACAAACTGGTTAGTTGCCTGCCATGTACCGTTGATTACGGTGATATTATTGTTCAACTTGGACTCGTTTTTCAAGGAAAGTGTGTGTTTATTCATATCAAAGGTTATACTTTCGGAACCTTTTGAATCTCCGGAAATATTTTTTGCTTCAGCATCGGCGGTAAAACTGATTTTTGCTGGGTCAGTTCCCATTTGAAAACCAAAGTAGGCAGTATCGTTAATAGTCGGGACTTTTTCGTCAACCCAACTTTCGGCCTTGTTCCATTCGCTGCCTCCATCGACTTTGTACTGTGCGAGTCCGGCCGAAACAATTACGGGCGTCAGGGCAAGAAGCAAATAAATATTCCAGCACAGTCTTTTTTTGGTTACATTTGATTTCATTTTCATCCTCCTTTTTCTGTAAAAGTTTTTTTATTCAATGGCCAGCATATTATGCAATTTAAGTTCCGGTATTTCGAAGACAGCAAAATCGCCTTCCATCGTAACCGGTTTGATCTCTTTGCCGCCCTTGAGAATAACCTTTTTGTTCCCGAGCAAACTGTTTTTTATATAAACCTTTATCCCGTATACCGGAAGAATTTCATCAATCGGCCCAGTTGAATCAGAACTTGGTTTTCTGCGATAGGTCATGGCGATTTCAGCCATTTCTTCCGATGGGAAATCAGTTCTTTTGCTTGGACGCATTATATCATCAGGGTTCCGGCGGGGGTAAAGCATACCGTTATTCCAGCGATTGGTGTTGCATAAGTTGACCATATGGACGATGGTACGGCATTTATCTTCCTGCTTCATAACGGTTGTTTCTACACTTTTCGGTGCATCGGTGTAGACATCTACTCCGCCGTGCCCGACGACGATCTTTTTAAACAGGCTCTGGAAAAATCTCAGGCAACGATAGGAGTAATTATAAAAAACATCTCCGCTGAAATAAAAGGATTTGCCCTTGCCGAAGTCGTTTTCAACAATACACGGATCGTCGTGCAGACCAATAATTTCACGCCCCATGTTTACGGAAGCATGATTAGTTCCTTCTCTGACTTCACACCATTTTGCTAAAATGCGACTTTGTTTATCGCCTGTTACAGCATGCCATGGAACCTGCATAATCTCTATATCTTCTTTGTCGTCAATAAAATGGGTATCCAGAAGTTTGAAAGGCTGCTTTTTCCACTTTCCTCTTTCCGGGCCGATGATTTTCCGGGCAATATCCAGAACTCCATTAAACTTGACGCCCAAAACATCAGACAGCGCAAATTCATTACGGAATTTTTCGTTTTCATCGTAAAGCCCTGTTTCTCCCGAAGCAATTAACATTCCTCCATCTTTAACAAACTGACGAATAGCGGCAGCCTGATCATCGCTCATACAGGCTGTATTGGGCAGTATCAGACATTTATATTTTTGCAGGTAATCAGGAGTAATTTGCGAATCCAGCAGATAATCACTATGGATATTCAGATGATTCAGCACTTGTTCCGCTCCCTGAAACGATGCCAGAAAAGCACTTGGATTAGCTGAAGCATAAAAATCTCTGGTTGTCCGGCTGTAGAGTATCGCTGCATTTGCTGCAGATTCTAAATCCTGAAAATCTTTCAGCTCCGGTGATATGTCTTTTGCTGTTTGCCGGTAAACTTCAGTACGTAAAGGATGCGGTTCACCGTTTTCGTCCATGGTCGAATGAAAACTAATCCAACTGCCATGGATCATTCCCAGATAAGTCAAAACTTTAGTTTCATCCAAAGATGGTTTGGCTCCGGCCCAACCACCATCAAAAATCAATTCAAAGTTCTTCAGGCAGCATCCTGCCGCAGTCCCGGTAATAGCCCGACCAAGTTTAAGGCACATTGAGACATCCATCAAACCGTAACTCATTAAGCAGGATTCATAAATGATATTATCTACTTTACCTTTACAATGGTCAGGGTTGGGATTATCGTGCAAAGCACTGTCAACAGTCCTTACCAATAAGTTTACAGTGGTAAAAATTTTTTCATCTACTGATTTTACTGCAGAATTCAATTCTCCCAGGTAATCACTGATACAGTCTTGACGCCAGGAAACGTATTGTTTCCATTCTGCGGAATTCCAGTCTTCTTCAGGAACCAAAGGACTTCCGGAAAATTTTCCCCAGGCTTCCCGACAGAAATCACAGTTGATTTCCCTAGTTTCCTGATCAAAGGATACCCGATAGACCGGGAAGTCGATTAAAACTCCGTCTATTGGGTATTTTCTGCACATGGCGGAAACCGCTTCCTTAATGCCGTCAACCATCAACCGGTTATGGACGCAGAGTTCATGTCCGACGGTATCTTCGCCATTCAGTTGGATACCCTGCTTTTTGAAAACCTCCCAGTTTTTCCGGACAAATTTAGCTTTCCCCTCTGATGTTCCTTTAGAGGAAAAACCTAATAATACCTTCATTCCTCGACGATGGCATTCTTCCACTATTTCTCCATAAAAATCCCCGTCTCTTTCGGCAACTGCAGGGTGGCATTCCAGTATGCCGGCAGTAACGGGGAACCAGTTTTCCGGACCTCCCCATTCAATACCTGTAAAACCTGAGTCAGCCAATTCCCCGACAATCTTTTTGATATCAGCGTTGACCCATTCTTTCTGCCAAGATTTGTATTTCGGCCAGTAGCCGACATGCAGTAAGTCTTTCAAGTACCACTTGCGCCAATGTTCACGTTGATACGTTGTTTTCACTATTAGATCCTTTTATTTGTTACTAAAGATTTTGCTGCGTCATCCATAATTATTGTGTTAGATTCCGCATGCCATAATAAATCTGCCAAATAGAGACCGCCTTCACCCCATCCGGCTCGGCTTATGTAATATCGGTTTGATTCAGTGTGAATAATCTCTGCTGCATGTGCAGGGATTGAACCAACCTGATTTTCAATTTCCCAATGGAATGGAACGTCACTTTCATATACTGCGGTGTTGCTATATGGATTGTTCGTGCAGACGAATAAGTAATACTTTCCATCCTTTGTGATAACAAATGGAGACTCTGTAGGCCCGCCGCATGTGCCTTTTTGAGGATGGATAAAAACTTCCCTTTTCCCCCTCCAGGTGATTAAATTATCACTGGTCACAGCAGCAACAGTATGGTTTCCCCCGTATGATGATTTAGTAGCAGTGTAATACATTATCCAATTATCTCCATCTTTAAGGATCATGGGATCCCGGGCATGATAACCATCGCTGACCATAGGATTTGCTTCATGGCGTCGCCATTCCCAAAGATCATCTGAAACAGCCAGATGAATCTTGTAATTGGCATCATCATCTCCGCCAGCACAGTAAAACATAAAGAATTGATTATTTTGTGCTATTATATGCGGAGCCCAAACATGGGTTTCTCCCCAATTGTCATAATCAGCATAGAATATAAACTCTTGCGTTTCCCATTGCGGATTAAGCAAATCAATTGAAGTAGCGTGCGCAAAGAATTTTTCTTCAAAAGGCTTGGCAGGCTCTTTCTGGGTGATGCCAAACATATGCCAAATGCCTGATTTATCTTTAATAAAACAGTGGTCATTCAGGTACCAAGTATCCGGTTTCCCAATTGACGGATTATAAACTCTTTGAAATTTTGTTGATGTGATTTTCATTTCAGTTTTTAAAGTTGTTTTACTCTATTTTATCTACGGAGAACACTCTTCATGGATTTTTCTAATTTTTCCAGAATTTCATCGCACTCCTGCTGGCTGACAATCAGCGGGGGCTTGATTTTCAAGACATTTCGCCGCACGCCACCAAGCCCGAAAATGATACCGTTTTTCATGCCGGCATTGCGGATATCGACCGTTTCTTTTTCCAACGTTTCTTTTGTTTTCGGATCGGCGACAAATTCAACCCCTATATGCAATCCTGCCTGCCTAATATCACCCATTTCGGGATAATCTTTGGCCAGTTCGTGCAGTTTGCTGTTTAAATAAGCTCCCATGTTACGGCAATTCTCCAGTACCCACTCTTCAAGCAGTTCGAGTAATCTGGCAGAAGCAACAAAACTTGCTGTCGGATTAGCAAAAGTATGCAACTCTTCGGCATTCGGTGTGAAACCTTCCAGTTGATCGGAAATAATAATACCAGCCAGCGGAAATCCTCCTCCCAGGGCCTTGCCAATAACAATTATATCCGGAGTCACCCCGAAATAATCAGCGGCAAACATTTCACCAATGCGACCAAAAGTCTGTATTTCGTCAAAGACCATCAAGGTTTCAAATTCATTACAGAGCTTTCTCATTTCCTGTAGATATCGTTTCGGCAGAATAATCTGTCCACCACTTGCCTGGATCGGTTCGATCAAAACGCCGACTGGCCTTCCGGCGATGCCCCGCTGGAAAACTTCCCGAGTCATGGTCAAGCACATATCAATATAAGTTTCCGCATCTACATTATAGGGATTTCTATAAGTATAAGGATTGGGAACCCGGATGAAGGGCCTGGTAAGGGATAAAAACGATGTGCCTCCCATATATTCCCCATTCGCTTTGGTAGAAATCCAGGAAGCTCCCATTGAACCGAGACTGGTCCCGTGATAACTGTCATATAAACAAACAAAATCCCTGGCATGTGGAACGTTTTTGGCACAAATCTTCATTGCTGCTTCGACAGCGGGCCCCCCGCCGACAGTAAAAGATACTCTATTCATTCCTTCCGGAGCCAACTGGGCAAGTCTTTGGGAAAGGTAAAAACGGGGTTTCGAATCAAAACCTTGATGAATGTGAGTTAAATTTTCAATGTGGTCTCTAACAATATCGTTGATTTCATCATTGGCATATCCTAAATACAATGCCCAACTCTGGGAAGTACAGTCGATATATTCATTATCATCAATATCCCAAACCCGGACTCCTTTTCCTCGAGCTAGGATCGGCCCGCCGCGAGTTCCTCCGCCAACCATCACATTTTCGGCCGCTTTTTTCATGGCAGCCTTATCCATATTATAGATTTCTTTTAATAGCTTATTCATCTTTTTCTCCATTTTATGTTTTGCCAAATAAATCAACTGACTGTTTCAATTAAAAATACTTAATAATATGGCTGTTTCAAGCAATAATAAGAAAAAATCTTAAAATATTTGACTTTTTTGCTAACTAATCTATTATTATTTGAGGCAACCTCTAAAAATTCGCCTTTAAGAGTATTGATTGTTAAAATTCAGTTTTTAAAAATGATTTCATGTTTTCAAAATCAAGATTTCGCTTTTTCTTGCAGCTCAAGCCAGCAAGGATGCCTTCTGGCTTGCCGGTTCTCCGTCGATTTTCCTGTTTTCCGTCCACTTTCATCAGGCCTCCGCATCCGTGACCTCGTATTTCCTTATGAACTTGCGCTTCGCATCTATGCTGATGTGATTCTTGTAGCCAAAATAGTTGCGTCCGTTCTTCTTCACCCATTTCGCATCCATGCCCTTCTGCCGGAGCTTCGACTCGTTCCAGTCTTCCGGAACATCTCCCTCCTTTATCCTGAAGTTCTCCTTGCAGCTGTTCCTCTGTTTCAGAGCGGATACTATCGACGCATCGATGATATGTCCCCGCTTTGCAGCCCCCCCCCTGGCCCTGAGCTTCCCATCGAACCTTGCGAACATCTTCTCGACAAGTCCGGCCTTACCGAGCAACTCGCGGTAGAGCCATATGTCTTCACGTCGGGTAGGCGGTCTCCGAGGGAGAGTCCGAGGAACCTCATGAACGAAATTCTGTCCCTTATCTGGCATTCTATCGAGTCGTCCCCGAGATTGTACAAGAACTACAGTATCAATATGTTGAACATGACGACCGCATCAAAAGGCCTCCTCCCCGCATTGCTCTTCCTGTCATCCTCACGTATCGTCTCAAGCTCCTCGCGGAAGCTTTACCATTCCACCACCTCGTTCAGCTTCGTGAGCGGGGCTCCGGCCTTGTTAAGTTCCTCAAGACGAAACTCGATATCGAAAAATCCTTTGAGCATTCTTTTCTCCATTTTGCAGTTGTTGTTTCTTCAACTGCTTTCAATATAGATCAGGATGATCGTGATTTTAGTCCATGTTCAATCAATCATTAGAGGAACCCTTGGAAGAAACAATCAGAATAACATTTATTCAAGGGATATTTATATGTCAGTAAATAAGATAAAATCCAAGGTTGCTTTGCTGGGGTTGACTTTCTACCCGTATCCAGAAGCTATTCCTGAATCAATAAAAATTTTCAAAGAACATTTGGTGCATTATGGGGAAATTCTTTCAGGAATTGCTGAAGTGGAAAAGCAATATTTTTGTGCCGATGCTGAGGATTGTGAAAAGGCTATAGCTGAAACTGCAAACGGAGAGATTGAGGCATTAGTTTTAGTTGCGGTCTCCTATGCTGCCAGTATGACTTTTGTTCCTTCATTGTTGAAAAGCACATTGCCGTTATTGGTTTGGAACACTCAGATGGATAATTCTTTCGGTCTTGCTTACGATTTTGACGATTTATTACGAAATCATACGGTTCAGGGAACACAGGATATGACTAGTGTTCTTAAAAGGAAAAATAAAATCTTTGCTTTGGAGACAGGTCATTGCCGGGATAATAAATGCCTGGAAAGGATGCAGAAATGGCTGCAGGCTGCCAAAGCTGCGAATTTCGCCAAAAAACTACGCATCGGCTGTATGGGCAGTTTGTGCCGGGATATGGGGGATTTTGACCTGGATGATCAAATGCTGAAACAATGGGGACCGGAAAAATTCAGGATCGACCTCGAAGAGTTTGCGAAATTCGCCAATCAGGCCACCGAAGACGAAATCAAAAAGATCATTGCTGCCGATAAAGCATCTTTTGATCTGAGTCCTGGACTCCGGGAAGAGACTCATCGGCTTTCTGTCCGATATGAAATTGCTTTAAGAAATATAATTTCCAAGGGGGAATTTCAAGCCTTTACGATGAATTTTCTGGAACTCTGCAATAGCCCGGAAATTCGCAGTATACCATTTTTAGGAATAAACAAGCTGATGGGCGAAGGTATAGGTTATGGGGCCGAAGGAGATTTCGTCACTGCTGCTTTCATGGCCCAGATTAATCAGCTGGTCGAAAAATCAACTTTTACTGAGATTTATACGGTTGATTTTGTCAAAGACCGGTTGATGATGAGCCATATGCAGGAATGTAATCCTGCTTTGGCACGTAAAGACCGGAAAGTGAAAATTGTTGAAAAGGAATTCTGGGCTCCGGGAGCAGAAAATTACGCAGGGATGCATTTTTCTCTGGAACCCGGACCAGTGACGTTGGCTTCCCTGACCTGGGAAGAAGTAGGGAAATTCAATATTATTGCCTACCAGTGCGAAATAGTCGACCAGGAACCGTTAGAAAATTTCAATATCCCGCATTGGGTTGTTCGGGTACCGGAGCAGCCGGTCGCTGATTTCTTAAACAATTACAGTTTGGCAGGCGGCCCTCATCACCTGGTAGGGATTCCCGGTCATCATTCTGACTTGCTTAGCAAGCTGGCTTTCTGGCAGAACTTTAATTTTACGGATTTGAATAATGGATAAGACCAAACCAGTTGCTTTTATTGCTATTGATCTGGGTGCAAGTAACGGCCGGATAATAATCGGCAGTTTATGTTCAGGGAAACTTAGCCTGAAAACTGTTCATAGGTTTGAACATGCAATTTGCGAAATTCGCAATAAAAAATGCTGGGACTGGCAATTTATTCAAGATAGTATTTTCCAAGGTCTGAAAATTGCTGCAGGTATTCTCGGGGATCAGCAACCTAAATCAATCGGGTGCACCAGCTGGGCCCAGGACTTTGGCCTGCTGGATAAAAAAGGTAAAATTTGTTATCCTCCGGTTTCCTATCGGGATAATCGGACACAAGGGATGCCGAAAGCATTTAGCGTGATAATAAAGCCAACCGAACTGCATTGCCACAATGGTTCTGCTTTGATGCCCATAACCACCTTATGCCAATTGAAAGCAATGGCTGATGCCGAACAAGAGACTCTGCAAGAGGCTAATGGTCTCTTGCATATTGCTGACCTGGTCAATTGCCTGCTTTGCGGGGCCGTAAAGACCGATTGGACCATGGCAACGGCCTCCCAGATGATTAACGTTAATAATGAAGCCTGGGACGAACAGCTCTTGAGAAAAATGTCTATTCCCAAAAAATTACTTCCGGAATTTATCAAACAACCCGGAGTTATCGGCAGTTTCCAGGCTACCGATAAAGAACTTTTACCTTGGCAGGGAATACCGGTCATTTCCGGAGGTGGTCATGATACGGCAGCAGCGGTTTATGCCATTCAACCTTTGCCTGCAAATGCTGCTTTTGTTTCATTGGGAACCTGGTCCATGCCCGGAATTGAAACCAGAGGGTTTCTCCTGCCTGAAATATCAGAAGCCGAAGAACTGTGTCCGCTGGGGATTCCGGGGGGAGATTGGGCATTGTTTCATCCGGGGACCGGCTTATGGTTAATTCAGGAGTGCCGGAAAGAATGGCAGAAACAAGGAAAAACTTGCGAATATTCCGAATTGGTTAATTTGGCGAGGAATTCGCCCAGTGACTCTTTAATTCCTGTCAATGATCCGCGTTTTTTCGCTCCTAAAAACATGTTAGAAGAAATCAGAAATTGTTGCATTGAACAAAACTTTTATGAACCGAATTCAATCGGAGATTGTGCCAGGATTATCTTCCGCAGCCTGGCTTGTCAGGTCAGTAAATCAGTCAAGTTGTTGGCCGAATCAACCGGTCAGGAACTACAGCATCTCCACGTGCTTTCCGGAGCTGTAAACAATATTTTTCTTTGTCAGGAAATTGCTAATTTTTCAGAAATTCCGGTCATTGCCGGACCGGTCGAAGCAACAGTTGTCGGAAATTTACTGCTGCAGGCGGAAGTTGGACGATTTATCGCCGGAAAACAGGAAAAGCAAGCTGTTTTACAAGCATCATTCAAACTGAAAAAGTATCAACCCAAAGATCCTCATGAATAAAAAAGAAAGATTGAAAAATCTCCAGCAGCTAAGGAATAATTACTCACAGGTTAGGAATGCTTTACCATGGTTTGACTGCTGTATCCGGGAAAAAGATCACGCTGTTTTCAGTCAAGCTGATTTATCTAAAAGTATTTCCACACCACCGGGCATAAGATTGCAAAAAAATCTGACTGGTAAAATTCGGGATTTATATCACGAAAAAGGACCTTTTATTCTTATCGTTAATAATCCTGATATCCTTTTTGAAAAGGCTTTCCTGCCGGTTTTAAAAGAAATCGCCGACCAACATATACCAGTTTCTGTGGTAATGAAAGAATGCTGGTTTGACAAAGTACTTAACGCTGCCAGCAATTTCCAGAAAATCAATTTTATCATCGAATCCGGGGAACAGAAGCTGATTTACCACATTGAAATTATTGAAAAAATGTTGGCCAATAAAAAAAATATATTCTTAAGTTCATTTAACTTCTGTAATTGGCTGGGGATTGAAAAATTCTGCCACAAAGGACTCGGGAAACAATTACTTTTCGGATCACATTTTCCCCGATTTTCACCTGATTTCTCCATGGCACAGATAATTATGGGGGAATTATCATGGAAGCAGAAATGTGATGTGGCAGGAAACAATCTCCGTCGTTTGTTCGGGCTGGATGAGCAAAAAGCAATGGAGCAGTCTTTTTCTCCAACCCAACCTTTTATCATTGACAGTCATGCTCATTTTGTCAAATCAAGGGAACTAGGGATTCTGCCTTTTCCCACCCCGGATACACGTTTTACTCCCAGGGATTGGCTGGGGTTTTTAGATCATATAGCAGTAGATAAGATAATTTTTACTCCTATGGCGTCGCTTTATAATGCTGATATTACTTCTCTCAGCCAATTCCAGCGTTTTGCTAAAAACGGGAATGGCCGTTTGTTTTATTATGAGACTTTTCACCCAGGAAAGAAAGAATCTCACCTGGAAAGAATAAAAAAAAGTCTGTGTAATCCTTATTGCGCCGGCATCAAAATTCATCCTTCCTTCCATGAGACCAAAGCTAATCATCAATCCTTTAAACCGATTTATGATTTAGCAAAAAACTTGGAAAAACCAATTCTTGCCCATAGTTGGGAGAATAGTTCCCATAATCCGGTACAGAAATTTTCCCTGCCAACTTTGTTTAAAGATTATGTTTTTAGACTGGGAAAAGTCCCATTTATTTTCGGGCATGCCGGGGGCCGCCCATCAACAATCGACGATATTACCGCGATTTGCAATGAATTACCAAATGCAATGGTTGATATTGCAGGAGACTACTTTGATAATGGTCTCTTGGAGGAATTAATTTCCCGCATAGGTCCGGAAAAAATTCTCTTCGGCACCGATGTCGACTGGTTTGATCCACGTTGCCACATAGGCATGGCCCTAGGCTCAAAGCTGGACAACTTGACACTGGAAAAAATATTTTCCGGCAATGCTATTAAGACTTTTCGGTTTGTTTAAATTCATGACGTAAATTGTCAAAAACACTCAAAAAATACTCATATCATTTCTTTATTGCTTGACTTTTGCTTAAAATCGGGATATGATTGACCGAATAAGTCATGATTAAGCTTAAAAAAGGTTAAAAAATGAATAAAAGACAAGATAAACTGTTGGAAATATTAAAGATGCGGTGTTCGGTGGATGTTGTTACATTGGTCGAAGAACTGGGGGCTTCAGAATCAACCATTCGGCGTGATCTATGCCAACTCGAAGACCAAAATCTTTTGTCACGCACTTTTGGCGGTGCTAAACTGAGGCCGATTCCCTCTTTGGTTGCGCAGAATTTTCAGGATAAAATGCAGCAGATGAGCGCGGAAAAAGAAAGGATTGCGTTGAAAGCAATTGAGTTAGTTAAACCTGGAATGACTTTGGCACTGGACAGCGGGAGCACGGTTTGGCGGGTCGCAGCCGCACTGCGTAGTAAAGTACCTTTGACTATCATCACCTGTACGCTCTCTGTGGTGGAAGAACTAGGAACAGAGCCTGACATCAGCATTGTCTTTACCGGGGGTAAATTCCGAATAGGAAATCTGGATTTTATCGGGGCTAATACGGTCGCGACTTTTTCTCGTTTTCACGCTGATTTGGCATTTATCGGCATTGATTCTTTCCTTCCGGGCAAAGGGGCTTTCAGTGTGGATAGTGACAGTGCTGAAATCGGCCAGGCTTTGGCAAATAATTCAGACAAATGTGCCGTGGTTGCTGACCATTCCAAGTTTAATGCCAAGGGGTGCTTTCAAATAATCCGAAATACGGAAATAGATTATTTGATCACTGATAATGGATTAGAATTAGAAGTCAGGGAAAAAGTCACTTCCGAGCCTTATGAACTCATTCTAGCGTAATCTACTGGAGTAACATATCGTTTGCATCTGGTAACTTTAGCCCTTCTTTAATATACCGTTTAACGCCTCGATAGGAAACTCCGTCCCTAAATAACCAGGGATCATCTGTCTCCTCTTGCCATTGGTCAACAGTTTGGCGCATTTGGCAAAGTATATTCCGGTATTCAGGTTGTTCTGCTAAGTTGTTGACCTCATCGGGATCTGTTTCAATGTCATACAGCTCCTCTAAAGGCCTTCTGACATAGTTGGTTATAGGTCTTTTCCCGATTTTTCCATTTTTGAGTCGGATGGCCTCCCAAGTCGGAGAAGCATAAAGATCCGCAGCAAAAGGAAAGTCCAGTTTCCATAAAACATTTTTGCTGTATTTATATTTTCTAGTCCTCAACATCCTGATCGGGTAACAATTGGTAATTTCATGGAAAGTGTGGGAACCGAAGATGTGATCCCAGTCTGTAAGTTCTGCTGTTTTTTCGGCTATCGGCAGAAGAGAACGTCCACGGCATCCACTAAGCTGATTTTTTATCCCTGCCCAGTCCATAAAGGTTGGCAGGACATCAACAGCACTGATCATATTCTGGTTCCTGATTCCGGATTTCCTTCCCGGTACTTTCATAATAAAAGGCAAATGAATCCCCGCATCATACATCGTGGTTTTGGAATTGATAAAAGGAATTCCGTTATCACTGAGGAAGATAATGAGAGTTTCTTCAGTTTTTTTTGCCTGGTGCAGTTGCTCCAAGACCATGCCCACTCCCTGGTCAAGGCGATTGACGGCCTGGTAATACTCCGCCAATTCAAGCCTGGTCTCAGGCAAATCAGGCAGGATAGACGGAATAGGTAACTGGTAAGGTTCAAATTCATTCCGGATGATGCCAGGATGATCCTGATTGAAAAAACCTTTACGGGTATTGTCGCGATGCGGATCGCCAAAACCAATTGTCAAGAAAAAAGGCCGATCCTGAGAATCGCGGAACAATTCACCGGCCTTTTTACTAATGGCCTGCACATCGCGGTTCCCGTTAAAGCCTTCGGCAAATTCGTATTCCCAAGGATAGACTGCTTGAGGACCGACATGTTTTTTCCCGACCAGAGCTGTAAAGTAACCATTTTCCCGAAAAATGGCGGGGGCGGTTTTGATATCCTCAAAGGTCGTAAAATGATGATACCCGTGGCAATGACCATAATGGCCGGTCTCATGATTATGCCGCCCGGTAAACATCACAGAACGACTGGCACTGCAAGTGGCAGTTGTACAGAAATATTCAGCAAAGACGATTCCTGCAGCGGCAAGTCGGTCGATATTCGGTGTTTTTGCTGCCCGATTACCGTAACAGCCCAGCTCCATTCCCAGATCATCTGCAATTAGAAAGAGGATATTTTTCATTAATTTAAAGTAATTTGTTTTGGCATTTTATCGATAAAGGACGAAAGATTATTCAGCAAACGTGAGCACTCCTTTTTAGTAATAACCTATTTCCTATTGGGCACCGGTAAGGTGTCTTGCTTCAGCAACTTTCATCAAAGCAATGCTGTAACCTGCTGTTCGATAGTCAAGTTTATGTTCATCGGCAAATTTTAGCAGTTTCACGGTATTTTGCTTCATTCGTTGTTGGAGTTTTGTCAGAACCACATCTTCTTCCCAATATTCTCCCTGTCTGTTCTGCAGCCATTCATAATAGGAAACAGTCACCCCGCCGGCATTGGCAAGTATATCCGGAAGTATTTTTATCCCCCGCTCCCTCAAAATATTATCCGCACCGGAAGTAATAGGACCATTAGCTCCCTCGACAATATTGGCGGCCTGGATTTTTTCTACATTTTCAAGGTTAATGACTGATTCCCTGGCACAAGGCAGCAGTAGATCACAGGTGTGACAAAGCACTGCTTCGGCAGGTGTATTGGCTGATACAGATCCGGGTTCAAGAATTATTTTTGCGATATTCAGGCCTTTTTCATCAAAGATTCCTCCCTTTCCGCCAAAAACGTAAGGATCGCTCAGGCCAATAACTTTTGCCCCCAAATGGTAAGCTTGTAAAGCAGCATAGGAACCGACATTACCGAAACCCTGGACAATAACAGTTTTGCCTTTTAGCCCCCCCAAAAATTCTTCTGCAGAATAAACTGTGCCGAAACCAGTAGCCTGCATGCGTCCTCTGGAACCTCCGTATCCAACGGGTTTACCGGTGACTATTCCCGGAAAAATCCGGCCATTATTCATATCTTCATATCTTTTTCTCATCCAAGCCATTATCTGTTGGTTAGTTCCTATATCCGGAGCGGGAATATCATGTTCCGGTCCTAGAAGATCAGCAAATGCACGCATATAAGCTTTACTGATTCTTTCCAGTTCACTATTACTGAACTGGTGTGGATCAAGAACGCCTCCTCCTTTTGCCCCGCCAAACGGAATCTCTGCAAGGGCACATTTCCATGTCATCGTTGATGCCAAGGCTTTGGTATGTTCCAGATCTGCTTCGACATCGAAACGTATTCCTCCCTTGTAAGGACCCAAGTCGTTGTTATGCTGTACACGTGACAACATGATCAATCGGGTTGAACCGTCGTCCATAAGAATACTCACTTTATTTTCAACACAACGGTCCGGAGTTATCAGTCTTTCCTTGATATTCTGATTGGGAAACTTTGCTTCCAATTTCAAAAAGGAAAATCCCTTTTCCAGAAAATAATTAACATCTTCCAAGAAGCTGCCTTCTTTTTTTGAGTTCTTCATTGCTATTAATCCTTATCTAAATTAAAAATAAATAATCATGATGAATTTGGTCTCTGATTTTATTATAATTCAGCTTACGACTATTTCAATAGCTAAATAATAAAGTAAATGATTGATACGTTCAATTATTCTTTTATTATTTCCTTAAACGCAGTAATAAACCTAAAATAATTGTTTATTTTGCTTGAAATAGTCATTTTTTTTGTTATTATAATCTTATTGACAGATAAAGAACAGTTCCGTAATTTCAGGAGAATCAGATGTTCCTGCATGGAAAGGGAAAAATTCTAACGGCAGTTTTCTTGCTGTTGCTTCTGGCGGCTTTGTCGCTGACTGCCGGGAAAATCGATGAAGTTGGCGATGCGACCATTATCCAATTAATAGTCTGGCGACTGCCTGACCCGACCAATCCAGAAACATCTAATCGTGCCGATTGTGCTGTTATCAATGAATTCATTAGGCTTTTCCCGAAAATATTTGCTGAAAAGTATCGTGAAAAGTATAAAGATGACCCGGAAAAGTATGGTAGGTATAGTTGGGACAATGTTAAAATCCAGTTACGGACATTTTCCGGAATCCAGATTGAAGGGATGGGGATGGATTCAGGACCGTTAATGGCCATTGCGGGGGGGGTAGCTCCAGATATCCTTTATGTTAATTTTCGTCAATCTGATACTTATATTCAGAATGGTTTTCTCTATCCTTTAGATAAAAAAGAAGACAATTATATATCGGGAATGACTGAGGAAGAAAAAGCTTTCCAATTCCATCCCAAGACCTTACCGGTCATTAAACGGAAAGGGCCTAAAGGAGAAGTGCATATCTGGGCCAAGCCTACCGGCGGAATTATGGGGAAAGTTATTCTCTATCGTAAGGATTTGTTAAATTCCGTCGGAGTTCCCTTCCCGAAAAATGACTGGACTTGGCAAGATCTTTATGCCGCTTGCCGCAAGCTTACGAACCCGGAAGAAGGAACTTACGGTATTTTGTTTACCGGAGGAATGAATGAGTCCAGCAACTGGATCAATTACCTTTGGTCAGCCGGTGGTGAAGTCATTCACTATAATAAAAAAACTGATAAATGGCAGGCAGTTTTTGATTCTGAAGCAGCAGTTGAAGCCATTGATTTTTATACCCGTCTTTCAGCTGAACCATGGAAAGATTCAAAAGGGATCATCCGTTATGGTTATGCCGTAAAAGATCCTTCCGACTGGCAAAAATGGAATTTAGGTAAAATTGGTTTTTTTGCCTCCTACATTGATGAAAAGCTTTTTCAAACCATCAATCCTGATGTTCTCGGCATGGTACCGTTCCCCATCGGACCCGGTGGTCATCGAGCCGCTGAACTCAATTCAAAAATGCAGGGAATCTTTGCCGGGATCAAAGATCCGGCGATCCGTGATGCGGCCTGGGAATACTTGAAATTTGTCGACAGTAAAGATGCAGTCGAAATCAGGACCAGGATTATGGTGGAGGGAGGCTTGGGCAGGTTTGTCAATCCTAAATACCTGCGGATGTTTGGTTATGATGATATTATCCGCTTGGCCCCGACAGGTTGGGAGGAAACTTTTAACATTGCCATTGCCAGCGGTAAACCGGAACCTTACGGACGCAACTGTCAGATGGTTTACAGTTTTATTACAAAACCCATCCAGAAAGCGGAAAGGATGGAAAAAGACGGGGAATTATCTGCGGAACCGGAGAAAAGACGGAATCAATTAAAAGCTCTTTTGGTTAATGCTGTTGATATTGCCAATGAAAAAATGATCGGGAATGTTCCTCCGGAAGAAATGAAGGTTAGACGGATTGTTGCCTGGGTGGTGCTGGTACTGATTTTCGGTACTTTTGCTTTGATCTTCCAGAAAATAATAAAAACTTTCACTCCTAAAGATTACAGTGTGCAAAAAAAGAAGAACGGCTGGCAATTCCAAAAATATATTTGGGCTTACCTAATATTAATTCCAGCCGTCGCTTCAGTATTGCTGTGGCAGTATATTCCCTTGGCTTTGGGATCGAAGATGGCTTTTCAGGATTACCAGTTACTGGAAAATTCCACTTGGAGCGGAGTTGATAACTTTGCCAATGTGCTTTGGGATGGTGAATGGTGGAGTGCGGTCTGGAATTCCTGCTGTTACAGTTTCCTAGTCGTTACTCTGACCTTTCTACCTCCAGTGATTCTGGCAATTTTGCTCGATGAAATACCGAAAGGGAAAATTATCTATAGAGTTCTTTTTTATCTCCCGGCAATTATTACCGGCTTGGTGGTAATTTATCTCTGGAAATCATTTTACGATCAAACTGAATACGGGGTACTTAATTCGATCGTGCTGAAAATCCCGGCGATCGGCTATATTTTGCTGGGGCTCGGGCTCTTTATACTGCTGTTTTTCTTTGCCAAAAGACTCTATTCACATCAATCTTACTGGGTTGGGTCTTGTTTTCTGCTGGTCGGAATTGCCTTGTTCCTTTTCTCCTATTCTTTTGCCCATAATATTTTCAAGTCATTGCCGGACAGTACCGCCTGGTACCATTATCCCTTTGCGGTTCTTTGGCAGCCTTATGAATGGCTGCAGAATCCCAAAACTGCAATGCTTTGTTGCGTGATTCCTATGGTTTGGGCGGGAATGGGACCGGGATGTTTGATTTATTTGGCTGCATTAAAAGGGATTTCCCCGGATTTTTACGAAGCTGCTGATATCGACGGAGCTAATTTTATTGATAAAATACTTTTTATCGTTGTCCCTATCTTGAAACCTCTGCTAATTATTCAATTTGTCGGGGTCTTTATCAATTCCTGGCGGAATTCTGCTTTAATCCTGGCGATGACCGGGGGAAGCTATGGTACTGAAGTTGCCGGTTTGAAAATATTTTTCGATGCATATACTCATTTAAAGTTCGGGCCGGCAGCTGCGATGGCTTGGATTCTCGGTTTTATGCTGATTGGCTTCACAATGCACCAGCTAAGAATCTTGTCGCGACTTGAATTTAAAACAACCGGCAACAAGGAATAAATCATGCCGATGGTCTCAAAAATAGGAAGAAAATCCTGGAAAGTCAGGTTTTTTTTCGGATGGATTTATATTCTTCTTACCCTTGGTGCTGTAACAATGGTATATCCCTTCCTCTTGATGATTTCCGGCAGTACTAAGAGTGCTGTAGATATAAAATATTTTGATGCGGTTCCGCATTTTCTTGTTGATGAATTATGGTTATATCACAAACACATGGAAGGGTTGTTTAATGAGGAAATTGATCAGCTAAATTATGCTTATGGTGAAGATTTGACGGTTTTTGAAAAAACCATTCCCCCGATAAAAATTAATCCGGCAATAGTGACGGAAATGGAAACTTTCTTTAAGGATCACTATTACTCTCCTTTTACCTACGGCAATGGATATTTAGAAACACCGATCTCCAAGACCATGCCCAATAACCTACGAGCATTTAAGGAATTTCTGCAGAAAAAATACGGTGATGACATCAATACGGTTAACGAAATACTCGGCACCGAATATTTAAGCTGGAACAGCGTTTTTATCGGAGTCAAACATTTTATTGTTCGACGGGATAAAACTTTTGAAACTGTCTTCAATAAAAATCTCAATGAATTTAAGGGAACTCTGCCATTAGGAACACGTTACTATTATTCCCCGGAAGGTTTTTATAAAAAAGCTTATCTGATGGTGGTATATGGAAAAGACATAACCGATTACAATAAATCCCACGGTACAGATTATCCGGATTATAACTCGATTCATCTTAGTAGACGCTATCCTGAAAATAAAGGTCTTAAGGAACAACAGGATTGGGAAGAGTTTGTCCGCAATACAATTGGACTTCAATACCTGCAAGTCGACAACTCGGCTTTGCCTGCTTACCGGGAATATTTAAAAGCAAAACAATTGACTATTCAGAATCTTAATAAAAATTATAATACCAATTACCGGAGTTTTGCAGAGATTCCTTTAATGGAGAATAATATTTCTCAATGTATGGCGGGCAGTGACTGGAGCCTATTTATTGAAGGGTGGAAACCCCCTGATGATAATAAGATTTATAAAGCACCCATCAAGGCACTGGAAATCACTTGTGCAGATTTTTCCTTTCAGGATTTCCTGACGATAAAATACCGCAGTATCGAAGCAGTCAATACAAAATTAAGCACTGATTATAAATCTTTCGCGGATGTACTGCTTCCTCAAAAACATTTGCATTATACCTATTTTCAAAAGCATAAAAATAATATCCGCTGGGAATTCATTACCAGAAATTACATTACTGTAGCAGATTATATGTTGTTTCACGGCAGAGGAATTCTAAATACAGTTATTTATTGTTCCTTGGCAATCCTGGCTGCTTTGATTGTCAATCCGTTAGCAGCCTATGCTATGAGCAGGTACCAATTACCCTCGTCTTATAAGATTTTGCTTTTCCTTTTATGTACAATGGCATTCCCTCCGATGATCACTGCTATCCCCAGTTTTCTTATGCTGCGTCATTTCAATCTGTTAAATACTTTTTACGCACTGGTTCTCCCCGGACTGGCAAATGGGTATGCTATCTTTCTGCTTAAAGGTTTTTTTGATTCACAACCGAGAGAACTTTACGAAAGCGCACAGATCGACGGAGCGTCGGAATGGGTTATTTTCTGGCAAATTACTATGAGTTTGTCAAAACCGATACTGGCAGTGATTGCTCTTCACGCGTTTACCATGGCCTATTCTGATTTTATGTTTGCCTTTATTGTCTGTCAGGATTCCGAGATGTGGACCATGATGGTATGGCTATACCAATTACAACAAAAAAGCGGGCAGGCAGTGACCTATGCATCGCTTATAATCGCAGCAATTCCAACCCTGATAATCTTTCTATTCTGCCAGAATATTATCATGCGGGGAATTGTTGTGCCATCTGAAAAGTGATGATCTCAAGGGAAGATAATGAGCAAAAATAACTTTAATTTTTTATTAGTAGGAACTGGAAATATCGCCCGGACTTATGCCGGTGCGGTAAATAATTTACCGCATATAAGCGTGGTAGGTGTTGTATCCCGGTCAGCTGAAAGAGCAGAATGTTTTATCAAGGATAACAGGTTAAATAATGCCAGCCCGGCAGAATCCATTTCAACTTTCACCGAAGATTTTGATGCCGTGATCCTGGCAACACCGAACGGAATGCACCATCAACCCGCAATTGAAGCAGCCAAGATGGGAAAACATGTCTTCACAGAAAAGGTACTGGATATTGATCGTGAAAAAATTACAGCGATGCTGGATGAATGCCAAAAACACCAAGTAAAATTGGGAGTTGCTTTTCAACGTCGTTTAAGTCCGGACAACATCACTTTGAAAAACATGATCGACAAGGGAAAACTTGGCAAGATTTTTGCCGTGGATCTGAGAGTTAAATTATATCGTGGACAGGATTATTACGATTCTGCAGCATACCGCGGAAGCAAAAATATTGACGGTGGTGGCTGCTTTATCCAGCAGGCCATCCACAATATCGATATTCTTTGCCATTTTTTCGGTTTACCCGAAAAAACAATAAGTGCTTACGGGACTTTTACCCATCAGATGGAAGCTGAAGACCACGGCGCCGCCTTGTTGGTATATCCCGACGGTAAAATCGCCAGTATCGTCGCTTCTACAGCCTGCAAACCCGGCTTTCTGAACAGAATGGAGATCCATAGCGATAAAGGATCAATAATCCTGGAAAATGACCAGATAGTCCATTGGACTATCGATGGATCAGTCAACCCTGCCCAAAAAGTTAAAAATATTCATACCGGCGGTTCCATGGCGGTCGAAGATACCAGTGCTCATGAGCAGTTACTGGAGGATTTTGTTTCAGCAGTTAAGGACGACCGAGAGCCTTTGGTCTCCGGTAAGTCAGCCAGTATGGCAACAGAACTGATCTTCCGGATTTATGAAGGAAAAATCAATTAATTTTTTTTGTGATCTTAAATGACTGAGACGGTCATTAATATGTTTTTTTCTTGAAATTTAAGTTCAATTAAAGCAGAAAATAAAAAACAGGAGTGCTGAATGATGAAAAAGAAAATCAAATGGGGAATTATCGGCACAGGCAAAATCGCCAATCGCTTTGCGGATGCATTATCCAATCTGGAAGACGCTGGAATGGCCGCAGTTGCCAGCCGTTCTATGGACACAGGAAAAGCCTTTGCAGCAAAATACGGCATTGCAACAGTTCATGTCGGTTATGAGAACTTGGTCGCTGATCCGGAAATTGATGTTGTCTTTATCGGCACGCCGCATATTTTCCATCTGCGGGATGCCCTGATGTGTTTCCAGGCCGGAAAACATGTATTATGCGAAAAGCCCTTGACTTTGAATGCTGAACAAGCTGAAAAAATGATTGCTGCAGCCCGGGAGAAAAAAGTATTCCTGATGGAGGCAATGTGGACCCGGTTTTTCCCGATTCACGTCAAAATCCGGGAATTATTGGTAAAACAGGCGCTTGGCAAGCTGAGAATGCTGCAGGTCAATTTCTGCTATTGCGCCCCAGATGATCTTGAAAACCGCTTTTTCAACCATGAGTTGGGAGGAGGAGTACTGATGGATGCCGGTTCTTATGGAATTTCCTTTGCCACTTCTCTTTTCGGTCCACCGGCAGAAACAACTGCTATTGCCGATTTCGGTCCGACCGGAGTGGATTTTCAATCTTCATGTCTCTTGAGACATAAAAATGGTGAAATTTCCACTATCGCAACTTCCATGATCTCTCCGGATGTCAAAAATGCGACTATCGTCGGAGAAAAAGGTCGCATCGACATCGATTCAGCCTGGTATAAACCGACCGGAATGACTGTCAGCATTGACTGTTCAGAACCCCAGCGTTTTGATTTCCCTTTACCGGAAGGTTATAACGGTTATGAGTATGAAGCCGAAGAAGTCATGAACTGTATCCGAGCAGGAAAAACTGAATCCGCCATCATGCCCTTGGATGAGACTTTATCCATTATGCGCACCCTGGATAAAGCCCGTTCCCAAATCGGGCTGGAATATCCCGGAGAAGCAAGTGAAAAATATCGGGCCTCCGCTTAAACGCGGGCAAGTAACCAAGGAGAGTTTTCAACTCTAAAAACACGTTAGTTATTTTTTTGATGATGAACAGTCGTCAAAGATTTGCAGATACTATGCAGCACCAAGAGCCTGGCCGGGTGCCTATTGATTTCGGGGCCACCTCTTTGACCGGGATGAGACCGGGGTCTCAGGAAAAACTAAAAAAATGCTTGGGGTTTTCAGGCCCGGCAGAGGCTGAATCTAACGGTATTGATTTACGGATTCTGGAATGGGCAGGAACAGACTTCAGAGCTGTTGGTGAGATCTTGGACCTGCCCCGTTGCCACACCGGTAAAGTTTCAGAGACAGCCGAAATAGATTGCTGGGGCGTACGGCGTGATTTTATTGACGGAGACTGGCAGATAACTGAAAGCCCTTTAATAGGGAGTTTCCGTCGAGGATCTAAAATCTTTCAGTTGGCCCCAAGCAATTGTTGATGAAAAAATACTTCTCTCCTGGGAAGAGCAGGCTAAACATTTGAAAGGAGAAGATAAGTATGTGCTGGTAGCTGAACATCCGGTTTACGGTATATTGGAACTCGGTTGCTGGATGTGTGGATACGATGATTTTCTTCTCAAATGTGCTATGAACCCGGATTTTGTCAAATTGTTTTTTCAGAAGGTCTGAAAAATACAATCAGCAGTAATAGAACAATATTATTCTATTTTAGGGCCATATATTGACCTTACTACCGGTGGTGATGATTTCGGAACTCAAAACGGCCCTTTGATATCACCGACCATGTTTAAAGAGCTGGTTTCCCCTTATTTTTCCGCCAGGATTAATCTCACCAAACAACTTGGCCAGTGTCATTACTGGCATCATAGCTTATGTAATCCGCTCTTCAAATCTCTTTAATGGTTTTTAAAACATTAAGGTAATACATTAAGGAGAGGGGCGTTTTCCGCCTCAAACACTTTCTTAGACTGTCACACTTTCAAGGGGGTACTTTCTTAAAGTGTCACACTTTTTCATGCCCATTTACTTAAACTGTCACACCTGACGTGTTTTAGAACTGCAATGGGCGTGGGACGGAAAAAAGGCCCAGCCTCATTATTTTCTTAAAGTGTCACACTTTTTGAGGCGAAATTATCTTCTCTCAGAATTTCCAGGGGATTTAAGATTTCCGGATTGCTTCTGCAAGATGGAACAAGAAGCGTTTTTCAGCGGTCTGGGTCGGGCTTATGTTTTCAAGGGCATAATTCTTCTCCTCGGCGCAGAGGATGTCAAATCTACCCTTTCCCAGAAGCGCCTTCGCCTTCCTGAAGCAATTTCTGTTCCTATGGAGATTTACAAAGCTTGAGTTAAGGCATGCCACTTCATAATCATCGAGCTGGGGAAGCTGTCTTGTCCTTTCGAAAAAATCCCTTTCCGTCCTTCCGCTGACAATCCAAGCCTTATAGAAGGATTTGTTCCTTTCCATGATGCATTCCTTTTCAACCCAGGACAGGAGATATCCTCTTTTATTCATCTTTATCCGCAATTTCCCAAAAAGGACTTCGATGCCGTCCAACTGAGACAAGATACTGTTCTTGTTCTGCGTAAACAGTTTTTTCTGCAAGGAGACATATTCCGGGGGATTGCAGCCGGACTGTTCAAGCAATTTAGCACAGGATATGATAAAGGGATTCTTTTCGGTCCGCTTCACAGATCTTGACGGTAGATAAGTGTAGACTGCCCGTGCCAGATTGGATCTTATACTGTTGAGCACATCAAGCCGGATGTGCATTTGTCTTTCGATAACAAGAATGAGATTGTGGAAGTCGGGATTTATTGAGACATCGCGAAGCCAGTTTGAATTCTGTTTCCTTTCAAGACCTATCGTACCGAGTATCGTGAAAAACCTCTCGGTCCCGTCAGGGAATGTTATCTTGTGCCAGGTCTCCCTCAAATCATTGATGAGTCTCTTGATGTCCTTGACGGAACTCCCATTATGCCTTCCGGAATACAGCAGCGCCAGCTCGTTGAGCGAAAAGGGAACAGGTTCCCTTATGTCCAACGTTTTCCTCCTCATCAGGTACAATATACAGAAAAGAAGCCTTCCCTGCCGTATGTCCAATGCCGGATACTGCCTGGCCGATGGATCGAAGGGATTGCTGACGCCGATTTCCCATATCTTGTCATTGAGATGGACTTTTCTCGGGCCAGTCTGGGGAACGGCGGCAAATAATGGAGCAGTCAGGAAATCCCGGGGGACAAGCGCTGTTTTTTTCTCAGAAGACATCCATTTATTCGGTGCCGTCATTACTGACAATCGGTCTTACACGGTACCTGTTCAATAAATCAACTATTTCCTTTCGGTCATACAGCACTGATTTCCCGATTTTGACAGGATTTACGAGACCCCGCTTCCGCCATTCAATGACAATGTTCTTGTTTATGTCAAACAGGGACTTTATATGGCTTTGCCTGATGAAATACGGTTCGACTTTGATATCCTTTGGAATTTCCGTCTTCATTTTATCCTTCCCTCCAGTTTTCTCTCAAGCTCCGATCCAGTCATCAGAAGACCGGTCTTCTTGAGTTTCTTTATCAGCATGGATACAATCAGATGCTTCTTCCTTGGGTTAATCCTGATTATTTCTATGAATCTCCTTTCATCTTTTGTCAAAACATGCCTCCCTTCGGGTTTGTGTTGCACTTGTGCAACCAATCAAAAAAGTGCCCCTTGTTGGTGATTGCAAAACATAGGGACTTCTCCACAAACGGCTGAAGCTTCATTCCGCACAACTTGGCCTCTGCTTTCACACTGGCATGAATCTTCCTGCGGATGATTACGCGCGTAACGTTGCTTGTTTTCTGTTTTGGCATAAAATCTCCATTTTATTATCATAAATGTTATTATATTATTATTAATGCGACTTGTCAAAGAATAATATTGCACTAATCTTACAATAAATTTGCAATTTTATGTTTTTTACGATATAATTTCAGAATATGAAAATAAATGAAGAAATTTTCCAGGCGTTGAGAAAAGCCGTCTTTGAAGCTGGCTCACAGTCCTCATTCGCTGATATATCAAAGGTCAGCAAGCAGAACATCCATCGCTATCTCAAGAGGAAAGTCAATTGCATTGATGATGACAAATGGGAGAATCTTGAACCGCTGCTTAAGCCTCATATGCCCAGGAAGGAAATAAATCTGGAAGACTTGAAGCCGGATGAGCGCATCCTCCTTGAAAAATACCGCGAACTGAACAATTTACAGAAGAAACAGCTCCTTGAAAAGGCTATGGAGGACGAGATCGTCAGCCGGATTCCGCATTTTAAGAGCGCGGCTGGAGAATAATTGGAACAGGGGAATATTTTAATCATGAGCAGAAAACTGAATCCAGTACAGTGGACAATGGAATTAAGAAATGCTTTAGCTTCATCAAGAGTCCGCCTTAAGACAAACAAGAAGATTGCCCGGACGCTGGGGCTAAACGAAAACCTGATTTGCAGATATCTCAGGAAAAACGAAGGATGGATTGAAGAGAAGACCTTTTGGAAATTATGCCAACTTGAGGAATTCAAGGACTTGAAATATATTGCCTCAAATCCCTTGAAGCTCAAAGGCGATGAACAGCTTCTTCTGGATGTTTTCCGGGAACTTCCCGAAAATATCCAAAAGGAGCTTTTGCTTGAGTTGTCTAAATTTTCAAGGTATGCAAAAGACAAAAGTTCGAATGTGGCAGAATTGTGTCATTTTTTGAAACCTAAAAAGGAACAATGAGGCTGAAAAAGACACATCAGTTCAATGTAAATATCGGAGTTGCATGCGCGTAACACGTTGTAGGGCTGGATGATGCGGTTACAAGTAAACTCGAATCCCACCCTCTCCGCCACACTGCGCTCCTCGCAGACTCGGCAGCTACGTGTGGCAGGCCAGCAGACTTAAGAAGGATGTCCGCCGAAGTTCTTACGAAAGGAGGACGTTCCCAATATGGAGGAACGACAATCCACTTTTATTCCAGTACCTACGCCAACCGCCCCCCAGTTGATTATAAGAACTTCGCAAATCTGTCTTCATATGATAAATTTATACTTATTCTTCAAACCTTGTTTTAGGAAGAAAACAGAGGCGGGCTTGGATGCGTATTGCCTATAATGCAATTCTTTTGGGGAATTACTTTTCAGGAGTTGAAGTAACAATCTCCTCTCTGGCCGTCATGCTGGCACGGGAGCTGGGAAATGATTTTCATATCTTCCTCAACAACCACTCCAGAGAACGTTACTCATTTCCAAACGCTTCCTGTCATTATGCCGGACTTCCCCGCAACAGCCGCATCTCAAGAATAGCGTGGGAGCATTTCCTGCTGCCTGGGCAGGTTAAGAAGCATGGGTGCGATCTTCTGCATTGTCCCGGCTATATCGCTCCATACAAGGTCAATTGTCCGACTGTGGTCACCGTACATGACGCAATAACTCTCCTTCGTCCTGAGCTTTGCAAATTTTCAAACCGTCTGTATTATCGGACTTTGATGGGGAGGAGCGTCAGGCAGGCGGCACAGGTCATTGTTCCTTCAGGCGTTGTAAAAGATCAATTGGTCAAGTTATTCGGAATCAGTCCGGAAAAAATAAATGTAATTCCATTTTCTCCTGCTTTAGTATTCAAAAAAATCGATGATACAGATCTTCTGGCACAGGTCAGGATAAAATATGGCTTGCCGGAGAAATTTGTACTGTCAGTTTGCAACCATGAACCTAAAAAGAATATTGCCGGTGTAATCCGGGCATTTGCCGCATTTAAAGATAAGGTGAAGGATTATAAGCTGGTACTGGCCGGAAGGGACGCCTGGGGAACCGGGGAGACGGTTGATATCATCAGGCAGCTCGATCTTACAGGAGATATTATCAGGCCCGGATATATACCGCTTGCTGTCCTGCCTGCCGTCTATTCGCTCTCGGACATGTTTCTGTTCCCTTCGCTAGATGAAGGATTCGGAATACCGGTGCTAGAAGCTATGAGGTGCGGAACACCGGTGGTCTGCTCCGATCGTGGAGCTCTGCCTGAGACAACTAGGGGCGCCGCAGTCTGTGTTCCACCGACTGATATCAAAGGCATCGCGGAAGCACTTGCGAATTTCGCAGGAAACTCCGGAATGCGCAGGGATTTCATAGAAAAAGGCTTTAAAAGGACCGCTGAACTTAGCTGGGAGAAAACCACCAAGGCAACGCTTGAAGTCTACAGAAAGGCCGTAGAATAAATGGATGGTTGGATTAATGGATGAATGGATGGGACAACAATGAGAATATTCTATATACTCGACAAATTTCCAAGCTTGTCCGAGAATTTCATTCTCCGGGAAATCCTCGCCCTGAAAAAACTCGGGATCAATATCCGGATCTGTGCCTTGAAGAAACCTGCTGGAGAAGCAGTGAATCCGGATGCCCTGCCCCTGCTAAAAGATGTAATCTATGTGAATGACCTGCCATTTAAACAGAAATTTTTCGCAGTGATGGGCAATATTATCAGTCATCCTGCGTATTGTGTGTCATTAGGATTGTCGTTGTTCCGTGACATGCCTCTCTCATTTCGTTTCATGTGTCAGCGTCTGCGCGGGGCGATCCATGCGATGGCAATTGCGGATTTCGCAGATGAGAAGCCGGATCATGTTCATGCTCATTTCGCCTATGTGCCCGCGGATGCAGCCAGGTTTCTTGCCGGACTTTACGGCTGCAAGTGGAGCGTTTCGGCGCATGCCTGGGATATTTTCACCCAGTCCAAGGAGATACTAGTTCGGAGGACCCATGGCGCCGATAAGATATTTGTCTGCTCCAAGCACGGAGAGAAGTTGCTGGAAGATTTGCCCGGCCAGCATCAGCAGGATAGGATAGTTTTGATGTATCATGGCGTCAATGCTGTAGAATTCGAGGGAAAGGATCAGTCAGGCCATATTATTGCCGTAGGCCGGCTGGAAGAGAAGAAGGGATTTGAGATCCTGTTGCAGGCATGCAAGATACTCTCAGGACAAAATATCAGGCCCCGCTGCATAATTGTCGGAGAAGGACCGCAGAGAGAAATGCTGGAGACGGAAATCAGGAAGCTTGGACTGAAAAACGTTGAGCTTATGGGCAGTCTGGACTTTGACAAGGTTAAAATGCTGATGGCGGAATCGTCTATGCTGGTACACCCGGGAAGGATAGCTCAGAATGGTGATTGTGATGGAATACCTAATGTAATACTGGAGGCGATGGCGCTGTCGAAACCGGTCATCGCCACTTCTGTCGGCGGCATTGCGGAACTGATTGAGGATGGAGTCAACGGTTTTTTAATCAAGCCTGATGATCCGGAACAGCTGGCTGATTCGATCAAGACATTGCTGAATGATAAGGCCCTTGGTGAAAGGATGGGAAAAGCGGCGAAGGAACATATTAAAGGGCATTTTGAAATAACTGAGACCGTCCAGCCGCTGTACAAATATTTAAGCGCTTCTAAGGAAAGTAGATAATGGAAACAAAGACGATAGGCGAACGGATAATCAAGGCGAGCGTGGCGGTCTTCATCGCCCATCTCTGCTTCAAGGTGGTCGGTTTCGCCCAGTTCTTTGTCATCGGAGGAATTACCGAAACAGTACAATGGGAATGTATTTACGGCTTCGCATTCGACGGGGTCATCTTCAGCCTGTTCCTGATCGGTGAGGAACTGATCGGGCCTGCCTTCCTTCCGCTTTTCATCGATGAGAAGGAGAAGAAGTCGGAGGAGGCCGCCTGGCTGCTTGCAAATACACTGCTGACCTGCCAGCTGATCATATTGTGCATCGCCGTTCTTGTCCTCTATCTTTTTCCGGAAACACTGACCCGCTGGATAACCTATTTTGATGCCGACAAGAAGAAGGAAAATTTCCAGCTTGCCGTCCAGGGTGTAAAGCTTATGGCGCCAGCGCTGATATGTTTTTCTCTAGGGTCGACGACCTATATGCTACTGAACGGATATAAGAAATTCTTCCTGGCGGCATTTGGTGATGCGGTATGGAAGGCGTTTGTCCTGATATCCGTAGTTGTCGGGGTGAGTTTCCTCGGCTTTACGTGGAAGGCGCTGGTCTTCGGAATTGTTGTCGGGAGTGTCACGAAATTGATTACCCACCTGATCGGACTTGTCCGGCAGCTGCACTTCTTCCGGCCATCGTTCCATGTCAATAATCCTGCCTTCAAGACAATGCTGATCCTGATGCTCCCGCTTCTGATAGGGATAGTGTTCGCGAAAGGCAGGGATTTTTATAACAACATCACCGTGCTGAGTTCCCTGGAAACTGACGGCCTGATCAAGGCCAATGCCTATGGTCGCAAGCTTTTCCAGGCTTTCGGAATGATCGTCCCTTATACTCTGTCCATTGCAATGTTCCCCTTTTTCTGCGATCTGGTCTCAAAGGACAACAAGGAGAAGCTCGGGGAGATCTTAACAATATCCGGAAGGATGTTGCTGGTGCTGTTCGTCCCGATCGCGCTGGTGGTCGTCGTATATGGACCGGAACTCGTCAAACTGCTGGTGATGGGAAAATTTTCGGATGAAGACGCCCGTCTCGCAGGCATCTCGATGGCCTGCTATACCCTGGTACTGCCTGCATATGGCCTGGAAATGCTCCTCATGCAGGCCTTCTTCGCCAAGAAGAGGACGTATATGATAACGTTTGTGGGCATGACCTTTTCTGGGTTGTCGATCCTGATAAGCTATCTGGGCATAATAAAGTTCGGGGCGAAGGGCGCGACCGCGCTGATCGTCATCGCGGCCGGATATGTCCTGTGCAGGACGCTGAAGACAGCCGTCCTCCTTGGACTTTTGAAGCGCAGCGTGCCAATGTTCAAATGGAAGGAAAGCTGCAGCTTCTTCATACGTCTGGCAATTGTCGGAGTCACAGCCGCCGCAGTCACCTGGCTCGTGTTCCATATGTTCGATGCTGGCCTTGGCATCCCGAAAGGCAAAAGCATGCTGATGCTGAAGCTGATACTGGGCGGAGGAATGGCGGCAATTGCTTTCCTTGCAGGGACAACCCTCTTGAAGATCAAGGAGCCTGTTGAAATGTGGAACTGGGGATTGAAGAAGTTGAAACGCAGTCATCCAACAGGACTGTCCGAGACGGACGGCCAGGGATGACGGATGGATGGATGTGTGGATGATTGGTTTTGAATTAATACGCAACCATCCAATAATCCATTCATCCAACCATCCAGGAGTTCAAATGGGTAAAATAAAAATATTGCTTGTCCTGGAAGCTACCGCCGGGGGGACGCGCCGCTACATCACCCAAGTCCTCTCGCATCTGGATCTAAATAGATTTGAACCTGTATTATTCTGCGCGACAAACCGCGACCCAGCTTTCCTTCAAGACATTGAACTTATCAGAAAACGAGGGATAAAAGTTCTGGTCTTTCCCATGGAAAGGGAGATTTCTCCGATTTCGGATCTGCTGCTGATCTTGAAAATGACAACTGCGATAAAACGTGAAAAGCCTGATATCGTCCATACCCACAGCAGCAAGGCCGGAATCATCGGACGGACGGCGGCAAGGCTGGCGGGACTTGCGAAGATCGCACATACGCCCCATGTCTTTCCTTTCGAGATGGCCGTAGGAGGATTCAAAAGGAAGTTTTATCTTTTTCTGGAAAGGATTGCGGCAAAATGGACTACATTGTTGATCGCGGTGAGTGAAGCGGAAAAGGCAGTTGCGTTGGAATATGGACTTTTCAATGATAAAAACACCCTAGTAAATACCAATGGGATTGATCCCGGGCTGTGGCCGATGGCGGATGCAGGCGAACGTGGAAAACTGAGGGAGCAGTTCGGAATTCCCAAAGATGTGTTCGTAGTGGGAATGGTCGGACGCTTCATGCCCCAGAAAGGGCATCGCATATTGATAGAAGCCTCTGAAATCCTGCTGAAAAAGAATAATAACATCCATTTTGTCCTGGTCGGTGATGGAGAACTGAAAAATGAGATCCGGGATATGACGGTCTTGAACAAGACTGAAGAGAACTTTCATTTTTTCGAGCAGACGGACAAGATAGCTCCTTATTATGCAATGTTTGACTGCCTTGTCCTGCCGTCATTATGGGAAGGATGCCCATTCACTGTAATGGAAGCGATGGCGATGCGGATTCCGGTCATTGCCAGTTCAGTTGGCGGGGTAAAGGAGATTGTTGAAGACAAAGTGTCCGGACTTCTGGTGCCGCCAGCCGATACCGGCTCGCTGGCTCGTGCCATCGAAAAATTGTGCGAAGATCGCAAATTATGCGAGAGACTGGGAGAGAAGGGGCACCAGCGGATTTTGGAGAAGTTCCAGCTGTCCGAAAGCATAAGAAGGCTGGAAGATATTTATCAGAAAATGATTAAATATTGAATGCGGGCTAGATAAAGGGGACAAACTAAAGTTTGAACTCCAAATTTTGGAGTCCATCCTTTCTGTGTCCTCCGTAGCTTCTTTGCGAAGGAGGAAGGCTGTCTTAAACTTAGCGCCACTCGCATCAAGCTTGCAGGAAGTCTGTTTCAGCAGTATATTTTTATAAGAAAGGTAGAAACATGGGTTTTACATCAAATCGTCTGATAATAACCGTGACAGCCGCATTTTTTCTGGTGGCAATCTACGTCATGGCTGAAACCACGGTCTGCTTTGAAGCGGAAGATGCAAAGGAACTGAAAGTCCCGGTAAAAGCAGTTGAAGTAAAGGACAAGGCTGAAACCGCCAAGACATCCGGCGATAAGATCATTGAAATCGAACAGGGTGCCGGAGAAGGATCGAAAGTCGGCGGAAGTGCAAAGTATAAGATCAACCTGAAAGAAGAAGGGACTTATTATTTCTGGGCGCGCTGCTGGTGGATTGACAGCTGTGGCAATTCGTTCAGCTTGAAAATAGGGGACAAGCCTGAATTCATCATGGGAAACGACGGCACCTATAAGAGCTGGCACTGGATCAAGGCCAAAGTCAGCCTGAAGCTTGATAAAGGTTCCTATGATCTCGAGATCGGAAACCGTGAAGATGGAATAAAGATAGATCAGATACTTATAACCAGCGACCGCAAACTGGTCCCCGTCGAAATTGAAAAGAGCGAGAAACTGGCGGAATAAAAATGAAAACGAATGACAGCTCTTGCGAGCTTGACTACGAACGAATTCTCAATTGCATTTTATTTGTTTGTAGCATGTTGCGCCATAGCTTCCCAGCGACGTCGGATTAATGCCGCAAGGCATGTTCTTGTTTGCATTATAAAGAGTTTCGGAAAATTGGAACTTCCATGATTTCAAAATATCTTGATGCAGGGCTGACAGCAATATTAATCCTTATCCTGGCAAGCGCCCCCACCCAGTATTCGTTTGCAGTCGGCGGCGCCCATCTCAGCATTGCTGATCCTCTGATCTGGCTTGGTGGTTTCCTGTTCTGTATTTCAGCGGCTGTCCGCATTCTTTTTGCAAAAGATTCCGGAACCCCTTTCAAACGGATATTGGCGACACTGAAAGAAATCCTGCCTCTTCCTGAAAACATACTGTTCGTCGTGCTGATCTCACTCTCCTTCTTCAAGGCTGAAAGCAAATCCGATGCCGCAAAGGAACTTTTCCAGGTAGTTGAATATGTAATTGTCGCATTCGTACTCTTCTCAAAGTTAAAATACGATGACAAAAAGATGGCCAAATTCACAGTTTTATTCCTAGCCCTTGTTTCTATCGTTGTCCTGACAGCTGTCTTACAATATTTCGACAGTTCTGCCGACATCATGGGCGTGAAAGGCACTTTCGGAAACCGCAATACCTACGGCGGTTTTCTGGCGGTGACTTTGCCAGTAATACTGTCAATAGTCCTGCTGATCGGAAAATGGCGGATCAAAATCTGGGGTTTGCTTATTCTTGCCACAGCCGGAATCACGGTTCTTTCTGGCGGAGCTGCCATCGGTTTGCTTTTTGCGTGCAGTCTTGTATGCGTCTTTGTCTCACGGCGCGCCTTCCTAATCTGGGCAACAATAATTGCTGTCTCTGCAGCTTTTGTTCTTCCCGTACTTCCGCGTCATAATATGGAAGTGCTCAAAAGTTCAGTCAGCATGTTTAATGATGAAGGACAGGTCGAACCGCGTTATATGGAATGGCAGGCGTCTGTGCAGATGTGGAGAGTTGAACCTCTGCTCGGTATCGGGCTAGGTAACTATCAGTCACAGATCGGAATGAACTACGGTGTCCTTAAAATCAAGGAAGGCCCCAAGGAACAGGACCATAACAATCTGTTCCTGGTATTTGCGTCAAGCACCGGACTTCTGGGCCTGATCGGGCTCCTGACGATGCTGATTTTCTGGTTCCAGAGGACGACGACGACTTTTTCCCCATATAGATCTGGAGTTGATTCTTCCCCTGCCAGCCATCAGCAGATTCTCGCCCTGGGCGCGATGGGGGCGCTAGCGGCATTCTGCATAACTTCAATCTGGACAGCCCTGCTTGTTCGCGGCGTGTTCGTATTATTTGTGATTATTGTTGCCGCTGCTATTAGCTGCGGCAGGCAGAGTATGGAATCCAAGTAATAAATTCAGCATTAATACGGCCGGAGATAAACCATCTGGGATTCTACCTGAAAACAGTTTGGAATATTAATGACAAGAAAAACAAAAATCATAATTACAATTATTGCTCTTTCATATGTGGCAACATGGATTGGAGGATACTTATCACATATGGATGCACTAATAACGTTTGCAAATAAACAATATTACGGGGTGGATGATTTTCATGAGCGCCTTGCCAAAGCTGCTCAAGTCAGCCCAGATGAAATCCACAAACCAGAACTTCTAAAAGAAGGACCTATTGTGAAAATCAACTGGTGCGTTCCCTTTCTACCATTTGTTCTAATAGCAGATTCGGAATATTGCATTGGTCCCCTCTGGGCTAGAGGAGGGACAAAGATAATTATTTGGTATATATTGGGCTCCACAACAATATCATTATCAAATTGGGTTTCATAATCTGAAATTCCATCTAGCCCCGCATCCGTGGAGGAGGATGGGTGAACGTTAGGAATCAAAGAATTTATTGATGAGCAAAGCGAATCTTTGAAGTGCGGCACCCCTGTGCCGCCTTGGATTCCGTTAGAGACGGAGAATGAAACAAACAGCTTCGCTGTAAAAACAAAGCGGTACAGGGGTATCGCAGTCCAAAGTCACCCATTAAGGTTCCTGTCAAATCAAAAAAAGACCTATTTAAAAGAAATCT
>MHBH01000047.1 GCA_001804805.1 Lentisphaerae bacterium GWF2_49_21
AGACTGAATAATCGTCCCAGAAAATCGATCGGTTTTAGAACACCAAAAGAGGTATTTCATAGCGGCAGTGTTGCACTTCAGACTTGAATCCACACAATGCCGTTTACACAACTAGTTCAAAATTAAGGATATGCCCGCCATGGCACCGGTATCTCGGCATCTTAATTAAAGCACAAAAGATAAAAAGGGAACAACATGAGAAATTTTAAAATTATTCGAATCTTTGTATTTCTGTTACTTACTCTTGCTGGCTGTGAAGTTTCTAAAAATAGCTCAACTCAAAATTTAGGTGTTCCTTTTAAGGATGAAAGGACTATGGTTATAAAAATAGATGATAAGATAATTTATAACGATAAACAAATTGACAGACAGAATTTATATTCCACGTTGAGTAAAAACGTCAAAGAATATGGGCTTGATGCACCAATTGTTCTGATAGCTCCTTTTGATATGAATTTTGATGCCATATGTAAAACTCTCAGCGTCATAAGTTCAGCTGGATACTATTCGGTTTTCTTTAAAATTGATAATGATTGCATTATTAGAGTATTTTTCCCTTCGATACCTACGGAGGGGATCAATGTCACAGTTATTAATAACAATCAATATAAATTAAATAATAAAATCTACTCCCTGCCTCAATTAACTGAGCAGTTAAAGATATTATTCAGAAAAGACAACTTTGTCCATGTTTCATATGAGAAAAGCTGTAATTATCAAGATTTTATAAATCTTTTGAAAACAAGTAATGATATAGGATATAATAATTTGCTTTATAATCGACAAGACAATGAATGAAATAATTGTAGGAGGTCAGTGATTTCCCCAAGCCCCTTCCAGCCCCCGATGGAAAGTCGAAGTGATTGCTTTGGTTGTTGTCTTGGTATTTCGTTTGTTGTCAATCCGCCTAGACGAATCTTTTTGTAATATCACGTGTCTGGTTGTCTTTGTATTATCCTTCCTTTCAACAACTTGCAAATTATAATTCCACCAGGACTTGAAATATGATTGCACGTGCAATATAATTAATGCGGGAAGAGGTTTTTCAACAGGAGGATGGAGCTTATGAGCGCAGCAAGAAGAGCCACAGTTTCCTCCGTCGCCAGGGCGGCAAAGGTCTCACGCGCCTCCGTCTATGCCGTCCTCAACGCCACTGGCAAGGACATCAACATCAGGGTCAGCGAGAAGATCGAGAAACGCATCCTCAAGGTCGCCGACCAGCTCGGATATGTCAGGAATGAAAATGCAAGGACGCTTGTCACTGGAAAGACCAATACCATCGGAGTCATGCTTACCGGAATGGAAAACCAGTTCTTCGATCCGATGCTCAATGAGATATACAGGCTAGGCGACGAACGCGGATATTCAATATCAGTTTCCTTCAGTTCATGGGACGCAGAGCGCGAGCGGCGCGGAATCAGCAGGTTCTGCGGGAACCGGCTCGAAGGGATAATCTGGGTGCCCATAAATCCCGAAGGAAAAGATTTCACCAGCATCTCGGATCTCATCGAATCCATGCACATACCTCTCCTCCTCATAGGAACCTACGAATATCCCGAGTCGGAGAACAGATGCCAACTCGGTATCAAGGAGGATGAATCTGTCAGGACTGGTATCAAATATCTTTCATCCCTTGGACACCGACGGATCGGGATTGCAACTGCCACAGAAGCGGAAGGCAGAAGAAGGAGACTCCAGGAGATTCGGCTTGCATGGATGAGGGCATTGGCCAAGGATACAGGATTGGTTATCGGAGACAAGGACATTTTCAACACTTCTGACAATGCCTATGGCGGAGTCGGGATCGCCGCCGAGATTGCCAGAAGGCCGAAGTCGTCATGGCCGACTGCGATATTCGCAGCAGACGACATGCTGGCGAGAGGGCTTATTGCAGGGCTGTCATGTCTTAACGTGAAAGTTCCTGAAGACATCAGCGTCCTGGGTTTTGATGATTCCCCGGGAAATGAGAAAGCGGCGATTCCTGTCACATCAGTATCGCTTGAAACCGCGGAGATGGGAAGGCGGGCGCTTCCGCTTCTGCTGGATCTTATAGAGAAAAAGATTCCAGCCGGAGCATCACGGAGGATTGTCTTGAAGACAAAGCTTGTTGAAAGAAAATCATGTTCGTCCCCTAAAAGGAATTCCTAATTCATGATCAACATCGGACAGAAAAGTGTTATGATCAAAAAGGAGCCCCGCTCTAGGGGGCTGTATCCAGGTCTCCCAGTAGCAAGTATCAAGTTTCAAGTTTCAAATTTCACTCTCATAGAATTATTGGTAGTTATTGCAATCATCGCAATCCTTGCCGCACTGCTGCTTCCCGCCCTCAGGGCTGCACGGGAGCAGGCGAAAGGATCCGTCTGCAGGAACAATCTCCGCCAGCTCTGCCTTTCGATGTTCACATATGCCGACAACCATAGCGGATACATGCCTCCGGTCAACATGGACAGTTCTCTCCCTGGCAACGGCAGCACATGGTGGCCGAGCCTTCTTGCAAATGCAGGGGCGATAAATGAGAAAGCGGTCAGTTACGGCGACATCCGCACCGGAATATTCCTCTGTCCGTGCGTGGAGCCTGACGGCATGAAGTTTGGTGGAGGATATGGACTCGTCCGGACCTGGGGATCCGCAAACTGCAATACCAACCACACATATAAGTCCACTACCCGCGGGAAAAGCCTGAGAATTACAAATCCATCATATCTGTTGGTGCTGGGCGATAGTGAATTTGGTTCAGGAGCAACTGTTTATCCCGCCGGAAAGACCTATATGGAGCTTGCATGTGCCATTGGCGGGCCGAACTGGCTGACCTCTACCGAAGGTGTCGGTGCGACCAGGCATAACAGGTTGGTGCAGTTCGTATCGCTTGATGGGCATGTGGAAGGCCGTTCCTTCGATGAACTCAGGACTGACAGTTCAATATGGAGCCATTGAATATGAAAATGCTTAGATACAATATTTTCTTTTCCTCGAAAAGAAAAAATAACTTTACATTGATCGAGCTGCTCGTGGTTATTGCGATCATCGCAATCCTTGCGGCGTTGCTCCTGCCGGCATTGAAGAGTGCGAAGGATGCCGCCAAGGGCGCCGTCTGCCGTAGCAATCTGCGCCAGCTTGGGCTGGCCATGTTCACATATGCGGACAACTATGAAGGATACCTGCCTCCGGTCAATATGGACAGTTCGGCGACAACCAACGGCAGTACCTGGTGGCCGAGTCTCCTGGCAAACGCAGGAGCTGTAAATGAAAAGGCCGTCAGCTACGGCAACATCCGCACCGGCATATTCCTCTGTCCTATGGTAACAACTGAAAGGATGAAGTTTGGCGGAGGCTACGGGCTTGTCCGGACCTGGGGGTCAGCGAACTGCATTACGAACCACAAGTACAAGTCCACCACGAGCGGAAAAAGCCTCAGGATCGACAATCCGGCAAATCTTTTTGCAGTGGGCGACTGTGAGTTCGGTCCGGGAGCCATCGTCGCCAACGGTTATATCCCCGGACATACTAACATGGAGATAGCATGTCCGATCGGCGGACCAAACTGGCTGACATCCTCATCAGGCATCGGTGCAGGCAGGCATGGCAGGATGGTGCAGTTTGTTTCACTCGACGGGCATGTTGAAGGCCGGTCGGCTTCGGAACTGATGACAGACAACGCAATCTGGAGCCATTGAAGAACAGGATGAATGGATTGCTGGATGAGTGGTAATACAAGCAATTGGAAGATATCAATTATAATCAAGGAAAAGAGAACTATGAATTACACGGCTAGGCTTGTTGTCTTCGTCTTCATATCTGTCCTGTCCATCTCAATGACCGGATGCTTTTCCAAGGATGAATCAGCTATCAAGGCAGAGACAAATATTAACGGAATACAGCAGAGTTCCAAAACAAAGGAGGGCGGACTTTCCAGTCCGCCAACACGCGGGTTGGAAAACCCGCGCTCCCATGAAGAGGTGAATAGAAAGCCCGAGGGTCATCCAGGCCTGGTCTTTTCAGACTTCCTGAAGTCGGGTGATGGCAGGATGAATGGCGCAGATCTCTCGGGAATCTCACTTCAGGCTGGGAATGCAAAATGGTCGGCGAATAAGGGGGTTTCCTTCTCCGCGAACGGCGCTACTACGAGCGTTCCAGGCGGTGCACATCATTCAATCCCGATGGTTGCCGGCACAATTAAAGTGCAGGCGGATGTCATGGCTGACGGCAGCGGATTCACCGGCATTGCCATGGGGCAGGGGGATTTGAGCGGTAATTTCTGGAAGAATCTCATCCTTGTATTCCATGTGACAAAAAACAATTATGGGCTTTTCAATGGAAAGGAAAATATGATAAAGAAGGTTGAGCCGAAGCTGGTCCGGGCAGATGCCCCGAATCATCTTGAAATGCTTGTCGATACGGTTGCGCGGACTGTCACTGCCAAGATCAATGGTACTGCCGTTCTCGATGCTGTAAAATTGCCTCCGGAAGTGAAGGCGGGCGCCGTGAATGCAGCCGGATTCCGTTTCAACGAACCAGTTGTCGCCGGCAAGCCGATGGTCAGCAACTACCGCGCGGAACTTGCGAATCTCGCAACAGGCGGGCTCGAACCTGTGGACGTCGGCATGTTCTTTGTGAATCCCGATCAGGAATCCTCCTTCCGCTGGCGTGTGGCGAGTCCGGGGCCGAGTGATAAGGTTCCATATCTGATAAATGACTACTGCGGCCGGAAGATTGGAGAAGGGAATGCTGTCCTGAATCCGGATTCCACACTTTTCCTTTCGCGCAAATTCCCCCGCGGATATTTTGAAATCAATTTTCCTGAGGCCAACCAGACATTTGGCATAGTTGCATTGGAGCCGCATGCTGGTCCGGCCGATCCGTTCTTCTGCATGGATTCAGGACTTGCATGGCTTGAGATCCGTCCTGAGAAACGCGAGGCCCTGGTGAAGATCCTCGCCAGAAGCGGAATTGCGATGTCACGTGAACGCCTCAGCCATGGCTCAGTGAATCCCGAGAAGGACAAGTGGAACTGGGAAGGCGGGGTAAGGGCGAATGAAACCATGCGCAGGACTTATCTTGAAAACAAGGTGCCAATACTGGAAATAATCAGCGCGGGCGGGAAACACATGGAAATGATGAAAGGTCCTCCTTATTTTCCGCAGAACCTGGTGGAAACTTCACTTGCCTGGACAGAACTCTCCAGGCACTGGCAGGGCAGCTGGGGCGGAGTCGAGGTTTTTAACGAACCGGATCTTGTCCTCATTCCGGCTGACCAGTATTCAACGCTTGTGAAAACTGCGAGTTTCGCAATGAACCAGGCGCAGTCGAAGCTTCCGCTTGTCTCAGGCGTTTTCGCGACAATACCGCCTGGCCCGTTCTTTGACACCTTCGCCGCGAATGGAGTTTTAAACGACACTGATGCGGTAAGTCTGCATTCCTATGACAGGGCACCTGATGTCGAAGGCATGTTCGTCCGCTACCGCACATGGCTGAAGGCGCTTGGCAAGGAGTCAATGCCTCTCTGGCATACCGAATGCGGATGGTCATGGAAGAACGGCCCGGCGCGTCCACCCATGGATCAGGATGCGATAAGCGCGCTTGAGATCTCTGCCAAAGCAGTTGAAACAAAAGTGTGCGGAGCTGTCCGGCACTTTCCGTTCGTATATGTCTATTACGAGGAAGGCCAGAAGAATTTTGGTATGATGGGCCGTGAAGTCACACCCCTCCGGAGCATGGCGGGATATGCCGTGTGCGCAAATTTCCTTTCGGGCAAGGACTATCTCGGTGATGTGGCCGGCATTGACAAATCCGTGAAGCTTGCCCGAGTCTTCGGCGACAAGAAGTCCGGAGAATGCGTGATCATGCTTTATACTGGAGAACTCGATCCCAAGACAGTAATAAGACTCCCGTTCGAGGTGAAGAAGATTTCAGGGATCGATGGCAGGGAACTAAAGGCCGTTGCCGGGAAAATTCCTGTTCCCGACGGCCTGGTCTACGCATGGGCCGATCTCGCATCACTCGGAACGGCATTGAAGACAGATACGGCTGCAGCAAGGCTTTATGCCATAGGGAAGCAACCATTGAATCAAAAACGTGTTTCATCTCCGATCATCCTGCAGTTCCTTAACACGCAGACGCCGCAAAGGATGTCCACGGGCAAATATCTGGTGTCGCAGGACGTGGCAAAAACACTTCCGGTGAATGTAAGGTTCCACAATCTTTCACAGGCTGAAATAAAGCTTGTCCCGACACTTCAGCTGCCCGCCGGCGGGAAGGATGAAGCCATGGCGCAGGTGACAGTTCCCGCTCTCGGAACCGTCGATGTCGCCTGGAAGCTTGATGCATCGAAGAATCTGGACATCGCCGATTCGCGGATGATCATGGTGACAGCAAAAGTTGCATCTGAAATCCAGCCTGCGCCTCTGGCAATTCCTATGGTGATGGAAGGGAATCTTGAAGAACACCTGAAGCGGCATGGCAGTCAGAAAGCCCTGCCTATAACCGATCTGAATCTTTGGAGTGCTAACATAGCTGGTCACGGCAAATCCAAGTTCAGTGCAGAAAACAATGTCTGGAAGATGGACGTGACATTCTCAGCCACCATGGGCAGCTGGGTATATCCGGTATTCACGCTTCAGAATCCAATTGATCCGGCTGTTGACGCCGGATTCCTTATACGGGCAAGGATACCAAAATCCGCAAACAATGTCGCGATCATGGCGAATCCGAACCAGCCCGACGGTTTCTGGATGAGCGACATCTTCCCGGCAGACGGGGAATGGCATGTGGTGTATATTCCATTTGAAGACATGAAACCCGGGCCGGGACACGCAGGAATGCAGAACACCCGTCTCAATCCTGCGACATGGAAGCGTATCGCCGTCGGCATGGGGACCGGTGTAAAGGAAAATTCGCTTGAAATAAGCCATTTGATCATAGTAGGGAAATGAAGACAGGATGCTTGGAACAGGAAAAGAACGCTGATAATTACTAATGGTCTCCCAATAGAATGGAGTTTTAAATAAAGGAGGGCGGACTTTCCAGTCCGCCATTAATAAGATCCGCGGGTTGGAAAACCCGCGCTCCGTTGAAGATGAAATACGTCGAAACTATTATGAGACGATTACAAAGTGACATTGGATCCAAGAAAGGACAAATGAAAAACAAATCTGGAATCATAAAAGAGCAGTGTCTCATCGGATACGATAATGCCATCAACTTTATTCCGTATTACACATCGGATGTCTGGAGCAATGACGGAAAGTATTTCATCTTCTACTGCCAGAAGGACGGCAGGATTTCCCTGAACAGGTATTTTTCGGATGATGGCAGGTGCGAGGAAGTGCTGGATATGGGGAAGTGGTCTTCGTCGTACAGGGCGAAAAATGATCCATATGCCGACATGGTCGTGTCAGGGCATGTCAGGAATACGGAAACAGTGCTGGTCCCATTCGACAACCGGATATGCCATATCTCGATCCCCGGGAAGTCCAGTAGGTTTTCAAAGGCGGTGTTCCCGGACGACTCCGAGCTTGCCGGTCCGTTCCATGTGAGCGACGACGGAAAATATCTGGCCGGCGTGAACTACAGGAGGACTGATGCAAAGCTCGAAAAGACTTCAATCTTCGTGTATGACATAGGAAAGGAGAAGATCCTTTTTCTAGAGGAAATTGACTTCTGGGCTAACCACACGCAGTTCTTCTCCAATGCAGAACATATCCTGTTCTGCCATGAAGGTCCTACAGAAACAATCCCAGCCAGGCTTCATCTTCTTGAATGGAGAAAAGGAGTCCATTATCCCATCTATCCGCAGAAGCACAACTCCAAAGGCGAACTTGTTGAATTTGTCGGGCACGAGATGCCGGCCGGCGACAAGGTGGTCGCAGTAAGATATCCGGTCTCCAGGATGGAGGATTTCGGAATCATCCTTGTCGATCCGGAGACGAAGACCGGCGAATTCATTGATCATGACGATTATCTCCACGTGGCTTCCAATGCAGCTGGCAGCTTGTTCGTGATGGACACCTGTTGGTGGGGGAACACGAAGCGCAAGACCGAGGACCAGAGCGACATATTCCTGTATGACAACAGGACGAAGAAGAAGCATTTCCTCGCGAGCGTCTGTTGCTCCATGAAGAACCAGATCTACCATGTCCATCCGCGTCTCAACAGGGCAGGGGATATTGTTCTGGCGACGGCAAAGGAAAGTGTCGATTTGCCGAACGCGAAGATCCTGTATCTGGAACTGGCAGTGTGAGTCCATTCCCTCATCCTTGATAATCATGAAAATCAAAAGAACATGCCTTGCCCCGTCGCCAAAAGGCTATGGTGCACACAACTGCTAAAAAGACAGCTACGGCGCGACAGGCTGCAAACGAATAAAAGCATTAAGAATTTGTTTGTAGCGACCGACTGCGGAGGTCGCAGTTTTATCAATAAGAAACTTTTGCCAATTGAGTAGGGCGGTCATTCTTGGCCGCCATCTTGTCGGGCTTCCGCCTTCGCTAAGATGCTACGGCGGGACAAGGGAAAGCCCAACCTACTTTTAAGGCAAGTTTCAAAGGAGTTAAGCTCGCAAGAGCTGTTCTTGCTTGTTTCACTGGCCACCATACAGCTTTTTCCGCTCCCCTAATTTACTTTTGAGGTCTTCATGCTAATTTTGTATTTATCCTGTAAATCCTGTTATCCTGTTATCCTGTCTAAAATATTTAATGAAAGATCATCTTGACCAATGAATGAAACGATTACGCTGATCGACGCCTATTCGCAGATATACAGGGGTTTCTATGCGATCCCTCTGCTCTCGAATTCCAAGGGACAGTTCACAAATGCGATATTCGCAACTGCAAAATTTCTGATGGCTCTGGACAGAAATCACTATTCGCCGTACGGAGCAATGGTCTTTGACAAGGGCAGGCCCTTGCACAGGATGAAGATCATTCCGGAATACAAGGCGCAGCGCCCTCCGATGCCGGAGGAACTGAAATCACAGCTGGGCTCCATCCGCGAGCTCGTAGAAGCGTTTGGATGGAGACTCGTCGAGAAGGATGGACAGGAGGCCGATGACATAATCGCAGCCATCGCGGTGGAGTTCAAGGGGAACCAGGTACGGATAGTGAGTGCCGACAAGGACATCGCCCAGGTCATCGACGACAGGATCAAGATGCTGATCCCCGACAGGAAGGGTGGAGGGGGATTCGTATTGCAGGGCGCTGAAGAGGTTGTTGTGAGATTCGCAGTCAATCCATCCCAGATCGTGGATTATCTTTCACTGATAGGTGACAGCTCGGACAACATCCCGGGAATCGACGGTGTCGGGCCGAAGACAGCTGCAAAGCTTATAGGGCAGTTCGGTTCGATTGACAACCTTCTTTCTAATCTTTCACAGATTGAAAACGAAAAGCTTCGTGCGAAGATCGCAGGCTCAGCTGAATTCCTGAGGAAAAACAAGCAGATAATCACATTGGACCTGGTTCTTCCGGATGATTTCCTAAAGGATCTTGAATACTTCCGCAAGAAGAAGCCGGACATTGAAAAGCTCAGGGCGATAGCTGATGATCTGGACTTGAAAAGCATAAAGACGGATCTCGACAGGCTTGCCGGAGGAGGGGAGCCTGCGAAGCCCCCGCCACCCCCCAAGGTGGAAAAAAAGAAGAAGGATGACATGTTCACTCCGGATCTCTTCGGATGATATTTTTCACGGACGTGAAAAATATAATAGGTTGGGACATTGAAAAATGCCCTGGCATATTTTAACTTACACTCTTTTGGAATTGTTATGGAGGGATTATGAGAAGGTTTTCAATAGTGTTTTTCCTGTTTTTCGCGGTGTCCCTTTCCGCGGCCGAACTTCTTTCTGAAGCTCCAAAGGGCTTCTTGTGGAAGCAGATGCCGTTCATAAAGATGCAACTGCTGATGCCAAGCGACTGGTTCTTTACTTTCTACGCTGAAAACAAGGAGGAACGATACTTGTATTATATCACAAAGGAGAATATCGAACAGATGCACGCCTACCAGACGGGCTTGAACTTGAGAGTTTTCAGGAATGTGCCAGCGAAATTGAAAGGACAGCTACCTTCAGAATATTCGGCGGCCGCAGTGGCTGAGACCGCCAAGAAGGTCAAGTTCACCAGGAAATGGGAGCAGCAGAAGGGCATGTTCAAGGAGATCGGATATACATACACCGACAATACCGATGAGAAGAACATCTTAAACGTATACAGGCTTTATATAGCCAATGATAAGACAGGTACTGTATATATCCTGACTTTTGAAGGGCCGACAAATGACTGGGATGAGATTTGGAAGAACGTCGGCGATGTGATTTATAAGAATATATCGATTGACGAGACAATATGAAAAGACAGGAATAATGAACCAGAACAGTTCCAGTTTTGCCCCCGAGTCCTCCCATGAAATATTGCTTAAGACTTCAAAGCTTGCGCTCACATACGATCCCGAGAGGAATTTCGATAACTGGCGCGTTGAGGTCAGCCATAAATTCCGCGAACTCCTCGGATTTGACCTCTTCAAGAAGGTGAGGCCCAATCTCAGGATTGAGAATTCCGAGACGAAGGATTTGTTCAAGGAGACGCGGTTCGTGTTTTCATCCGAGGAGAATGTCGACGTGCCATGCCATTTGCTCGTCCCCCTGAAAGGCAGGGCGCCGTTTCCGCTTGTGATATGCCTGCAGGGGCATTCCACGGGAATGCATATATCACTTGCACGCCCGAAGTTCGAGGGCGACGAGGAAAGCATAAAGGGCGACAGGGATTTCGCGATACAGGCAGTAAAGGAAGGCTATGCCGCGCTTGTCCTGGAACAGCGGTGTTTTGGAGAACGTGCGGATTCCCGTCCGAAGGATAGGAAGTCTTTTACTTCAACGTGCCATCACGCCAGCATGGTTGAGTCAATGCTCGGAAGGACGATGCAGGGAGCAAGAGTCTGGGATGTGTCCCGTGCCATTGATTTGATGAAGGAATTTCCGGAAGTTGACATCAATAAAATCGGCTGTATGGGGAATTCAGGCGGCGGAACTGTCACTTATTATGCCGCCTGTCTCGATTCAAGGATCAAGATTGCGATGCCCTCATGCAGCTTCTGCACATACGAGGATTCCATAGGAAAGATCGATCATTGCGCCTGTAACTACATCCCCGGAATGCTCAAATATCTGGAAATGGCGGATCTCTCATGCCTGATTCCCGCACGCACGCTGGTGATAGTGGCCGGAAAGACAGATAAAATATTCCCGATCGACGCCGTGAAGAAGGCCTTTGAAAAAGTCCAGGTGATCTACGGCAGGGCCGGTGTTCCAGAAAGATGCGTGCTTGTCGAAGGCGATGGTGGGCACCGCTTCTACAACAAGGAAGCCTGGCCGGTATTCCGCCGCCTCTCCGGCTGGGACAGGTAGAGCTTCGAGGCAGAATGATTGCCTATGGAAGTGCCCATGTGAGCTGAAAATTGAGATGCCCCTTTAGATTTTGAGAGTCATTCCATCGTATGCGGGGACGATGCCGAACTTTGAAAAATACTTCTCAAGATCGGAATGGAGCATGCCACCGTTGTGCGAGAAATGATTTGCTATCCTGCGCGTCTTTCTTGACAGGCATCCCATCTCCTTGAGCTTTCCGAAAGTCTCGACAACTTCGGATACGCCCATGTGGTTGTTGCGGCATTTCTTCCTTCCCATCGTGCAGTCGAGTACGACAGTGTTAAACACGTAGCCGTTCAGGAATTCCCAGGTTTCATCCGGGAACCAGCCTGTGTCATTACCAACCAGAGTCCACTTGCCCCCGATACCAATGATGAAGATGAAAGGCTCCTGGTTTTTGTCATGGTTCGCGTTCAGCGGGATGATTTCCGCAGCCGGTCTTTTTATTTTCAGTTTCTTGCCGTGTGAGAGGAGGTGGAACGCCATTTTTGCATCTTCCAGCTTGTCTGCCAGCGTGTGCTTGATTGCGTTGCCAGCGGAAGCGTTGCCATATACATCAAGGAAGGAATTTTTTGGGAGCATCGAAAATCCGGGCCTTCTCCAGTAAAGGTCGCCTGAAAATAAATGATCAGCATGGCTGTGCGTCAGGAACAGATGCCTGAGGCGTTCGAAATGAAGATTGTATTTCTGGGCGTGGAGCAGGTTGTCCGGACCGAAATCTATCCTGAGTTCCTCTCCGAACTGGTAGGCCGTCCTTGATCTGGTGTCCTTGCGTCTGCCAAATGACTTTTTGCAAAGCCTGCATCCGCAGAACAGCGCCGGAATCCCCTCGGCTGCCGCGCTTCCGCATATTAAAAGTTTCATAATTCCTTAAGAGTTTGACAGGATAACAGGATTAATAGGTGGATGTAGTTAAAGAATTAGGAATAAGAGTTCTTGCTTCTTATGTTATTACCCATCCATCCAATCATCCATTAATCCAACCACCAATTCTTAAATAAAATGGCGTTCCGGGCAGGATTCGCCCTGTCATCCGACAGGGCGCCCCGCCGGATGGCTGGGGCGAACCTTTTTCCAATTCATTTCCTTCCTGCATTCTAAGTAAAATGGCGTTCCGGGCAGGATTCGAACCTGCGACCTACGGATTAGAAATCCGTTGCTCTATCCAGCTGAGCTACCAGAACGCATAATTCATATTTCCTGTCAAGGACAGGAAATATTAGGCGCATAAAATACAGGGGGTATGCGTCAAAGTAAAGGGAAGCTCTAAAGATTCACAGTTGGCCTGTTTAAATCATAAGCGTAATTCGCGTAGGGCGGGGTGCGTTTTGCAATCAGCTCAAACCAGTATAACTTATGGCTTATGCGTTTCAACATAAAAACCAATACAATTCGGGAGTACTGCCTTGTCGCAATGCTCCTCCTCTGCCATTTCTTCCTGGCCTTCACTAGCCTTGTCCAGGAATCACCGACATTCGACGAAACTGTCCATGTGACAGGAGGCTTCTGCTTCTGGAAGATGGACGACTACCGGATCAATCCTGAGAACGGGAATTTTCCCCAGCGATGGGCCGCTATACCTCTCCTTTTCGACAATAAGATCAATATGCCGGTTTTCACCAAGAATCCATCCCTCGAGGCGAACGAATGGCTGACCGCCTACGATTTCCTATTTAAGAAAGGAAACAGCCCCGATAGGCTTTTCGTGTTGAGCAGGAGCATGATGGTGTTGCTCAGTTTGCTTCTAGGTCTGATAGTCTACTGCTGGTCGAAAAAATATTTTGGGATCGAAGGTGCGGCTCTTTCCCTGCTCCTATATGTGTTCTGTCCGACAATCCTCGCGCATTCGCGGCTGGTCACGTCCGACATCGCCGCGACCCTCTGTTTCATAGGCTCCGCCTGGACGATATGGTACATGCTTGAGAAGATAACACTTCCGAGAGTCCTGCTCGCCTCCCTCTGGCTGTCATTTCTCTTCCTGGCGAAGATGTCGGCGTTTCTGATAATCCCGATGTATCTGATAATGATAGCCGTGCGGCTGAAGATGAATCCCGATCTGGAAGTCGAGATTCCAGGACGCGCGATGAAGCTCGTGAAACAGTCTGAACAGCTTGTTGCCTTCCTTGCCGCAGGACTGGTCAATGCCCTGATTATCGTATTCTTCATATGGATGTCTTTCGGATTCAGATATTCGATGCTGAACGATGACGCCATCAAACCCGAGATCATGGAGGATAACTGGCAGAGCGTCCTCAAGGATACCGGACTGCCTGGCAAATTGGTTGACTTTGCGAGGCAGAAAAGGCTTCTGCCGGAAGCCTACCTTTTCGGATTCCAGTTCGTCCTTAAAAAATCGGAAGTGCGCTATACCTATCTCAACGGCGAGCAGAGCCTGAAGGGATGGTGGTATTTCTTCCCGTATGCGTGTCTTGTGAAAACGCCTTTGCCGGTTCTGGGGATACTAACCCTTCTTATGATCTTCTCGTTACGGAAACTCCGGAAACTTCCGAAGGATGATGCAATGGTGAAACTCTATCCGTTCACCCCGCTGATTGTACTTGCCCTGGTTTATCTGGTTTTTGCAATCGCCAGCAGCATCAACATCGGACACCGCCATGTTCTTGTGCTATATCCTGTTGCCTATATCTTTGCCGGGGCCTGCTGGCTTCTATTCAGGCGGTCGGCTATGTCGTTAAAGATAACGCTGGTATTCTGTTTCCTCTGGATTATTGTCGAATCGTTCAGCATCTGGCCGCATTATCTCGCTTATTTCAACCAGCTTGCCGGAGGACCCCAAAACGGCTACAGGCATCTTGTCGACAGTTCCCTCGACTGGGGACAGGATCTCAAAGGGCTTGGAAAATGGCTGAAGGAGAAAGAACTTCTTAACCAGAAGAAGACTAATGTCTATGTCTCCTACTTCGGCATAGCCAGCATCGACTATTACGCACCGGGAGTCAAAAAGCTTCCCAGCTATTACAGGCAGGATGATGCAGCCCCATATGTGCTCAGGGGAGGAGTTTACTGCATAAGCGCCACTATGCTCCCATTCATTTATATGTCCGAACTCCTCGGCCAGCAGGATCTGGAGGGCAGGCAGATAGATGATGCTTATTATGCGGATCTCGAAATGGAAATGAAGGCCATGTTCGCTTCGGCGGTTGACAAGGACAAGTTCATGAAGTTCATGACGGCGAAGGGGCCGGAGAATGTCACGAACCATTACCAGATATACAGCATCCTCAGATTTGCGAAACTCGCAAGATATCTGGAGACGCGCAAGCCCGATGACAACATCGGCTATTCCATACTGATCTACAAGGTCACCGACGAGGAAGTGGCAAAGGCCCTGAAAGATAAATTTTCGCAGTAGCGAAAATTTATATTTACTTGAACAATGTCCTCCGGTAGTTTGCAGGTGACAGCCCGATCTGGCTCCTGAAGAGCTTCGAGAACTGTGCCGGATCGCTGAACCCGGATTCCATGGCGACATCCTTCACCTGCTTCGAAGGATCTCCAAGTGATTTTGCTGCAGACTGCATCCTGCAGTTCAAGATGAAATCATAGGGGGCGGTCTGCATCCTCATCCGGAACAAGCGCCTGAAATGGCTGTAGGACAATCCCATGCTCCTGGATATCATGGCAAAATCATATTCGGCAAATGGCGCAGTGCGGATCTTTGACACTGTCCTGTCAATCGCCTCTTCATGCATGGAATCCATGACCTCTTCCATCTTGTTTGTAATTAGGAGGGAGAGCAGCTGTTCCATGAGGATCACCGTTTCGGGATGATTGTTGTTGTCATGTTTCTCCAGGAGTTCCAGAAGCCTCTTGAAAGTGTCTTCGTAGGCGATTGGCTGAGAGACATAGACGAATCCCTTTGGAGAAAGCTTCATGAATCCCTGTTCCATGAGGAGCTTTCCGCGCGGACCGCGGAATGTGACCCAGTGATGATGCCAGCTCTTTACCGGAGATGCCGGGCCATACTGGTATGAATGTTTCGGATGGTGCCAGAAGACTGCAGGACGGTCCAGGATCACCTTTTCGTCTCCGTCAATTCCAAGATACATCCTTCCGCTCAGGATGAACTGGAGGTTGAACATGTCTTGGAAACGGCCATCTATCACCGCCTTGCATTCCGGCAGGTTCTGTCCGCTGATGAATGTTATGTCATCGAAATAGTTCATAATCATATCTGACATGTAATTGAGCAAAGCTGCCATTTACTATAGTGTGGCAACATGTATAATCAAGGGGAATGGGAAAATAGATGACGCAATCAAATATGACTTGTCAAAGGATGAGAGGACGGTTGTGGCTGGAAAAGAGAATTTTCCGAGAGAATGAATCTTGTTGGAGTGCGCTGCTTTAGCGTGTACAACCTGTTTAATACCAAGACACGCTGAAGCTGTGAACTCCAACAAGCGCTTTTTCCATAACAACCGTTTCCCGTATTCATGAAATCAGCTCGAGGAGATATGATTAAATATAATGAAAGGGATACAGTATGAACACAAAGGTTGAAAGAAACCAGGAGTTCCTGCGTAATATTTATAGGAAGGGGCCGTTCCAGGGGCACGGCTTCTTCTGCATGCCGAACTATTTTACGAAGGCCGGATATCCAAGGGACGACTACACGATATCCGATGAACCGGTGACAAACTGGATCGCGCCTCTTGTCGACCATTATATGAAGCACATGGAATTTCTTGATGCCGTTGATGACCATTCGGTCCCCACCGTAAAGCTGATGACCGGAACTCATATTTATGCCGCAGCTTTCGGCTGCAAGGTACACCGTTTTGAAGGGAGCAATCCGGCTGCTCTGCCATTTGTCACAAGTTCCGAGGAGGCGGACAAGCTTGTTGAGCCTGACATATGGAAATCGCCGACGCTTTATCGTATCTTCGAACTGGCTGATGCGCTGAGGAAGGAACTGGGACCTGATGTGCCATTCGGTCCGCCTGACATGCAGACTGGATTCGACACCGCGGCAATCATATGGAACAAGGAGGATTTCTTCTGTGCGATGATGATTGAGCCCGATGCCGTAAAGCGCCTAGTTGCGAAATGCGCAAGCCTTTTCAAGAAGGTACTCTGCGAACTTCGCAAGGAGTTTCCCAACATGAGTCCGGCGCATTGCCCGACAACCTGGGCGCCACCGGAATTCGGTCCTTGGCTTTCAAATGACGAATGCGGTGCGCTCAACGAGGAGAGCTTCCAGGAATTCTGCCTACCGGAGATGATTGATCTTGCTGAGACGTTCGGCGGACTCGGGATGCACTGCTGCGCCGCGGCGGAACATCAGTTCGAGTCGTTCAAGAAGATTCCGAACTTCTATGCGTTCAACCGTGTGCCAGCAAAGGGAAGGGGCTTTGAACCGAGCGTTGAATCGTTTGGCAATGATAAAGGTCCTGTTCTTTCACTTGGGTGGCTTGATGAGGAGACAATCGGGCGGCTGATCAGGAACTCTCCGGAAACGGCAAGATTTATTTTCCACGCGTCGTTCGATGATGCAGGAAAGGCGAAAGAATGGCTTGGGAGGATGAGCTATATAAAGAAATAGTCGGATGACTATTTCTTTATAACTTCAATGGTGTTCGTGAACAGCGAGGAGTTTGGTATGAGGTAGACCTTGTTTTCCCCCTGAAGGATTGTGTAGCGGAGATTTACTTCTAATACTTCCCCTTTGAAGCCTGACACGGAGATGATGTCGCCGATCGCAAAGGGGTGGTAGATCAGGATAAGAGCTCCGGAGAGGAGGTTTGAGAGGGCATCCTTGAGCGCGAAGCCGACAGCGAAACCTCCAAGTCCGAGTCCGGCGACCAGTGCATTTACGTTCACTCCGAGTGTCCCGAGCGCGGTTATTCCGCCGATGACGATTATTACAAATTTGATCACCGAACCTGCGAGCTTGAGGACATGGTTTTTGTCGGCGTCGAATTTACGGTTGATGCGGAAGAATATCGTCTGGACGAGTTTTGCAATCCCGATAAAGATGAGGAGTATTACCATTGCAATGACAAGCCTGGGCATATATTCGATGGTCTGTGTCAGGAAGTGCTCGGTCATCTTGTTGAAATCATGAGTAAAATTGAATGTCGATTGGATTGTCTCTTCCATGGTAAATTCCTTCCTAATGCCAGCGAGGCCGGCGCTCCGTTATTTAAGACACAACTAAAGTTGTGAACTCCAACATTTTCCCGTTCATAGTGGCTCTGTAAAATTACAGCTTACGGGCTTATTCCTTTGAAACTTGCCTCTGAAGTAGGTCGGGCTTTCCAGCCCGACAAGATGGCGGCCAGGAATGACCGCCTTACTTAACCGGTAAAAGTTTCTTATTGATAAAAACTGCGACCTCCGCAGTCGGTCGCTACAAACAAATTGCCCTGTCATCTGATTAACCTACTTCAAGAGATGTAAATTGGCAATCGATATTCCGCTCAGCATCGAACCTGTTATTCCTAAGAATCCCTGGTCGGTACCGCAGAGGAAGAGGTTGCCAAGATGAGTCCTGCCGTCCTTCATCTTCTCCGGGCATCCGTAAACAGCTCCATTGATGTGTCCGGTGTATCTGGTGATCGTCTTCGGAGTGAAGGTGTCAATGAGCCTGACTCTTTTAGCGAGATCCGGTACGCCGGTATATTTTGCGGCTATTGACAGGGCCTTCGTCGCAGTTTCATCTTTCAGGTTCTTATATTCTTCCTGCGTACATCTGCTCCAACGCTGGTTGTTCGCCAGAACCGTAATCCTGATCATCGGGGCGGGTGGCGTGTCGTCAGGTTTGAACTTGAAATTGTTCGGGCAGCAAACCACGCCGCTTCCGAGGTCGATAGCATCCTGAGGATTCTGGTAATGGAATTTCTCGGAACTGCTGAAGAATATTATGGCGCTTTCATGTCCTGTGAGAGGGGAATCAAGTATCCCGACAGTCTCCACGAACGCCATCTGTCCACGCGGAATTTCTGTGAAAGCCGCAGGTTTCTGGTCGCAGAGCGAGAGGGTTTCAACGTATCCGGCGGATGAGAGGACATTTTTCGCGGAGATGGTCTCGCCGTTCCCGAGTTCAAGTTCATGAACCATTCCGGCCTTTGAAATAATTTTGCGGACTTCGCAACTTCTGCGGATCTCGCCGCCGGATTCGGTTATGCGTTTCTCGAGGATCTCGAGGAGCTTCCTGATGCCGCCTGCGGGCCTGCAGAACCCTTCCTTGAAAATGCTCTGGTACATTATTGCGAACTGCGCAAGATCCATGTCGTCCTCGACTGCACTGCCGTAATACATGAGCGGACAGAAGAGCATGTCGATGAGCAGAGGACTTTTTAAATATTCCGAAACGGCATGTCTTGCCGAAACGAATTTTGAGGTCAGGCTAAGGCTGTTATACTTCGAGAGAAAGATGTCGAGTTTAATGAAGCCGTCGAAGTCTTCCTTGAACTTATTTTGAATTTCTGTCCTCAGAAATTCAAAATCGTTTGTGAACTTGAGTGATACGCCGGGGAAGCTTACGAGTGAATAGTTCTGCTCGCGCAGTTCGAGTTCGTCGTGCTGGATACGGAGCTGGCGCAGGAGCTTTGCGAGGGGGGCTGATTTCGGCCCGCCCTTGGCAGTGAAGTTTGTCATCGCGTGGAGACCGGAATCGATCTCATAGCCGCCCTTGGTATAATAGGAATTGAGCCCGCCGAGTCTGGAATGTTTTTCCAGGATGCATATCTTTTTCCCGAAATGGGAGAGGCGTATCCCGGCCGCGAGCCCGGAAAGTCCTCCTCCAATTATTATGCAGTCATATTCCATTGAAATGATTATTGCCGGCGAGACGCCAGCGCTCCTTGTAAAGCCTATAATTAACCACAAAGACACTAAGACACAAAGTTAAGAAATATTATTTTATTGAAATAAGATGGATGATATGTATTTTTATCGGAATCTAAATCAAATACAGGATGGAAAGAATATGAGCAAGCAGAAGTCTTTCAGCCAATATGTGTCTCCGTGGATGGGCGTGAATCCGCCGGGACATTGTCTTCCGGGGCCGTACATGCCTTTCGGGATGGTCAAGCTGGGGCCCGACAGAAGTTTCCCTCATCCGACAAGCGGATATCAGAAGAAGGCTCCGATAGTGAGGTTCAGCCATACGCACGTCGCCGGAACAGGCGGGCCAGGCCGCTACGGAAACATTGCAGTATCACCTTTCACCGGTGAACCAAGGCGTGTGACCATGCCTCCTTATTTTACGCCTCCTCTGCAGCGCTACATAGACGCTGTTCCAGACGATGAGAAGGCTGAAGTAGGATATTATGCCATGACAATGCGGCCGTGGGGCGTCGGAGTCGAGCTCACGTGCACCCAGCATACCGGTGTCCACCGCTACAGATATCCAAAGGGGAAGCCGGCATGGCTGGTGGTCGATGCGGCCTCGGTGATCCAGACGGGCAGGGCGCCCAGCGGACATTTCCAGGAGTGCGAAATGTGGGACACGCAGCCGGTTTCGATCGGCGGATATCTTGAGATCACCAGCCAGAATGAACTTGTAGGCAGGAGCGATCTGCGTGGAGGTTGGGGACATGACAAATGTTATTCGATCTATTTCAGCGTGCGCTCGGACAAGCCTTTCGTCGAATCTACGCTTGCCTCCGACGGCGGACTTCTTCCGTCCGGCGCCGACGTACAGGTCTGCGGGCCCGGATGCCGGGCACTCCTGCGTTTCAAGTCTGGCACCGAACTGAATCTGCATGTTGGGATTTCCTTTGTCTCGGTAGCGAATGCCCGTGCAAGCATTGATCGGGAAATTGCCGGACGCAGTTTTGAGGATATCAGGAACGAGGGTGTCAATGAATGGGAAAGATGGCTGTCGCCTTTCAGCTTGAAAGGAGGCAGCGAGGAACAGAGGCGTGTCTTCTATTCATTGCTTTACCGCCTGCACTGCATGCCGACGGATCTCGGGGTGGATGATGAGAATCCGCTCTGGAAATCAGGGGTGCGCCAGTTCACCGACTGCTGCTGCCTTTGGGACAGCATCCGCAACGCGAATTCCTTCTTCCATCTTTTCTATCCGGAACTTTCAGTCGACATGATGAACAGTTTCCTGGACATAGCGGATCATACGGGCTGGCTTCCCGACGCACACATCGCCATGCATTCCGCATATATGCAGAGCGCCTGTGCCGCAGACATCCTTTTCTCCGAGGCCGCATTGAAGGGGCTGGAAGGAGTGGATTATGAGAAGGCTCTCAGATATGTCCGCAAGAACAACGAGGTTCTGCCGAAAGATGTTTTTGTCGAAGGCCGTTATATCGACGACTACAACAAACTTGGTTATCTTTCGACCAACGTTCCGAAGGGCTGCGTATCGCGCCATCTCGAATACACATACCACGACTGGTGCATCGCCCAGCTTGCGGTGATCCTCGGTGACAAACAGACGGCGGAAAAATATCTTGGCAATTCAAAGCGCATATGGAACCTCTGGAGCTCCGCGAAAAAATCTTTCATGCCGAGGAATCCGGACGGCAGCTGGCTCAAGGGCTTTGAACCATGGCGCAACGTGCCCGAGGGCTGGAACGATGCAAGCTGTTATGAGGGCAGTACGATTGTATGGTCCATGAATGTCTTCCAGGACTTCCACGGGCTGATAAGGCGCTTCGGAGGTCCGGTAAAGTTCATCAAGGTGCTGGACAGGATTTTCGATGAGGGGCTCTTCCATATAAAGGAGACCCGCATGCATATACCGCACCTCTACACCTATGCCGGGCGTCCAGATCTCGCCGCGGAAAGAGTGCTGAAGAATCTTGAGACCTTCAATACTTCGCCGGATGGATTGACCGACAACGAGGACATGGGATGCCAGAGTGGATATTTCCTGTGGCAGTCGATGGGGCTGTATCCGATCTACGGACAGGCGATTTACATGCTTAGCCCGCCGCTCTTTGGTTCTGTCGAGACAAAACTCGGCAATACCGGAAAGACCTTGAAGATAAGTGCAACCCGGAAGGGCAGGGGGAAATACATTGTCGGTGCGAACCTCGGTGGAAAAGCTATCAACCGTGCGTGGGTTACGCATTCCGAGCTTCTCGAGGCTGGTGAGATTCATTTCAAGCTTGCAGACAAGCCGAATGACTGGGGGCGGAAGGAGCTTCCGCCGAATGCAATGCTGCCAGTAAGTCAGTGTTAAATTCCAAGTTCCAAGCAAATTCCAAAGGGGAAAATCTCAAACTGGAAGAAAGCCGAAGAACATGTCTTGCGACATTAACTACCAACGTATACGAAGATTGGAAATTTGTTCGTAGCCTGTCGCGCCATAGCTTCTCAGCGACGGCGGATTAAGCTCGCAAGAGCTGTTCTTTTCTTGTCTTTGCCAAGCAGTTTTTATTTTATGGGTTATAAGTGATGAGTTACTGTTTCCTGAAGCTGCCGGGGGACTGTTTCAGATATTTCCTGAAGACCCTGCAGAGGCTTGCTTCGTTGCCGAGTCCGGTTTTTTCAGATATATGCTTCAAGGGCTCGTCGGTGGAAATAAGGAGATCTTTTGCCAGGCTCAGTCTTATACGCCGCACATCGTCCGCAGGGGAGGAGCCTGACAGCTTTCTGTACTTCCGCAGGAAATGATATTTGCTGAGGCCTGCGGATTTCGCAAGGGATTCGAGGGAATGCTCCTTTGCAGGCTCCCTGATGATCATGCTGCGTATGCTCTCCACGAGCGGAGAATCCTGATGTTTGATTATCCTCATCATCTCGGCTATGAATGCGCCTAGATAGCTGTTCAAAAGAGGTGATGATTCCGAAGAATGGAGGGTCCTGCTTTCGTTCAGCATCCAGGTGGCGACGATCCTGAGCCTCCCCTTGGAATCCTGGATTTTCAGTGGGATTTCTGCGGGAAGGTTTTTCATATTGAAGGTGAAGAAGATAGTTTCCAGAGGAGGATTGTCGCCGCTCCACTCCTCGTGTCCGACGCCCGGCCTGAAGACAAGCACATCCCCTTCCGATGCTTCCACGAACTTCTTGTCTATTGATATTTTTTCCTTCGACCACATGACTACGACGATTTCGTGATAGGCATGGGAATGCCTTCCGATGTGCCAGGCTTTCTTCGGTGAATTCAGGCCCACGTGTAAGAGTTCAAAGTCTTTCATATGAATGCCCAGTCTTGTTTATAATCTTCTTCTTTTGTTTGTAGTAGCGCATGTTTGCGCGTTTTTGAAGTAGGGACGGGCTTTAGCCTGTCCCATTCTTAGACATTAAACATGGTACATGCTTCCGTCGTCGCTAAGAAGCTATGACGGACACGGGAAGCACGTACCTACTTAACGCGCAAACATGCGCTATCCGCCTTCGCCAAAGTGCTACGGCGCGACATGCTACAAACGAATAATTTCAAGGGCGACAGCATTTTATCAGCATTATGCGGCAGTCGCACTTTGAAAATGTTTAAAATCCAATAATACCGCAATATTTGTATATATTACAGCAATATCCGTAATTGCTGCGTCCTTGCTATGCTCTCTAATAAAGCATAGATTTGATTAGTTTCAAAACAGCAATTAATGGATAGGGAATATTATGAGTACAAAAGATGGGAAGAAGAAAGTGAGAGTTGGATTTGTTGGAGTGGGAGGAATGGGGCAGTGTGCGCATCTGAGGAATTATGCGACTCTCGCAGACTGTGAAGTCGTAGCGCTTTCCGAGCCCAGGAAGGAAACGGCAAAGGCTGTCGCCCAAAGATACAATATCGGCGGTGTTTATTCGGAAGCTTCTGAAATGATTAAGAAGGAGAATCTGGATGCACTCGTGGCCTCGCAGCCGTTCACAAGGCATGGCGTCATTATCCCGGAATTACTCGGTGCCAGGATCCCTGTGTTCATAGAAAAACCGCTTTCAAGCACGATTGAATCCGGCGAGAAGATCCTGGGAGCCCTGAAAAAATCAGACACGTGGATAATGGTCGGCTACCACAAGCGCAGCGATCCAGCTTCGATGCATGCGAAAAAGGAAATTGAAAAGCTGAAGAAGTCGGCGGAGATCGGCAGGATGAAATACATTCGTGTGCTGATGCCAGCCGGTGACTGGATATCCAACGGATTCTTCGATCTGATCAACAAGGATGACTACCTGAAAAACCTGCCTTCCGAACCAGCCCCGACCGACATGGATGCCGAAAACTACAAGAAATACATCGGGTTTGTGAACTATTATATCCATCAGGTGAACCTGATACGCTATCTGATCGGCGAAAGCTACAAGGTAACCTATGCTGATCCGAACGGAGTTCTGCTTGCCGGGACCAGTGAGAAGGGAATTGCCGTTTCGCTCGAGATGTCTCCGTATTCGACGACTCTCGACTGGCAGGAGTCGGCGCTGGTCTGCTTTGAAAAGGGCTGGGTCAAGCTTGAGCTTCCTTCTCCACTGAGGATCAACACTCCCGGACGTGTCGAGATATTCAAGGATCCGGGCAGCGGGAAAGTTCCCGAAACTGTAATTCCCCAGATGCCTTGGATCCATGCGATGCGCCAGCAGGCGGTGAATTTCGTGTCGGCGGTCAGAGGGGACATTCCTAATATGTGTGATGCATCAGAAGCGCTCGAAGACCTCAAGGTCGCCAGGCAGTATCTGAAACATCTGACAGGGAAGTAAATATAAAAAACGGACAGGATAACGGGATTGACAGGATGAAATTATATAGATTTGATCATTAGAGTGAATTCAAAATACAAGTGCAACACTTTTCTGATTGAAATCAGAGAGGGCTAGCTGTTAATATAACCTCTTCAAGCACAACCAAGAGGAG
>MHBH01000048.1 GCA_001804805.1 Lentisphaerae bacterium GWF2_49_21
AATTTATGATATTGAATTTCTTTGAATGATGGAATATAATGTAAATCCTTAAGGAGGGGTATTCACTACTACCCACTCATTTTAAGAAAGAACCATAAATTTTCCGTCCCCGGAAAATTTATCATTTGAACGAATCCTTCAGATCCAGTACCTGGTGGTCGACCTTTTTCTTCAGTGTGCTGGAGTCGATCCTCTTCTGAAGTTCCTTCCTGTAGAGCTTGTCGTCGACAGGTATTGAGACGGTCTTATCTAGCCAGGATGAAAGGATTATTGCGTTTGCAAGTTCGAGGCTTTTCAGTCCTTCCTTTCCGTCCACAAGAAGATTTGCCTTGCCGGCAACCGCCTCAATGAAGTTCTTGAGAATTCCTTTGGAGAGATCGGCCTTGCCATCGACTTCAACTTCAACAAGGCTGTTCTTCGGTTCGCCGAATCCGGCTCCTTTCTTCCTGCAGAAATCGTCCACTGGACCTTCGGTCCTGAGGAATTTGATCTTACGGTCCTCGACGATGATCTTTCCGTTGTCGCAGAAGATCTCCAGGCGGTTTGTGCCGGGAGATTCGCCTGTGGAGGCGATGTAGACTCCGCTCTTTCTGTTTTTATATTCGAATATGGCTGTGACTTCGTCCTCGACCTCCATGTTGTCGTGGAATTTTCCGAAATAGCATGATGATCTGACCTTGGCAGGAATGTCGAAAAGATTCTGCCAGATGTCGAGGTCATGGATGCACTGGTTGAGAAGGAGTCCTCCACCTTCGCCCTTCCAAGTCCCCCTCCAGGCACCTGAGGCGAAATATGCGTCGGATCTGAACCAGTTCGTGGCCGTCCAACTGATCCGTTTCACCGGACCGGTTTCACCTGATGATATCATTTCCTTAAGTTTTGCGAAGATGGGTTCTAGCCTGCGGTTGAAATGCATGGAGAATATTTTTCCGCTCTTTTCTGCGGCCTTATTCATCTCCTTGACGTTCTCCGTAAACACACCTGCAGGCTTCTCGCAGAACACATGGCATCCTGCCTTGAACGCCTCGATAGCCATTTCAGGATGGAAGAAATGTGGAGTGGTGATGATGATGGCGTCGCATACCTTGTCGGCAAGCATAGTTGAATATTCGGTATAGACCTTCACGCTCTGGGGAATATCCTTTTTCAAAGCTTCAAGCCTGCCGGTCTTGTCGCATATCGCAACGACCTCGGCTTCCGGAAAATTTCCGCCCAGAAGGGATTTGAGATGCATCATTCCGGCATTGCCGGCACCGGCTATTCCGATCCTGATCTTCTTCATCCTTGCCATCCCCCATTGTATTAATTTCGTCCTTATTCAATATCATAAACCATTTGATTTCAATTTCCATATTGACGATTCCGCTTTAGGGATTTATTTTGTCGGTCTTGTTAATGGGGAAATTTATGACCAAAAAAGAAATTGTCTCAACTCTTCTCGATGGTAAGGTTCCACCTCGTCTTCCTGTAATGCCCATAACCATGATGTTTGCAGCCGACCAGATAGACAGGCCTTACGGCGAATATGCCAAGGACCACAAGGTGATGGTTGATGCCCAGATCACGACTGCGGATAAGTTCGGATTTGACTACGTATCAGTGATCTCTGATCCGGCAAGGGAGGCCGCCGACTTCGGAGCCGACATACATTTTTTCCCTGACCAGCCGCCGGCAGTGGACGAATCTAACGCCTTTCTACTGGACAAGACCCGGCTGGCCGGGCTCAGACTGCCTGATCCCCTCGGAGGTGGAAGGATGCACGACAGGATAAAAGGAGTGGAACTCTTCAAGGAAAAGGTTGGTAATGAATTTTTCATCGAAGGTTGGATTGAGGGGCCATGTGCCGAGGCATCGGACTTGCGAGGAATAAATAACGTTATGACGGACTTTTATGACGATGAAAAATTCATAAGGGATCTTTTGAAGTCATCGTAGAAAACGCTGCGAATTTCGCAAAATATCAGATTGATGCAGGTGCCGACATCATCGGAGTCGGAGATGCCGCAGCATCTCTTGTCGGATCCCAGATTTACGAGGAATTTGTTTTTCCATACGAAAAGAAGTTGATTGATAAAATTCATTCCATGGGCGGACTTGTCCGTCTGCATATCTGCGGGAACATGGGGGATCTGCCTTGCCTCTGCGCGGATCAAAATTCCAAACCTATGAAGGTGGTCATCGAGTTCCTTGTGTAATGCGTTGGCCAGGTCAAATCCCGGCAGGAGTTGTAAATAAGGAACTGGCTTCGACTTTGGATTTTCTGCCAACTTTTGCGAAACTCGCAAGTGCTGATTTGCCGAAAGGCAAGAAAATAGATGGCTATGACATCTGGCCGTTAATGTCTGGACAGCAAGGGGCAAAAACTCCATATGAGAATTTTTTCTTTTGGCGCAATGATAAAGTTCAAGCGGTTCGACAAGGCCAGTGGAAGTTCAGAATGCTCACCAAACACAGCATCGAGCTTTATAATCTTGACAATGATATCGGTGAAGCGACAAATGTTGCTGACAAGTATCCAGAGATTGTTAAAAAGCTAAAACAGGCAATTGACAACCATCAACAAGAATTGATGCCCATAGATAAAAAGTAAAAGAAAGTCCAATTGACATGAAACCGAATATCATATTTATTCTCTCAGATCAGCACAATGCAAAAGTCCTGGGTCACAAAAAACATCCTGATGTCAAAACCCCCAATCTGGATAGATTGGCTGCAGAAGGAGTAAGATTTGACAACGCCATCACCCAGAATCCGATCTGCACCCCCAGCCGTACCTGTTTTCTTTCCGGACAATATGCCCACAATCATGGCATCTATATGCTAAGCGGTCCGCAACCGAACAATCTGCCTAATATGCTGGGAACATTCCGCAAAGCCGGTTACCAAACTGCTGCAATAGGTAAAATCCATTGTCCGGAATACTGGGTGGAGGACCAAAGCGATACCTTTATTGAAACGGCTCCGGGTTGTTCTATCAATGGCGCTCCGGAATATTTGGCCCACATCCGGAAACAGGGATTGGTGGAAGAACATAAAATCTCAGAAAGCAGGGGCGGACCTTTCGGTCAATCTCTTGATGGCTATCAAAGCCCCTTGCCCTACCGGGACACTCCAGAGGGTTATATTGTCACCAAAAGTATAGAATTTATGAACGAAGCGCAGGAAAAAGGTAAGCCCTTCATCGCACACGTGTCCTTCCCGCGTCCACATCAGACTTATGCGCCGACAGAAGAATTCTGGAATCTTTATGATGAAAATGAACTGACCATGCCGCCCAACTGGCAATATGAACGCAACCATAAAGCTCCTAATTTAAAAAGCACAGTTAAAACCCAGATAGAAATGGCAGAAAAGTGGACACTTTCCGAACCGCATACCTACGAAGCGGGTTGTCGGCGAAAAATGCGCGGTTATCTTGGTTGCATATCCATGATGGACCATGCAGTTGGGGAAATTATGGAGTATCTGAAAGAAAAGGGAATTGATGACAACACTATTATTGTCTACAGTTCTGACCATGGTGATTACGCCTGCGAACACGGTCTAATTGAAAAAGCTCCCGGCATCTGCAGCGATGCCATCACCCGTATTCCCTTCATCTGGAGAGTGCCGGGCGTTACCAAAGCCGGACTTGTAGCTGACGAGTTGGTGGAAACTGTCGATGTCTATCCTACCATATGCTCATTGGCGGGACTGGAGCATCCGCAAACCTCCGACGGCAAAGATATTACCCCATTACTTAAAGGGGAAAAGCAAGAGTTACACAAAGTAGCGGTGACAGAATTCGCCTGGTCAAAATCTATCCGCAAAGGTTCCTGGCGCTATGTTTACTATCCCCGGGAAATGTACGCGGATGAATATCCTGAAGGCTTCGGAGAATTATATAATCTGGAAGATGATCCCTGGGAAATGAATAATCTTTATTTTGATGAAAATCAAAAAGGGAAATTAGCTGAACTAGAACGTGACTTGATGGACTGGCTGGTAACAACAACCAGGATAGTCGGGGCAAACTCTTCAGTTAAGCCCAGCGGAGATCAGGCAGTAACCCGCTTTAAAGTAACTACCAATGTCGATGGCAAAGTCGGCTATGATTATATTAAAAACACCCCAAATAAAAATTATTTGTAATTACAATTGAAAGGCTAAATTAAAATTCCTATCATCAAAAGAGGAATATCAAATGGAATGTCCGAAATATTTAGCTGAAAAGACATCTCCACGGTGAGATATGAGCCGTCACGCCTCTGGGAATGGGAGGACATTGCAATGGAACTTGTCAATGAGATGAAATCCTGAAAAGGACAAACAAAGTATCTTTACAGAAAAAGGAACTGGCAGCAATGAAAAATAGCAAGCATAAAACATCAGACCGGATGCAGTGGTTCCAAGAAGCAAGGTTCGGCATATCTCTCCATTTCGGGCTCTATACGATCCCGGCCAGAGGTGAATGGGTACGGTCTTCAGAAAGAATGACGGTCGATGAATATCAGAAGTATTTCGACAGTTTCAATCCCGACAAGGACTGTTGCCGCGAATGGGCTAAGCTCGCAAAAAAGGCCGGTGCGAAATACTGTGTCCTGACCACCAAGCATCATGACGGATTTTGTCTCTTCGATACAAAATTATCCGAATACAGTTCAATTAATTCCCCCGCGAAAAGAGACATAGTAAAGGAATACGTGGAAGCATGCCGGGAAGAGGGGCTGAAGGTCGGGCTTTATTATTCCCTCGTTGACTGGCATCACCCGGATTATCCGGCGTTTGGCGACAGGCAGCATCCGCTCCGGCATGATCCGGATTCAAAGGAACGCGACAAGAACTGCGTGTGGGAAAAATATCTGGAATACATGCACGGACAGGTGATGGAGCTCATGTCAAATTACGGCAAGATAGATCTTATGGTCTTCGACTTCTCATACTGGGACTTCATAGGCGAAAAGTGGAATGCATCGGAGCTTGTCAGGAAAATCCGCAAGCTTCAGCCGGACATCCTTATCAATGACCGTCTCGGATGCGAGGCCATTAAGGAGGCTAATCCTCCGGCGTACGTCGGCGATTATGACCAGAGCGAACAGGATATTCCGAGAGAGCCTGTGAAAAACAAGAAAGGGGAAAACATCCCGTGGGAATCCTGGTTCACCGTGAACAACAGCTGGTGCTTTGACCCGAACGACAGGAACTTCAAGACGCCCTCCAACATAATCCGCGCTCTGGTCAACTGCGTGAGCAAGGGAGGAAACCTGCTTTTGAACATGAGCCCGGACGCAAAAGGCCATATCAACCGGCCTACCGTTGAACTGCTTGAAAATGTTGGAGCCTGGCTGGACAAGAATGGCGAGAGTATTTATGGATGCAGGATTGCGGATTTCGCAAAGCCCGAGTGGGGACGTTTCACGCAGAAGGGAAATATCCTCTATGCCCATCTCTTCGAACAGGTAGTCGGGCACGTCAATCTGCCTGGCATGCGCGGTGCAGTTAAGGACGGCCGTCTGTTGGCAAACGGGACGGAAGTGATTATCTGCGATTACTGGAATCCGGGCATACAGACCTTTGATTCGCCTGATGACATCTTCTTCAATATCGGCAAGCCGACGGCCTTTACCTTTCCGCTTCCCGACAGGTCAGACACGGTCATAAGGGTCGAGCTGACGGATGAGAAAGAGAAAAAGATGCTAAAGGAAGAATACCAGGAGGATTTCAAGACCTCCATCCGGCGAGTTCCATTCTGAAGAAATGCTGGCGGGATGTGCTCGCTGGCCGTCCTGGTGTTCGACGCCCAGTGAAACTATCATCTGGCAAGGATAATCCCACTCTGGGCAAATTCCCTTTAAATCTTCAATTAACCATTGGATAATAGAATTAAAAATACTATATTAGCATTGTTAAAGAGAAGTTCGCATATGTAGCAGTGCTTAAATGATGGGGTGATGCCATGAAACGGTTGGCTGAACAAAATATACTTGCCTGGAAAAATTCCGCACGGCGGAAACCTTTGATCATACGCGGAGCGCGGCAGGTGGGTAAAACCTGGCTGGTCGAAAACGTGCTCGCAAAAGAGTTTGAACATGTTGTCACAATTGACTTGGAGGCTCGACGGGATTTGCACAGATGTTTTGAAGGCAGTCTTGAGCCCCGCGAGATTCTCAAGGGACTGGAGTTTGCCGGAGGCAGGATTCTACCCGGTAAAACGCTTCTCTTTTTTGACGAAGTGCAAGCCTGTCCCAAGGCAATAATGTCACTGCGTTATTTTTATGAGAAGATGCCGGAGCTTCATGTCGTTGCGGCTGGTTCGCTGCTGGAGTTTGCCTTCGGAGAGATATCTGTTCCCGTGGGGCGTATTCAGTATCTGCATGTCCACCCTATGACATTTTATGAATATTTGCTGGCTTTAGGGAAAGTTCCCATGGCCGAAAATGTACTTACATTACAGGAGGGGCTGAGCGAATCCCTGCAACAGGCAATCCTTTCGGAACTGAAAAACTATTTTTTTGTCGGTGGTATGCCTGAAGCGGTAAAGGCTTACCGCGATACCGGCTCGATGATCGAGGCATTCTCTGTCCAGTCGGAAATAATTGATTCATACCGCGATGATTTCTCAAAGTATACGCCACGGGTTGATGTCGGATGCCTGGATGAAGTCTTCCTCAATGTCGCCAAATCAGCCGGGGAACAGCTGAAATATACCCGACTAAGCTCGAGCTTCTCATATCAGACTGCGCACAAGGCTTTTGATCTGCTGGTAAAGGCGCGGTTGCTGCATAAGATTCCATCCTGCAATCCGTCCGGTCTGCCTCTCGGAGCCACGGCGGATTCAAGAAGATTCAAAGCCTGCATGCTGGACATCGGCCTTCTGCAGAGGATTTGCCAGGTTCCGGCGGACATTGAAATCACACATGACGACCTGCTTTCCATCTATCGCGGCAAGCTTGCCGAGCAGTTCGTAGCCCAGGAAATGATTGCCTGGCACGGCAGCGATCTTTACTACTGGGCGCGTGACGCAAAAAACAGCAATGCCGAAGTGGATTATCTCACGGTGAAGAAAGGGGAAATCTATCCGGTGGAAGTAAAGTCTGGACCCTCAGGCAAGTTACGCAGCCTTCATCTGATGCTTGAGAACTATCCGAACTGCCCCAGAGGATTAGTGCTCTACAGCGGGCCCTTCAAGGAACTTACTGAACAAAGAATCCGATTCCTTCCACTATATGCGACTCCGGACATCGGAGACAGGAGCCAGGTGAACCAGATATCTCCATCTGCATGAGTAACCTTGAGAGATTTTATCATGAATAGTGCTTTTATGAAATATTATAGGATCACATTTATCGGGTTTCTTTTTGCCATCCTTCTTGGAGTTGCAGGGTGCGCTTCAGTATGTCCTGATACCGTTGCTGTCTTGCGGAACAATGACCTCAGTGTTCATGTTTATCTTCCAGATGCCGTTAACGGCTATTACCGCAGCACCCGTTTCGACTGGTCGGGGATGGTGTCCCAGGTTGAATACAAGGGACATACTTTCTTTGAAGAGCTGAAGAAACCCCATAATCCGCTCGTGCATGATCACGCTCCCGGGCTCGCCTCGGAGTTCGGGATGAATCTGCCCTTGGGATTCAACGAGGCAAAACCTGGTGAGACGTTTATCAAGATTGGCGTTGGGCAGCTGATCAAGACTGAAAAAGAGGAATATTCCTTTGGGACTCCGTTCAGGATATCAAAGATATTCCCATGGGAGATAAGACAGGAAAAAGATTCGATTTCCTTCCAGCAGAAAGTCCAGGAAGAGGGCGGCTGGGGATATGAATATGAAAAGAAAATCACACTCAAGGAAAATTCTCTTGTTGTCACCCATCGGCTGAAGAACACCGGAACCAGAATAATCGAGACTGATTTCTACTGCCATAACATGATCCTCATAGATAAAAAAACGTTCGGGCCTGGATACAAGATTGAATTTCCATTCGCTGTCGACGCCCCGCAGATTGACAAGATGAAATCGCACGGCGCGGTGATCAATGGGATGGAGATGACGTTCAACGAGCTGAAAGGCACGCTCTGGTGCCAGTTCAAAGGTCCGTTCTCCCCGGAACTCAACAATGTGAAAATATCGGCTTCAGGAGCATCAATAGAGGTAAATGCTGACTGGCAGCCATACAAGTTCAACTTCTATGCCGAGAAGAACGCCGTATGTCCTGAGCCTTTCCTGTCAATCAGCCTGAAATCCGGTGAAGAGAAGTCATGGAATACGATTTATTTATTCTCAGTCAATGAAGAGAAATAAAACAATGATGGATTGTCTTGAGGCTTATTCTGCGGATGAAAACAAGGTGCAGAAGAATGACAGACTACACGATTTGCAAAACAGGCGGAGAATGATATTTTAACTGCTCTATATAGAGGATTGCCTCTGGCGCGCCGGCATTATCGGCTTATGTTTTACAAGATATTAATCTGTTTTTTCAACAATCTGGGGAGGAACGGGAATGAGAAAGGAAAAACTGATCGGGATCGTGGCAAGCCTGATTGTCGGGATGGCAGTCTGCCTTGCCGTTTATTCCGCGGACGAGGACAAGGCGGTGAAGAAGGACAAGAAGGAAATTGAAGCCATAACGATCAATATTTTGGACTATGAGACGCAGAAGCCTGTAAAAGGGGCGAAGATAAGTTTAGGTGAGGCTGAATATACCACTGACGAAAATGGACATGCCGGTGGAATTAAAGTTACGGATGATATGAAGTCCTGGATAGACATGAGGGTTGAGCATCCGGAATATTACAGCGGATTTGACGGGGTCATCCATTTCAACCCGGAGCTCAATGTCATGCTTCTGCCGAACAGCATGCTAGTCAAGGCCGAGGGAAAGGTTGAAATTCCAGCCGGAGTTAAAACCGGATGCAAGATTGGAGTTTTCGTCGAAAAGCCGGGAATTGAAGCCTCCGAGCCTGAATGGAGGAAATGGAAGCTGGCGATGGATGATGGGGAAGTCTTAAGAAGGTTTGGAAAGAAGAGTGTGGACGGAAAGAACTTTGAGGTCTTTGGTGTTATGGATTCCAGGCTCATGGCCGGAAGCAGTGTCCGGGTTGACAAGGATGGGAAATTCTCAGTGGATTTCATCGCCCCGAAGGGAGTGGACAAGTTCAAGATAATAGCTTCATGTCCCGACATCGGTTTTGCGGAAACGACAGCCGGGAAGGACAGGCTGAAGGACATCAATCTTGAGCTTGCACCGGAAGGTGGAGTGACTGTCGGAGGAAAGATACAGGATGACAAGGGCGCTCCTATCAAAGGAGCCAAGCTAAGCTGTGAGCTTACAGCTGCCAAAGCCGAGACCGATGAACAGGGCATGTTCAAGATAGCCAACTGCTGGCCTGAACTGTTCTATTTTGATATCAATGCCGGCAAGAACCTGAAGACCGATTCCATCTATCCAAATAACTCATTTACTGGCGCCTTCAGGCACAAGGGGACATGGGACAAGCTGCAGATTGTCTGTGTTCCTCCGGGCACGAAGCTGGCTCCTCCTGCCGAGGATTCGAATGATCCTTTTTCCCCTGCGAAATTCGAAAAGAAGGCGATGGAGGCTCTCGGAGCCTGCAAGTTCGAGGATGCAGCAAGGAACTTTGCGTTATCCACGCTCCTGAACACGCGGGAGGTAAGATGCAACAATCTTGCCAACTCCGCACTTGCAAAGGTGGGACTGGGCGACTTCAGGTCGGCCTATGAGGACTGCCAGGAGGGAAGAAGGATCAACCCCCTATCTCCTTATGTGACGTTTGTTCAGGGATGGGTCGCTCTCATGGCCGGAAAAAAGGAAATTGCCGAGAAATGCTTCCTGAATTCGGTAAGCGTCAGAAAATTCGATCCCTATGACGCCCTTGGCCTTTATCTAGCATCCCTTTCACTCGGCAAGGAGAATAAGAAAGTTCTCGAGGACGCGTTTTCAAATTCCGAGGATGAAAAGATAAAACCGCTTCTCAAATCCCTGCTTGAATCAGGAGGTATCGGGAAAATTGCTGAAAATTCCGACGCCGACCAGAAGACGGACATTTATTTCTACGGGGCCGAGATTGCAAAGATCAAGGGTGACAAGGAAAAGGCAAGGGAATATTTCTCGAAAGTATTGGAACTTAAAAAGACCAATACGATAGAGTTCATGCTCGCAAAGGCCGAGAACGAGATTCTTGACGGCAGGATCAAGGCCGAAATGGAGATTTCATCGGCAAGGGGGGAGGATAAGATCCTGTTTGATTTTGGAAAGGATGGAATTTCTGAAATCTTCAACGAGCCTCAGGGAGGACTGACGTTTTCCGTTGAAGACATTCCCCTGGAGCTTCCTGAGACGGTCGAGGGACGTCCTTCTGGAAAGGTTCTCAGGATAAAATCGCCGGCCAAGGGATTCATGTATACGAAGAAGGACAAACTTCCGGAGGACATACCGGAGTGCGAGAGCGCTTCAATGTGGGTCTACCGTCCCTCTGGAGGGGAGCCTGTCGTATTTGAAGTCCAGTTCATTGAGGACAAGGGCAGGGCGAAGTTCTGGAGGAAGGTGGAAGTTGTCAAGGCTGGATGGTCAAAGGTAGTTGTTCCTCTGCGCTACATGAGGCAGAGCGACGAAAGATCCCCCAGTTGGAAGAATGTGAAGCATCTTGGATTCTTCTTCCGCGGCGATGCGGAGATATGCATCGACAATATTTCCCTTCTGTCAAAGACCGGAAAGACTGCTGTCGTCACCCCTGAAGAACTTGCGGAGATCTCGTTTCCCGGTACACCGAAGGACCAAATAAAGATCGTAAAGAACCAGGATTTCATAATTGTCAGCAATTCCAAGGAGCTGGAAATAGACAAGCTTGAAAAAAGGATGATCGAATTCTTCGGACTTGCGAGAAAGGGGCTTGCCGGCGTGAAGATGTCCACGCCTGATTCACCGCCTATTCTTGCGGTGTTCGCGACACAGGACGAATACAGGAATTTCACGCCGAGGCTTGCGGGACTTCTGCTTGGGCAGGCGGCTCCTCCTACATCCGGAGGGTACACCCTTCATTCGATAGCGACATCTTTCTGGGATCCGGAAAGAGGCACGTTCAGGCCGGTATATTTCCATGAGATGCTGCATTCATGGCTCGACAAGATGTATGGTTTCCCATGCGGGAACGGAGACTGGATACAGGAAGGGATAGCCAACTATTACCAGCTTTCAGTATTCCCGCAGGATGATCTCGACCAGATAATCCTCAATGGGATAGCGGCTCAGAACATTCACATGCCCCTGAAGGAGCTGTGCAGCGGGAAGCGGGTTCCCATGGACCGCTACTGGCAGGCGCTCAGCGTCATCGCGATGCTGCTGGACAAGGAAGGCTACAAGGAGAACTTTGCGAAGCTCCTTGACGTGCTGATTGAGAAAAAATCCACGGACCTGAACCCTGTCATCAAGGATGTACTTGGCGTCGACATGGAGAAGTTCACCTCCGACTGGAAGGATTTCTGCAGGGATTACGCGAAACAGCTGAAAAGATAAGCCCCCGTGAACGGGCATGAGTTTCTTCCGGACAGCGTATTTTCAAAATGGCACTTATGATCCCAAATGGCCGGGGATTCGGGAGATGCGCTTGTGAGGAAACAGGAAAGATACAGGGTTGCATAAAGGCTAAAAACCCGCCGGGAAAGACCGGTATGGAACCTCTAACCTGGATTATTCACGCGACGTGAATAATCCACCGCTATGCGGACGTGATCCCCATGCAATTGAAGCGCATGAATTAATCAGGCTAAAGGATACAGGCAGGAAACAACTTAAAATAATTACAAATAAATTCATAACGCAGTTTGAAAAGGGGGTGTACGGCGTTAGTATAAAGCTCTATATAGAGCTATGTAGCGAACGGCAGGAGCCGCAGGATGAGAAGATTCCAAGTTCACCACTCTTTTTGAGATAAGACTGAAGTTTACATATTTAAGTTTTACAATATCAGGGGAGGGAAGGGTCATGGCGAAAAGGAGTCTTTTCAAGTTTCTGGCGGTCTTCACGGCGTTCTTGTTTTCAATCGCCCTGTTCGCGGATCCGGTCGACGGCACGAAGGCGGAATCGGCGGCAAAAGGCTGGTTAAAGCATGTGAAAGGAGCCGCACTCAGCGCAACTCTCAGCTCAGATATCGCTTCCATCGACACTTACAAGGATGAAGACGGCGACATCATATACTATGTCGTCAACCTCGATCCTGAAGGATACATAGTTGTTTCGGCTGACGACGATATAGAGCCGATAATCTGCCTCTCCGAAGAAGGCAGATATGATCCCAATCCCGACAACCCTCTCTTCTCCCTGCTTTCAAAGGATATGAAGGGGAGAAATGATCTCGTCAGGAAGGAAATCCAGCCTGCAGGAAAAAGAGCGCAGATGCTTGCAATGGCCCAGAAGCCCCCGAAGCTTGCAGAGGCTGAAAAGGCGAAAGGCAGATGGGATGCCTTCACTGCAAAAGCGGTCTTAAAGGTGGTTGGTGCAGAAGATATTTCAGGAGCCGCCCCTGTAAGCACGATCAACGACGTGCGCGTAGACAAGATCGTCCAGAGCAAGTGGAACCAGAGCAATGATTCCCAGGGGAATCTCTGCTACAACTATTACACTCCAAGCAATTATCTATGCGGCTGTGTCGCGACATCTCTTGCCCAAGTGCTGCGCTTCCACCAGTATCCGACGTCCGCCATCGGGATAAGGACCTACACCTGCAAGATCGACGGGATTGACACGGATCTTGACACGAGGGGTTCCGATGGTCTCGGTGGAGCCTATGATTGGACAAAGATGCCTCTTGTTCCCGGTTCATCTAACACCGAGGAGGAGAGGCAGATGATAGGATCACTCTGCTCAGATGCGGGAGTATCGGTCCGAATGCAGTATTCCGCCAACTTCTCCGGAGCATACCAGGCATATGCGGCGGACGCCCTCCTTAATGTATTCGGATATTCTAACGCGGTGATGGGCAGCGACGGCGGCGGCCTGACAGCCGCGACAGGCCTCTACCACATGACGAATACGAATCTCGATGCAGGTCTGCCTCTGATATACGCCATACAGAAACAGGGAGCCAACTCAGGCCATTCAATAGTCTGTGACGGCTACGGATACAACACAGGAACCCCATACCACCATCTGAACATGGGCTGGGGCGGTTCCAGCGACATGTGGTACAACCTCCCCAACATCGGGACAAGCTATGGATACGACTCCGTAGTGGAGATCGTCTACAATGTATATAAGACGGGCAGCGGTGAAATTGTAAGCGGCCGTGTCACTGCAGGCGGAACTCCAGTCAGCGGCGCGACAGTCCAGGCCGGAGCTGTCACCTCCACCACGAACGCCAAGGGCATCTATGCGCTCAAGAACCTTCAGCCCGGCACTTACGACATAACTGTCACTATGGCCGGATATTCTCCCGCAATACAGAGAAAGACTGTCAACGTCTCTATCAACGACAAGCCGACCGGGAACATATGGGGAGTTGATTTTGCGCTTGTGACTGGAGCTTCCGCGCCTCTCGTGGTCAGCGAAGGCATGGGCTCTGTAACATCTTCATCCGTCGCGTTCAACGGCGAGGTCGTGACAGAGAACGGCGCCACTGTCACTGAACGCGGAGTATGCTACGGCACAGCCCAGAATCCTACGATCTCCGGAAGCAAGGTCACATGCGGCAGCGGCGCCGGGGACTTCAACTGCACCATAACCGGGCTCACTGCCGAGACGAGATACTATGTCCGCGCATACGCCAAAAATTCCGTCGGCACATCCTACGGGGAAAACTATTCATTCATTGCACACGACGAGATCTTTCCGGTGAACCTCTCGATGCCTGCGGGCTGGTATGAAACCGAGGCGTCGGATTCACCGTGGAACGTGAACATGACCCAGGGATACGAGGGAAATTACTGCATATCGTCATCAGCCGCCCTTGAGCATATGTCGGAATCAGAATTGGCCTATACCGGCCACTTCGAGGCAGGCACTGTCAGCTTCTACTACAAGGTGTCCAGTGAAAAAGATTTCGACTATTTCAGATTCTATATAGACGGCACCGAGATGCTGAAGCTTTCCGGAGAGGTCGCCTGGACGCAGGCCTCATATCCTGTAACTGCCGGCAAACACACTCTCACGTGGTCATTCTCAAAGGATCAGGCGGTGATCGGCGGCACGGACAATGTCTGCATAGACACGATCTCCCTTCCATCCCTTCAGAACGGAATTTTCGTGACCAACCCCAACGGTGCCGAAGTCTGGTTGCAGAATAAATCCAGGCAGATCACCTGGTGCGGTGGCGGTGTGTCTGGTAATGTGAAGATCGAGCTCATGAAGAATGGAGTCCTTAACACGGTTGTAGCCGCCAGCACGGAGAACGACGGCGGATTCGACTGGACAGTTCCGGCAGGACAGACTCCTGGAACCGACTACACAATCAAGGTTTCCTCAGTTAACACTCCTTCCACGAATGACCAGAGTGACGCGAACTTCACGATCAGCGCTCCATCGATCACAGTCAGCTCCCCGAACGGCGGTGAAAGCCTCAGCCAGGATTCCATCAACGACATCGCCTGGACCAGCTACGGCATCGAGGGCAAGGTCCAGATCGAGCTCATGAAGGGCGGCGTCTCCAACCTGATGATCGCCGAGAGCACCGACAATGACGGTGCTTTTTCCTGGAAGGTCCCGCTTGCGCAGACCGTAGCCTCCGACTACAAGGTGAAGATTTCAAGCATCGACATGCCCGCATTCAGCGACCAGAGCAACGCGAACTTCTCGGTAAGTGAAGGCATCCCGCAGATCACCATTACCGCACCGAACGGCGGCGAGAGCATATACAGGAGCGAAAAAATCACTGTGAAATGGACTTCGACCTGCATAACTGGAAATATCAAGGTCGAACTTCTAAAGGGAGGTGCCGCCTTTGCAGTGCTCGCGGAAAGCATCCCCAACACATACAAGTATGACTGGATAATCAATACCTCCCAGAATGGGCACGACTTCATGATCAAGGTGTCCAGCGTATCGCAGCCGGCGATCTCGGACCAGAGCGACGCCGTATTTTCCATCCTCAACCCCACGCTTGATCCTGTCGACATATATGGAAACTTTACTGCCGGGGAAGGTGACTGGCTCATGGGAGGGTGCAACAATCTTTCCGGCAATGTAAGGGTGGATCTCTACAAGGGAGGGGTTTTCGACAGAGCACTCTTCACGGACACACCTTTTGAAGGGATGTATGGCAAATACTGGGATGTTCCAATAAACCAGCCTGCGGGAACAGATTACTTTATCAGGACAACAAGCGTCAACGCCCCATTGATATATGCTGATTCGGTGGTCTTTGCTATCAACGCGGCGCCGACATTGAATATTGTGACGGACGTACCGTCGCTGTCAGTTCCAGAAGGTTCGACGGCCTCATTTCAGGTCAAGCTCACCGAGGCTCCGCCGGCCAACCTGACTGTCACAGTCGCAAGAACCGGCGACGCCAACATCACTGTCAGCTCCGGCTCAAGCCTGTCATTCACGACATCCAACTGGAACACATATCAGACGGTTACAATTGCCGCCACTGAGGACGCGGACAAGTCAAACGGATCGGCGACGATAAGATGTTCGTCCCCGGATATTGTCAACTACCTCAACGTCACCGCCACCGAGGCCGATGACGACTGCACGATCACTGTCGCCAATGACGGAAACGGCACGACATCACCGTCAGGCGCAATCATTACTGAAAAATCAACGCCGTTCAGCATATCCGCCACTCCTTCGGCCGGATACAATTTCCTGAACTGGAGCGTGACAACCGGATCTGCGACATTCGCAAACGCGAGTTCCGCAAGCACGACAGTGACTGCATCCGCAGACTGCACGGTAAGGGCGAATTTCGTCACCTCTTCCGCCAATCCTGGAATAATTATCCTCTCTTCCTCCGCCTATACCGTTGCTGAAAACGGCGGCACGGTGACGATCACCGTAAAGAGAGCCGGGGGGAGCTCCGGTGCGGCTTCTGTGCAGTATGCGACAAGCAACGGTACTGCGAAGGCAGCGGACTATACCACGAAGACAGGCACCTTTAACTGGACTGACGGCGAAACCGCCGATAAGACCTTCACAGTCGCAATAACAGGCGATTCTCTTGACGAGGCCAATGAGACTGTAAACATCACCTTGAGCAGCGTGACCGGTGCGACTCTTGGTACGCCTTCTACCGCAGTTCTTACGATCACTGATGATGATCCTACTCCGACTGTGGCATTCACTGTTGCCTCGCAGAGCAAGGCCGAGAACGGCGGAACTGCGACAATAACCGCCCAGCTTTCCGCAGCCAGTGGACAGGCTGTCACGGTTCCTTTCACGGTTACAGGGACGGCGACGGATCCGGATGATTATACGAACACAGCGAGTCCGATATCTATTTCAGCAGGCACTACCACCAAGACAATTACAATAACAATAGCCGATGATGCGACAGTCGAATCTTCGGAGACTGTAATAGTCACCATGGGAACTCCGACCAATGCAACCAAGGGTGCCATTACAGATCATACTCTGACGATCACGGACAATGATTCTACAGCATCCGGCATCATAGCATTGTCATCCGCGACTTACAGCGTTGCTGAGAACGGCGGAACAGCGACGATAACCGTCAGCAGGACTGGAGGCGGTACCGGAGCGGCCTCTGTGCAATATGCGACAAGCAACGGAACGGCTACGGCAGGTTCAGATTATACGACTAAGACCGGTACCTTGAACTGGGCGGACGGGGATTCAGCCAGCAAGACTTTTGCTGTTTCGATCACAAACGACTCCCTTGACGAGGCCGATGAGACAGTAAGTATCACCCTGAGCAATATCTCAGGTGCATCCCTCGGAACTCCGAACACCGCGAGCTTGACGATTACCGACGACGATGCGGCCCCGACGGTGAACTTTACGGCCGCCTCCCAGAGCAAGGCGGAGAACGGCGGGACGGCGACGATAACGGCGCAGCTGAGCGCCGCGAGCGGACAAGCTGTAACGGTTCCGTTTACTGTCAGCGGTACTGCAGCGAATCCGGGAGACTACACGATCACCACGAGCCCGATCACCATCGCCGCAGGTTCGACCACTGGAACAGCTACGATAACAATTGTTGATGATACGGCCTACGAGAATCCCGACGAGACAGTGATTGTCACGATGGGCTCTCCGACGAACGCGACAAAAGGGACGACGACAGTACATACTCTTACAATAACCGACAATGATTCGGCGCCGGCCGCTGGAACAATCGCATTCTCATCGGCAACCTACACAGTTGCGGAAAATGTTACAACAGCGACTATAACGGTAAAGAGGACCGGAGGAAGCTCCGGGGCCGCTTCCGTGCAGTATGCCACCAGCAATGGAACGGCGACGTCCGGATCGGACTACACCGCAGCAAGCGGAACTTTCAGCTGGGCTGATGGAAACGCTGCCGACAAGACATTCACTGTCGCGATAACAAATGATTCCATTGATGAAGCAGATGAGACAATTAACATCGCATTGAGCAATGCAACTGGTGCAACTCTTGGGACGCCGAATACTTCAGTACTTACTATCACCGACGATGATGCCGCACCGACACTGAGCATTAACGATGTGACGATCACGGAAGGGAATACCGGAACTGTGAACGCGACATTTACCGTCACGCAGTCCGCAGCAAGCGGAAAGACAGTTACCGTCAGCTATGCCACGGCCGACGTTACGGCGGTACAGCCCGCCGACTACACTCAGGTCACGGCTACCACTCTTACATTCAATCCTGGAGATACGAGCAAAAGCATAACTGTTGCTGTCAAAGGAGACGCTCTTGATGAAGTTAATGAGACATTCAATGTAAACCTTTCCAGCGCCGGCAATGCGACGATAGCCGACGCAGCAGGCGTCTGTACGATCACGGACGACGATGCGGCCCCGACCGTGAACTTCACGGCGGCATCCCAGAGCAAGGCGGAGAACGGCGGAACAGCGACGATAACGGCACAGCTCACCGCAGCGAGCGGACAGGCAGTGACCGTTCCGTTTACGCTCACAGGCACAGCTACCGTCACGTCGGACTACACGATTACCGCGAGCCCGATAACGATCGCTGCGGGTTCAACAACCGGGACGGCGACAATAACAATAATCGATGACACGACCTATGAGAGTCCAGATGAGACAGTCATTGTTACAATGGGGACTCCTACAAACGCCACCAAGGGTACGACAGCCGTCCATACTCTTACAATAACTGAGAACGATCCGCCTCCGCCGACCGGGACAATAGTCTTTTCATCAGCGACCTACACAGTCGCCGAAAATGGGACCACTGCTACGATCACCGTGAAGAGGACGGGAGGAACCTTTGGCGCGGCATCAGTGCAGTACGCGACAAGCAACGGTACGGCGACGTCCGGCTCGGACTACACTGCAGCGAGTGGGACTTTCAGCTGGGCGGACGGGAACGCCGCCGACAAGACTTTTACAGTTGCAATAACGAACGACACTTTGGATGAAGCGGATGAAACTGTGAATATCGCATTGAGCAATGTGACAGGAGCTACTCTCGGAACTCCGAACACTTCAGTTCTTACAATCACTGATGACGATGCGGCACCGACAGTACAGTTCACATCTGCAAGCCAGAGCAAGGCTGAAAGCGCTGGAACTGCAACTGTCACGGCGCAGCTTTCCGTGGTAAGCGGACAGGTGGTCACAGTTCCGTTCACGATGACAGGGACAGCGACAGGCGCTGGAACGGACTACAGCATTACTGCGAGCCCGATCACGATTCCAGCCGGTTCGACTACGGCAGACATAACGATTACGATAGCAAACGACTCGATTGACGAACTCGATGAGACTATGATAGTGACAATAGGAACTCCTACGAATGCCACTAAAGGATCGACAGGAGTGCATACGCTGACTATCACCGACGACGATGTCGTTGAAATTGCGACAAGCGTTTCTTCAGTGTCGGTTCCAGAAGGTTCGAACGCGACGTTCCAGGTCAAACTCTCAGCACAGCCGGCCGCAAATGTCATTGTCTCAGTTGCGAGATCCGCAGGGGATGCGGACATAAGCGTGACCGGTGGAACGAGCCTGACATTCACAACGGCCAACTGGAACACGTACCAGACGGTTACTCTTGCGGCGGCTGAGGACAATGCAGACGTGGCCAGCGGTTCGGCGACGGTTTCGTGCACGTCCGCGACGGCGAACAGCAAGAATGTCACGGCGAATGAAACTGATGATGACATCACTCTGACGGTGAACAACGACGGGAACGGAAGCACGAACATATCAGGATCCCAGATCGTCGACAAGAACAACTCGCCTTATTCAATAATTGCCGTTCCGAACGCGAACTATCATTTTGTGAACTGGACTCTTGTCAGCGGTTCTGCGACATTCGCAAATGCGAATTCCGTATCGACGACGGTTGCGGCTTCAGCGGATGCGACGGTGCGTGCGAACTTCGCACATGACACTGCAACGCTGACGATGGCTGTGTCCGGCAGCGGGACGACAAATCCTGCGGGGGGATCGAACACCGTGATCAATACTGCGACTCCGACCGCGATAAGCGCATCTGCGGCTACTGACTGGAATTTTGCCGGATGGACCATCTCAGGAAATGGAGTGATTGCGGATCCGAGTTCTGCAAGCACTACCGCCACGCTTTCTGGAAATTCGACAGCGACAGCGAAATTCATAACCGGTGCGGTCGAACCCGGGGTTCCTGTTCCTGCGATAGCGGCGGTGGAAGGGAGCATGAAGTTCTTCAAGGTCACCGTTCCGGACGGCACATCGCTTCTCGACATAACGACCAGCGGCGGAGGAGGAGACTGCGATCTCTACGTCAAATTTGGCGCCAATCCGGGCATTGAAGATTATCTTGAACGTTCAGTCAACGACGGGAACGACGAGGAGATAAAGGTTGAAAATCCCCTTGCCGGAACATGGAACATAATGCTCTACGGATACGGCGATTTCAGCGCAGTACAACTGCTTGTCACACTACAGGCCGGCGGACTTGAACAGGTTGCAGGATTGTCGCTGAACGGAATCTTCACTGACAGGATATCTCTCAAGTGGAAGGCTGTTGCCGGAGCCACAGGATATGAGATATACAGGGCCACTGCCGAAAATCTCGAGCTTGCATCAATTATCGGGACGAGCAGTTCGACGCTGTTCGAGGACAAGTTCAGCGCTGCCGGCACATACCGCTACTACTACTGGGTGCGCGCAACCGGCGACACAGGAAACGGGCCCTACAGCGAATCAGTATACGGTACTAACATCGACGGTGCAGTGGTGACGTTGGCGAACGGCGCGTCAGTTGCAAATATTTCCGGAGCAGCCGGAGCTGTCAAGGTGTATAAGATAGCTGTCCCGGCCGGACAGACCCTGCTTGAGATCAAAGTATCCGGCGGAACAGGAGACTGTGATCTTGACGTGGTGCGTGAAGGGGACAACTTCAAGAGATATTCAGTACGTGGCAGTTCAACTGAGACAGTCATCATTGATCCTGTCACGGCCGGAAACTGGCTGATAGAGCTTACTGGAAAGACGGCATACAGCGGTGCGGCTCTTTCAGTCAAATACTACAAAGGCATTGCTCCAGTACCTGCGGGACTTGCCGCAAGCGACGGAACATTTGCCGACAGGATAGTCCTGAACTGGACAGCTTCGGCAGGAGCCTCAAGCTATGAGATATGGCGCGGGCTCAAGGCCAGTGCGACCGATGTAACAGGTCCGGCCGCGAAGATCGCAGAAGTTTCAGACAACACATTTGAGGACAACACTGGCCTCCAGGTTGGAAAGACATACTATTATTTCCTGAAATCGAAGAATTCAGCGGGTACAAGCGCGTTGAGCGCGGGTAATTCCGGATATCTCTTGAACGCTCCGGCTGTGCCAGTATCAGTTGCGGCTACGGACGGGACGTACTTCGACAGGATCCGCATAAGCTGGAACAAGCTTGCCGGAGCCACGTCATACCTGATATTCAGGACTGAGGCCAATATTGCCCCGAATCCTGGGACGGATACACCGTTTGCTGAAATTTCATCTTTGAACAACCAGGCGGCGACAGCGTTCACGCTGGATGATTTCGGAGATGACATTGTGCCTCTAAACGGCACGGCACCGAAACTTTATTACTACTGGATGGCAGGCAGGAACGACAACGGCACGACTCCGATCAGCAAGGGCGATTCCGGTTATCTCTCGTCGAAGGGGCCTGTGACGGTGACGGCGACCGCTGGCACATTGTTCGGGAAGATCAGAGTTACATGGACTTCAGTTGCCGGAGCAACCGGATATAGTGTCCATCGGTACGCAGACAAGGGATGCACGCTTGGAGAGACGATCTTCGATGCCGGAGCAAATCTGGTATACGACGATGTTTCAGCCGTACTTGGCGCAACATATTATTACAAGGTGAAGGCCAGATACAATGCTTCTTATGCGAGCGGCTTCAATGCCACAGCGGCCGCAGGCTATCACAAGACCATGACAGGACCCGCATCCATCACCGCGAGCGCAGGAACTTATTTTGGAAAAGTGCATGTGGCGTGGGCGGCGGTTATAGGAGCTACGGGATATGATCTCTACCGTTACACTGACAATACATGCACTCAGAACCAGACTGTCTTCAACGCCGGAGCAAATCTGATGTACGATGATGTTACAGCCGCAGCAAACACGACCTACTATTACAGGGTAAAGGCGAAATATCTCGCATGCACGACTAATTTCAGTCCTGCTGCGTCCGGATATCACAAGAGCATTGCCGGACCTGCGACGATAACTGCGACTGCAGGAACGTTGTTCGGGAAAGTCCGTGTGGCATGGGGTGCGGTTGCAGGAGCTGCCAACTATGAGCTGTTCAGGGACGGTGTGAGCGTTGTTGTCGTGGCTTCGACAAGATACGACGATGTGACAGGCGACACCTTGAAGCATGTCTACACTGTCAAAGCCAAGTTCGGGACATACACGAGCAATCCGAGCATCGGAGCCACCGGATACGCCTATGCCGGAACAACCACAACTCTTACGGCGCCGACTCTGGCCGCGAGCAAGGATCTTTATACGAATGTGAAGCTATCATGGACTGAAATACCTCTTGCGGAGAACTACATCATCTACAGGAGTACTGCCAATGTATTTGCCAATGCGGGACAGCTTGCAAAGGTGTCGGCTCTTGTCTACAACGATGACACAGCAGTCCGCGGGACGCTATACTATTACTGGATAAAGTCGAACAACGACACGATGGTAAAGACAAGCCCTGCAGGAACAGCTGTCCAGGGACGTGCCCTCGGGACGACTACGACGACCACCAACGGCGAAGTCAAGATTGTTTCAAGCGGCAAGGACGGCTGCGTTTATTACTCCATCGATGTCCCTGCCGGCACTACAAGGCTTGTTGCGACCCTCGGGAACACGAGCACGGCCGTGGCAAACGACTGCGACCTGTATGCGAAGTTCAGCTCATGTCCGACTACTGTCTCATACAATGCAAAAGGCGTTGAGAACACGGCAAGCGAGACATTGACGATCTCAAATCCGTCTCCCGGAACATGGTATTTCATGCTCTACGGATACAGCCTCTATACAGATGTGACGCTTACCGTGAAATATTATTCCGTGACGGATATCGTGCTTACGCAGGTTCCGCTTAACGACCAGGCGGTCCCGTTCACCGCGAACTTCAAGGGGAGAGTGCTGGATGAAACAGGAGTGACCGGTATAGCAGGGCTTTCCATACAGGTCAGGAATCCCATAACAGGGATGACAAGCTGGCTGCCAGCGAAGACGGACGCAGGCGGATATTTCACGTATTCTACGGCGATCGGCAACGAAGGCGAACACACCTTCGACTTCTTCTTCAACACGATCCCGGATCCGGCCAAGGGCACGGCAAGCCATACTGTTGCGACCAGGAAGGGATGTCTCGAGACAAACGGCTTCTTCGACTTCTCAGCGTATCTTGCTGCTGATCCAGTCGCCCTTTCGCAGGACGACGTGGTCGGGATGCAGACGTTCCTCGACGTCAGGAACGGCTGGACCGAAGGAAGCATAGAAACGGCCTATGAGGAAATGTGGATAGGGAAAACTGTTGCGGCCAGCCAGGAAGATGACGCGCTTTCAAAGAAGCTCGACGAAGGCCTCTACATGTTCTTCTACGGCGTCGAAGGTGCAGGCGTTGGAAACGACATGAAGGCCGATTCGGCCCTCAGGGCGGTTCCGTTCGCGGTCCATGTCGAATCCTCGAAGAAGAACGCCGTTGTTGCAAACCTGAACGTGCTCGGTATAATCGATGATTCCCAGATGGCTGCGATACTCGCAGGAAAAGTCGGCGTAGTCGCCGTAGCCGTCCTGAGCAGCGCCACGGAAGGCGCGGACGGAGACATGAACATATCCATGCTAGGTCGCGAACAGCTTGAAATTCTTGCGGATATCGCAGGGAACTCCGCGGACATTTCTTCTGTAGAGGACAGGAAATATGGAGATGCCCTGTCGAAAAAGATGACCATTTCGATAGACGGGGGATCTAGGCAGATCAATGTGATAGTCTCGTCGTTCGTGAAGTAAAAGAGAGAATTAATAATATAAGAGGGCGGTCTGAAAGGCCGCCCTACTGTTTATTGGTAACGACGACTGCCCTCATTCACCGCGAGGAGCAGCGGTTGGAGGAACATGGTTGAGAAATGTCCCTTGTCTTTTTATTTATTTACGTCAGGCGCCTTGGCCTGACCCCGGAGTGCGTGTGACCCGTCGTCGCCAAGGCTATGCCGGGCGCGGCAAAGTCACCGCTTTCTTTTTTTTGTCTAGTGTTATTATGCAAAATTGCATTTTTTGTAAAAAAGCACTTTTCCCAGTGCAATACAATGCGCACGATGATGGCGGAAACTGCCAAAATCCGTTGGAAGTCCAAGGAATTGCCGGCCGGAGGCCTGCGCTCCGTAAGAAAAGAACGCGCAAGCATGCGCTACTACGAGCGAAATCAGGGGTCTGTGATTTCGTTGGAAGTTGGATGTTCGAAGTTCAAAGTTCGTGTCTTGTCCTGAAATAAGTTGACACTTGCCAAAAGGAAAGGCAAGTAGTATGAAAGAGGTTTTCAGGTATAGTGAGTCATTTAA
>MHBH01000049.1 GCA_001804805.1 Lentisphaerae bacterium GWF2_49_21
CTCCCTGGCCAACGCCAAGTTGTTTGAAGAAATAAATCATTGTTCTAATCAAAGTAATTTTAATTTAAAGTGTCAAATCGAAATCAGGACTTGACAAGCCGGCAAGATGCCAGCGCTCCGTTATTCCTTAAATCCATCCTGTCCAATCAGCGGCACGAACCTGCAGCCGGTATGGCGGTTTATTCTAATATCGTTCTGCTGTTTGACGACCTGCAGGAGCTGCTGGATCATTAGGTTGCCGCAGGGAATCACGAGTTTCCTGTCGACTTTCAGCTGTGCGAGCAGGGCGGAGGGTATCTTTGGTGCGGCGGCTGTTACGATTATTCCATCATATGGCGCCTCTTCCGGCCAGCCGAGCGTGCCGTCACCGACAAATACCTCGACACGCCTGCCGTAAGGGACTTTTTTCAGGTTCATGATTGCGAAATCCGCAACTTTCCCTATGCGTTCGACACTGGCGACCTTGCAGCCCATGTGTGCGAGGATCGCAGCCTGGTATCCGGCGCCGGTGCCGATCTCCAGGATTTTCGCACCAGAGGAAAGATCGGCATCGCTGAGCTCAAGGAGCTCGGTCATGACCGCCACCATGTACGGCTGGGAGATGGTCTGATTTTCAATTATCGGGAACGGAGAGTCGGCGTAGGCGTTTTTCAAGTATTCTTCGATGAAGAAGCATTCGCGGGGGACGTTCATGAAGGCATTTAGGACATTTGGATCTTTGATGCCGCGAGGCACAAGCTGGGTCTGCACCATGGACTGCCTTTCCTTGACAGTCAGTATCCCGTAATCGGGAAAATTATCCAAAGGCATGATCATGATAGGCCCTTTCCCGAGACACTTTTACCATATGAGAAGCAAATTTTCAAGTAAAAATCCCTGACAGCCACAGAACACACAGAAAGTATCTTTCCACGAAATACACGATGGAGAAACTCTTACCCGCGAACTGCATGAATAAGAGAAAAGCAATATATTCCTCGCACAGAGCCACAAAGCCACCAAGTTATGATTTCACCACGAAGAATACCCGAAGTTCACGAAGGAAAATCTGGCCACTGCCTTGCACAGACTCCGGCACTGACCTGTTCTCGACAGGGAATCGGCTCAGGCGAACATGTTCGCCCTGTGATACGGAAAAGGCATGAGAATATTAACTCGTTCATATTCTCATGCATCTTCCGTATCTTTCCTCTGCAAAACAGAGGAGAGCCGATTCAAATCTGCGCATATCTGCGGTTGATTGTAACTTTGTGTGCTTTGTGGCTCTGTGCGAGGAAAGAATTCCTTTATCTGTGTGATTCGTGGGCAGGGATTTATTGCTTCCGGTACTGGAAAAAGGGGCTTTTGCATGCTATTAGATACATCTAAAATTCACCCAATAATTCTTATAAATCAAGGAAATGAAAATGAAAAAAATCTCAACCATAATCCTTCTACTGGGAGTTTCCTGTTTTTTCCAGTTTTCTTCCAATGCCGCTCCGGTAGACGCTCAAGGTGTAGGAAATTCGACCCAGCTCGCCACTGTCAATGCCCTCCGCAATGCCGTCGCCCAGGGAGCCGGCGTGGATGTGTCATCAAGAACGCTGGTGGAGAACTTCATGATCCAGCACGACAGGATAATCACCGCGTCGGAAGGTTTTGTGAAGAACTACAATGTTGTCAGCGACATCGCCGCCAAGGACGGGACGCATACCGTCACTATCCAGGCTGAAGTGGGCCAGGGCCGGCCTGGGATGACAGATATCTCAGCGCTCCGCCTGATCTACGAGAAGATGGAACAGCCGCGGGTGCTGATCGTATGTAACGAAAAGGTAGAAGGACTTACTGAATATTCGTCGAAGACTCTTCAGTTCCTCCTCACCGACATGGCGAACAGCGCCGGATTCAGCGTCATCGACATGGAGAACGCTGTCTCCGAAAAGCAGAGGGTGGCACTGATAGACAAGTTCCTGAAGAACTCAGCCGCCTCCGAGGTGAAGCTGTCTGACATCAACAAGCCGTTCGAACTCCTGATCGTCGCAGAACTGACCGGAAAGGTCGGAGCTGTCGAGAAGAACGTCGCATACAACGGCATCAAGGCGAGGAATTTTTCGTTTACCATGAACCTGAAGGCGGTATGGCGCGACACGAGCGAGAATGTGGCAGTGCTGACCTGTGGTCCCATAAGCGGCGCATGTGCGAATCCCGCATTACTGGAATCGCCTGACCAGTTGATGGCCAGTCTGATAAAGGACATGATCAGCGGAACCTCCAGGGGACTTGAGAAGAGCGACACCGCCATCAACTTCTATGAGAAAATCATCTGCAAGTGGATCAAGAACCTCGACAAGGGATCAAACATCACCCTTACCTTCAACGACCTTGATGATGCCGCCTTGAAGAAGCTTACCGGCAAGGACGGACTTTCAAAGGTGAACGGAGTGACAAACGTGAGGGTCAGGACTTTCATGCCCGGGCTTCAGTCCGTAATCGAGCTGAACGGCTCGACTACTGCGAACGATCTGAAATCCGAAGTCACCCGGATCCTTGATGGCCGTTACAAGGTTCATCACATGGACAGGAGCTCTGTGGAATTCGACAAGGCTAAACCGGGCGAGGTTGTTGTTGTAGAATCCTCCTCTTCTGGCGGTGGTGGCGAACAGCCGGCATCGTCCGGTGGAGGCGGCAGGAGCCTTCTCTCGAGCCCGATCCTGTGGATTGGAGTTGGAGTGGTGGCTCTGTTCTTTGCGGTGATCGCAATAGTGGTCGTGATCGTCCTGCTGAAGAAAAAATAGATAAGAGTATTGACAGGATAACCGGATTTACTGGATAATTTTTTCTTATCCGGTATTTGAATATGTTTGTAGTTAAGCTCGCAAGAGCTGTTCTTGATTAATTCTTGTTTGTTTTCCTTTGGAAATTGTTTGAAATTTGGATTTTGGAATTTGGAGCTTTGTAACAATGATCGATAAAAAAGTCCTTCTATCCGCAATATGCCTGATGGCATCAGGCCTCTGCTGCACTGTCAGTTCCGCGGACGCAAATGAAGCGAAACTCGCCGCTGCCGCTGCCGACGCAAAGCAGGACGCGCAGGCTGCCGATGAGAAACGCAAAGCCGAGTTTGATAAAATTCTGGCCCAGGCGCAGGAACTTGCAAAGGACGAGGAAAAGGCGTTGGATGCGATAAAACTCGCCAAGCGGCTCCGTTATGATCTTGCGAAATCCGACGAGGAGAAGAAACAGGCCGATGATGTATTGGCGGCCGCCCAGGCCAAGTTTGCGGCGATACGCCCATGGGCCGCAGTCGTTGATTTCACGATAGACAAGACCGTCGAGGCGAACATAACAGGCTCGGCGATCGCCGTCAAGCTCGAACAGTGCGCAGGCCCCTTGATCAGGCTTGTGAACCGCGCCAACACCGAAAAGGCCATGAAGGAGCTGCAGTTCCAGTCGATGGACATTGTCGACAAGACAAAGGCGAAGGAGTTTGGCAAGCTGATAGGTGCGGAATACCTTGTGACCGGTTCCGTCGTCCAGTTCGGCAAGGATATAACGGTTGCAGCCCAGATCATCAATGTGGAGACGGGGGCTATCAGGCAGACCGCGGAAGTCACCACCTCCGACATTGGCGAGTTCAACAGTCTTTTTCCGGAGATCGTCCGCATCCTCGGCATGAACGACACTGAGAAGAAGGCATATCTCGCGGACAAGTTCAACTATCCGAAGCATATCGCCGACGGCAATGCGGCGATGCTCAAGGACGATTATGAGGAGGCGGTAAATTGTTTCAGGCGTGCGATAGCCGCAAAAAGGACGCCGGAAGCCGAGAAGGCCCTGAAGAATGCCGAATTCAAGAACAAGATGAAGATGGATGTCCAGCAGAGGAAGCACTTTTATGAGATGGCCATGGCCGAAGGCAACAAGGCTCTGGACGCGGGAAAGTTCAAGGATGCCGAAACGTCTTTCAACAAGGCACTGACGATAACCGGCTACGAAGATGATGCGGCGGCCAAGGAAGCTTTGAAGGTCGTGGCGGGCGGCCCGGAACTGAAACGCAAACGCGACATCGCAAGAACCGAATTTCAGGAAACAATGAAGAAGGGCGATGAACTGCTTGCCAAGGCGATAGCGTTGAAGGACAAGCCACAGGAAGCATTTGCCTACTGCGATAAGGCCCTTGAGATGATAGATAACACGATCAAGGTCAACAAGGCCAGCTTTACCGCCTTAGAACTGGGCCCATTGAACGAACTCAAGGTGAAAATCGAGGAGTTCAATGCGAAAATCTCCGCCACAGTCAAGCCTGAAGGCGGTGTTCCGACAAAGGAAACCAACTGGGCTGTTCCAGAAGTTGGAATGGAATTCGCCTGGATAAAGGAGTTGAACGGATGGGTGGGCATGTATGAGGTGACGAACGAACAATATCGCAAGTTCAAGCCGGATCACGACAGCAAGAGCGTCGATGGGAATTCCCTGAATGATGACCGCCAGCCGGTTGTGAATGTGAACTATGAAGATGTGCAGGCCTTCATAAAATGGCTTAATGAGACTGAGCGCAGGGCAGGGCGGCTTCCGAAGGGATTTAATTACCGTCTGCCCGCCAAGGATGAATGGACCACCTTCGCACAGTGCGGCGACAAGCGGGAATTCCCTTGGGGTGAAGGAGAAAAGCCAAGGTCAGGAAATTTCAAGATTGAAGGATATGAAGATGGTTTTCCCGTGACCTGCCCGGTCGACAAAAGTGGAAAAAATGAATGGACTCTCAATGGAGTCGGCGGAAATGTCGCCGAACTTACGCAGAAATCTCCGACAGATCCAAGCTTCGATTCATGGCGAGGCGGTTCCTGGGAGGACAGCGATGTCCAAGGACTGCGCGCCAAATCCCGCAACACCTTCAGCGCCGTCAAACGCAGCAACTACTGCGGATTCCGCCTCGTGCTGATGCAATAGTAAATATTCACCGGACGAGTACGTTCGATTAATATTTACATCTACAAACATATTCCATTTGTCTACGAACAAATTCCAATTGCTGTTATTCGTTCGTAGTTAATGACGTAAGGCATGTTCCTTATTGACACATCCAGGAATCAATTATATTGTATGACATGATCAAGAAGCTATTCATCTTGTCCGCGATGATGCTTGCATGCTCCGGCTGCCAGAGCATAAGACAGGTTTACGAGCCTGAAACCTACCAGATTCCCTTCATGAAGATTTATCCGTATATTGAGGGTGAGGGATTCATGTATTCAGGCGTAAAATTAAAATTCATCGCCGAATTCGTAGGTTCTGACGGTAAGCTCGAACCGCATATAAGCGAAATCTTTCCCCGGGATTTCTTTGGGAAACTCCAATTTGACATGATTGCCTATGAGCCGGTCTACAGGTTCATGCCCAAAAGTTACCTCGAGCTGAAAAGGATTGTGATCCAAGAGATGGACTTCAAAGATATGCCATTTCCTGATGCTATAAATTGGATTTCTCTTGAGATAAAGAAAAATGATCCACGTGGTATTGGAGTTCCTATCATACTGAGAGCGAATTCGGAGGTTCGTGAGGAATGGAATAAAATTAAGATAAACTATAAGGCTAAGAATATTACAGCTTATGATCTTCTAGAGAAGCTAAGCGATATTTCTGGGATTCCTTGTCGCTGCGAAGGGAACTTCTATATCGAATCAGATACTTTTCCACAAGGTGAGAAAATAGTAAATGCTGCTTACCAAATTAATAGAAAAACAAGTAGATCGCTTTTCGATGGGAGAATTTTACCAAGAGGCGAGAAGATCAAGGGAATTCCAGATAATCTTTCTGATATTATCGAGAAAAATATTTTTATTTGGAGTTCTGGGGAAATTACCTTTAATATCAGAAGAGACAAGGAAATAATTAAACAACTTGATTGGATTTTCGATGTAAAATATATTCCATGTCCAGAACTTCCGGAATCAGAACTGGATATGAAAAAATCAGAAGCAAAATTCTGGGGAACTTTGGAAAACCGGAAGAAGTTGAGTGATATTTCCATTGATCACATCGAATTTGAGGATTTGAAGGTGACCGACTGCATATCATTTTTGATCAAGCGGTCCAAGGAACTGGCTCCGGACAAAAAGGGAGTAGAAATCAAGAGCATTATTAACGGGGAAGTTCCCAAATTAACAATGCTTGTGGATGATATTACGCTTGGAGATGCCATCCGATATATCTGCCGGGCCGCTAATCTCAAATACAGGATCCTTAAGGACAAGGTGAGCATAGCAAGCCAGGATGTGGCGCTGGATCCAATAGTTGAAAAAATCTATCCCGTGTTTAATATGGATGTTATTGCTGTATTGGGAAAAGATTTGGGATATTTAAATGATATTGAAGAATTCATGAAAGCTCTAGGTGTTTGTTTTGTGACAGGTTCTGGTATTTCATATGACAAAGAGAAGAAGCTTTTGATTGTCAAGCAGACTCTTGACGAGTTCAGAAAAATAGATGAACTTCTTGTTGAAATCTGCGGATATCGCACACAGTTCATTTATGAGAAAAACGCTCAGCTTTCTGCGAAGGTCGCAAGTCTGTATTTTGAGGATTGTGTCGAGGTGAAGGGCGAGATGCAGATGAAGGAGGCGAAGATCAATGGATATCCATTCCCGCTGCCATGCTTCCTGATCAAGGATATTAATGTGATTAAGAATCCCGTCCTGCCGAAGCTGAGGAAGTACGAGCCTGCCAGATAAGTATGTTGGGCTTTCCTGTCCTGAGCTTGTCGAAGGGAGCCCGACGATTCTAAATAAAGAGTTGGCGGGATAAATCGCCGCCCTACTTATGTGGAAATACGAGCCTGTCCAATAGAAGTCTTTATGAATTTCAATGTCGCTAAGATAATGCTTAAAACAATGCCACGCTAAAGCTGTGAACTCCAACAAAAGAGCCTTATCCTAGGAGCATTGTTTGCGAATTTATTATCCTGAAAATCCTGTTATCCTGTCGAAATTCTTGAAGGTTACCTCTTTCTCGAAGACATTGCGCGTTTCATGTCGATGTCGGACTGTTTCTTCCTGAGGGTTTCGCGTTTGTCGCCGTGGGTCTTTCCTTTGGCGATTGCAATTTCTACTTTCACCATGCCGTCTTTCAGGTAGAACTTCAGAGGGATGATCGTGTTTCCTTTTTCTCGTGTCGCCTGTACGAGTTTGCGGATTTCGCGCTTGTGGAGAAGGAGCTTGCGCTTCCTTAGAGGTTCGTGGTTGAAGATGTTTCCGTGCTCATAGACGGCGATGTGGCTGTTGAAGAGGAATATCTCGTTTTCCTCGGCCTTTGCGTAGGCGTCGTTGAGCGAGATCGAGCGCGCGCGGCAGCTTTTCACTTCCGTTCCCTTCAGTTCAATTCCCGCCTCGAACCTGTCGAGGATATGATAGTCATGGAACGCCTTGCGGTTTTCTGTAAGGATTTTCTCCATATGCCTTTATCTATAAAATCTTTGCGGTTTCTTTTGCGAAATCCGCAATCTTAGTGTACTTTCCACGCCTCAACACAAATTTACATGATTTAAGGAATAATTCTATGACAAACACCAAATCACCTGAACTAATGGAAAAAATAGTCACCCTCTGCAAGAGGAGGGGGTTCATATTCCAGAGCTCCGAGATATACGGCGGAATAAACGGTTTCTGGGACTACGGTCCTTACGGGGTCGGACTCAAGCGCGCCGTCGAAAAGGCCTGGTGGCATGAAATGGTCGAGAAACGCGACAATGTCGAAGGGCTCGATTCAACCATAATCTGCCATCCGAAGGTCTGGAAGGCGTCCGGTCACCTCGACAAGTTTGGAGATTTGATGACCGACTGCCGCGACTGCAAGGCGCGCCACCGTGTCGACCAGATGGAAGACCAGACGACGTGCCCGGGATGCGGTTCGAAGAACCTGACGCCGCCCCGCGAATTCAACCTTATGATGAAGACCTATGTCGGTCCGGTTTCCGACGAGGATCATGTGGCCTTTCTCCGCGCAGAGACATGCCAGCCGATCTTTGTCGACTTCCACCTTGTCAGGATTGCCGCCCGCAAGAAGCTGCCGTTTGGCATAGCGCAGATTGGAAAGGCGTTCAGGAACGAGATCAATCCGAGGAACTTCACGTTCCGTTCGCGCGAGTTCAGCCAGATGGAAATGGAATTTTTCTGCTTTGAGGAAGATTCCATGCAGTGGTACGAGTTCTGGAAGAACGAACGCATCAAGTATTACAAGGACATCCTTGGGTTCAAGGACGATGAACTTAAGATCCACGAGCACGAGACGCTTGCGCATTACGCGAAGGCCGCACTCGATATCGAGTTCCAGTTCCCGTTCGGCTGGGGTGAGCTCGAAGGCATACACCACCGCGGGACATGGGATATGTCTCGCCATCAGGAGTTCTCCGGTGAGAACCTTGAATATTTCGACCAGGAGAAGAACAGGAAGGTCACGCCTACCGTCGTCGAGACGTCAGTCGGCGTCGACAGATCGGTTCTTGCGCTCCTTTGCCATGCTTATGATGAAGATACCGCTGCTACCAAGAAGGAAGGCATGGAAGAGGACGTCAGGATAGTCCTGCATTTCCCTGCGAAGCTCGCACCTGTGCAGATTGCGGTTCTCCCGCTTTCGAACAAGCTGTCCGAACAGGCGCAGAAGGTTTCCGCAGACATGAAGAAGTATTTCAGGACGGAGTTTGATGTTACCGGAAGCATAGGAAAGCGATACCGCCGCCAGGACGAGATAGGAACACCATACTGCGTGACCTACGATTTCCAGACTGCGGAAGACCAGGCGGTGACCGTGCGCGACAGGGATACGATGGTACAGGAAAGGATCGGGATTGACAAGCTGAAGCAGTATTTCCAAGATAAATTTTTCCAGTGAAAAAATTTATAATTGACAAATATGTGTTTTTCGTGTGATTCGTGTGGTTCGTGGTTTATATTTCCCCATGTTTATTTGCTGAAGATTAGATTTGGGAGACGATGATGGCGAACAATCTTAAATGTCCGAAGTGCGGGATAACCGAGCTTACGTCCAATGTCTTCGAGGATGTAAGAGTTGATTCCTGTTCAAAATGCAACGGCGTATGGCTGCACAAGGGCGAGTTGAACAAGATCGCCCATCCTCACGAGGGGGATCTGGAATACTGCTCTATCGAGCATATTGCCGAGGACAGGATCTCCGAGTTCAACTGTCCGAACTGCCATGACGTCAAGCTCAAGAAGGTCAACTTCATCTCATATTCCGACATTGTCCTCGAGTATTGCGCCAAGTGCGAAGGCATCTGGCTGGACCGCGGAGAGCTTGACGCGATTAATTCCGAGATCGACAATATCCATAAGGCTCCTGAGTCATGGGCCCACAGGATCATGGTATTTCTCTCGAAGCTTCCATTCTGATAAAATTTTCAAGGAAAATTTTATATCAGCCGTTCGGCGACTTCATTCCAGAGAAGCAGTCCCTTGCTGGTACATTTTATATTTTCCGCACTTTCAGCCAGCAGGCGAAGATTTAGGAGAGGATCTAACTCCTTGCGCAATTTGTCCACGCTGAAACCTGTTCTGTTCAGAAAATATTTCTTGTCCCAGCCCTGCGAAGTTCGCAGACCCATGACGAAGATCTCGCGGGCGCGCTTTTCCGGTGAAATAATGTCGAATTCAGGTTTTGCTCCGGACATCCACTTTTCCAGATTGCTGACATTGGTCCAGCGTTTTTTGCCATCAAAGGAGGATGCGGCGGGGCCGAATCCGAGATATTTGTCGCCATACCAGATTTCAAGGTTGTGCCTGCATTCGAAAGTACGTTTGGAATAATTTGAGATCTCATAGCGTTTGAACCCATGCTTCTTAAGCAAGGTTCCGGTAAGATGCCACATTTCCACGGAGAAGTCAGTGGTCAGTTGCCCGTGGTCAGTTGCTGTTTGCCGGGCGGATGAATTGTGAGTCTGATTTCCGAGGCCTGTTACCTGTCGTCTGTCCTCTGTCGTCTGCTTTAGAAGGGAGGATTCGGGTGTCAGGTGTCTGGTGTTAGAGTCATTTCGACATTCGGCATTCGATATTCTCTTTGACAGAAGAGTTCCTTCTTCAATAGTCAAGGAATATGCGGAGATATGTTTGAGGGGGAGCGCGGCTGCCTTATTGAGTTCTTCAGTCCAATCATCCAGCGATTGTCCGGGGATTGCATAGATGAGATCGCAGCCGATGTTAGCGATACCGTTATCAACGAGCAGCCTGATTGCCTTTTTAATTGATTCCGGGTCGCCCTGCCTGCCAAGCATCCTCCTGAATTCCGGATTGAACGATTGGATGCCGAGGGATACGCGGTTTGAGAAATCCGCAATTATCTCCGCTTTTTCAGCGGTCAGTGTTTCCGGATTGCATTCAATTGATATTTCTGCGTCCGCAGAAATATGAAAAAAGGAATTAATTAGCGAGAAAAGTTTCCCAAGATGTTCTGCGGAAAGGTATGTCGGGGTTCCACCGCCTATGAAGATGCTTTCAATTTCTCCGCAGTGATGGGAATCCCTCTTGAAATCCTTTTCCATCTTATCCAGATAGGCATCAATGTCTCCTGGGCCGGGGGAGGGGATGGAGTAGAAGGAGCAGTATTCACATTTTGAAGCGCAGAAAGGAACATGGATGTATATTCGGCTTGTCATCATGTCAAGGTTTGTTTTGTGATGATATCCTGAGCCCGTCCTTGGAATAGGTGATTATTTTCCCGAACTTGTCCTTTAGAACGCCAATGCATTTCTTCGCCTTGATCTTTGCTTCGATGACAGTTTCACTGTCGTCAGGCTCCAGTTCAAGCATATTGGCGCTGACAGCGTTGTCTGCGGCCGAGATATACTTGAAATAGTTCACAAGGGACTGTACGTAGTATTTCTCCATGTCCTTTGGATCCTGGGACTGTTCGGCGATTTTGAGGTTTTCATCCGCGAGTTTGAAATAAAGGAGATTCTTGTCCGGCGTGCTCTGGCAGGATGAGAACATTAATGCCGCCAGGAAACAGGCTGTCAGTAAGAATATGTTTTTCATTTTGATCCTCTTAATTATAGATAACTTCAACAGTTTACTTCTGGAATTCAGTGTTCCGGTTCACCATCCTGTCGAGATCCTGTGATGAAATCTCCTGATAACCGCATGGCTCCATGCTGAACGCGGCACGCCCTCCGGAAAGTTTTGGAAGCGCCTTGCTGAATCCGAACATCTCCGACAGCGGGACTTCCGACGACAGGTGCTTCGAATCAGGAAGAGAGTCTATCTTATGTATGACTGCGCGTCTTGCCTGGAGATAACCGGTGATTTCGCCGATAACAGCTTCAGGGGACAGGATGTCGACCTTTACAATTGGTTCAAGAAGAATCGTGCCTGTCTGGCGTATTGCAAGCTGCAGGGCTTCGAGGACCGCGCCGGCGACTGAACTCTCGATGGTCTTGTCGGGAAGGCCGGTGATTTCCAGGAGTTCACCTCTTATATAGATGAGCGAATATCCCCAGTTCCCGCCAGTCCTCAGTCCATTGTTCAGTGTTTCGACCGCGGAATTAATCCATGCATTCGGCAGGGAGTTCCTGTTTTTGACGCTGTTGATCACTTCAATCCCCTTTTCGAGGCGGGGCACCGGAGTGAGTCTTATTTTCACTTCAGCATAATATTCCTTTTCACCGATGGTCCTGTTGAAGATTCCTGTCACTTCCGTCTCGGCCTTGAGCGTTTCCCTGAATGCGACCTGTGGAACGCCGAAGCGGGCCTCGAGATGGTAATCGTTCCTTATGCGGTTGCAGGTTATCTCAAGATGAAGTTCTCCCATGCCGGAAATCAGATTCTGTCCGGTGGCTTCGTTCTTCTTGACGCTTAGAGTGGGATCTTCACGGCAGAGCATTTCAAGCGTGGCGTTCAGCCTGTCCTTGTCCTTGGTTGATTTTGGTTCGACGGCGATGGATATGACAGGATCGGGGAAAACGATCTTTTCGAGGAGGACGATGCGGTTGACGGCGCACAGGGTGTCTCCGGTGAACGTGTTCGAAGGGCCGATCAGGCCGATGATGTCACCTGGTCCGATTTCTTCAACGGCTTCGACGTTTTTCGCATAAAGCCTGAGAATCCTCTTTATACGGACCTTTTCATTTGTCCTCGTATTGACGAGAGTGTCATTTACTTTCAATCTGCCGCTGTAGGTCCGCATGTAGAGCAGGTCGGCGCTGCCGCTTGCGATGAGCTTGAACACAAGCCCGCAGAAAGCCGGATCGGTGTCGCGGATCTCCACATGCTCGCCTGTCTTCGGACTTATTCCCGGATGTAGGTCCCTGTCATTCGGACTCGGGAAATAATCGCAGATTGCGTCGAGGATGGGCTGTATCCCGATATTTCTTTTTGCTGAACCTGTGAGGACAGGTACAATCTTGTTTGAAATCACGAGCTTCCTTATTTCAGCCTTGAGGATATCCTGCGGGACTTCCTCCTCGGAAAGGTAGAATTCGGCTACAGCATCGGACAGGTCGGCTATGCAGGAGAGCATTTCCTCCCTTGCGGATTCCGCTTCGGACACGTATTCGTCTGGAATGATGCCATAAACTACGTTGGATCCGTCTTCGCCCTGGAAGGAGATTGATTTCATCTGGATCAGGTCTATGACGCCTTTAAGATCCATTTCGCTTCCGACCGGTATCTGGAAGGCGGAGACCTTGACGCTTGAAAACTTGCTTCTGATCTCCTCGAGCACACGTCTGAAGGATGCGCCTGAACGGTCGAGCTTGTTTATAAATGCGATCTTGGGGACATTGTATTTTGCAGACTGCCTCCAGACTTTTTCGCTCTGTGCTTCGACGCCTTCGACTCCGCTGAAAATGACGACCGCGCCATCGATGACCCTGAGGGATCTTTCAACTTCCGCCGTGAAATCGATGTGCCCGGGAGTGTCGATCAGGTGTATGAGGTTCGGTGCAGCTGATTTTTTCCATTCGAAGGATGCGGCGGCGGCTACTATGGTTATGCCACGTTCCCTTTCCTCTTCAAGGTAGTCCATGACGGTGTTTCCGCTGTCGACTTCACCGAGCTTGTGTGTCTTGCCGGAATAATAGAGGATTCGTTCTGTGACAGTCGTTTTTCCTGCGTCGATATGGGCGATGATTCCGATGTTTCTTATCAAGTCAAGTTGCGGAGGGCTATTATTGTCTTTTGATGACATAAGGGAAGAAGGCAGATTGGGATTATTATTTTTTCAGTTCGAGCCTGTCCTTGCCGAGAATGCATATGGCACGCTGGGTTGTGAGGATAATTGCACGTTTAGCACTTCCCTTGGACATCACTAGTGCTATGATGAAGGTGATGACGCACAGGGCGCCGATGACAATAAGTCCGATAAGCATGTTTCCAACCACTACGGCTACCGCTGAAAGAATGACCGGCACGGCGGCGAGCATTGCGGGAACTGCGGGATTCTTTATGTCTTCCTTATAAGAAATAGCTTCTTCTCCCTGTTTGAGCTGGACAGCTGTCCAGGTAGGAAGTTTGACATTTGAATGCTGGGCAGGGGTTCCCTGCGTGGAGTGTCCCGGAGCCTGAACAGCAGCAACAGGGGCAGTATGAGATGGAGTTGTTGCAGGTTTTGCAGGTGGTGGCTGAGGCGGAGCTGGCGGCCTTGTAAATGTGGGTTTCTGCTGTGATGCCGGTGCCTGGGGAACAGGAACAGATTGTTGAACTGGAGCTTGTGGTTGTCTTGGCGGCGGAGTTCCTGCGCCAAGCATTGAAGCGACTCCTCCAGGCTGTTGCTGAGGAGCAGCGGCAGGTGGTGGTGGTGCCATGCGTGGTTGCTGCTGGGGCTGAGGAGCGGTCGGAGGCTCGATCTGCTGCTGCATTGGGGCAGGTGCCATCTGATGCTGCTGTTGCTGAGGGGCGGCGGCAGGCGGAGGCGGAGCCATGCGTGGTTGCTGTTGGGGCTGAGGAGCCTGAGGACGCTGAGCGCCCCATGCGCTGGGTTGCTGCTGTTGTTGTAGCGGTGGTGGTGGTGGAGCCTGCATAGGAGGAGGAGCCATGCGCTGTTGCTGTTGGAACGCCGGAGGTTGTGGAGGACGCGGAGGAGGCTGAGCACCCCAGGCGCTTTGCTGCTGTTGTAGCGGAGGAGGAGGAGGCGGTGGCGGAGCTCCAAATGCGGGGCCGGGTGCCTTTTGTCCAAAAGTGAAGCTTTCCTTGAGCGTAGGGATCATTCCTATGCTTGAACGGGAAAGTTTGACAGTATTTGTCGCAGTGGAAGTATAGTCGCCGGAAGGTGGGGCAGCTGGGATTACCCCTCTGATCGCTCCCGTATCGGTGTCGATGGCGTCCGGCCTTTCATCGAGCCTTGGAATTTCGAAAACGGCGGCGCATTCCGAGCACTCTGCCATTTCGCCGCAGAGTTCAGCCGGAACAGAAAAAACCGCATTACAGCCTGGACATGACACATCTATTTCTGAAGGCATCTATAAAACTCCAAAATAAATGAAAAACAGTCCCCTTTCCCTCTCTTGTTCACAGATAAAGAAAGAGACAAACCCGAAAAAAGAATATTTAAAAAAACAGCAAATGTTATAATAGCATCCAAAAATAGATTGTCCAGCATAAAAAACACAAGGAAATGCATATATTTTTGAAAATAATTGCCCCCTCACTTCCTCCGGCCAAACCTTTTCTCAAGCTCCTTATATGAGATGTTTATGATTACAGGCCTGCCGTGAGGGCATGAGAAAGGGAGTTCGCACATTGAAAGCTGCTGCAGAAGGGATTTCGCCTCATGGGGGCTCAACGTGTCATGCGCCTTGACGGAATTCCTGCAAGCTGCTCTTGCTATTGCCGTCTCGTCGACCTTGCCGCCTGTCCTGCCCTCTTCGGCAAGGGTCGACAGCATGTCTGAAAAGAGGCCTTTCAGGTTGTCCTGGCGTATTCCGCCCGGTATTGAACTGATAATCATAGTGTTGGCCCCGAAGGATTCGAATTCAAATCCAAGCTTCTGGAACTGCTCCTTGTTCTTCTGGAGGAACATGACTTCAGATCGTGAAAGTTCGACTGTTACCGGAATCAGGAGCTTCTGGGACAATACCCCGTTGTCCCTGGCCGTTCCAAGTATCTTTTCGAACATGACCCTCTCATGTGCTGCGTGCTGGTCGATGATGACAAGTCCGTTGCCCGAGGAGGCCAGGATATAGGTTTCATCCAGGAAGGCAAGGATACCGAGCTCCGACACGGACGATGTCTCCTGTCTTTCCATTTCAGGTACGGTCTTTGGACCGGAACTTGCTTGGATGGCGGATAAAGCTTCTGGAAACTGGATCTGCGGCCCGATTTTCTTTCCAGGATTTATCATCGAGTCCTGCACTGTTTTCCTGGGCTCATAGGAAATGCTTGCTCCGGCAAGTATGGTCCTCAGCGGCAGCTCGCTTGAGACAGAGACTGTTGGCGACTGCGAATTCCGCAGCGCGTCCCTTATCGATCCGGAAATGAAAGAGGAGACATCCCTTGATTCCCTGAAACGGACCTCTCTTTTAGCCGGATGGACATTTACGTCGACCAGTGCCGGATCCATTTCCAGGAAGAGAAAGACCGGTGGATATCTTCCATCATTGGACAGGGAGCCGAAACCGTCCCTTATTCCAGCAAATGAGGCTGGGGATTCGACTGGTCTTGTATTGACGAATACGCGTTGTTCGCGTCTTGAATTTTTGGTGAAACCATGTCTTGCGATAAAGCCGCTTATCTTGCATGAAGTGCTTTCATTCAGGACTGGAATCAGGTTTTCCAGCATTTCCCTGCCGAAGAAGGTCTGGATCCGCGGGGCCAGTGATTTGTCGGCAGGCGATGAGAAGACAGTCTTTCCGTCAATGATCAATTCGAATGCGATGGCGGGATGTCCGAGGGCCAGCGACCACAGTGTTTCCTGTATGTGGCGTTCCTCCGTACTTTTGCTGTGCAGGAATTTCTTTCTGGCGGGGGTGTTGAAAAACAGGTCACGGACATTTATTTCAGTGCCGGGTGCGCATCCGACCGGGACTGAATCGGAGAATTTTCCGCCTTCGACGATGACTTCTGTCCCTTCAATGTCCTCGTGGCGTCTTGTCCTGAGCCTCAGGCGTGAGACTGACGCTATGCTTGGGAGCGCCTCCCCTCGGAAACCGAGAGTGTATATCCTGTTTATGTCCTCCGCATGAGATATCTTGCTGGTCGCATGGGGTTCAAGGCAGAGAAGGGCATCATCCGGATCCATTCCGCGGCCGTTGTCAGTGACCGAGATCAGCCTGGTACCTGAATTCTCGATCTGCACTGTTATCTTGCCGGCATCGGAATCGATGGAGTTTTCAACGAGCTCCTTTACGACCGAAGCAGGTCTTTCAATGACTTCGCCGGCGGCGATCCGGTTGCTTATGCTGTCAGGAAGTATTTTTATGCAGCCCATTGGAACATTTTCAATTTACGATTTTTGATTTCAAAGAGGGGAGCTCATTTTCCAGTTTTCACCTGGGGAACGTCCTTCTGCCTGGTTTCCGTGCCCGGGATCCTGTCGAACTTCAATCTTGTGTCGGCATCCTTCTTCGCCTTTATGATGAGCTCCTGGAATTCAGGCGAAGATCGGACTTTGTCGAATGTCTGGTCATACGTGAATGGAAGTATGCTGTATCCGATAAGCTGGTATGAGGCGAGAAGATGCTTCATACAGGATTCCGTGTCACCCATGGAGGCATACATTGATGCAAGATTTATCTGGGCATCGGATGATTTCGGATTCAGTTCGATCGCCTTGATTGTCATGGTGACGGCCTCCTGCATCTTCGACTGTTTTGCAAGAACCGAGCCAAGATGGTTGTATACGGAGTCGTTGTCAGGGGTCAGCTTGATCTGCCTCCTGAAAATCATCTCAGCTTCAGAATAGCGCTGGGAATAGTAGAAAATCCCGCCGAGCAGGGAAAGCGCCTGCTGGTTGTCGGGCTCAAAGACAAGAAGAGTCCTCAGTGAGTCCTCAGCTTCGCCCTCTTTTCCCGCTGACAGGGATTTTTTAGCGTCCTCAAGGGTTTTTTCAGTTTCCGGAACATATATATGCCGGCCCTTTGAGGCGGTCGGAGCTACGCGGAACTTTGCCTTGTTGCCCTGGCTCAAGGTCATTGTCGGCGCCGATCCATTGGTCTGGAGTTCTATCGCACTGCCCTTCGGCTTGGAATTAATGATAATGAAGGTAAGCAGTATTATAACTGCAAAGGAAATGATCAGCGGTGCGAGCGACTTGTTCATTTTTCTTCAGGTCCGCTTTTCGAGATTGTTCAATTTTGTCTCGATATCCTTTATTGCCTGCTGCATCTTATGGACTTTTCTGGGAACGGCAAGCCTCTCGAGGAAGTCACGGGGGCTTTCTGCAGGTGTGCCGACCACGGATTCCCCGGGCGCGACGTCCTTGAGCACTCCAGCCGTGCCTGCTATCCTCGCTCCATCGCCGATCGTGATATGGCCGTTTATCCCGGCCTGGGCCGCGATGATCGCTCCGCGCCCGATCTCAGTGCTTCCGGCGACTCCGGACTGCCCTATGAGCATGGAAAATTCACCGACCACCACATTGTGGGCCAGGTGGACCTGGTTGTCCAGCTTCACTCCGCGTTTGAGCCAGGTTCTTCCGAAGCGCGCACGGTCGATGGTGCAATTGCCTCCGATCTCAACATCGTCATCTATCTGCACTATTCCAACCTGCGGGATTTTCTGGATGCCTGCCGGACCTGCCTCAAAACCAAATCCGTCGCTTCCGATGACCGTGCCCGAATGGATTATGACCCTGCTGCCGATAATGCATCTTTCCCGGATCGACACGTTGGGATAGATCAGGCATTTTGAACCGATCCTGGTGTAGTGGCCGACATATGTTCCTGCGCATATAACCGAACCATCGCCGATTTCAGCCTCCTCGTCGATCACCGCGCAGGGACCTATATGCACGTCCTTGCCTATCTTTGCGGATTTCGCAACAGAAGATTTAGGATCTATGGAAGGAGGGAACTTGATGGGTGGTGGTGCGAACAGGCCTATCACCTTTGAAAAAGCCGTATTGGGATTCTTGCAGATTATGAACGCCTGGGAGTCATTTGGTTTTTCGGTGAAATCCTCGCCGGCTATGATGGCCGAAGCCTTGGTCTTCTGCGCCTGGGCGTTGTATTTCCTGTTTGCGAGGAAAGATATGTCGCCGCCGCCTGCTTCCTTCAGCGACGCCACTGATTTGATTGCAAGATTCGCATTTCCGATGAGTTTACCCTCGGTGATTCTTGCAATTTCACTTACATTTATCTCTTTTCCCATTTTTCATTCTCCAAATATTTATTTTTTCTGGGGCTCTGGAGGAGCCGCTTTCTTTTCATCCACCGCCTTGTTTATTTCCTTCAGGATCACTTCTGTTATTTCCGTTTCCGGGGTCTTGTATATCACTGATGCGATGTTGTTGAGCGTCCTGCCGGAGGAGTCAAGGACAATCGAGATTCCCTGTGACAGGCAGTATTTCTTTATGTTTTCTGTGATCTCCTTGAGGAGTCCGTTCCGTTTTTCCTCGTACATGTCCTTGAGCAGGTTCTGCTTTTCCGTATTGTACTGCTTTACTTCGGCCTCCTTCTCCTTCAGCTGGCGGTACTTGTCCTGGGCGGATATCCTCTTGTTCTCACGTTCCGCCTCGCTCAATGCGATGTTCTGTGCGGCATCCCTCAGCTCCTTGAATTCGTCCTGGAGCTTCAGGAGGGAATCGTTGAGCTTGTCGGAATATTCCTTGAACACTTCGGCCTGCCTTTTGATGTCGGCGTCGGCAAGCTTTGTCTTGTAATAGCCCTGGAAGAGCTTTTCCATGTCGACAACCGCGATCTTCTGATCCGCGCTGACAGCGGACATGGCTGACAGCGAGGTCATAAAAGAGAGGATTATTGCATAGATGATTGATTTTCTCATGTTTGCTCCTTAATGGTTTCACGTTCATCAGAACGATGTTTTTTTCAAGTGAAAATAAGATAACGTGTCTTCGGTAGTTTTCACGTGCCGGAAGCGATTTTTATTCCGGGTAAATATTCACTGCAGGACATACTTCAGTGAATATTTACATTTATTGAATATGTTTGTAGTCAACGTCGCAAGACGTGTTCTTGATTGTTTGCAGTTAAGCCCGTAAGCCTCTTTGGACTGCTTGCCCCGACCTGTGCTGAGTTTGTCGAAGATTTGAACCTTCGCCGAGACGGCGAACACTAGATCAGGGAATTCTATTCTTTTGTCTTTTCTGTTTGGCTTTCCTGCACGAGCTCGATCTCTTCGGGAGTGAGGCCGTAAAGCTCATAGACCAGAGCATCAATCTGATGGTCCGTCTTTAAGTTCTTTTCTATGCTTCGATTCTATTTTCTTGATATTCTCGGCTGTTGGCAGATGTTCCGGCATTGTGCCACCGAGTTCTTTGATTGTCTGGCGCACCTTTACGCCAACCTCATGGTGTGTACGGTTTGCGGCATTTTTGCCTTGTACCTTGTCTCGGCGCAGTTTCTCTTCGGCCTGGGTCGCCCGGAACAGGTTCGCCGCCAGTTCCGTACTTCCCATGTGATCCAGGATTTTCTGGCTCTTTTTCAAACCTTTTTGACGGTGGATGTCTTCCTGTTTCAGTCCGCCATAAAGCCCCATGTAGCCGTGATTCTGGAAAATTGCGTAGTCTATTGCTTCCACTACGCCTGCGTTTTTTGCGGCATCGGCCAGCTGGGTATTGTGGCGCCGGATTTCATCGCGCAACAGAAGACGGCGTTCTTCCTCAATACGGCCGTCCTCCAGCTCCTGGCGGCGAGTCTGGACAGCAAAATATGTCTGACCATGTGCGACAATCTCCTTTGCAGGATCTGCGTTTTGGATCACAAGGTAGCATGCGTAACGCGAAAGCAGTGTGACCTTTATTTCTCGCTCTGCGCCGCTGCCGATAGCAACCATTTCGGTGACGTCAACGAAATGGTCTTCAATACGGTGTCCGCTGTTGAAACAGGCCAGCTTCGCCTTCTCGATCACAGCCTCGAAATTCCTATAATCGCCATAGCCTAATACTTCAGCGAAAGTACGACTCGACCAGAACTCCATTCCAGCTTCATTTGTCCTTTTAATCCGCTCAAATGGTGATATGTGTCCGTTCCCTCTTTTTTCAACTTCCCCGCCCATGGCTCAAATCCCCTTTTATATAAGACGTCAAACTTTTGTTTCTCCCGTCTGGCTGGACTCCACAGGCTCGGTCTTGAAACTCTCGAAAGCTGACACTTCAGATGAACCGGTATTCATTTGAATCTATATCCGTGTTTTACGCAGTTATTCAAAAGTAGGTACGTCCTTCAGGATGTACCATCTTAAAATTCTGGTACAGGCTTCCGACTTCGCCCATGGACTACGCCGGACACAGAAAGCCCGTGCCTACTTGGAACGCGCAATTAATCGCACTACTGTTCAACTTCCTTGCTCAGGCCGAACTGCATGTCGTGCAGCTTCTTATACTGTCCGCCCTTCGCCATGAGTTCATCATGCGTCCCCTGTTCGACAATCTTGCCCTGCGACAGGACGATTATCAGGTTTGCGTGCCTGATTGTGCTCAGGCGGTGGGCTATCGCGAAAACAGTCCTGTTGCCCATCAGGTTGTCCAGTGCTTCCTGCACGAGGCGTTCAGTGACCGTATCAAGCGCGCTGGTAGCTTCGTCAAGGATGAGGATTGATGGATTTTTAAGTATGGCCCTTGCGATGGAGATACGCTGTTTCTCGCCGCCGCTCAGCTTGAATCCCTTCTCGCCGACAACTGTGTCGAAGCCTTCGCTATGCCTTCCATCGGTTATGAAAGTATGGGCGTTCGCCTGTTTCGCCGCCGCTTCTATCTGTTCCTTTGTGGCTGTCGGCTTCCCGTATGAGATATTGTTCGCGATGGTGTCGTTGAACAGGATTGTGTTCTGGGATACGATTCCGATCAGGTTCCTCAGCGAGGATATCTTTATGTCCCTGACATCCTTGCCGTCGATGGTGACAGAGCCGGAATCGACATCATAGAAGCGTGCGATAAGGTTTGCGATAGTGGTCTTGCCGGATCCGGTCTCTCCAACCACGGCGACAACGCCGCCTTTTGGAATGACCAGATCTATGCCATCGAGTATTTTCCTGTCCTCATATGAGAATATTACATTGTTGAGCCTTATTTCCTTTTTAAAGTCCGCGACTTCTGCAGCATCCGGCTTTTCGACGACCTCCGGCTTCATGTCGATCAGATCGAAATATCTGTCCGCGGCGGCCATGCTGCGCTGGACATAGGTGTTGATCTTTATAATGTTCTTGACGGGCTGGTATGCAAAAATTATAGGGACTATCAGCTGTGCGATGTCGCTTATCGGCATGCTCCGGTAGCAGCAGTACAGCAGGAAGATTATGACACTGACCACCGAGACGAACTCGACCAGCGGCGCAATCATGAGTTCGGCGCGCAGGGCCTTTATGACAGTCCTGAAATAAGTCCTGTTGACATTCTTGAAGGTCGAAATCTCCTTCTCCTCCATGTTGTACGACTTTACGATCAGTATTCCCGTGAAGACCTCGTGCATTCTGGAGATTACATCTGCGATCCTCGCGAAGGCCTTCTGGTATATCTTCCTTATCTGGCGGCCGATGATGACTATCGGCAGGACGGAAACTGGAAGGCCGATGAGGAGCAGCAGGGGGATGATGAGGGCTTCGTTCTGCAGGCTCGTATATACTACAAATCCTACGCAGGCGAGAAGTTCGATGGGGCAGCGTGTGGCGTCTTCGATCGTGAAGGAAACCGAGGATTCTATTGCACTCGTATCATTGGTGCATCGGCTTATGAGCTGTCCGACATCTATCTTGCCATAGAACTTCATGGACTGCTGCACAAGTCTTTCGAAGGCCAGATCGCGGAGATCGGCTACGACCCTCGTACCGACCCAGCGCGTATAGAGCTTGTTGACGTAGACTCCGGCGCTTCTCAGGAACCAGAGGAGGATGAACATGGAGCTTGCGATTAGAAGACACTGCCAGGTCATCATGCCATCTTTTACCAGCGGTACGTCTATGTGGAGATAGTTTATGATTTTCTGCGAAGTCTGCACCATCTGCAGGAGGTTTTTATCTTTTTTGCCGGTGTCCACGGCGGTCTGAACGGGTTTTCCGCCGGCATCCGGAATGGCCGCAGGAATGTTTTGAACGGATTCATTCTTGACGATCGGCGTTGCGCTGCCTCTGTTTTCCACGGACTCCATGAAATCCTTGATCCAGAAGAAACTTCCGAACAGGGAGCCGGCCGAGACAAATCCGGCCAAGATTCCTATTGCGAGCTTGTACTTGTATGGCTTCGCATAGGTCAGAAGGCGGAAATAGCTCTGCCTCTTATATGAGTATTTGTCTTTGTCGGACATCAATGATCCTCTTTCCCGGATTTACTTTTGCACGCCATATGCTAATTTTTATAGTTTTGCTTGAACCATTACTTTACAACCTTAAACTTAACCTAACAAATTCGCGGAGTTGAAAAATGAGAATTATATCTTGGAATGTTAATGGAATAAGGGCTGTCCAGAAAAAAGGCTTCGCAGATTGGCTTTTAAAGCAGAGTCCGGACGTCCTCTGCCTGCAGGAGACAAAGGCCGATGAGGACCAGCTCGACATGGAGCTCAGATGCATTCCCGGATACAGGAGCTACTGGTGCTCCGGTATGAAGAAAGGATACAGCGGAACTGCGAATTTCGCAAAAGCTGAACCGAAGGGCGTGGAATTCGGATTCGGCATTAAGCCGGAATTCGACAGGGAAGGAAGGATAATCGTGATGGATTATCCGGAATTCATGCTCCTTAACATTTATTTCCCGAACGGACAGAAGGACGATGAGCGCCTGAAATACAAACTCGGCTTCTATGACGCGACATTGTCATTTTGCGAAGCCCGCAGAAGGGAAGGCAGGGAACTCCTGATCTGCGGTGACTACAATACCGCCCACAACGAGATCGATCTTGCCCGCCCGAAGGAGAACGAGGATGTGTCCGGATTCCTGAGGATAGAACGCGACTGGATGGATAAATGGGAGGAGCACGGATATATCGATACTTTCCGCAAATTGCATCCCGACAAGGCTGAAGCCTACACATGGTGGAGCATGAGGACTGCCGCCAGAGGCAGGAATGTCGGATGGAGGCTCGACTACCATTATGTCACCCCCGGCCTTTTCAAAAAGGTGAAATCCTCGGAGATGATGTCGGACGTGATGGGCTCCGACCATTGTCCGATTGTAATTGAATTGGATTTGTGAACTGAAATTTGAAAAAAAATTTTCCTGTGTTAATTTACGGGACTTTTCGAATTTCGTGATTCGGATTTCGAATTTTCTTTCCAGACATGGGGCATTAGCTCAGTTGGCTAGAGCGCTTGCATGGCATGCAAGAGGTCAAGGGTTCAACTCCCTTATGCTCCAAATCCTTTATTCTCCCACGCAGTCTCCGAGCGTCCCGAGCACGCC
>MHBH01000050.1 GCA_001804805.1 Lentisphaerae bacterium GWF2_49_21
GCGATGCATTGAAGCGAAAGACGAAAAGGGTGCGAAGAGCAGAATCCAGGAAATCTTGAATGTCCGTGTTGAGATGGCAAACCAGAAGATGCTCAACATCCTGCCGGATGACGTCCGCAAGTTTCGCACTAATGTCGCAGCTGTCGTATCAATTGCCCTTTTCGCCGTCTTCATCCTGGTTCTCCTGAAGGTGTTCAGGACTTTCTCCCAGAATATGACCAGGAGCGATGCCGACCGTGCGCGCGGCGAGTGGCAGTTCGGACGGCATAAGGTGGCATATCTGCTTCTGCTTCCAGCCGTACTCAGCATTGCGGTGTGGAGCTACTGGCCTCTCATGCGCGGTACGATCATGGCGTTCCAGGACTACAACGTCCGAGGATTCAGCACCTGGATGGGCTTTGAGAACTTTGCGACCGTCCTTTTCAGCGCTGAATTCTGGTATGCGCTCCTGATCTCCCTGGAATATACGGTGATGTTCATGAGCTTTGGCTTTATAGCTCCAATAGTTCTAGCCCTGCTTCTTTCGGAAGTACCGAAGGGAAAGATTTTCTTCCGGACGATCTATTATCTTCCAGCCGTGCTGTCGGGAGTAGTCGTCATTTTCCTGTGGAAGGGATTCTACGGGCAGCACGGAATGATCAACCAGATGCTTAACTTCTGCGTGGATTCCGTCAATTATATCTGCGGCACCCACATCACGGAGTTTACCGCCGAATGGCTGAACTCTCCAAGGTTTGCATTATTCTTCTGTCTTCTGCCGTCGATCTGGGCGGGGATGGGGCCAGGCTGCCTGATCTATCTTGCGGCGCTGAAGGGGATTCCTGATGACCTGTATGAGGCGGCTGACATCGATGGAGCAAATGCTTTCTACAAGGTGTGGAGCATCTCTCTTCCTTCCATAAAATCGCTGATTGCCATTAACTTCATCGGTGCGGCGATAGGCTGCATGAAGAGCGGAAGCGAATTCATACTGGCGATGACAGGCGGTGGGCCATACACCCCTTACGGTGCGACTGAGGTCATCGGACTTCACATTTTCTGGGAGGCCTTCGGCTACCTGCGATTCGGTGTGGCTACCGCCATGGCATGGGTGCTTGGTGTGATGCTGATCGGATTTACCGTCTACCAGCTCCAGAGCCTGAGCAGGATGGAGTTCAAGGCGGCGGGTGGGAAGTAGTATAGGGGACAGACGACAGATGTCAGTAATCAGAGGTCAGTAAACAAAAAAATGAATATCAAGGATCCAGTAACCAGTATCAAAGGATTTTAAAATGCCCATAATCAGTGAAATAGGGAAAAGAAGCACAAAAGTGAGGCTCCTTTACACCTTCATATATGTTGTGCTTCTCATTGGTTCCATTACCATGATATACCCGATGATGCTGATGCTGTCAGGGTCGGTAAAAAGCGATGCCGACTCCTGGTCAATAAAGCCGTATCCCGAGTTCTGGTTCGACGATCTGATACTCTTCCAGAAATATGCGGAATCGAAATATAACAACCAGACCATATATGCGCAGCAGGACTGGTGCAGGCAGGTACTGAGCTGGAGGAGCGTTGAAAAACCGGCTGATGTTGGTCCGGAGCTGGTCCGCGATTTCCGCAGCTGGCGTGAGACGATACCCTCCGACCAGCGTTTCGTAGGACAGACTTTCGCTTCTGGCATGCTGCCGAAGAATCTGCGTTCATATCGGAGCTATATGGCGAAGAAGTTCAACAACGACTTGAACGCCTATAACATAGCCGCAAACCAGGCGTGCACTTCATGGAGCAACGTCCGCCTTCCGACTGAAATCCTTGGAAGATATCTCAACCTCAACGTGACCGGTGAATTCCGCCAGGAGATCGTCAAGTGGCGTGAGACGATTCCGGCGACAGAACTGACTATCGAAGGAGCCCGGGGCCAGTATGCGCTGAACTACCTCTACGGAATCTACACGAGCCGTATTGAGAACTACAACCAGACCCACGGAACAGACTTCAAGAGCTACGGTGAGATCACATGCCCGGCCACAGTGCCGGCAAAAGCCGGACTTGAACGTGACGACTGGACTAATTTCGTGCGCAACGATATCAAGCTGCGCTATCTGAAACTCGACGCGTCCCTTGAGCCTTCATTCAGGAATTTCATAAGGGGGCAGTATGAGTCAATTGGGATTTTCAACAAGGAGCACCGGACGAATCTGGCAAGCCTTGAGGCTGTCCCTTTCCCTGCGAATATAGATGATGCCCCGTACTTGCGCCGGGATTTTGAGGCGTTCATAAAATCACAGAAGGACTGTCCGATCGAATCCATCAGGATCTGCAGCGCAGACGAGATGTTCAAGGAGTTCCTGGTGAAGAAACACGGAAAGGTTCCGGAGAACTATCCCGGACTTGGTGCGGTATCTGCCTCTACGGACTGGACGGACTGCATGGACAACAAACCGGCGGTGAAGTGGGAGTTCACTATGCGCAACTACTGGCAAGTCATCGATTATCTGGCAATGCATGGCAATGGAATGCTTAATACATTTATTTTCTGTGCGTTGGCGGTTATTACCGCGCTGATAATCAATCCTCTTGCTGCATATGCCCTAAGCCGCTTCAGGCTGCCCGGGACCTACAAGATCCTGCTCTTCTGTATGGCAACCATGGCGTTTCCCGGCGAAGTCACGATGATTCCCGGATTCTTGCTGCTGAAGCGTTTCCCGCTGCTGCCAATACTGGCTGGACTCGTTGTAACGATAGTAGTATTCCTTCTCTTGGAGCGCATTGGTTCGAAATGGAAGGAGTCCCTGCGGGCCCTGGCATCTCTGGCGGCAGGACTTGTAGTCGGAGCAATAATCATTCCAGCTCTCGGTCATGAATTTGCGACGACAAGCTTGCTCAATAATTTCGCCGCGCTGATCCTTCCCGGAATGGCGAACGGTTTCTCGATATTCCTCCTGAAAGGATTTTTCGACAGCATGCCGAAGGAGCTCTACGAGGCCGCAGACATCGACGGTGCGAGCGAATGGACGAAGTTCTGGATGCTTACTATGAACCTGTCGAAACCGATTCTGGCAGTAATAGCCCTTGGCGCATTTACCGGCGCATATTCGGCGTTCATGATGGCCTTGATCATAATCCCCGATCAAAAGATGTGGACGATCATGGTCTGGATTTTTCAGCTGCAGAGCCAGGCGCACTCGTCTGTGGTATATGCATCACTTGTAATTGCCGCAATACCGACATTCATCATATTCGTACTCTGCCAGAATGTGATCATGCGCGGCATAGTCGTGCCAACAGAGAAATGATGTTTATGGCCGGGATGGTCAGGTGCTTGCATCCCCCCCCCCAAATTTCAGGCACAAAATATTTTTTCCCTTTATTTCGTTCATTCTTTCTTCGGGTGTATATTGACCCCTTAAGGGAACCTCTGAAAAGGAGCTATAATGACGATAAATCAAAGGAAAGATGGAGGCATCACTGTTCTGGAATTGCAGGGCAGGCTGGACTCGTTCAGCTCACATGACACTGACCGGCAAGTTACAAAGTTAATTGACGATGGAGTCCTTAAAATTGTATTGGACTTGTCAGGTCTGGAATATGTAAGCAGTGCCGGTCTGCGGGTTGTCCTGTCCGCCGCCAAACGAATCAGACAGGCTCAGGGAAAAATGGTTCTGGCTTGTCCGGCGCCACAGGTCAAGAAGGTTCTTGATGTGGCGGGATTCTCCACGATCCTGCCGATTTTTGCGACGATGGATGAAGCCGTCAAAGACTGCAGGATTGCCGCAGTTGCCCACACGGAACATGTGAAGGCGGCCAATTTCAAACTTACTGCAGCTGAAGAGATCTACCTGCTCGCGCTGGACGAGAGCCGGGGAGTCGTCAGAACACTTCCTGATTTCACGCTGGATTATGCATTGGCCTCGGCCCTGCTCATGGAACTGGAGCTTTTTGACAGGATCGATACGGATCTGACGACATTGAAGGTGACCTCGGCCGTTCCTACTGGAGAACCGCTCCTGGATGAAACATTGCTGGAACTTCAGCGGAAAACGGATCCGCAGCCCACGTCGTTCTGGCTGGAACTTCTCACGGCTCGGAAAGGTCACATCGAGGGACAAGTTCTTGCGCAGTTGATCCGGAAGGGAATCCTCAAACAGGAGAACCGTCGCATCCTCTGGGTGTTTGAAACGCACCGTTATCCGCTCATGGACGATCGGGAGGTCAAGGAAGTGCGGGCGCGTCTGCGGGAGCTGATTCTCAGCGATGACATTCCCGACCCGCGCGACGTCGTGCTGATCAGTTTGGGAAAGGCCTGCCGCCTGCTTGACGCCCTGTTCACGCAGGAGGAAAACGAACGTGTGCGCCCGAGAATTTCCTCTCTGGCCCGTCTGGACCTGATCGGTGATGAGCTGGCAAATTCCATCAGCGAGCTCGAACGCAAAGTTGCCATTGCGTCAATGCCGCACAGCATGTAGGGAAGCCCCTTTGGAGCCTGTCGTCCTTAGGATATTTGTTCGTAGCTTGTCTCGCCGTAGCATCTTGGCAAAGGCGGATAGCTCGTGTTCGAGCGTTCTTAAAGTAGGAATGGGCTTTAGCCTGTCCCATTCCTAGACTTTAAGATGGTACATGCTGAAGCACGTACCTACTTGACGCGCAAACATGCGCTACTACAAGCGAAACCGTTCTCATTTGACGACAGGCCCCTTTGGAAGGTGAACCGGTGTTATGGACAATAAACCTGCTAAAACATTGATTTATTTATCAGGGGAAAATGGCTGATTCCAGGAAAAATGACAAGTTGTGGCGCGAGCCTGTCTTCGTGGACCTTGCAGGCGGAAAGATCGAGGCGCGCATAAATCTCAAGCAGAATCCATCAAAGGATCAGAAGCCGCATTTCCATCCCCATTTCGAACTCCTATACATAACACGCGGCACCAGGAACCTGGAATTGAACGGCCGCCAGTACAGCGCGGATGCCGGAGACCTCATGATCTTCCGCCCGGGCGACGCACATATTGAGTTCGCCGGCACTGAGACGGTCTCCTACTTCGTTTTCAGGTTCAAGCCCGGGGAGCTTGCCGAGGCGGGCATAGAGTTTCCACGGATCGACAAGGTCGGACCCGTCATTTCCCTTCCCAGGAAGGAGATGTTCTATGATATCTTCAACAGCATGGTCGAGGAGTTCGAGAATCCGGGCGAGGGTTCGGATCTTATCCTGGGCGCATATCTCGTCGAATTCGTCATCAAGCTCAGAAGGGCGATAAACGAGATCCTCAAGAACCAGATCTCCGAGGGAGTCGATTCCGTGCAGCTGCGGGTCAGCCGCGCCATGGACCTTATGGAAAAGAACCTTACCGGCAGTCTCGACCTGGAAAAGATCGCGGGCAGCGCTTTCATGAGCGTCTCACATTTTTCGCACACCTTCAAGGAGAAGACCGGAGAAAGCCCGAAGCGTTTCCTCATCCGCGGACGCATAGAGATGGCAAAGCGGCTCCTTGAGACGACCGACAAGACGGCGATGAGGATCGCCGAGGAGCTCGGATACGAGAGCCCTTACTTCTTCTACCGACAGTTCCGCAGCAAGACCGGCATGACGGCAAACCGGTACCGTGCGAAACATCGCAGGAAAGTGCATATGGAATAGCGGAAGCGTGCATTTCCTTCCCATATTCGCAGTTTAAATTTCATCCTTTCAAAACCAATTCCAGAATCTAAAGGAGAAATTCCAATATGACAATGAATCTCGAATGGCGCCACAGGCTGGACAGCTGGCGCAGGAAGATGCCAAACCTTTTCTACAGGCAGCTTGGGACGATCGAGTTCGAAGGTTTTGCGACCAAGGAACAGCTTACCGCAAAAGAGGCGACAAGAAGGCAGTTCAGGAAGATGCAGCCCGGCACCGAATGGGGTGCGAAATGGGAGTATGGCTGGTTCAAGGGCAGGATGGTTCTTCCAAAAGCTGCGGCAGGCGAACGTATCGCTGCGCGTATAAATGTCGGAGGCGAAGCCGCCATTTCCATAAATGGCATGAACTATGGCGCAAATGACGCAGGACACAAGGAGATCACTCTTTCGCGCAAGGCGAAGGGCGGCGAAAAATTCGAGATGCTTGTCGAATCATATGCCGGCCACGGTCCACGCACATCAGGAGGCGGACCAAATCCATACGGACACCAGACGGTTCCGGAACCCGGTCCCACCCAGGCGAAAGTCGGCGTCAGCAGCTTCGGAATCTGGGAGGAGGAGCTCTACCAGCTGTGGTTCGACGTTGAGACACTTGTCCTTTTGCGCGACGCCATGATCGATTCGGAATCCCTCAGGGTCGCCCAGATAGACGACGCCCTCAAGGAGATGACGCTCGCAGTCGATCTCGAACTGCCGAGGAGCGGGATGCTCGCGACCGTCAAAGCCGGACGCAGGATTCTCAGGCCGATGCTGGACTTGAAGAACGGACCGACTTCACCGCTGATGAAATGTTTCGGACACTCGCATATCGACATAGCATGGCTCTGGCCGCTCCAGGAGACCGAACGCAAATGCTGCCGCACATTCTCATCCCAGCTGGCGCTGATGGATGAATATCCTGAATACAAGTTCCTCCAGAGCCAGGCGCATCTCTACCAGATGGTGAAGAACAAGTATCCTGAACTCTACGAGAGAGTCAGGAAGTCGATCAAAAAAGGACAGTGGATCCCCGACGGAGGGATGTGGGTGGAGCCAGATACCAATGTGACCGGCGGTGAAAGCCTGATCCGCCAGTTCATGCACGGAAAACGATTCTTCAAGGAGGAGTTCGGCGTCGACAGCGAACTCATGTGGCTGCCCGACGTGTTCGGATACAGCGGCGCCCTTCCGCAGATCATGGAAGGCTGCGGGATAAAATATTTCTCCACTCAGAAAATCTTCTGGACCTACAACGGCGGCGAGCAGTTCCCGTACAATATTTTCTGGTGGGAGGGAATAGACGGTACACGCGTCCTCTCGTACCTGCACAACGACTACAACTCCGAGACGAAGCCTACGCATATAATGAACCGCTGGAACGAGCGCGTGCAGAAGGATTCCATACACGCCGGCAGGATGTTCCCGTTCGGCTGGGGCGATGGAGGCGGCGGACCGACCCGCGAACATTTCGAATTCCTGCGCCGCGAGAAGGACCTTGAAGGCCTGCCCCGCTGCCAGATTGATGCACCGGTCTCATATTTCGACGATGTCAGGACTGACAAGCTCCCGACATGGGTCGGAGAACTTTATTTCCAGGCGCACCGCGGCACCTACACTTCACAGGCAAAGACCAAAAAAGGGAACAGGATGAGCGAAAATCTCCTGCGGGAAGCCGAACTCTGGGGCGCGGCCGCGGAAGTCCTCAAGGGATTCAAATATCCCCTGCAGGAGGCCGACGGCCTCTGGAAGGATGTCCTCCTCAACCAGTTCCATGACATCATACCTGGCTCTTCGATCCGGCGCGTCTACGAGGAGGCCGAGGCATCATATGCAAATGTGATTTCCAAGGCAGGAGATATAGCCGGAAAGGCTTGCAGGAAACTACTCGACGGCAAAAAGGATCAGGTGACGGTGTTCAACTCGCTGTCATGGGATCGCGACGCGGTCGTCGAACTGCCATCCGGTTTTTCGGGCGTAGAAACTACCGACGGAAAGAAACTGTCCGTCCAGAAACATGACGGTAAAAACTTTGCACTTGTCCGGGACATTCCATCGGCCGGCTGGATGCCTCTCAGGAAATCGGCGCCTGCAAAGACCGAGTCTTCACTGAAAGTGTCGGTGAAAAGCCTCGAGAATGAATTCCTGAGGATAAACATCGACAGTTCAGGCGAGATCACGGAAATCATTGACAAGGAGAACGGCCGTGATTTCGCGGCCGGCGCCTGCAACAGCATCAGGATGTACAAGGATGTTCCGAGTTCATATGACGCATGGGACATTGACAGCATCTACAAGCTGCAGCCGGTTTCTCTCGACAGGAAGGCGAAGATCGAAATCATCGCCGAAGGTCCTGTGTTCGCGGCGGTACGGGTTGAACGAATGCTGAACATTTCAAAGTTGGTCCAGGACATAGTGATCTACGCCGGAAGCCGCAGGATCGACTTCAAGACTGTTGTTGACTGGAAAGAGAGCCACAAGCTGCTCAAGGCTAATTTCCCTGTAAGCGTGAAGTCGGAGGATGCGCTCCACGAGATCCAGTTCGGCCACACGCGCAGGCCTACTCATTCGACACGGCCCTACGATGCGACCAGGTTCGAGGTGTGCAACCACAAGTGGGCCGCGCTTGCCGAGGAATCGCGCGGAGCCGCCGTCCTGAACGACTGCAAGTACGGGGTGAGCGTCGAGGAGAACAGCATCAACCTGACTCTCCTCAGATCTCCTCTTGCACCTGACATGGACGCCGACAAGGGATTGCAGGAATTCACGTATTCATTCTATTGCTGGAACGGTGCGTTTCACAGCAGCGGGCTGATCCGTTCCGCCTACGAGCTGAACATTCCGGCGTTTGCCGCCGAAGGCGGATCCTTAAGGAAAAGCCTCTTCCGCATCGACGAGGAGAACGTGATCATCGAAACGGTGAAGCCTGCGGAAGATGGTTCGGGCGATGTCATCGTGCGCCTTTACGAGGCGGCGCGTACGACAACCACCTGCGAACTTCGCACAAGCCTTCCATTCAAAAAGCTCCTTGAGACCGACATGCTTGAGAATCAGAAACGGGAAGTGAAGACTTCATCCGGCTCATGCCGATTGGATTTCAGTCCGTTCCAGATCAGGACGCTGAGATTCGTCCGCTGAACCGCTTGATGGAAAAGACGGCAGTCCAGTAGTCCGCCAAATTCTCAATATGCGTGTGTCAGCCGATCTTGCCAAATGAGAATGATAGATGTTCCTTGGTCTTGATGTCGATGATTTTTCCTGCCTCGAGATAGATGACCCTGTCGGATGCCGCCAGCATCTTGTTGTCATGGGTTGCAGTTATGACCGTGACACCGAGGTCGTCCTTGAGCTTCTGGAGAGTCCGGATAAGATCCTCGCCGGTCTTGAGATCGAGATTTCCAGTAGGTTCGTCAGCAAGAAGGATCGCCGGAGTGTTTGCCAAAGCCCGAGCAACAGCGACTCGCTGCTGCTGTCCGCCGGAAAGCTGTGAAGGACGGTGATCGTAACGTCCTGAAAGACCTACCTTGTCCAAAATCCCTATGGCCTTGCTTTTCGCCTCCTCATCGGAAGCTCCGCTGAAAATAATCGGGAGCATTACGTTCTCCAGGGCCGACATCACCTCTATCAGGTTGAATGTCTGGAAAATATAACCGATCTTCCTGCAGCGGATGTATGCGAGCTGCTTCTGGTTCATCTTCGTAAGGAAGGCGCCGTCAATCGTCACTTCGCCCTCGCTTGGAAGATCAAGTCCGCCGATCATGTTGAACAGCGTGCTTTTCCCGGAACCTGAAGGTCCCATGATCGAAATGTATTCGCCGCGCTGGATGTCGAGATCCACGCCGTCAAGCGCCCAGACCTGTTCCCCGCCCATGCGGTAGCAGCGTTTTACATTCTTTATAGATATTACCGTATCACTGGACATGCATCTCACCTTCCTTGATTTCAAGTTCGGAACGCTTCTGGAATTTCTCTATCTGGCCGTCGCGGACCCACGCTATCCTGTCGGATATATCAAGCATCTTGTGGTCATGGGTCGCGGTGATGATGCTGACACCTTCCGTCATGTTAAGTTCCTTCAGCAGATTTATGATCTGGAGACCGGTCTTCTTGTCAAGATTTGCAGTCGGCTCGTCGGCAAGGATGATCGACGGGCTGTTTGCAAGGGCGCGGGCGATCGCGACGCGCTGCTGCTGGCCTCCTGACATCTGGAGAGGCTTGTGGAGGACTCTTTCTCCGAGCCCTACCCTCTCAAGAATCTTTATGGCCTTGTCCTGGGCGTCAGCCTGCTGCATTCCGGCAAAGGTCATTGGCAGCATTACATTGTCGAGCGCAGTCGCCACGGTTATGAGATTGTATGTCTGGAAAATGTATCCGACCTTGTGACAACGCAACCAGGCGAGTTCCACAGGATTGAGGGCGGCGATATCGACTTCGTCGATGTAGACCTGTCCTTCATTCGGCTTGTCGAGTCCGCCGATCATGTTGAAGAGCGTGCTTTTCCCGGAGCCGGAAGGGCCCATGATGGAAATGTATTCGCCACGCCGGACAGCAAAGTCGACTCCGCGCAGAGCATGAACCTTTTCCGCACCCATGGTGTAGACCTTTTTCACGCCGATGGCACGCACCACATAGTTGGTGGAAAGGCTCGCTTCCGCTTGCTCAGCGGTCTCTTTCTTTTCAGGACTTTGTTTCATTTCCGACATTCTATCCCAGTATTTTAATTGCCGGCGAGACGCCAGCGCTCCTTCAAATATTAATTAACTTGGACATTGGATATTCCTTGTTGGATATTGGATATTCATATCTTTCCCTTCACAGTTCTGCCCTAAGCGCGACAACTGGCATCATTTTCGAGGCCTCTCTTGCGGGATACAGCGCCGCAACAACGGTGATAATGACTCCGGTCACAAAAGAGAAGGCTACAACCCCGAGGAGCCAAGCTAACGGAAGCAGCGACCAGACACCCGAACCATATGTGAACACGCCTTCAACATAAGCAATTAGAATTCCCGCAAGAACGCCCAGCAGCGCCCCGATAACACCTTCAATTACGCTCTCTATCAGGAACATCTTCAGCACAAACGAATCTATCGCGCCAAGACATTTCATCGTACCGATTTCACGGAACCGCTCAGTAACGCTCATAAGCATTGCGTTCACGATGCCGACAAAACTGATGAGTATCGCCAATCCGACCATCCAGTAAGTCTGGACGCGCTGGTCCTTGAGCTCCTGGATCTTTTCCGGACTGCCCTGCTCCACTATGCTTCCTGCAGCCTTTGAAACGTTCTGCGCGAAACCGTCGGAACACAGGATGTACGACAAAAACGCGATCGCCAGGACTATCCCGGACACCACTATGAGGGAACGCCATATCCGGATCTTGATCCCCTTGCAGGTGATGCTGATTATCTTGCCCAGAGGCAAAGACTCGATTTCCATTATTTCATTTTCTGTCTTCATAATCTGTCAAGTCCTGGTTTTGATTTGACACTTTTATTCATTTTTTCTTTATCCCGAAGGGATAGGGTAATAAAGCCTGTGGTTTCAACCACAGGTAAATCATAGATAATTCGTCCGTCTTGAAGAGACGGAGGTATTCCCAGATTTAATTTTTTATCTTGTGCCATTTTTCCCTTTTCTACTCCGTCCCTTCAGGACGGAATAATAACTATCCTAAATACCTATGGTTGAAACCATAGGCTTTATCACTACACGCTTTCAGCGTTAAAATCATGTCATTTTTTTTGAACTTCCATCACAATCAGTCCTTTTATCAGAAGCGTCTGGATGAACGTGCTTACGGACATCTCCGCTTCAGCGATACTCAGCTTGTGGTTTCTTGCAAACTTGTCGACGATTTTCCTGACTGGAGTATCGCCGTCGCAGGCATGGTACACTTCTGCACCATACTTGTCCAGCCCGAAAGAACGCCGGCATTCCTCTTCCGCACCGAGCCACCGCTGCCACTTCGGCCTCTGGAAAAGAACTGTAACATAAACCTTTTCCTTTTTCTCCTCGACCTTCACGGCATTCGTGCGGATCGGACACGCGTTCAGGGCCGCACTGCGGTCGATTGAACTGCTTTTAACAATGTTCCCAAACAAGTTCATGCCGTTCCTCCGCGCATTCCTTTGACAGCGACCTGGGCGATCTCTCCGGAATCCCTTTTGCCGTATTCATATTCAGTTAAAAAAATCCTGTCGCTTGCATCATCGACCACGGCGATCCTGCTGCATCTGCGCGGCCTTATAAATCCGAGAGGGAACGGGACAAGTTTCCAGCCATCGACCGTGAAGTCCTTTTTCCCGACAGATCTGCAGCCGTCCTTCGCCTCGCTGAACCGTCTTCTCTCGCTGAAAGGAGAATTTTCAAACCATTTTTCCAGCGCGCGCCTGCTGAGTGCGAGTTCCGCAGGATATACCTGGCGCAATATGAGCCTCTCCTTCCTGGGGCGCCTGAAACACAGGGACATGTCGCCATTGTTCAACTTGTGGCTTTCAAGGATGAATCCTGCCGGGACCTTGAACTGGGCGCTGAATATCCTCCAGGTCCATTCCTCCTCGGGCTTGAAGACCTTGACAGAAGGCAGGACATTCGAGATGATCCATTCATATGCTGCAGGCTCCACAAGTTCGCTGATAATGATCTCGAGAATGATCTGTCCCTCAACTGAATAACCCCACCACACAGTCTTTTTGCCGGAGTCCTTCTCCTCGAAACCCTTTATCCATCCTACGGATGTAAAACCCTGCGGACGGGGCGGAGCAGAAGCAATCTTGTCGTTCGATTTCATCTTGTTACTATCAATCCAGGCGCGTCCGTCAAAGTCCGCAGCGCCCGGCCTGAGCCATCTGGCTTCGAACAGCGGGCCTGAAACATCTCCAATGGTGATCGAGCCTTTTTTAAATACGCCCTCGATCCTGAGCGGGCGCCATTCCCTCATGAGCGGCATGCTGAAACCCTGCCAGCTTATGAAGTCAGTTTCAATTTGTTTTTCCACTGCCATAAACATTTTCGATTGTCTATTTTTGATTTTCAAAATTCAAATCACTAAGCAAATTTGCCGGCCAGAGGCCAGCGCTCCCATAAATTTCCAATTACACTGATCACCGATTACTGACCACTGATTACTGTCTCCCTCCTCATATCGGAAACAGATTTGCGCTCTTGCTCATGAACACGATTCCAAGTGCGAACATTGTTATAAGCCCCATACCCGCTCCGAAACCGGCGGCGAACACGACCCTGTACTGGGGCCATTTGTCTCCGAACCATTTCCTGCAGAAATAACGTCCTATGATAGCACCGATTATGGTCGGGATTATCGTGTGCGGCAACGACTGGTCGAGGCCGCGGATCATTCCATAGACCAGGAAGACCGGCAGATTGAAATACGCGAGGATACCATAAAGGCCCAGGGCAATTCCAAGTCCTCCGAAGATCAGGTCCGGACGGAACGATTCCCGGAACGGATTCAGAACTTCTCCTGGAAGAGTCGCCGTATAGACGAGTCCCTGCTGATACGCCTGGAGCTCCCAGAATTCATTCGCATAGGGGAACATCTCGCTCGGGACCGGTCCGATCGACCAGATGAACTGCGCGAAAATCATGGTTCCTATTATCATAAGAGGATAGGTTATTATTTCAGCCTTTATCAGGGATGTAAACTTCGTCCCTGTAAGCTCCATCTGCCGGAACTGCAGGACCTGATATGAATAATTGTGCAGGGGAATCGGTGCAAACCAGACCGCCGCACCTTTGTATCCGGAGAGAATGAAAGTCGATTCCCTGACAAACGGGATCTGCATCTGCTGTCCGACGAGTCCTTCCATTCGCGCGGAGATGTAGCTGATGAACGGAGTCCATACAAAACCGTATACGAAGAGAAGCCAGAACGGGAACATGTTTCCTGCGAGCGGTCCTGAACCGTAGTTGACCAGGAAGTATGTGGCCAGGACATATGTCAATGTTGAGAAGACATATATCCCCACGCCTATCCAGATGGAGAAGTCTCCCCTGCCCTCAGGCGCCCTGAAGAGCTTGTTCCAGTCGATCCCCGCCTTCCCCAGTTCGTCGGCCTCCTTTTTCTTCTTCTTGAAAGTCTTGTACATGTGCAGGATTCCGATGGCGGCGACCGCGAACAGAAGTCCGAGGTTGAAGCTGAAATAGAAATCGAACACATTGGATCTCACCGTATCCATCGCATTAAGACCGGGCTCCCATCCACCGAGATATCCAGTATATTGGAGCACTGGATTGAAGAACATCGTGAACAGGACTCCGAATAGCGAACCTATGATGGCCCAGAACGGCATCACCATGCCGAAGATGACATATCCGAGATCGAACGAGAACATGATCGGGGAGGCGGGCAGTACTTTTTCGGTATAGCTTGTCAGATCCACGAACGGCAGAGGGATCGGACGGATCGGTTCCGCAAGCAATGAACCTGTTATGCTTGGAAGGGCTATGTAGATGGCCCCGAAGAAAATTCCAAGTATCGCGCCCATTGCAAATACCCGGTAGCGCCAGGTCTCCCTGTCAGCCGAGGCATCCGCCAGTGCCGTCATTCCTGCCGCTCCGACAGGCGCCATGGGGAAAGGAAGCTCTTCAACGTCTGCGGTCAATCTGAAGAGTACGTATCCAAGTCCGAAATGATCTATTCGCTGGAGGAGCATCATGAGGCATGTTATTCCGATCGGCCATAGCCATTCCCACATGAGGAAACTGCGTTTTGCGAGGATCGCAGGATCCGTCGGAGCAAACCAGGCGGGGATATATTCGATGAGCCCCATCTTCCTCATCTCCTCGCTCTGCACAAGGAACTGGCGCCACAGCCAGTCCTGTCCGCCCGCCGCGATAGCCGCGCCGCACATGTAGAAGAGGACGAAGATTTCCGGACGGCTCAGCCGTTTGAACGCCCTTCTGGAGATCTCGACGTAGAGGAGGACGGTGACCCACTGTGCGGCCGCGCCCATGTGGAGTCCGGCGACAAGATTCATGTAGACGGAGGCAGGAGCCATCACGAGGCCGACGAAAAGCCCCATGAGCACAGTTCCCTTGTTGAAACCGTCCTCGAACTTCTCGGGACGTTTCATCAGATCCCTGAATTCTTTATATTCTGTATCTTCCCTCATACCGCCATTTCCACTTTTCTTATAATCTTCCAATGTGGTACAGGCCTCTGGCCTGTAATTCTCTTATTTTCTCCACAGGCGAGACGCCTGTTCCACATTCTTTTTCAAATTCGAATTTTAAATTGCTTTCTGCTTTTTCCCAGTTCTCATTCTTCCTTCAGCTACATACTTGAGCATTCTTTCAGATGATACATTCCTCCAGCCGAGGAGCTGTTTGCGGAGATCCCCGATGAACACGCGGTTGAGCCTCCACCATGAACGTTCTTCTCCGGCCTCCCGGCGCAGAAATATTTTGAGGCTGCAAATATCCTCGACGCCTGTCGGAGCGATCTGTATCGAGAAATCCTGCCGCACGCCGAGATCATACGGAGATAGCCAGACAACGCCTTCGACGGTTATGTGTCCGTCCGAATCTCCTTCTTTTACAACGAGCTTGTCAGAGGTGAAATTCCCAATGGCGCCGTCGCGGTGTGCGTCGATATATTCAAAGAGGAAGGAGACAAGCCCGTGGGAGGCGTGCGAATTTACAGTGAACGGAAGAAGATCGGAGATGACACCATCCTTTGGTTTCGGGACGCGCCAGTCAAGGTCACTGCTCGGGCTTGCGACTTTCGCAGCCATCACTGCTGGCACGATCGAGGAAAGGGTGACGACAAGAAGAACCAGTCCCATTGTCATTATCACGTTCGATCCCGAGTAGTTCAGCGTGATTCCGCCCATCAGATTGAAGTTTGTGAGGACTGTTGCAATGCCCTGTCCTGCGACATAGCCGAATACGGATCCCATCATTCCGTAGGTCAGGGCTTCAGCCAGGAAAAGGACGCCGATGTGGTTGGGGGCGAGGCCGAGACTGCTGTAGATGTGGATCTCCTTCCTGCGTTCGGCGATGGAATTGAGCATGGTGTTGAAGATGATCAGGGCGGCGATGATTATCGGTATGAGAAGCTTGCGCGGCGCCTTCGGGAGCAGAGGAGTCGAGACGATCGCCTTCACCTCCCCTCCTGTGCTGTAATAGACCGGATATACCAGCAGTTTCATTAGATTGTCCGCTATCTGTGCGGCATTTTCGGCGGTGCATTCTACGGCGATGCTCCTGAGGGAGGCCCCCATCTTCCTTGCGAGAAGCGCAGGAATTATTATTATTTCATCAGGAGAGGCATATCTGAAGGCGTCGGAAGCCGCAAACATGTTTCCGCTGGCCATCTCGCCCTCGACAGCCTTCTGGTTCAGGGATCCATTGTCCTTTTCAATGGTAAAATCGATCGGCACCAGCGGATTTCCATCGAGCTTCCTGCCCTTCTGCACAAAATCCTTGGAATCGAAAGTCCCTATCAATGCCAGTTCCCGTCCGGCGACATTCACCTTGTCTCCGGGCTTCAGTTCAAGCTGTTCTGCGGTGTTCCTGGTGAGATAGCATCCGTCGCCTCCTACAAACTTGTCCCAGTCCGGGAGATATTTTGAAATGACCCCTATCTTTGATTCAGAGGGATAAAGACCTAGACCGCCCTTGAGCGCGGCAAGCTTGTTCGTGAGCGGATTCCTGACATGCAGCCTCCAGTTGGGATTGGTCTGTACAATCCAGTAACGGCCGGATGTCCCATACTTGTAGCCGAGGAAGTTCCTGATGTTCTCCTCCATCTCGGTGTCAAGGGCGCGCATTGCAGGATGCTGTATGAGTATCCCCGGTGCATTTTGCCTGCCGCACTTTTCCAAAGTCGTCACCCTCTTGTCCTGATACGACGATGACGAAGTGAAACAGAGCAGCGAGAAGGTGATCAGCACGATCGTAAATCCAGTGAGGATGGTTCTCAGCAGGCGTTTCCGCATGTTCGCTATTCCGAGCCAGATCGCGCTGAATATGACGCCGGCCCGGTTGATCTGCGCACCGCTGGCCTCGGCGAGGGAGCCGCGCTGCATCTCCTCCATGTCGCCCTTGAACTTCTGGAAGACCATGACGATCACAATCAGGCTCAGGAGAAGAACAGAGAATGCGAGAAGAATTATTATCGGCTGCGATGTTATCCGGAACCCCGGATGGAAGCTTGAAAGCAGGCCTGACATCAGGAAGAAGACCGTCGAACTCAGGACGATCTGCCTTCCAATTCCGGCGGACGCGAAGAGCAGGCGCTCCATCGCGATTGAAAACGGCACCAGCAGCAGAAGAAGGAATATTGCACCGCGGCTCACATCGTCGGCCTGGTTCTGCACCGCGTGATACACACGGATCTCGTTTGCCAGAGCGGCGCTTGCGGAACGCTTGATCGCGGCACCGTCGTCGTTCTTCCTCGCCTCTTCAGCCTTCTTGAACCATTCATTGGTTTCCGCATGTATGTTCCTTATTGATCTGCAGACGACGCCTGCGCTCTCGAGGTTCCTCAGGCGCCATTCGTCGATCCTGTAGAAGTCAGTCGCGGAAATTTCCTCCGGCAGCGCGGGAAGGACTTCATCGACCCTGTATCCGACGCTCAACGCCTCCCTGAGGGATATCAGTCCCTTGGCCGCATCCTCCGGTACATTCATGAGTGCCATCCTGTTTGAAGAACCGATCCTGAAGATGAGCTGCCAGCGGGTGTCCTTCTGGAGAAGTCCCGTCATCCTGCCAAAGGCGAACCTGAAGTTGTAGCGCTTCGGAGTTCCGCCTCGTCCGACATCGAACAACTTGTATTCGTTGAGCTGGCACTGGTACCTCGGATCCTTGATCACGGGTCCTTCCAGTTCCACCCCTTCGAACATTACGGCCCTGAGCGGCTTCATCGGAGGACGCGAGCGCAGGCTGAAAACCGATGAGAGATTGCCCACGACCGTCGTGTTTATGTCGGAAATTCCGCGGACAATCCTGCCGTCGTCGGAAAGCATGTATGCGTTGAGGCGCTTCCACTCGGTCCTCCAGTCGTTGGGAATCCGCACAGGAGGAAACATGAACGTCCCGTCCGCATCAGTCCGTGCCATCTCCATTCCTCTTACGCCACGCACCTTGTTGCACGGGCTCCACCAGTTTACGTTGGTGTAGTTTACAAGAAGCCCTGCCTCGGGAGTCTTCGGAATCGTGCCGGCGACAGATTCACCGACAACGGTCCCGTATGGCATCCTCCAACGGGGCCATCCGGAATCCTCTCCTGCCTTGGCTTTGAAGCTCCTGCTGTTCAAGATGGAGGTTAGGACAATGGATGTCAGGCGCAGCTGCGGCTCAAGCCGTTTCCAGTTGAGATTTTCAAAAGTGTCCTGGGGTGTGTCGAACCGCGAGCGTATCCCTTCAAGCGTCGACCAGGTGACGCCCTGCATTCCGAATCCGTTGGCCTGAGAAGTCAGAAGTCCGACACCTTCCGGCATGAACGATTCCGGAGCGGAGGAATCCTCCATCGACTGCCGGTTCATGACGGACTTGGTCAGCCTCTGCATCTCCTCCTGCGTCAAGTCAAGGATCTCGTCCTTGAGCGTATTTGAAATTGCCTCTCCGGCGGCGCCACCCTCGCTCCTGCTCAATTTGATCTTGTGGATGATAATATCCATCTTCTCCTGGGAGAGCGTCGGGAGCCTGCTTCGGATGAGACGTTCAAACGATCCTCCATCCACTGCTTCAGTATTCATGAACGAACTTATAAGGGACTTTATGTTCCCCTGATCAATCCCGAGTTCTGAAAGCTGCTCCTGCGAAATGCCTGCGAGCTCCTTGGCCGGATCAGTTATGAACGACGTCATCCATCTTGTGAATTCCCTGGACGCCTCGAGCTCATTTACTTCCAGATGCTTGCACCAGAGGGCCGGCCCGACGTTGCAACCGGCATCCGTGATATCAATTCCTATTATGAACGGAAATGCGTATTTGGCCGATGACTCAAGCCCGGCGAGCTTGAGTATTCCAGATCTGATCTCATCAAGCCTGCTGAAATATCCGCTCCTATTTTTCATTGATTCAAGCTGCGAATCAACGCGCTTGCAGAGACTGGCCCAGACCTTCAGGGCCTCATCGTTAAGATCCGGATCTATTTTACCGTTGATGATGATCTGGCAGAGAAGCCTGTTGAGGATTTCCAGCCTCGCAGTCTTGACCGCCAGATCGGCCTTCGCCTTCTCCCGTTCCTCCCCGTCAACCTTTGTAATGAGGAGCCTCAGCTTGCCGGTCTCATCCTTGAGATTTATTATTTCAGGGCTCAGTTCGTCCTTTACATATCGCTGGAGGATTTCATATTTCTTCCTGTCATGCAGTTTTAAAAGTGCGCCCAGTCCATCCTTGCCCAGTCCGTCGACAAGGCTTGAAGCCTTCTCATATTCCGCCAGCTGCTTCGCCAGCAGCTCCTCATAGCTTTTACGGGTGATGTCTTCGGGATCCAGTGAAAGCATCGCCATCAGCTGGCGCATCCCAAGCTGGTTTATCCCATAGCCTTCTACAAAGGCGATGACAGCGGGACGTTCAGGAGGATGGACCGAGAAATTCCTGAGAAGGTTGAGCAGGAATGATGAATTGACGGCGTTGTATGCGCCGGGAGAAAGATCTGGCACGATGCTGATCGCGTCATAGCACGCCGCGATCACCAGGACGGGATTGGTTGAAGCATCCTTTTTGCCGGTCAAGGCAAGCATGGTTTTTTCATTTACCGGCTTCCATAGGAAATGGTGGCCTTCCTTGGAAGAGGCTGACAGAGCGGGTTTGCCGACAACGGTTATAATGTTCCTCGCATTTACCGTCTTCCATTCCTGGCTGCAGAAAACAGTGGCGTTTTTTATTTCGCCCCGGCGCAGTGCGTCGGCAAGCTTTCCTTCAGGCAGATAGAAGCGCGGCTTGTAGAACGGCATGTCGGTGGGCAGGCTCAGGGTATCCTCGCCGGATCCGAGGAGGATCACGGCCGTCGCTCCGAAATCGAATGCGCGCCACCAGTTGCCGAAACCATACGCCGACATCTCCATCACTGCGATCTGCCCTCTGATGCTGCTGCCGGGGATTTCCTGGAACTCTCCTTTGCCTATATAGATCGGAGTTCCGCTTATTCCTTCAGGAGGAGTTGTCTTGAGGCGCACGTTGTCGGGCCATACCGGATAAATCCTGTGGCTCCCTGCGAATCCTCCCTGTCCGATCCGTATCTCGGATTTGATCGTATGAGGGACTATGACAGGAAACTCCTGGACAAATACCTTTACATTCGGGAGGGATGAAGCGGTGCTTATTATGAAATCGCCGGTCTTTCTGGCATCTTCACTTCCAACTGAACGGTCGGAAGTGGCGCAGAATTTTCCGGCATCGCTGCGTATCTGCGCAATCATGCCGTCTTCAGCCAAAAGCCCGGCCGGAATTGCAAATGCCGCGAAAATCGCAAAGATATTTTTTATTGCCCTATTCTTCATTTCTTCGCCTTAAGAATGTGGTACAGGCCTCTGGCCTGTAATTTAATTACAGGCGAGACGCCTGTGTTACATTATGAATCCAATCTGTCCTCTGTCCTCTGTCCTCTGTCCTCTGTCCTCTGTCCTCTGTCCTCTGTCCTCTGTCCTCTGTCATCTGTCATCTGTCCTCTGTCATCTGCCCTCTGTCGTCTGAATTCCCTCACTGCGGCACGATCACTATGTGCCCGACTTCCGCGGGATTTCCGCCGAACGCGATTATGATCACCGGGACAAGCGCCCAGAGTATTGCGGCGAACACCTCTCCAATGATGAATCCCAGGAAGAGAGGTTTTGCGAGACGGTATGCTCGTGCTCCGCCATAACCCGTTATCAGGGTCTTAAGGGACCACCCCAGGAAAATGCTGAACCAGGACATCCCGAGGAACCACGTCCCCATCATAATGAGCCCTATCGGATGCAACGGCCAGCTGGGAGAGAGCAGGCACATGATCTGCAGGCCGATTCCCAGCACGAATCCGACTGCAAGATGCAATGGCTGGTTGTATTGGACGGAATTGTTCCATGCTCCCCTGTCATAGGCCTTCAGAGGATCATGTACTCCCCAGTTGCCGTTCATGCTGCCCCAGTAGGAGATCGGGCATTTGTCACCGTCCAAGGATCCCCTGTAGGTATAACCGAGCCAAAGATGGACGACTCCCATCACGATGAATCCGGCGACCAGTACGCCCATGAGCCATTTTGCGAGACTCGCAACCTGGCGTGGCTTGTTGTCCTTGTTTATGCCGAATGCATGCAGGAAATAGACCGTGGCGGAAGTGCGCGAGGATCCTGGACCAATTATGAAATCGAATATTCCACCGATGAAGATGACTTTTGCCGCCAGTAGTTTTATTGGCACGACGTAAAGCAGGGACATGATGGTGGTGTTGTTTGCGATGAACGGGATACCTGTTTCGGCAACGACTCTCGCCATTATGAGGCTTGTTATGAAGAAGATTCCGATGAATACCAGCGCCCAGTGCAACGGCAGTCCCACCCATAGCTCCCAGGCCAGCAGGATAATCAGTCCCGAGGAGAAGATCCAGCCTGCCGTCCTGTTCCTGGAGTCGTCGTCCGTCTCAGCCGTGCGGAACATCGATTTGAATACCGCAACCCAGTGCTTTCGTCCCAGCCAGAGTATCACAAGGGCGACTCCGAAAGTGACGCCATTCCTGTTGTCTTCGACCGATGCCGGGAAGAAAGGAGCGAAGTATTCGTAACCTATCATCTTGTAGATCTGGAGGAGTATCATCGTAAACCACAGAGAGAATCCCACCCTGTTCGGCATGAAATAAGTTATTCCTATCATTATGAAAAGAATGGATCCTGTCTTTATGTACCAGTCCATGTAGTTCCACATGCCCTGAGAGAAGGCGGTCCACAAATTCCATTTGAGAGGGAATGTGGGAACCATCTGGCCGGTGTGATGGTTCAGCCCGTTCATCATGTGCATTAAAAACACGACTCCAAATCCGAACCAGAATATCTTGTTGGTGAAAATAGGAGGAAATAAACCGCCCTTTTCCGGATCTTCTATCATAGTCTGCTGCACTGTCAGCAGAGGGAATGCAAGCCTTTCGTTGTCGCGCCACTGCGGAAAAAGGATCAGCGCGAGCCCGCACATCATTAAAAAGCAGGAGAACGCCATCACCCCCCAGGCGATCGCAGGTCCGGCCCAGGCCGACCACGGAATGTCCTTCACTGCCTCGACCTTTTCGAGGAAAGGCCCTGTGGCGGGCGCCTCCTTGGCGGTTATGGGATCAATATAAAGAACTTTAGGAAGGTTCATGTTCCTGTGAATGTCATTGAGGACCTTCTCCCGTATGGCGTCCCTGTTCACCCTGGCGAAGGCGTGTGGAAATATCCTAGTGAACTGGCACATCGTACATGCGACCAGGATTATGCCGAATATCAGCGCGAGCTGGTGGAAGCTCAGGGCGTACTGCGGTGCGGAACGGCGCAGTATTGGATTCACGCAGAGCACAAGGATTGCAATCATCGCAACACCCATCTCGGGAATGTAGTTGTCGGCGATGTATGAATTGTTCAGGAGGAAGTTGTTGATCGGCTGGAAAACCCAGATGATGCAGGCGCCAAGAAGCCCTATCAGCACGGCTGTGATCTTAGAAGGCCACGTCATAGATCCGTATCTTCCTGTTCTTCTGGTTTTGCAAAACTGTAATATTCAGCTTAGCTCTGACAATGTCCAGTACGTGCCAGACGAATGAAGAAAATTATTTTCCTTTTGAAACTGCCCCTGGACAGTGGCCTGCCGACGTATCCGGCATAGTTATAACAACGACGGGGACACGATAAAGGTGAAGGATGATGAGGGGGAAGAGGTCTCAGTCAGGATGATTGGGATAGATGCCCCGGAATCAAGGCCGAATAAGCGTCTTAATCTGCAGATGAGGCAACAGGACAAGGATCAAAAGACAATCCTTGAGCTTGGTGAGAAGTCAAAGGCGCACCTGAAAGAACTCATTGGAACCACCGAATCCGTTTATCTTGAATACGATGCCCAGAAACTCGACAAATACGGCCGTATCCTCGCCTATGTCTACATCCTCGATAAAAACAGCCGTTTTGTCATGCTCAATGAGCAAATGCTGAAAGATGGTTTCGCATATCCTTTGACAATTCCTCCGAATGTGAAGCATAAAATTAAACATGATTATACAGGACAGAACTAATCCATTTTTCGGAGTGACATCAATACTCTACAGATGCAAGAAAGACTTGTCGGTCTTAAAATAAATTGATTATTTTTTCTTTAACCTCTTGAAGTTGGCATTAACTGGCATATTATAATATTAATGAATGCCAGCAATGGAGGTCGAGTATGGAATTGATGGCTGTATTATCGAAGACAGAACAGGTGGCCAATTTTCTCAGGGAGGGGATTGGAAGCGACAAGTTGCGCCCAGGCGATAAAATCCAGAGTTCAAGGAATCTGGCTGCGAATTTCTTAACCAGCAAGCAGGTGGTGGAGTCAGCATTTAATATCCTTG
>MHBH01000051.1 GCA_001804805.1 Lentisphaerae bacterium GWF2_49_21
CCTGCAGTCCTCGGGGATCAGCTTCTGCTGCTCCTTCTGCAGCGCAGTATACGTGTTCTGGTTCACCGCGTCGGGTATCGCAGGATAGTTGTAGCAGCCTTGGAACAACAGCACCAGAGGAGACGCTGACATTATAAATGCCAAGGTGATTGAAGTTAGTTTATTCACGGTGGAAACCAAATTTAAATTGAAAATGAGTCGAACCGGTAATATTATAACAAGATCCGAAGAAATCAAATTTTTAACAATCCAAAAGTCAATAATGCAGCTCAAGGACGAACTATTCCTTTCAAAGCCCAAAAGAAAATGGACTTTCCTACCTGTTATCGACAGATATATGTTCCAGGAATTTCTGATACCGTTTTCAGTGTTGATCCTTGGATTCATGGTTCTATTTGTGATAGCGGACGTCTATGACGACATAAAGGATTTCCTTGAAAACAGCGCCACAAATATGACTATGGTGAAGTACTTTTTCCTGAGGCTGCCCGGGCATGTGGAATTCATCCTCCCTCTTTCAATACTTCTCGCCTGCATGTATACGATGGCCCATATGGGTAAGAACATGGAGATTATTGCGATGAGAGCCTCAGGTATTTCTCTGCACAGGGCCTGTGCTTCAATATATTTTATAGCGATACTGATCACTTTTGTCGATTTCATGTTCAAAGAGGTAGTTGTTCCAGACTCGGAGAAAAAAGCCTATATTTTAAAGAAAACAACCACTCGTGATGATTATACGCACAACCAGAGGAGGATGTTGACATACAGAAGCCCTGACGGAACCAAAACATGGTTTTTTAAATGTTTTGTCAAGGAAGAAGGAGAGGAAGTCGTTCAGAAAGGTGTTATTCTCAAGAAATACCTGTCCAAAGAGGGAGCCCTTGACTGGGATATAGAGGCCGAAGAGGCGGAATACATTCCTGATAAGGGATGGGAGTTTAGAAGAGCCGTCCTGACCAAATATGGAGAAGACGGTCTTATGCCTGAAAAACCTCAAAAAATTGACATGATATTCAAGGATTCCAGTGAATTCCCCGAGACGCCAGAAGGCATAATGAACGCTGTCCTCCCTCCAGAGGAGCTTCCTTCGCTGGTTATTGTGGATCTTATTTTGAATACTAAAAACATGGCGAAGAAATCGAGGAATATTTATGAGACTACTCTTTATAACAGACTTGCTTTCCCATGGGCGTGCGTGCTGGCCGTCTTTCTGGGTATACCTCTTGCGTCAAGAAATGAAAGAAGCGGAATATTCATGGCAATAATCATAGCAGTTGCAATCATAGTCGCATACACACTGGTCTCTCAGTTCATGCTCATTCTAGGAAACAGAGGATATGTTCCACCTATGATTGCCGGAATAGGACCGACTGTTGTCTTCCTAGGATATGGTCTATATAACGCCGTCACTCATCATTGATCTTGGGGCGTTTTCAATCCTCCAGGGATCTGAAGAATTTTTCCAGTGGATATATCTCCTTGATGGCCTCTACATTGCAGCCGGCCATGTAAAGTCCATTGTCAACGTCCCCCCTCCATGTGGAAAGAAGGGCTTTTGCTATGCAGAATGGGACTTTTCCGGGATTGCATGTGCGCAGGCATCGGTATGGGCAGGTAAACTTCTCCCGGCTCCCCGAAAGAACCCTGTTGACAAGAGGAGTCTTTAGAACCCTGACGGGAAGTCCGACCGGGCTCTTTATAACGGTTACATCCTCGCGTCTAGCCTTTACATATACTTCCTTGCTCCTGTGATCCAGTCCAGCCTCTTCAGAAGCAATGAAGTGTGTTCCTATCTGTACTCCGTTATATCCGATTGCAAGCGCCCTTTCAATATCCTCACGGCATGATATCATCTCTGCGGCAAGTACGGGCACATTTCCGTAGCCCATCTGGTTCATCACCTGTTTCACATCCTTGAATATGATTTCAAGGGAGCAGGTTTCGGGATGGTCTATCTGCTCAAGGGTGAAACCGAGGTGACCACCATTGAAAGGACCTTCCACTATCACTGCGTCAGGAGCCCTGTTGAATTTCCTTTTCCAGGCTGCAAGAAGTACATTGAGGGCGCGTCCGCTTGAAATGACAGGTATGAGGGCGACGTCGGCATTACCAACATATTCTGGCAGTGGAATTGGAAGTCCAGCACCGGATATGATGAAGTCGACTCCGGATCTGACACTCTGCTCGACCATCTCCTTGTAGTTGGAAAGGGCGACCATTATGTTCACACCGAGAGGTTTTTTCCCGCCGGCTAGTTCTCGAGACTTCCTGATCTCTTCAGCGAGCACCCGGTTTGATTCATTCGCGAAGTCCGTCTTTGATTTTTCAATGTCACCAAGTCCGACGCTTGCAATGGTTCCATATCCGCCAAGCCGTATAGTGGCTGCGGAAAGGACGGAATTCCCTATCCTCACGCCCATTCCGGCCTGAATAACAGGAAATCTTGATTCAAGATTCCTAATTTTTAGAGAAGGAAGTTTCATTTGCGAACTTCGCGGTAAAATTTTTAAAATAAAGGTTTAACAATTACCATCTTTGAGCTGAATTGCAAAGGCAGTCTTAAATTTAAATACAAAAATAAGGTGACATTATTTCTTGTCGAAGGATATCCTAGGATCGGCCACCACATAGAGGAGATCGGCAATTATAATACCGCCGAGGGTGAGAGATCCTCCAAATGCAAAGAGAGTCATAAGGACTGGAATATCCCTGCTGTTCAGGGCCATCATTGAAAGATATCCCATTCCCGGTATTCCAAAGACAAATTCGATGATGATGCTTCCTGCGACAAGTCCGGGGAGAAGTTCGGCAAACAGGGTGATAAGGGTGATAAGTGCGTTTCTAAAGGCATGCTTTAAGATTACAACATGTTCAGAAAGCCCCTTGGCCCTGGCAGTTCTTATGTAGTCCTGTCTGACTACTTCTATCATGCTTGCCCTGGCATATCTTGAAAGACCGGCGAAACCTGCATAGCTCAGGCAGAAAACTGGGAGGATAAAATGCTTTGATGTTTCGAAAAGGACCGACCATGTGCTAACCCCCCATGTTGTTTCAGGGGACAATCCTTTCAATGGAAGCATGGGCCATATTCCTCCCTGGCATATGCACGCCTGCAGCAGGAGGGCGACCCAGAATGTAGGGATAGAATACAGGAAAAGGAGAAGAAAAGTTATTCCTTTATCCAGATTCTTGCGGGAAGTCACAGCCGAATGTATTCCCAATGGAATGGCAAGAAGATATGTTATTATTATCGCAATGAAGTTAAGGCTCACAGTTATTGGCAGCCTCTCCAAAATTATTCCAACGACCGGTCTTCCTTTGTCGACGGAGGCGGACTCCCCGAAATCCCCATGCAGGACAATTCCCTGCATCCAGAGATAGAAACCGACATAGATTGGCTTGTCAAGATGAAGCTTTTCCCTCAAAGCCTTATTTTGTGAGAGGATATTCTTATCTGATGATATCCCCTGGGATCCAGCACCTTCTCCGATGATGGTGGTCTTTGTGGGATCTCCGGGCGCAAGCCTGAGCAGTACATAGCTGACGACCATTATCACGAACAGCGTGACAACAGCCATTGCAATTCTCTTTAGAAGATATTCAAGCATGTCTTTTCCACTAATTCCTGGTTAATCTTCTTTGTACCGGGAGATTCCTTATTTTTCCTGAAATATAACTGCTTGGGTTGAAACAAGCCAGTTTTCCATCTATCTTTATTGTCTGCGTTTGTTTTTCGAATTTCGAACTTCGAATTTCGAATTTGTCCGTAGTCGGACATCATCCGCGCCCGGGTAGCTCAGTGGATAGAGCAGCAGTTTCCTAAACTGTTGGTCGCAGGTTCAACTCCTGTCCCGGGTACCATTTTCCCTCTCATATGGCTCTAAAAATCTTCTTTATACGTATGGGAAAATAAAATATTGATTATTTTTTCATAGGGGAAACCGGCTTTTTTAGCCTCAAAATCAACCTCCAATGTGCTTTGCCCCCTATGTAATTTGATAATTTCCCCTTTGCATTTTTATTTTTCATTGCTATTTTCTATAGTGAATCGAACCTTAAACCAAAACAAGGAGAAAGAAAAATGGCGAAGAACTCAGCATTCATGAAGCCGATGAAACCAAGCGCCCTGCTGGCAAAAGTTGTGGGATCAGATGCAATTCCAAGGACAGAAGTTACAAAGAGGCTTTGGAAGTACATCAAGAAGAACGGGCTCCAGGACAAGAAGAACAAACGCATGATCAATGCAGATGAAAATCTCAAGCCTATCTTCAAGAAAGACCAGGTTTCGATGTTCGACATGACCAAGCTCGTGAACAAACAGCTTGCATAAGATTTTAGATCTTTGAACGGGGCCGGAAAATTCCGGTCCCGTTTTTTTTTGGCTTGTTGAATTTTGCCTGCCTCGAGGTTATCATAGGCAGATTATGAAAAATAAAAATCCTGTCAACTTGAATTACCGTATCGCATCCAATGCCAGATGGATATGGACCAGCGATGTCCGTCCTAACAGCTATATTGCCGCCTTGTATGAACTCCCAATAGATGTTCCTCCCAAAGAGGCTAAGATTGCTATCTTCGCAGATGCCAAGTACAAGCTTTACATAAATGGACGTTTTGTCAACGCCGGACCCACCCCGTTCAGGAAACCTGTCGTAATGACAGATGAATACGATGTGGTTGAATATCTGTGCAAGGGAATCAATACTATTCTGGTGGTAGCACATTTTATCGGCTCGGACACGAAATACAATATATCTGAAAAGCCTGGAATTATTGCTTCTATTTCCATTGTTGGTAAAAATGGAAAAACCTTGGTATATAGTTCCGGGAGTGACTGGAAGGTCTCCGACCTTCAATGCTGGAACTATAATTCACCGCGCCGCAACTGGGCCATCGAGCACATGGAAGATCTCGACTTGGCACACCCGTCATATGCAATCCTTGCGAAGTTCGCAACGGAGGATTACGCCGGTGGAAAGGCCTTGGTCAGTCAGGATCTCTGGCAGGCTCCACGAGTTTTTGAACGGAAGGATCTTGAGCTCCGAAAACGCATGGTTCCGGCTCTGGTATGGAAACGCGAGGATGTCTCCACGCCTCTGACGATATTCCGCGGAAACACAGAGATATATAATCTGCAGGACACTGCAGTCCGTCTCGATCATGAACATGTATGGCGTGAACTGGAAGAGTCCTCCTACGAAATGACACGTTCCGGCCATGTCTGTCTTGAACGCCGTGAAGGAGAACCGGGATATCTGATGCTGTATGATTTCCGCCGGATGTGCGCAGGAGAACCGGCTGTTGAGATAATCTGTGAGAATCCATGCAATCTTGATTTCGCATTGGCCGAAGATCTGACGCCTTCAGCGAGGCCAATCGTCTGGAGGAATGGAGGACTTTTTTACGCCAGATACCACCTTGGCAAAGGTCTTAACAAAGTTAGATTCTATCATTTCAATGGGCACCGGTATATTTATCTCTCGTTGAAGGACGCTATCGGAAAAGTAGAGATCAGAAAAGTGACTACTCACCATTGCCGTGCAGATATGGATTATGACGACAAGTTCGCCTGCGAAGATCGCGAGGCTGAATCTCTTTATCGCATCTGTCGACGCAGCATCATGCTCAACACCCAGGCGCTCGCATACGACTGCAACACGCGCGAGCAGGGAGCATACTGGGGAGATGGCATTTGGATCGTCGATAGCGTAGGTCATCAGACAGGTGATTTCTCTCATATGAAGCATCTTTGCTACGCTGCAACGGAGGAGTTCAATGCGAGAGGACCGTACATCGGCGCCAGCATATATGGGATGGGACAGCCTCTGTACGACTACTGCCTGGTGCCTCCGGAATGCCTGTGGAGATACTACCGCTATACAGGGGATGTTGCAACGGTTGAAGACAACATCAAGGCGATCCGTGGAATCGTAGAAGAATTCCGCAAGCTGAAGACTAGCAACGGATTGCTGGCAAAATCCAATATTCCAAAAGACGGCAGAACGCAGGGAGGACTTCTCTTCCTAGATCATTCCGGCAATGGATGGCATCCTATGACTACAGTTGGAATGGATAGACGTGACTTCAACGCTGGCTTGAATCTCTACTATCTGCAGGCGATCCAGGCGTTGGCGGAACTTGAGAAAGTCGTCGGCAATGATGCAAAGGGGATTGAAAAGGAGATTGAAAAGCTGAAAAAGGATATCTTAAAGATATGTTTTGTCCCCGAAAAGGGATTGGTTGCCGATGCATCAGGTTCCGGAATCCAAAACCATCGTTTCTCACAACTCGTCAATTCCATGGCGATTATGACTGGACTTATCGATGGTGAGACTGCCAGCAAGGCTCTTGCCATGGTGCTGGATATCACCCGGCATCCTTGGGTTTCGCAGGGTACTCCGTATTCCTACTTCTCCCTTGCCGAAGCCGCTGCGGTCAGCCGTTTAGGAGATAAGGCGGTACGGACATTCAATCATGATTTTTCCGATATGCTGAAGAGAGGGGCGACCACGACCTGGGAGGCCTGGCGTGCAGAGAACCACGATTCACGCAATCATGCCTGGAGTGCACCATTGCCTTATCTTATCCGCCGCGCCATCATCGGGCTTGAGCCCTTGAAACCGGGCTATGCTGAAGTCGGTCTTTCACCAGATTTCACTTCCTTTGATAATTTAGATTGCATCTGCATGATTCCACAGGGAAAAATACACATGAGGTGGATCCGGACAGGTTCGGAAAACTTCAAACTGGATGTTGAAATTCCTAGTGGAATATCAGCGACAATGATGTGTGGAGGCAAGAGTATTAAATTCAAAGATGAGTGGAACGGGACTGTAAAGGAATAATATCTAGGGAACCTATATCCGATACGGCAGTTTTTGTAATAGAATTGACAACTTGTTCTCAATCAATAAAAATCACCTGCACCCCCCCTAAGTTTAATTTTCTATAAACATACTAATAATATTAAGTAATATATAATAATAATAACTATTTTACTTATATTACTTGAATTTAATAATATTATTCATTATATTAAAACCAGAGGAGAAAACAAAAAGGATTCAGAAAATGGAGGTGTGTCATGAAGAAGCAAATCTTTCAGGCAGAATCGGAAAGAGTGGGAGTATTGGGGCAAAGTCCTACGGTTAGCATCGATGCGGAAAGAATCACCTTCCAGGACATAAGAGATCATCTTACAGGACCCGTCCTTTCAGTTGCATTTCATATTATCCTCTTTTCCATTTTAGCCACCTTTTTCATTTCAAATGAAAAGGAAACTGAGGATATGGTTGAGATAGAAGCCGTGGTGATCGTGCTTCCTTTGGAGTCTAAAGTCGATAAAGTTGAAATACCTAATCCTCCAGACATTCCAGACAATAAAACTACAGATAGGGATAATTATCAGGATAAGGATTATTCATCACCTCAGCCAGATATAAAATTTGTTCCAAACGATCAGCCTCCGGGACAAGAGGGAGACAAAATGGATGATAATTTTAATTTTAAGCAGATTGATATTGCAGACATTGGAAAATTCCTTCCCAAAAATAAAGTTTCAAGTATTCCAAAGCCTGGGCCATATATTGGCAGATTGCCTGGGAGGATTAAAGACATACTGATAACACAAGACGCTATGGGAACAGATGATAATTTGATCATTGCCTTGAAGTGGCTTAAGGAACATCAGAATGCAGACGGTTCCTGGGGCGATGAAAACAGCAGGAAACCGGCGCTTACGGGTCTTGCGACTCTCGCATTTCTTGGAAGAGGAATTGAAATAGGAGATTCCAATTTTGGAGGGACACTTATCAAGGCCCTTAAAAAATTGATTGAATTTGGAAATAATACGGCTGCTAATGGAGTTATCAATGGAGATGGAAATGGATACTGCCATCCTATTGTCGCCTATGCCCTTTCAGAAGCCTTCAGCCTTACAAAAATATCACATCTGGAAGAAGTTATGAATAGGATGACGACGGTAATGGTGCAGGGGCAGAACAAATATGGATCCTATAATTATCGATACAGGAATATTCCTGAAGAAAAGACCGGTGAGCCAAGATGCGATCTTTCCTATGCCGGCTGGAATTTCCAGGCGTTGAAGGCAGCATTCACTGCCGGCTCGAATGCCCCGGGCATTGAAAATGCACTGGAGAGAAGTATAAATGCGATTCAGAAGATACATTCGGGTGCTGATGGAAGTTTCACCTATGGAGCTGCAAAGGGGGGAACTGGTTCGATTTCAATGACATCAGTCGGAACTCTCTGTCTACAGCTTTTAAATGCCGGCAGAAGTCCGGAAGCTGTCAAAGGCCTTAAGTGGATTGAAAATTCCAATGGTGGGAAATTCATGAACTGCGGGTGGAAGGACAACTCCGGTTCCCCGTGGGCCCTATACACCTGGTATTATCAGACACAGGCAATATTCCAAGGAGGAGGAGGAAAAGGTGATCCTTGGAATAAATGGAATGACAAATTTCTCAAAGGTGCTCTTGTGAAGGAGCAGGAAAGGGATGGACACTGGTCTTCTCCATATGAAAAATATGGGAGCAGGAACGGACAGGGGCATGGAGAGGGAACAGGTTCAGTATTCAAGGATTCGTCCCTAGATCTGAATATATATTCAACTTCCATGTGTTGTCTGATGCTTGAAGTCTATTACAGGTATCTGGCGACATATAAAGTTGCATCGATCGAGGAGAAAAAGCGGACAAATCCTATGGGTGAGGAAATAATGATGATAGAATGACCGTCAGGAGATTCTTTATTGTTGATAGTTTATTTGTCACCAAAAGGATATGGGAGGATTTTAGAAATATTGTCCTTTCCCGGTTCGCAAAGGCATGAGGCTGCCGAATATGCATAGCGGAAGTTCTGCATTATCATGGAAGAGAAAAATATCATGGATGCCGTCAGCCTGAGGATTTTGCTGTTCGGCCATACAACGAAACTGGAATAGTTCTTAACCATGCATGTCATCCAGTCCTTTGATGGGAACGACATTATTCCAGAGCTGTCACAAAGACCGAATCCGAACGGAGTATGGACTATGGTGATCTTTATTCCATGGAATTCTCCAGCGAGTTTCGCCAATGAGCACAAGATGAAATCAGAACCTATGTATTCATCAATTACGGCTCCTACACAGAAATATTCAGGATAAAACTCCTCTGAATCAGGGGTTTTATAGCCGAAATCCTTCATCATTGAAGCCATTGCCTTCAATGAATCCGGCTGCCAGTCAGATGTTGAAGAAAGGAAAACGCCCCATGAATCATGGATTTCCCTTGAATTATCCTTGTCAAACCACTGCAAGTGGAGTTCAGTCAACCCTTGGAACAGATCGGTGTCGTTGTCCTTGAGCTTTTTCGCGAACGAAGATCTGTCCTTCCTTGTCTTCAGGACGGCCTGAAGCTGGTGTACCCTCATCCTAATCTTCGGGGCGCTGCTTTCCTGAAGAGAGGAAATGACCGAATCGATTTTCCCGATAGATAGCAGTTCGGCCATGGCCTGATTTGCAGTCTGGGGATCATCATCGTCAAGCAGAGTTACAAGGCTTTTAATCCTGGTTTTATTCATTTGCAGTTCATTCAATTGGTTTGTTTTTCACCGGGAACTTGCCGGCAAGGGCATTTTTTGCAATTTCCACGGTATCGTATGGAAAGGCGCCGTTTATGATCCATTTCAGGAAATTAGGATTATTGACTGCGATTTCTTTAAGCGGAATTCCATTGTTTCTCCCGAAACCGATAACTGGAACCTCCCCCTGCCATTTAAATTTTCCCGTGTTATCGATCCATTCAGGTTTTTTGTTGCTGCAATACAGATGGAGTTCATCTATGTTATTAGGGAGATCTCCGTACTTTTTCAACTGGCCTTCGAATACCTCCATAGTGGCAAGGATGTCCTTTTCGGCACTATGTGCATTTTCGAGCTCTTTCCCGCAGAAGAACTTATATGCCGCGGACAAGTTTCTCGGTTCGCGCTTATGGAATATTGTCTGGACATCGATGATTTTCCTGCCCTCGGAGGTAAAACTCAATCCGGCCCTGCGGAACTCTTCTGATAGAAGAGGAAGATCGAAATTATTGATATTGTATCCGGCCAGATCGCATCCTTCAAAAAACTTCAGGAGTGAAGAGGAAATGGACTTGAACTTGGGTTCATTCGCAACGTCAGAATCCTTTATTCCATGTATTGCGGTGGCTTCCGGAGGAATAGGCCTTTCGGGATTGATCTTCTTCGTCTTGACCTCGAGTTTGCCGTCAGGCATCAGCTTTGCCGCTGATATTTCGACTATCCTGTCGGTAGTTATGTTCGTACCGGTAGTTTCAAGATCGAAAAAAATAATAGGTTTCTCGAATTTAAAGCCTGGAAGATTGAATTCCATTTCATTTTCCTTAATTTTTAGGGGGTGCCTTCTTGTATGGATATTCAGGAGCGGCGACACCACCACTGATGATTAGTTTCATACCGTCACTTACTCTCATTTCAAGGAAAATGCAATCGCTTCTGGGCACAAATATCAAATTGCCGGCCGTAGGCGGGGCGAATGGCATGAAAACACAAATCAAATCAGTTCCGGTTTTTATAGACAGCTCATTTTCTGATTTATTCTCATTTGTCATAAATCCCATCGCATACAGCCCTTTCCGGGGATACTCAACAAGAACGACCTTTTTAAACAATCCACCTTCTGAGCCCTTCATGGCATCGACCACCTGTTTTGCAGTTGAATAGATGGTGCTGACCATTGGAATTTCAAGTACAATCCTTTCAAATGTAAGCATCAGCCGTCTGCCAAGGGCCCATTTGGCTATCTGTCCGATTATGAAGAGGACAGCAAGGGTGACGAGCAATGAGGCTCCCCTCATGGCGAGTGTAAGCCATTGGTTTTCAGTGTCGGTAAGGTTCAAATTTTCCAGTACTGGATCTATCCAGTCGGTGATAAGATCGAAAAATATGACTGCAAGCCATATTGTTATTCCGATGGGAATGACAATAAAAACACCCGCGATGATCCTATTCTGGATCATCATCAATACTGGTAATTTATGATCATTATTCATAAGATTCCTTCTATGAAAAAATCTAATATGCCGATAAATGGCATATCATTCAAGCCAATAAATATTTATTTGCGGCGTTCCGGAAATATTTCGCCGGAATCAAATGTCCTACCCAGGTTTGAAAGAACCATTTGTTCCAGCCTCCTCATCCTTTTCCTTTCAGAAGCCGTTGAATCTTCCTCTCCGGAAATGTGCAGTATTCCATGTATGATATAAAGTGAGACCTCGTCAGAAAAACTTCTTTTCAATCTTTTCGCCGCGTTTTCGGCAGTATCCGTGCAGATGAACAGCTCCGCATCAATGTCGTTGCTGCTGTCAGTCCCATAATTGAACGAAATGACGTCCGTGGGGCCTTCATGCCCGACAAACTGCCTGTTTAGCCGGCAAATCGTCCTGGTATCAACAAAATTGACGGCAAGGATGAAATCTGGATTATCATCAAGAAGGCCGGAAAGCTCACATGCCCTTTGAATCATCCTTTTCATCTTCGTTTTTACCGGCATCGGATACCGTCTTTGAAGCCTTGAAAAGATCATCTTCATAATCTTCCTTTTCTTCGTCCTTTGGATATGTGACGCGGCCATGCATCATGGTTGTTAGAGTTTTTACGAATGATTGACGGATCTTTGCCAGTTCGCCAAAAGTGAGTTCAGCATCGTTAAGCTGTCCATCCCTTATCCTCTTTCTTAAAATCTCCCAGACAAGTGAATCAATCTTTGCCTGGGAAGGCTTCTGCAGGGTTCTTGACGCAGCCTCGCAGGAGTCAGCCAGACTTACAATAACCACTTCCTTTTCATGGGGAAGAGGACCTGGATAGCGATAGTCAATTTCCGCCACGGTTGAATCGGTTTCACGTCCTTCATCAACGGCACGCTGGTAGAAAAACATCACAAGATCAGTTCCATGGTGCTGTTCTATGGCATCCCTTATTATCTTCCTGAGCTTATATTTTATTGCCAGATCGACGCCATCCTTGACATGGTTGAGGATTACAAGACTGCTCATTCTTGGATTAAGGTCGTCGTGTTTATTTCCCTCCCCCATATTGTTTTCTATGAAATATTCCGGAGTAGTGAGCTTTCCGATATCATGAAAGAGGGAACATACCCTTGCCTTAATTGGATTTGCCATGATATCGTTTGCGGCTTGTTCCGCCAAGGTTGATACAACGATGCTATGGTGGTAGGTTCCGGGGGCTTCGAACTGAAGACGCTTCAGGAGAGGATGATTGTAGTCGCACAATATTAGAAGGCTCATGTCGGTGCTTATTCTGAACGACATTTCAAGTATGAAGATAATCGCCATTGAAAGGGCGGTGACCAGTATTCCATTCGCCACGCTGAGGGCAGCTGAAATCATTATAAGATCAGTTTTTTCAGAAAGATTCCATAGATGGAGGATTTCAATCAGGGGGAGAACAAGTGAAACCGCAAGGGCTCCCCTGAGGAAATAACTCCTGTGGTTTGTGGAATGCCTGACAGCGATTCCTGCGATTATGCTTATTACCATTCCGCATATAAGAACATGGAATGAGTTATTAAGCTGGATGGCGGCGATAAGAGACACGAAAAGACCGGCATATGCAGCTGCCCGGAGCCCTATCATTACCGAAAGGATTATTGATGTCATTGCGAGGGGGACCACCGAAGAAGTCATGACAGGTGGAAGATTGAATGCAGAACCGAATATATGGAACATTTTTATAGCTGCAGTGTTCAGCACTAGATTTATGATGATAACGGTTCCAACCAATGCGATTTTCTGGTTGCTTTTAATGACTTCCGGATGGATGTAGAACAGGTATATTCCATTTAAGATCATCAGGAAAAGCGAGATTATTGATACATTGACCAGATTTTTCCAGAAAACTATATATCCCTGACGGCTTTCCCTTTCCTGCCTGTAGGTCTGGAAGCGCTGAATGCCTTCCTTGTCTACTATCTTTCCCTTTTCTATTATCACGTTGCCGCGTTTGACTTCGACTTTTACCGGTGAAACTGATTCTTCCGCGCTCTTTTTCATCTGTTCGGTCATTCCCGAATCAAATATCAGATTCTGGGAGATTATTTCAGAAACTATGGTCTTTATGGCAATTTCGAACGATTTCCTGTTTTCAGGAGAATAATATCTTGCTATGCTCCTCGATATTTCCAGGGATGCCTCTTCAGGCACCGGGATATCTATTGATTTGAGGGATTTCTTCCTGAGTCTTCCCTTTTCATCAACTATCCTGAAAGTAAAAGAGGGCTTCTCTCGGATTTCCCCGGGATCGAGAACCCCTCTTCCCATTATATTTTCAATTTCACCCAGGAATAATTTTCTCTTGTCCTGTGTCTGTAGGACAATGGAGAGGATTGAACATGTTTCATTCGAGAGGGATTGGACAATAATGGAGGCCTTGCTCAGTGGATTAGGAAGATATTTCTCCCCCTCCTTTAGTGATATCCTCTTCTCGAATTCCTGGAAAAATTCAGAAACAAGATTCACTGTATTTTCAGTAGATTGCACATCAATTTTATATATGAGAGGCTCTTCACTGACAGCATTATCCCTCTTTATCCTTGTCTTTTCAGAGTCTATATATGAAAAATCGAAGTCGGCGAATACCGTGGAAGTAGACTGCTGGTTTTCAACGAAGGATATGGAAAGATCGTCTCCGCTGGGGTAGATCATGACGGCGGCACATACTGCCCAGACAATCATCAGTATGAGAATCCACACAGCCTTTGATTTTTCAAAGGCCGTGCCGAAAGTCTCTCCCTGCTTGAGCCTCTGCCTGGTCTGTATAAGGCCTTTTTTCTCAAGTTCACGGCGCTTGAAACGTTTGAATATGTTTTCCTTTAAATAGAAAAGCATGGTTTTTCAGTCTGCCATAAGATGGTTTAATCTGCGGAACTTCCGCGTTTTTTTTGTTTTGAAGAATCTTTGTCGTCGGAATATGCGTTCAGGATTTTTTCAATCAAGGCATGCCGTACCACATCTTTCGAGGTGAAACTGCAAAATGAGATGTCTGGTATATGACGGAGTATTTTCTGTGCATGAACAAGGCCGGACTCCTGGTTCCTGGCAAGATCAGTCTGGGAAGGATCTCCGGTGATTACGCAGCATGAATCGAATCCAAGCCTGGTAAGGAACATAAGCATCTGGTCCCTGCTGGCATTCTGTGCCTCGTCGAGGATGACGAATGCATGGTTCAGAGTCCTCCCCCTCATGAAGGCGAGAGGGGCAACTTCGATGATATTCTTCTCCATCAGCGAATTGACTTCCTCAAAATCCAGCATTTCATAGAGGGCGTCATAAAGAGGTCTTAGATAGGGAAGGATTTTCTCCTCCAGATTTCCAGGAAGGAATCCCAGATTCTCTCCAGCCTCCCTTGCAGGCCTGGTAAGGATAATCCTGCTGTATTTTTCAGAAAGAAATTCTGAAACAGCCATAGCCATGGCAAGATATGTCTTTCCTGTCCCGGCAGGTCCAATACCGAAGACAATGTCCTTCTCCCCTATGGACTGGATATATTTCAACTGCGCAACCGTCCTTGGCACAATTTCAGATTTCCTCTTCCCTACCTTTATCCTTGAAGAGAACAGGTTGTGGATTTCCTTCTCCCGGTGGTGCCTGTATGCGGACAGAAGCTGTTCGTAATCCCTCTGGGGTACGGTGTGCCCGTTTTCATTGTACATCGAGGATATCTCCCTTATAAAGGAGACAGCCCGTGAAAGAAGGGAAGAGTCCTGGGAGTTTAATTTCACCCAGAGATCCCTGGATATGGCATTTACATCCAGTTCCTTTTCCAGCAGCTTGAGATTTTTAGGCAGATTTCCGGCGAAGACGGAAGTCAGGGCTTCCGGCCCTTCAAAATATATAATTTCCTCTTCAGCCATCTAAATAATTACTGTGCAGGAATATTTATTGTCGTTCCTGACTTCAGTTTTCCTGCATCGGAGATTTTGTCCTTGTTGGCTTCAAGGATGACAGGCCATTTGCTTGCCTTGCCGTAGAACTTATGGGCTATCTTGGACAGGGTGTCTCCCTGTTGGACAGTATAGGTCTGGGCTTCAACCTTTTTCTCACCTTCTTTTATAGGAGGAAGAGGAGCCATATCAGTTACAGGTTCAAGGTTCAAAAGAACAGGAGCATCAGTGGAAATTACAGACGAACCATCCGAGCTTGGAGGAACCGTACGTGGAGCCTTCCATTCAGGATATGAATTGCTGATGTATTCAGACCACTGTTTTTCAGATTCGCTGTAGGGAGTCTGTGAAAGCTGTGGGGAAGTGCATCCTGCAACGATCACCGAAAGAGCGCCCGCGGCACAAAGCAAACTGAGTTTCATTTTCATAATTATTACCTTTCTTATAAATGTACGCAATAATATACATCAACTTGTGAAAGACCGCAAGACCAAAACCGCATTGTGTCCACCAAAACCTAGATTAATGTTCACTGCCGTATTGATTTTACGCTCAATTGGCTTGTTTGGGGTATAGTTGAGATCGCAGTCAGGATCGGGGTTTTCATAGTTCAAGGTAGGAGGTATAATCCCATTTTTAATGGAAAGGGCGCAGACTATCGTTTCGAGTCCGCCTGCCGCCCCAAGGGCGTGACCTGTCATTCCTTTAGTGCTGCTTATGTTCAATTTATGGGCGTGCTGGCCGAATACCGACTTGATGGCGGCTGTTTCGAACTTGTCATTTAAAGGAGTGCTTGTTCCATGTGCATTGATATAGTCGATTTCATCAGGCCTGAGCTTTGCATGTCCAAGAGCCATCCTGATTGCCTGGGCGGCTCCGGCTCCATCAGGAGCGGGGGAAGTAATATGGTAGGCATCAGCTGTCGTCCCATATCCTATAAGTTCAGCTATGATATTGGCGCCTCTTTTCCTGGCGTGCTCAAGTTCTTCAAGTATAACTACTCCTGATCCTTCAGACATCACAAATCCGTCGCGCTGGGCGTCGAATGGACGGCTTGCCCTGAGAGGATCGTCGTTTCTCTCGCTCATGGCCCTCATCGAACAGAAACCTGCAAATCCTATAGGAGAAACTGTTGCCTCGGCCCCGCCTGTGATCATTATGTCGGCATCGCCGCGTTTTATGATCCAGAGGGATTCTCCGATTGAGTGACAGGCGCTAGCGCAGGCGCTTACTATTCCAAAATTAGGTCCTTTTGCTCCATATCTCATTGATATAGAGCCTGATGCCATATCTCCTATGAGCATTGGAATAAGAAGGGGGGAGCTTTTGTCAGGACCTCTGTTATAGAGTATATTGCATTGCTGCTCGAAAGTCTGCATTCCTCCGATTCCGCTGCTGGTGAGAACTCCGACCCTAGTTGGATCGAGACCTTCAAGATTCGGAGAGATTCCGGCACTTTTGATTGCTTCATCGGCGGCGGCTATTGCATAATGGCAGAACATATCGAGGCGTCTCGCCTCTTTTGACGACATGTATTTATCTATGCTGAAATTTTTAACCTCTCCTGCGATCCTTGTACGATATTTGGATACGTCGAAACGCGTCACCGGTCCTATGCCTGAACGGCAATTGACAAGGGAATCCCAGAATTCCTGTACGCTGTTTCCAACGCAGGATATTATTCCCGTTCCGGTAATTACTACTCGTCTGTCGTTCATTTCAGCCTCAAAGTTGATGTTAGGAGATCTGGTTTTCAGAAAAAGGGGTCACTTCTCGAGAGAGAAATGACCCTTTTTAATCAAAAATGATCCCTCATTTACTGCTGCTGATGGCCTTCAATGTACTTGATGGCATCGCCAACGGTTGTCAGTTTCTCAGCATCTTCATCAGGAATATCTGCGCCGAATTCCTCTTCGAGAGCCATGACCAGTTCAACCTGGTCAAGTGAATCTGCGCCTAAATCTTCGATGAATTTCGCTTCCGGTGACACCTGGTCTGGAGAAACTCCGAGCTGCTGCACCACAATTTCTTTTACTTTGTCAGCTACTGAAGCCATTACAATCTCCTCCTGTTTTAGATTAATTTTCACAATTATTTATATCAACAATCGAAATGTCCCATTAAATTGCATTTGATTCTTTTAAAATCAAATTGAAATCAATAAAACACTGAAAGTTTTTACATCAGCAGTCCGCCGTCGACATTTATCACCTGTCCGGTGATATAATCAGAGTCCGGAGAACTGAGAAAATATACGCACTTTGCAACATCTTCCGGAGATCCCTGTCTTTTCATCGGGGTCACCAGCAGGAATGCCTGAGTCGCCTGTTCCGGCAGATTTTTCGTCATGTCAGTCATGATATATCCCGGAGCGACTGCATTCACGCATATGTTCCTTGTCGCAACTTCCTTGGCAGTCGTCTTTGTAAGACCGATGACTCCAGCCTTGGACGCTGAATAATTCGCCTGTCCGGCATTTCCCATTCTCCCGACGACAGATGCGACATTAACTATTTTTCCATAATGTAACTTCATCATGGGGCGTAGGACGGCCTTGGTGAAATTGAAGGTGCCCTTGAGATTCACATTGATCACGGCATCCCACTGTTCCTCGCTCATCCTTAATATAAGAGTGTCTTTCGTGATACCGGCGTTATTGACAAGGATGTCGACCTTCCCGAACTTTTCGATTGTGGCCTTCACGGCGGCTTCCGCATCCTCGTATTTGGTGACATTTGCTGCAAGGGCGATGACTTCTGTGCCTTTCTGGCGGAATTCCTCGGCGGTCTGGTCCGCGACTTCCTTGAGTATGTCGACGATAGCCAGGGATGCACCTTCTTCTGCGAATCTCGCACAGATGGCCTTGCCTATACCCCTTGCTCCGCCTGTCACAAGCGCGACTTTTCCCTTAAGTCTCTGTGATTCCATGATACACCCTTGTTTTGTTTTTGGATAAATTTTTATGAGAAGGATTGGAATTATAACATCATTCCAAAATTTTTCCATAAGAAAAATGAAAATTTCTAAAATTCCGCCGTCAGACCGTGACGCAAAATGATGTCGTCCAACCATTCCGTCCTAGGAACAAGCACTTATACTTACGATGGACATGGACGCCTTTTCTCTCAACTGGCGAACGTCAGAGGCGCCAACACATATCCGGCGAAATATTGCAGCAAAGCGAAAATCCCGTCGAATGACTGGGACTCCTACGACCCCGTCGGCCGCATGAAGACACTCAGCGACGGCAACGGCTCAGCCACCACCTGGAACTATGATCCGCAGAGGGGATTCATGACTTCAAAAGCCTATGCAGACGGCAGCTCCATATCCTACACATATAATGCCGACGGCTCTGTCAGCACCCGCAACTGGGCACGGGGCATTGTAACCACCTACGCATACAATGCTGCTGGGGAACTTACAGGCGTAACCTATGGCGGTGCTGCTGCAAGCCCAGTTACCTTCACCCGTGACCTTTTCGGAAGGCCCACAACCATCACCGACGGCACAGGATCCAGGACGCTGTCCTACAACAATGATTTCACGATTTCTTCAGAAACCATTCCCAATATTGCCGGTCACAGTGTAAGTTACGGCTATGACAACCTTGGCAGGAGGAACGCCATGTCGTTGCAGAACGGGGGAACCGCATTGAATACAGCGAACTATACATATGATGGAATGTCCAGGCTGGCATCAGTCGGCAACGGCACCAATACCGCCAGCTACACGAGGATCTCAGGTTCTTCGCTCCTGTCTACCACAACTATTGGCAATCTGACTACGACGAGGGCCTACGACAACCTCAACCGCCTTACAAGCATATCCTCCGTGTCGCCTGCGTCCACCATGTCCTATAGTTACGTCTATAATAACTCTGATCAAAGATCAAGAGTCAACTTGTCTGATGGCAGCTACTGGGTCTACAAGTACGACCAGTACGGGCAGGTCGTAGGCGCCCATAAATATAGTGCTGCCGGCGTGGCAGTGCCCGGACAGCAGTTCGACTATGCGTTCGACACGATCGGCAACAGGAAGGTCGAGAAGAGGAACGGGAATGTGTTCGAATACAAGGCCAACGAGCTGAACCAGTATTCCCAAAGGACGGTGCCCGGGTCTGTGAACATCACGGGAAGCGCCGATGAGACTGCTGAAGTCCGTATCCAGAAGGCATCCGACAATATGATCTTCAAGCCTGACAGGCTGGGGAAGTATTACAGCAAGGGATTTGCACTGGACAACAGTGCTGCGCCTGTGGACGAGACCTTCAACATCTTCGCAGTGAAATACGATCCTGCACAGCAGAAGGACATCGTGGCGAAGCTGGTCGAGAGGATGTTCCTGGCGAAGACGCCGGAGGTTTTTAGCCATGACCCGGACGGCAACCTCACCAGTGACGGCAGATTCACCTACACCTGGGACGGTGAGAATCGATTGGTTTCCATAGAGAGTAGGACAGGCGTCTCGCCTGTCTCCAAGGTCAAGCTTGATTTCTCCTACGACTACATGGGCAGGCGTGTTTCCAAGACGGTCTACAGCTGGGTGAACAACGCCTGGCAGGTAAGCAAGGCTGAAAAGTATGCCTACGACGGCTGGAACTGCATAGCCAAGTTCAACGCTTCAAATGCGCTTCAGGAAAGCTACTTGTGGGGCGAAGACTTGAGTGGAAGCTTACAAGGAGCGGGAGGAGTTGGTGGTCTGTTAGCCGTGTCCATCCCGTCCACATCGTCCACTTACGTGCCAGTCTATGACGGGAACGGGAATGTGATGGCTTATGTCGATGCTTCAAATGGCAACAAGGTCGCTGAATACGAATATGACGCATTCGGCAGGACGATTGTGAAGGCTGGCGTGAAGGCGGATGATATGGCGTATAAATTCAGCACGAAGTATCTGGACAGCGAGACTGGCGACTACTACTACGGCTACAGGTACTACAATGCGGATACTGGGAGGTGGCTGGGGAGGGATCCGATTCAGGAACAGGGATTCCGTTTAAACCAATATATCAGAACACAAGACAATACATGCGACTCTTACATATTCATAAAAAACAATTCGATTTCATCCTATGATATTTTAGGTCTTCTTACATTTAGCGCTACACTTGTCTATCCAAAAACTGGATTGGCAAATGAAACAAAACTTGCGCCTGCTGCCGCATATGCAAAAGATTTATTTAAAAAATTTGGGATTGATTTTCAATTTACCTACAAAATGGTTCAAGATTCATACACTGAATATACTCCAGCGTGGGGTTGGGTTCCTTGGTGGACCTATTATGAAATGAAAGAAATTTCTGCGCCTTCATATGAGAATGGAGAGAAAACTATTGGCTATCTTTCAAGTAAATTAGCTATTTCCAATCCAGTTCTCTTTACAGATTTCTTCGGTTACCGAGCATATACATTCTATACGAAAGGTGTAATCATCTTATATGGCTTGGGAACTCCATCAAATGAAAAAACAGGGCAAATTATCGTACATGAACTTCTTGCTCACTATTACAGTGGTTACAAGCATTCTTTGGCCGATGATCCTGCATGGAAAGGATGGGAGCAATTTATTACTCAATCAGAAATGGAAAAGTGGGAAGAGAAAATATCTTGTCAGGTTGCCGAATGGATTAGGAAAAATGGTGGTAACCCAGATCCCAAATATATTGGTAAATAAATTCAAGCACTTCTATCATATGTTTAATCAACTAATAAGAGAATCTAAATAATAACGAGGTAAATTAGACATGAAAATAACAAAATGGAAAATATTTATCATAACTTGTTTTTCATTGATATTAGTGTTAGCCATAGTGCTAATAGCGTGGTATTTCCTTCTTGGACCAGATCAGGAAGAATACAAGGTTTATGATGCAATAATAAATACGATGGATGGTAGTGATTCTAATAAGATATCCAAAGGCGTGACAACAAGTTGCTACTTAGTCCAATTCCTCAACCAAGACCCACAGAATTTCCAAAATCTATTACATTTGAAACCGTCTCTGGGAAAAGAAGATTCCCATATTGTTCAGAATGCTTGGCCTCAGCCCCCATGGCCTTCTGTCCCAGCAGGTGGACTGTTAGGTGGAATTGTAAAGAACAACTTTAAGTCTGATGTAACTATCATATCTCCAAATACGTTCAGTAAATTACTCAAGCAGGAAAATAACCTTGAGAACGCATGGAATAAGTTCTACGCTCTTTATCCAAATATACGAGGGCATATCCAGTTTTCTCGTGTGGCATTTCTGTCCAATCGTGAAGAAGCTATTGTTTACGTAATATGGCAAGGCGGCTCCATGGATGCATGGTCGGGCTATTTTTTGCTAAAGAAGTCAAATGGGAAATGGAAACGCTTGGAATTCCTATGTACAGGAACTGCATAAATAACGGAATTGGTGTACATGCTAAATCCCCCGCCCTGAAGGTGTTCAGGCAGTTCAGCAGCCTCAAAATGATGTGAAAAAGTGAAGTTTTTTGGATTTTATCGGAGGCAGGATCCCGAGCGATAGGAATCCTCGGGATTTCACTTGGTCCAACTTGAGCTTTTGACACCATGAGCCTAACCCGGGCAGGGGCAAGTGAATGACAGATAAGATGATATGGCGGAAATGACGGCTAATATAAGCCTTAGGATGAAAATAGATGGGGGTGAAAATGAATTTAAGGAAAACCCTCCCTCGCTCGCTGCCGCTCTCTCGGTCGGGGGATCTCCCTTCCGCCATGCGGCTCCAGGGAGGAAAGGCAGCTGCGGAAGAAGAGGCGGCAGCCTTCGCGGGAAAGTGCGTTTCGTTTCACCGCATAATCGCGGGGATTATGCGACGCGATGGCCGTCTTTGTGGGATGTCATCATCTCTGCTTTCGCACATCTGCCGCCATCCCAGTCGCCGTCCACTTTCCCGGTCAGTTCACATAAGCGTTATGTGATGCCGCCTTTAGAACCGTGCCCCTCCTCAATCCTCCCCAGGGAGGAACTCTCCCCTTGTGGATTCTCCCCTCTCAGTTGAGAGGGGATGAGATGCGCTTCGGCCACAGAGCCGAACGCTCGGAACGCCACGCCAAATCAGTCCAGCCGCTCTGACGAGCTCCCCCTGTCCTGTTTTGTCCTGGCATAACCTCGTGTCGGGGCCTTCGCTCCAGCTCGCTCCTGTCGCGTCGATGAAATGCCATCTTCCTTGACAGTCGCTCGCGGGAGGGGAAAAGAGAAGAACGGTGGCACAGTTGCCCCCGAACCCCTACAATCGGGCGTTCCGCCGCCCGAACCCACGGGCAGGGATTATGGCCATCCCTGCACCCTGTAAGTAATGCCGTGGTCGTTGCAAGTTAAGTATTTAATATGCAATTAGTAATGAATAAATATAAAATATAGATGAGTGTGGGATAAGCATAAAAACTAGTGATAAATTGAAAATAAGCCTTTTTGGGATATGTTCTTTCAGACAAGAAAGAGGACAGGAATCCCATGAAAAGAGGCAGGATAAGAATCAACGAGGGGCGTTGTTATCACGTGACGCACCGGTGTCAGGAGCGCAGGTTTCTTTTCCGGTTCGAGATTGACAGGAAGAGCTACGTCGACAGGCTGATGGAGGCGAAAAAGCTGTATGTGGTTGATGTGCTCGACTACATGATAACTTCCAACCATGTCCATCTGCTTTTCTATGCTGACAGAGGCGAAGCTGTATCAGATGCGATGCATTTCATCCAAGGGGCGTCCGCGCGAGACTACAACCGCAGGAAGGAGAGGGAAGGGGCCTTCTGGTGCGGGCGTTTCCGGCCGACGCTGATTCAGGAAGGCGTGCATCTGGGCCGCTGCATCATCTACATTGCCATGAACATGGTCAGGGCGGGCCAGGTGGATCATCCCGGAGGATGGAAGAGCTGCGGATATCACGAGCTGGCTGGATTTCGCGAACGGGGTCTCATCGTCAACCGTGAAAGGCTGCTTTCATGTCTTGGACACATTGGTGATGCCGGGGGATTTGAGGAATGGTACCAGAAGACCATAGAGGAGAAGTTAAGAGACGGCGAATTTTCCAGACAGTCAATCTGGACGGAATCTTCTGCAATTGGCGATCTTGAATGGATAGGATCCCTTGCAAGGCGATATGGGATAGGTAAGAAGGAGATACTTGAAATGAATAAAGGCTCCTCCAAGGTGATTGGTGTCCGGGAGGAACGCGCCAGCTATGGTCTGAAACTTTCAGATAGAACAAGGGCAGATTTTGCATTTGGAAAGATATGAAGCTGGTTAGTTTATAAATATTCTATTTTAATTAAAGCGTCAGACGAAATTCTTTACGCTGTCCATGCTGTTGATATTATAGGTTGCGACATTCGCATTGATCCTCTTGGCAAGTCCTGTCAGGACATTGCCCGGCCCGAACTCGATTACGGTATCGGCGCCTGTGGAAAGGATCGCCTTTACGCATTCCTCCCATTTCACGCTTCCTGCCACCTGGCTTACGAGATTGCTGCGGATTTCACAGACGCTCTTCACGCAGGTCCCGACATAATTCTGGGCGACCGGTATCATCGGATCCTTCATCGGAATTCCTTCAAGGACGGGCTTGAGAGCCTCTCCTGCGTCCTTCATCATCCTTGAATGATATGCTCCAGCGACCTTGAGAGGAATGACTTTCTTGAAACCTTTTTCCTTGAAAACAGAAACCGCCTTTGTGACTTTTTCTTCAGAACCGCTTACAACAACCTGTCCGGGACAATTCAAATTGGCAACATCAATGTCGCATTCCTGGCAGATCTGCCTGATGACTGAGGGATCTCCTCCGAGGATTGTCGCCATTCCTCCTTTTGCCTTCTTGCAGCACTCGTCCATGAGTTCGGCGCGTTTTGCCACAAGACGGAGTCCGTCGGCGAAGCTGAAAGCTCCAGCAGAATAAAGGGCTGCGAATTCACCGAGGCTCAATCCAGCCGATGCCAGAGCCTTTATCTCCGGCTTCTTTTCTGAGAAGGCCGCAAGACAGGCTGAACTCATAGTATATATGGAAGGCTGGCAGTATCTGCTTTCGGTAAGCTTGGCTTCAGGCCCGTTGAAGCATAGATCGGAAACGGACCATCCGAGAATTGAATCGGCCTCCTTGAAAACCGCTGCCGCCGCAGGACTCTGTTCAAAAAGATCTTTTCCCATTCCGACCGCCTGCGCGCCCTGTCCAGAAAAAACAAATACTGGTTTCATAGTGTTCTTCTTAGTTAATGATTGAAAGTAAGGCAGGCTTTCAGCCTGTTATCTTATCGAAAAAACAACGGGCTAAAAGCCCGCCCTACCAGACAAAGGGCGTTACAAATACATCAATACTTTTAAAAATCAAATCCTGAAGAACAGCTCTTGCGAGCTTAACTACGAACATATTGCAAATTGAGAAATTTAGAAAATAGCTTGTAGTAATTTTATTCTTTGGAAAAAGAATAAAATCTATTGACATCCAGAGGCTTTTTTGATAGAATTACAGTTGGAGACAGGGATAAGGCTTAGAGAATGCAGAGACTGAATCCGGCCAGTCCCCGACCTCCGGAGTCATCCACATGGTTCGAATGTCGGAATTCAGTCTCTGCTTCATATAGCGCCGGTTGGTTTTTACAGTTTACCATCCGGCGTTTTCTTTTATTGATCCGATAATGCTCAGGAGCTTGTTTTCCACACATGGGATGAATTGTCTCTTTGAAGGATCTCTTTTGTCTGTCCTCGGGATCCACATTCCATGGAACTCATCGTTCCCGTCAAACAGGAACAATTCTAATTCTACTCCTAGTTTGCGGCATTTGCAGATCAAATCCTCGGAATGGCGTGTGTGGACAAGTCTGTCATTCGAGCTATGCAGGCAGATAGTCCGTGGAGATGATTTCCTGATGAAATTCATTGGCGCTGCATTGGACCAGTCCTTCACGCCGATCTTCCTCCTGCCGAAGAACCTGTAAATTAGAGGATCAGGATTCTTCTTCGATGCGAAGTGTGACTTTACATCGGTCGGACCTGCGATGGAAATTATGCATGAAACCTTTTCCGGAGGAAGGCGCAATCCCGTCATTAACGCAAGATGCCCGCCGGCAGAAGCTCCGGCAACGACTATGGGACTGTCTATGATCCGTTTATCCAGCATTGGAATCTTTTCTATCAGGAATTCCGCCGCCCTGAGGCAGTCGTCCCCGCAGGCCGGCCAGGGGGCGTCGTCAAGAAGACGGTAATTTATCATAAAGGCTGCGAATCCTTTCAGCGCGAAAAGTTTTCCAAGGGGATAAAGGCCGTATTTGTCCATTGCGTTCCATCCTCCTCCATGGATCACAAGCGCGACGGGGATCTGCGAATTTCGCGGATTGTCAGGAAGAAGAAGATCTCCCGTCCCCCTCCATCCGTTTTCAGGTGCGTAGGAAATGTCTTTTATCAGTCTCATGATTTTTACTCCCATGCTGATTGAATCATTGCAAGATAATTTTCCGGAACAACGGAATCTATGATAGAATGGCTTGAACAGACGACATATGAATTGTCGTCAGACAGGCTATCAATGTGCTTCTTAGTATCCACCATGATCTCCTCTTTTGTGCCGAAGGAAAGGAGATTTATGTCTATGTTTCCGACTAATGCGAACTCAGGATAGTCGCGGTGGATCTGATATATGTTATTTACGTTTGGCTGCATAGGATGTATGGCGTCAATTTCCCATTTCCTGAAATATGGAAGAACATCAGCCATCGGTCCGCAGCAATGGCACATGACTGGCCGCCCCGTCGCCTTTGCCGCAGTTATGATCTTTTCGTGTCTTTCTGCCCATAGATCTCCAAGACGGTCAGGACCGATGAATCCAGTAACATCGTCGCCTATATACAGGAAATGAAATGGAAGGTCTTTAATTTTGTTTATGGCGTTCAACGTATATTCCGTGTAAAAATCAAGAAGACTTTCCACAAGTTCAGGCTGTTCGAAGATCATTATCATGAAAGATTCAATTGATATAGGACCCGCAGCGACATATGAGGCAGTAAGCGGTCCGCTTAGACATGGGCAAACGCCGATTTTCGTGCCTTTAACGATCTTCAGATACGATTCAAGTTTGGATTTTACATCGGGATAGGCTACTGACTTCTTGATCCTATCAAAATCTTCATTGCTGCAGATGGAAGCTTTTTCAAGATGGAACTGGATTGGACATGGGATTGCATCCTGTCCGATCCTATTCACAACCTCTACGGAACTTTCAGGGGAAAGCTGCCACAATCCCTGATCAGTCTGAGTTCCAAGAATGTGGGATATGCCCCTTCCATTGATTGTGATTTCAAAATTCGGGACACGGTCCGCCTCCCTGTGTGCGAATGCCGCAAGAAGCCGGTTTATATCTGGAATCTTTACACTGTCATTCGCTGGCATGAAGATCCCTTTCAATTTTCACCACGATATCATCAGTTCGCCGGTAATGTTCTTCAGATCCAGATGTCTCCCATTTGAATCATCGGTGATTTCAAATTTCTGGAATTTACCTATGAGGAACGGGGCTACTGGATCAAGAAGCATCTGGACTTTCTTTTCCGTGCCTGGCTCATGATAGAACCTGACGGTCGCATTCTTCAGGCCGGACAGTTTTATCCGGCGTTTCAAACCATGATATTCAGCCGTGTTCTCTGCACAGGCTACGCGTCCGTCCTCATCCTGTTCAATGAAGATCCGGCATTCCTTGTGCCAGCTCTTCGGCATATTATATGAGGATCTGCCATTCTCGATGATTGTCTCAGTTCCTGTGAAGAGAGGAATTCCCTGCGGCATCCGCAACTTCATTCCAGCAGTGATATCGGGGACAAAACCTGAGAAATAGAATCCATTGGAATGGCGTGCTATCATCGTAATCGGATCCCTTCCTCCCCAGGAATACTTGCTGTAGCTGATGTCGTATCCGAAATCATGCAGCATAATCCTTGGCAGGATTTCAGTATAGAAGTTCTTCCCGGGATCCATCGGTTTCAGGAGATGTCCGCCAGAAGATGCTGTGCCAGATACTGTTCCCCTCAGCCATGATATCCTGCCGCCATTCCAGCCTTTTTCAGAACGCGACAGGGCTATGACCCTCGATTGATTACCCTGGGACGCTTCCGCAATTATCTTCGTGCCGGAATCATCCTTTTTGGAGAGAACTATCTCTATCCCGCCTCCTGATACAATTGCATTATGTACAAAGACTTCCGGCATGGTTCCGGTCCTGAAGGTATCCTGGACACCCTCGGCCTTTATCTTGAATTCCCCTTCGAGGGGGGAGTCGACTTTCAGATTCAACAGATTCCTGATCCCTTCGCAGGCGTTTGCAACAGGACCGTAAAGTATGACCCGGCCTCCATTCTTTGCGAAGTTCGCAATAGCGTCCGCGCATTTTTCGGAAATGGCTGCCGCAGGTGCGACGAGTATTGATTCCCTGAAAAGTTCCGGCTTTTTCTTAATCGCCTTCATGAAGATTGTCGTGCTGATGACGGTATTGATAGGAAGTCCCTGGTTTATAGCTCCGCAAATGAACCAGTCGCCGAAGAACATTTCATCAAGACGTACGCCTTCTGCAACCATGTCATGATATTCGTCAAAAGGATAAACCCAGACGACAGGGCTTGGCGCATCCGGTGCATGAGTGATAGCCTCAAGTAAATGAGGAATGACTTCATTCGGAACTTGGTCAGGCATCTCCCCGTATGAATTGTCGACCGTCAGCAGTGACAGCCTATCCGGATTGGTCGTTTTGCCGTTTTCGTCTATTCTCGATACCGCCAGAGGCAAATAGATGTCGTGTGACTCCCTGTTGTACCGGTCGAGCCATGGGCTGTTCCTGAACCAGGGATCATGAGTGTAGAACCTGTAGATATATGATTTGTCCGGAAGATCCGCGATATGGGACATCCATCCGCCGATTTCAATTCCGAAGTCTCCGTTCAGGGCCGCCCAGGGCGAATTTGGAGGAGGCTGAGGTTTGAATTTCTTATAAATTTCCCTGATTGGAACTGCATCAGATGAAAGATCCGTGCCTGACGGAAAATTACTGCCTCTGGTCTGTACCGGGAACTTGCATTCTTTTGTGAAATCGCGCCAGAAATTCAAAACCTTCTCTCTGGTCTCAGGGGCTTTTTCAGGAGTGAATTTATATCCATCGAACAATGCGCCTCTGTAAGCCCATGTCTCAAGACCGAACCCGAACCCATTCGAAAGCCATATCGCATCGAATCCCATGTCTTCCATAAACCTTTGAGACTGTCTTCCAAGATATGTTCCAAGACTGATTCCCTGAGGAATTCCTTTTGGAAAGCCCGCATAGGATTTGCTGTCGGCGTTCATGGTCGCGTAACAGCAGACAAAACTTCTTGCGCCCATGCTGTTTGCCATGCAGATCTCATTGTGCCTTTTATACTTGAAGTCGGACTTTGCGAACTCAGGTCCAGGATCGAATGTGGCTATCAGGTTTATCGGTTTGCCGGAGACTTTTTTGCCATAGCTTTTGATTTTTGATATCAGGTTTTTCAGCCACCGATAAGTGAATTCAGGAGGATTTTTGATATAAGGCTGCGGATTCCTGTGTATGCTTATACCTTCAGGATCATTTGGATCCGGTTCCGGCCATCTCGGATTTGCACAACCAATATATTTTGCCCATTCGAACTTGTCGTCAAGATTTCCTGAATACTCGAGAATCTCTGAACCGTCGGACGCCCATAGCAGAATTGAGATGCTATCTGCATCCTTGTAGAGTGGACGCCATTGTTCGAAGAGTGTCTTTAGAACCTTGTCAATGCCATCAGGACTTGGATCCCTGAACGGCTTCAAGCTCATCTCGAGCGTTACAGTGGATATTTTCATGGGTTACCTTTTCATTTTTAAGACAAACTAAAGTTTGTACTCCAACGAATAAATTTCCGCAACATGGATTCTACGCTTTTATGAATTAAGCACCTTTCAGTTTCTCAGTTATCTTTTTGGCTGAATTCAACATCCTGGAAATAATTTGTTTCTTGATCTCGTCGGAGAATCTTGTCAAAGGTATGCTCCAGCCAATTGCAAGAACTGCCTTGCCGGAAGCATCGAGTGAAGAGGAACCATAAGCCGCAACTCCACTGTTATTGAGATTGATCGCCTCGGCATATCCTTTTTCCTTGATGTCTTTCAATATTGACAAGAATCCATTCTTATCCTTTATGTCGGGATGATTGCTGATGTAGTTCGAAAGGAATTCCTGGCTTTGACAAGAGAGAAGAGCAAGACCTGATGCTGTGACGTGTGGATTTGGAATTATCCGCCTGTTCGGTGGAGCAACAGAGAGTTCGCGCGTAGACTGGCGCCAATAGACGCTCAGGAAAGTGCCTCTTTCCATGGTCAGGGCGACTGTCGTTTCGTTGAACTCATCAAAAATTTCGTCGATATATGGTTTTGCGAACTCCGCAATCTTGTCCGGCATATCTACGGCATTTCCGAGAAGGACTGCAGCGATCCCAATCTTATAACGGCGACTGTTCTCGTCAAAATCCAAATAGCCAGTTTTCTGGAGAGTCTTCAATAGCTGCTGGGCAGTTGCCGGATTAATGCCGGTGAGTCTGGACAGTTCCCGAACGCCAATCCAGTCGCCTTGTGCAGCAACAGCATTTAGAAGTTTGAAAGCTTTTTCTACTGAGTGAATCATGTATTGTATAACGAAACAATGTTTTGTAATACGATATAAATACGATGCGTTTATGGCATTGTCAAGTCAAGTACGTTAAAATATTAAAACTTATGGTAACGCGTTTGTATGTGAGGCAATTTCAAAACTGCCAGGGAACGCCAGACACCGTGCTGGCGCAAGAGCCGGTGCGGGGCCCGGCGGTCCATAAAAAGGCAGTTTTGAAATCAGATCATGTATCTTTTTCTTTATCCCAAAGGGATGGTAATAAAGCCTGTGGTTTCAACCACAGGAAAATTAAGAATTATCCATCCGTCTTGAAGAGACGGGGGTATCCCGGATTTAATTCGGTATATTGTGAAATCTCGTTTTCCTTCCTCCGTCCCTTCAGGACGAAAGCAATTTACATATAATACCTATGGTTGAAACCATAGGCTATATCACTGGACGCTTTCAGCGTCAAAAGCATCGAGCTCCTGGAAGTAGCCGGAAAGATGAGGGGCAGAAAATGAACGTGGGCACATCTGTCAGGTAGAGAAAGTTCCTTGATTCTTCACCAATTCCGGATTACTTTCACCCGTAATAAAAATTCCTAAATTATAAGAATCAAAAACTCGTATCAACGCAATTAAATGTAAGGACAAGATGATGACACGTATTAAAAAATCTTATCCCAATACCATCATGATATGTCTCTTGGTGATGGCATTTACTTATTGCGAACCACTCTTTTCCCAGAGCCCCATCAAGGGAAAGATCTTTGACATGCCGAATTCAGGATTCGAGGATGGTCTTGATGGCTGGAAGATTGGAAGGGAAGACGATGGTATAACAGCGGCTATTGCGGAAGCCGCCCGCACGGGAAAAGGTGGACTGAGGATTACAGATTTATCTGTAAAGGATGGTTCATCTTTGTATTCGAAATCGTTCCCAGCGGTATCGAATAAGGAATATCGGGCGCAATGCTACGCCCGTTGTGTAAAAGGAACCGGTGGCAGCGGAATGTACCTTCAATTTCTTGATGCGGACGGGAAGGAAATAAATAGCGGCAATTCCGAGGTCACATCCCTTGCCGGAGTGCGTGTCTGGACGAAATCGGAAGTTAGCGCCTATGCCCCGGACAAGACCGTATCGGTCCGCGTCTGGTTCCATTCATACGGAAGTGCAGTTGTTACCGAGGATATCGATGATGTAATTCTCTATGAGGCGGAGGCGGCCGGTCCATCAATGCGCCCCTGGGAGCCGCAGTATAAGATACTTCCTGGTGAAAAAGGAAAACTGACAGCCGCCGATATAGTAGGTCCCGATGGTATCGTATATCCCGACTTCCGTTATGCAGGTGTAAGCGGCGGCATTCCAAATGTTCCTGTCGTGAAAGATCTTTCCGGTTCGGTTAAACCAAACACGGATATAGCAGAGACTCTCATGCGCGCCGCGGCGGAACTTCCTGATTCAGGAGGGGCGATCCTGATTCCTGCCGGCGAATATTTCCTTGGAACTCCGGTACAGATCACGAAAAGCCGTGTTGTCATACGCGGCGCCGGGAGGGACAAGACAAAACTCGTGTTCAATTATGCAGTACCGAAAAATTCAGTTCAATTCTATGGGATTGAGCCGAATAAGCCGTTTGGATATTTTGAAGTGCATGCTAATCCGGAGAACCTTCGTGGAATATCTATCTTTGAGGGTGATAAGTCTGTTAAGGCCGTCAGTTATCATATGCACTGGGGGAATACATTCTCATTACGAGTATGGAATAAAGATGTTCTGAAAATTACAGGAGCCGGTACGCATAAGCTTCGGGCTAAAGCCGAATATGCAGATGGAACAACGGCTGAAAAGGAAGTAGAAGCGCTCGTATCCGAGACTGCTCCGCCGATGCGAGCCCCTACCATGCCGGGAGTGATTGAATTTACCGGTGAAAAGAGCGGACAGAAGATAAAACTGGCAAAAGACGGCATCCGCGGTGCGGTTTCCGTGACTGTAGAGGATTCCTCGTCTTTTACCGCCGGTGAAGTCTTCGAGATAGAGGCGCCCGCTTCGGAGCGCTGGAATGACCTCGTGAAAAATGCCTGCAAATGGGGATCTTATCGAGTAAACCAGTATCGGATTTCCAGGATAGAAGGAAATACCCTGCATTTCGAACAGCCGCTCAGGATAGATTTTCCTGTTATTGATGGATCTTTTGTTGTCAAGGTAATCCCTGTTGAGAAGTCCGGCATCGAGGACTGCACCATCGAACAGATGGAAAACCTCTGGATAAACAGCGCGTCATTCAGCTGCACCTGGGACTGCTGGGTGAAAAATGTCAAGACGATAAAGTCCGGAAGGAACATAACCTACTTCATGAATTCCAAGCATGGTGAGATACGAGACTGCATATTCGATGATGCATGGTTCAAAGGTGGAGGTGGAACAGCATATTCCGGGTTCGAACGTGCATTCGACTGCCTCATGGAAAATGTGGAGTCGTCAAATCTTCGCCATGGTCCCAACTTGAACTGGGCCTGTGCTGGAAATGTGATCCGCAACTCAACGTTCCGCGGTAGCGATGCCCAGTGGCATTGTGGCTGGTCACATGAGAATCTTTTCGAGAACTGTGTAATATCCCCTGACGGGAAGGATGGGGATTATGGATATGGTTTCTATGCGACACCGCCGGAAGACAATGCCCACGGTCCCATCGGTCCGCGAAACGTAGTTTACAACTGCGACGCATCCTCTCCCAAGGACGGCATGCAGATAAAGGGGATGAACGAGAACTGGATCATCCTATACAACCGTTTCAACATCGGAAAAGGACGCGCCATATTTTTCCGCATGGCGAGCTTCGATCACATTGTCAGCGGTAATGTGTTTTGCATCAAGGAGGCGCAGAATCCCGTAGTCCTCCTTAACGATCCGAACTGTGTCGGCAATGAATTCAGGAACAACAAGTTCTATGGAGCGTCATCACCTGCCATCGGCGGACGTGCGAAACTTCTTGTAGAAATTGATAACCAAGTTTTTCCATATGAGGAGGCTCCGCGCCCGACGCCGTCCGTCCAATCAATATTCGAGTGGCAGCGGAAGACATATCCGCTGAAGGGCACCTCTGGAAATTGATTGATTAGTGAGCTGATTTCAAAAACACGAAAAACGGTTATTGCGGAAGTATACCCGTTGGAGTACAAACTTTAGTTTGTCTTAGCATTTAACAGGTTATGCAAGCTGAAGCTTGTACTCCAACTTGAACAATCAGCTCTAAAGAGGCAATTTTGAAATTGACTCAGCCCATTATAATAGTTGAATTAAAATCAGGAGGGAAACATGAAAAGTCTAATAAATGTTGTTTCAGTCGTAATCTGTCTTTTGATTTCAACTGGATGCGAGACTCTTGACCTTGCGAAATTCGCAGGTGGCGGGCAGGGTGGACTTAGCACGGACACAATTGTTTCTGGGCTCAAGGAGGCACTATCGAAAGGTACAGGCAATGCGGTCGCCCAGACGTCAAAGGTGGGCGGATACTGGGATAATCCAAGTCTGAAGATTTTGCTTCCTCAGGAACTCCAGAAATTTGGAGACACGTTGCGTGACATCGGACTCGGTTCCCAGGTTGACAGTCTGGAGAAGAAGATGAATGAAGGTGCGGAGATGGCTGCCAAGTCGGCGGCTCCGGTATTTCTTGACGCCATAAAGAACATGAGTTTTTCAGATGCAAAGGCGATACTGTCAGGGAATGACACTGCGGCAACCGATTTCTTCCGGACAAAGACGAGTGATAAGTTGAAGGCCCAGTATGCGCCTATAATCAAGAAGGAGCTTGACCAAGTCGGGGCCGCAAAGTTATACAGCTCACTTTCCCAGAAATATAATCTTATTCCACTTGCACCAAAGGTAAACGCCAATCTTGAGGACTACGTGACGCAGAAGGCGCTTGACGGGCTTTTCCTTGTGATTGCCGGTGAGGAAAAGAAGATCCGCCAGGATCCTGCTGCGCGCACGACGGAGCTCCTGAAGAAAGTCTTCGGGAAATAAAGAATCTCCTGAGATTATAACTAGGACATACTGAACCGACCATATCTGGCTTCGTCGGAAAACTACGCCACGGCATGCGGTCAGCGATCCCGGGCTGGGAACACCAAGCCTTGGTCTCCAAAAGCGCTGTCAAAGGAGACTGTCGGACTTAGGGTATTTGTTCGTAGTAGCTCGTGTTCGAGCGTTCTTAACGGAACCTTAAAAGACTGAAGAACGCGCAAACATGCGCTACTACAAGCGAAAACGCCCTCATTTGAAGTCCGACAGGTTCCAGGCAGGGAAACATCTCCCTGTCAAAAAATGATGTAAACTATCCCTATCCTTCGTATTTCTCCAAAGAACACAAGAATAATAAAATATTCTGAATAAGACTTGACTTTATATTATTGATGCTATATTAGCACCATGAAGACACAATATAACAAAAGTATTATCGGGAGCGTCGAGGTACTCCAGGAAGTTCTCAGCCAGCCGAAACCCATTGGTAGCCGGGAGCTTTCAAGAATCCTAAAAGAGGAACATACCCGCATAAACAGGATACTCGGAACCCTCTTCAAGGAAGGTTTTCTCAGCAAGACTGAAAAGAAGAAATATTATGCCGGTCCCGGAATCCACATTCTGGCAGCACAGTCAATCCATAACTCGCCCCTGCTTCGAATTGCTTTGCCGGAGATTAAGAAACTCAAAGATGACAGGCGTGCCGTCGCCCTTGCCGTCCTCTGGAAGGAATCGGTATGCTATCTCGTTCATTCACGTCCGCACCAGACAATTGAAGAAGGCATTGGTTCCCATGAGATTTATCCCGCACGGAAATCCAGTCTTGGGATCATGCTGCTTGCGGAAAATTTTTCACGAGGTGAAAAATTTAACTATGAGCTTGAAAATGAAGACAAGATAAAAGAGGCTAAGGCGAATGGATACGCAAGGCTCGATTATCAGGAAGGAACAGTGTCATTGGCCGTCCCGATCTGCGATCCCCCAATTGCCGCCATAGGTTCATCCATAAAAAATCCCAGCGAGAACGAATTGAAGGAGACGCTGGATCTGCTTAATGAGATAAAACTGAATATAGAAATAAAAATCTTAGAAGAAGAAAGACGCAGGGATAAAATTTAGAGTTGATTTAAAACTGATGTTTTTAAGGAGCGCCGGTCTCCAGACCGGCTCCCTGGCCGACCTGAGCGACGGCTCGGGCAGGCTTATGCCGACCTGGAGGTCGGCGTTCCATAAGCAGTTTTGAATTGCCTCTGCAGGAAAGGATTACATGAAAACTATTAATCCAAAAGATTTAGTTCTAGTTGAAGCTGAAAGCTTCAATGACATCGGTGGCTGGGTGGTAGACCAGCAGTCGATGGATGTAATGGGTTCGCCTTACCTGCTTGCACACGGACTGGGAAAACCTGTGGCAAACGCCAGAACGCAGGTGAAATTTAGAAATACCGGTAAATATCGATTATGGATCCGGACACGCGACTGGGTTCCTCCATATGGGCCTGGTAAATTTCATCTTCATGTCAACGGACAGCCGTTGGACAAGATCTTTGGTTTGGATGGTGACGGCTCATGGCAGTGGCATGACGGTGGAACTGTGGAAATAAAGGATACTTCTGTAAACTTGGAACTCGTGGATCTGACTGGTTTTGAAGGGCGCTGTGACGCCATCCTCTTTGCGAAGTTCGCAGATTCGGATTTCATACCTCCGAACAGCGGAGCGGAGTTGATGGATTTCCGGCGGTGCCTGCTCGGACTTCCACCAACTCCTCCAGATGAGGGATCTTTTGATCTTGTTGTTGCCGGTGGAGGATATGCCGGTCTTTGCGCGGCGGTTTCCGCGGCGAGGATGGGGTTGAATGTAGCGCTGGTCCATGACCGTCCGGTTCTCGGGGGAAATGCGTCCGGAGAGGTCAGGGTAGGGCCGATCGGAGGAATTGACGGCGGACTTTATCCTCGTAATGCTGACATCATAAAGGAACTTCACAAGACTCCCCGTGGGATGGGCGGTTCCGGTGGCATAAGGTCATGTCCTGACGACGATTTTGTGGAAGCCATCGTCAAGGCCGAAAAAAACATATCCCTGTTTCTCGAAATGCACGTCTATCAGACGGAGATGAAGAATTCGGAAATCATCGCATTGCGCGCCAGGCATATCTGCAGTTCAGGGGAACTGCGTTTTGCGGCTCCTTTATTTGCCGACTGCACTGGCGACGCATCTGTCGGCTTTCTGGCGGGAGCAGAATGGAGGATGGGGTGCGAAGGGCGTGACCAGACCGGAGAAGCGCTAGCTCCGAAAAAAGGCGATGGGATGCTGATGGGAGTTTCAAATTTCTGGCTGGCAAATCATACGGAACATACTGCATCATTTCCAAGATGTCCTTGGGCTCTGGAAATCACGGAAGAATCGGTCGATGTTTCTACGCCTAAGTATCCGCCGAAGTTCGGACAGTATGCCTATGCCGCTGGCTGGAACTGGGAAAGCGGATTCAATGACGACCAGATAAATGATGCTGAACATGTCCGTGACCATAATTTCCGCGCCATGTATGGCACCTGGGACTTCCTGAAGAACTGGAGCAAGGACAGGAAACTTTATGAGAAGGCGGAACTCAGCTGGTCCGGGTTCATCATGGGGAAACGCGATACGCGCCGTCTACTGGGAGATATAATACTTTCCCAGCAGGACATTACCAGACCAGAGATCTATCCCGATGCGTGCGTGACAGCCACCTGGTATTTTGATCTGCACTTTCCCCATCCTGACAACACTAGGTTCTTTCCTGGGGAAGAATTTCGTTCACTTGCCTATGATGATCCGAATTTTGAAAAATTCAGAGGGGATATTGAAGGTAGCTATACACAGATTGATCCTTATCCGATACCATATCGCTGCTTTTACTCAAAAAATATTTCGAACCTGTTCATGGCTGGACGGAATATAAGTGTTACACATGTGGCTTTGGCGCCGGTCCGGGTAATGAACACAACCGCAATGATGGGAACAGTGGTTGGAAGGGCGGCGTATGCATGCAGGAAGTTGAATGCAAGTCCTCGAGAACTTTATGAAAAGCATCTGGAGGATCTGAAGCAGATATTGAGTGATCCAGAAGGATATGTGTAAAGTGAAATCTATTTGCAATAATCTGGAAAAAGAACGCGTCAGCAGAGTGACGCGGCTACAGCCTATTCTTGTTGTAGCCACGGCACTCTGCTGCCGTGTTTTTTGATTTCAGTTCATTTTAATTAGGAGCAATATGAAAACAAAGAAAAATATACTCTGGCTTCTGATCGCGGATTCAAAGCGCGAAGACCTGCACTGTGCAATACCAACCCTGGCCTGGATAGCGAAATCCGCAGGAGCTGAATTTGAATGTTATCTGGAGTCGGAAAGGGACGGATCTCTCTTTGCACGCAACGGCAGTACTGTGATCGGTGGACATCACCACCAGCAGTTCAATTATCTCAACGCTGCGTTTGAGGTGAAATACATTCTTCTTGGGGATACATCTGTCTTCCGTTCGTCCATTGACGCTTTTGGAGCGGAGATAATTGTTGAATCGGAGTCATTGCTGGAAGCATATGAAAAAGTATTGAGGTTGGCAGGGATTAAGGTCATTGATGAAGCAATATTCACAGGATCTGACAAATCCAGAAATGACAAGCTTGAGATAGGACCGTATCTTTTTCCGGAAATATGGTTCCGCAGGGCGGTGGCCTTTCCGGCTGACCTTGTTGTTGCAGCCAATAGGAAGTTCAAGATTAAGAAAGCGTCATCTCTTTTCGTATCGCTTCCCGATCATAAATCTTTGAAAAGACCTTTCAAAGATTTATATATGATTGATTCTGTCCAGAAGAATGACAGCTACGGAAGCATTTCGCTGAGAATAGCGGAACGATGGAAGCACAAGGCGAAGGCACTTGCGTTCGCGGATCCGGCCGCGGTCCGTGCGCAGATCGCCACGCTCTGCCGCGAGGACAGGATAGCCGTCTACGAGAATAAGAACAAGATCCTACCCAAGGACGTGGTCTATTCCGCATATACTGAAGAGAAGACGAAGATAGCCGATGATGTCATAAGGCTTGCAGAAGAGATCGGTAACCGGGTGCTTGTCGGACGCCAGACGGGTGACGGCGATCTCTTTGCCTGGTCGAAGGCCGGACTGTGCCTTCAGATCATGGACCCGAACCGTCCGGCATTTCCAATTGTGACAAGTATGAAGCACCACTGGCACAAGGAAGATAAGGGGATTTGGGACGATGAACCTGACGACGAAACTCTCCTCAAGTATGCAAAGGAAGGGAAGATTCTTTCGACGCTAATCTGGCATTCGGGTGAGATGGCGCACAACGAGGCAATGCTCGCGCTGTTAGATCTTATTTCGTTCACCGGCGTGAAGATGGGTTTTGGAGTTCATGCCGCTAGATATGAGACATGTCCGCAGATGTGGGAGCTGCTATCTGTGCCAAAATCAAAAGGAGGAGTTCTCGGACATGCCGAACCTGTGTTGCATTCCGGAGGGATGGGAGTGCTCGCGGAAGTGAACTGTCCGCCGAACGAACTCAAGGAGCATTGTCGGAATTCTATTTCTAGGATCAGGAATATGGCAGGTGATTATTCGCCGAAAGGATATTACGCGTTCATGGACAGCGACCTGCCGACACTCTCATTTGTGAACAAGCCGGCTTTCAAGGCGGTACAGGATACAGGAATGGAATATTTTATTTCCTCTGCGACCCCAGGGAGAAACCGGATTGTCCATAGGGAGAAACGTTTTACTGTCATCAACCAGTCATGTCGGGTGGTACATCCGGCATCACCTTTCGTGAGGATCACGACTGCAGATGATCTTGAAACATATCCACATGCAAGACCGGGCTGGATGATCGGGACTCTTGATGCGCCTGTAATTGCATTTGCCCCCTACATCTGGAAGCATGGCACGCGGTTCATGCAGCTGATCGATAAAATAAAGAACAACTACGTAAACGTCCTGCCGAGGACGATCGCCCGATATGCCAGAATCCTTGAAGAGAATGGATTTGTAAGGAAGGAATTAAGTAGGGACGGGCTTTAGCCTGTCCCATTCTTAGAAATTAAGATGGTACATGCTTCCCCCTTCGCTAAGATGCTACGGCGGACACAGAAAGCAGTTACCTACTCCTAAAAAACTTTAAAATTTCTTCAGAATTGGTATTGACAAAGCCTGTTTCCATATTAAAATACTGTTATAGAGCAGTATAACAGAAGCAATAGATCAGGAGCTTCCAATATGAATATCAGGGCATCATCAATACACGAACCGGGAATACCCAAATACTACCAGCTCCAGGAGAAGATTTTTGGTCTCATAAAAAGCGGAAATATGAAGGTCGGTGACAAGCTGCCAGGAGAACGGGAACTCGCCAGACAGTTCAATGTCGCACATATGACCGCAAGACACGCTGTCCAGACCCTCGTCAACACAGGCGTCCTCCACAAGCAGCACGGAAAAGGAACATTCGTTGCCAACCTGAAAAAGCTCTCAGTATCGGAAATTGAAGGCAAATCTGTCAGCAAGACAGTTACAGTCGTTCTGCCTGCTGTTCCTAAAAGTCCGAAGATCACGGTAACGTTCATGAGGTCCGGAATCCTTGAAGCGGTATGCGAGGCGATGTCGGAAGTGAACTACCAGGTCAACATCTCCTATTTCAACTATTCAGAGAAATCTTCTCCGCTTGAAAGGTGTATCAGCAATAATCCGGGTGGAGTGATCTTCTGGCACAATGAGACTCCAAAGAATCTTTTCATGCTGAAGGAGCTTAATGAACGCGGAATTCCTTTTGTACTCGTCAACAACTACAGCAGCGAGCCATATGACTATGTCGTGGCTGAGAACAGGGCAGGCTCCTTGAAAGTGGTCGAGTATCTCCACGAACTTGGTCACAGGAAAACTGCATATATCGACAGGCAGGAAAATGAGAGCAGCGTCAATGAACGTAGAGCTGGGTTCCTTGAAGGAATTAAGAAATTTGATATGAATGAGTCCGAAAATGTCACCATGAAATCTGATTTCACCGAGGATGACATGAGGAAATGCGTAAAGGATCTTGTTGACAGGAAATTCACTGCGATCTTCGCACACAACGATATGGCGGCTATATCGGTGATTGAAGTTCTGCGCGAAATGAAGATCAAAGTGCCGGAGGAGATGAGTGTTGTCGGATTCGACAATATCGACATGGCTCAATTCATGACCCCGTCGCTGACAACAGTTCATCAGGATTTCCATGAGATGGGACGGACCGCAGCGGAAATTCTCCTAAGGAAAATGACAGGAAATGCAAAAAATGTTCATGGCAAAGTCAAAATCGTACCTGATTTGATTGTAAGGGAATCTTCTGCAATGCCAAAGGATCGGCAATATAAATAAGCCGCTCCATGGGGAGGAGAGATGAAAGACATGGAAAAACATAGGACGAAATCATTTACATTGATTGAATTACTCGTCGTAATTGCAATCATTTCCATCCTTGCGGCGTTGCTTCTGCCAGCACTCAAGAACGCAAAGGATAAGGCGCAGGCGACAATCTGCATGAACAATCTGAAGCAAATAGGTCTCTCCTTCAGCAATTACGCCTCCGACTTTAACTTCTATATGCCGCTGGGGACTCGCTCCTGGCAGCCTTTTACAACTTGGGGGCAGGCAAATTTTTTCAACGATTATCTAAACGGCAAAGCAATCTGGGACGGCACGCAGGTGACGAACAAAAGCACAATCAAGGTTTCAAATGCCGGCATGCTCTATCACTGTCCCATGGGGCCGACAACATACACCAATCCTCTTTTCGACCATCTTATAAGCTACAGCAGGAATTATCAGACTGCGGAATATTGGGAAACATGGTGCAAGTCTTCACGGATCACGGTGAGCAATCCTGACAGATGGGGAGTTCTTATTGAATCTGACAAGGTTTGGGATGACGCCTATATCGACAAGTACGACGTATGGGCCAGTTACAAGTTGAGCAATAGGCATTCAAAGGGCGCGAACGTGCTTTTCATTGATTCACATGTTGAATGGATGGGGTACATGGATTACAGGGCGAAATATTTAAAACTCTGCTGGGCGCAATGAAAAATCAAAATCTCACAAACATTTTTGATTGCCGATTGCCGATTGCCAATTTGAAATTAATAAATAAAATTGGAAATTGGAAATCGAAAATTGGAAATAATTTCACCCTTATCGAACTGCTTGTGGTGATAGCCATCATGGCGATACTCTTGGCCATGCTGCTTCCTGCACTGAAGACCGCAAAGGACAAGGTTAAGGCGGTTGTCTGCATGAACAACCAGAAGCAGATTGGGCTGTCTTTCATGAGTTATGCGGCAGATTATGACCTATACATGCCTCTTGGAACTCGATCCTGGCAGCCGTTCACGACGTGGGGTCAGGCAAACTTCTTTAACGATTATCTGAATGGCAAGGCGGTGTGGAATGGGACCCAGGTTACAAACAAGGGAACCATTGCAAAGTCTAATGCCGGGCAGCTCTATCACTGTCCCATGGGGCCGACAACTTATACAGTAAACCGTTTTGATGAGCTTTTAAGCTACTGCAGGAACTATCAGACGGCAGATTACTGGCAGTCATGGTGCAAGGCGTCAAGGATCGATGTTGCCAATCCGGACAGATGGGGGATTCTTATTGAAACTAATCAGGTCTGGGACGATGCATACACAGATCGCTATGTCGCGGGTATCGGAGGCGCCTTGAGTACCCGGCATTCCAAAGGTGCGAACATCCTGTTCGTTGACGGACATGCGCAATGGGTATCCTATTTTGATTTCAAGGCAAATTATCTGAAGCTTTGCTGGGCTCAGTAGGAAACCATAAAAATTTATCTCTTTAAAATAATGAAAGGAATTTCAATGTCCATAAAAATCAAAGCAAGTTTTGCGGCGGGGATTTCAATGGCGTTTTTAAGCCTGGTTGGAATTGACGTCTCCGCTGGAAATCCAGTACCGATTGTAAACGGCGGATTCGAGAACGGCAAGAATTCGTGGTGGGGAGAAGGCGGATTTTCGATCGTAACTGAAGGTGCGGCCGAAAGCAAGTCATGCCTGAAGATCGCTGGAGGCTTTGCCTGTCAGGATAAGATCAAGGTTGAAGGCGGGAAAAAGTATAAGATCAGCATGAAGATAAAAAGCGAAGGTGCTCCTGAAGGTTCTGTATTCGTTCAGATGAGCTACCGAGGGGAAGGAGTCGAAATAAAATGGTATGGACCGGCGAAGGCGAATGGAGAGGCGGCATTGTTTTCGACCGGAGGTACTCATGGATGGAAGGATTTTTCTGTCGTCGTGAAATCGCCAAAGAATGTAAACCAGCTGTTAATTTATCTGAGAAAGATTCCAGGAAGTGCAGGAGTTGCATACTATGACGACATCAAGGCTGAAGAGACGGATGGCGAAGTGACCGGCGCATTGAAACCTGCCGGAGGAGTCCCGGGTAAGATTGTCAACAACGGTAATTTTGAAAGTGGGAAAAGCCCATGGTGGGGCGAGGGTGATTTTGCGATTCCCGCAGAAGGTTCAGCAGAGGGGAAGAACTGCATGAAAGTCACAGGTGGATTCGCCTGCCAGGACAAGATGCCTGTTGAAGAAGGGAAAAAATATCAGATCAGCATGAAGATAAAAAGTGAAGACGCCCCTGAACGATCAGTGTTCGTGCAGATCAGCTATCGTGGCGAAGGATGCTCCCCGGAATGGAGAGGTCCTGAAAGGATAAAGAACGAGGTGGCACTGTTCGTCACCGGAGGGAAACACGACTGGAAGACCTTCTCCGCGGTGGTGAAGGCGCCAAACGGCGCCGACCAACTGCTTGTCTATCTCAGGAAACTACCCAAGACCGATGGCGTCGCATACTATGACGATTTAAAGGTAGAGGAGACCGACAAGGAAGTTACGACGGCTGCAGGATTGCGCAGGGATGAACTTGCCAAGGAAATCATGACTCAGCCGGTCGCAGATGAAAAGCAGGCGGAGGCTTTGAAGAAAATAATTTCTGAGGCCTCATCCAAAACTGTAAAATCAGTAACTCTGGCCGATGCAGGCAAGTCGGCATGCCATATTCATGTAGGATACGATGAAGATTTGATCGAACTTGCGGTTGCTGTTGAACTCGCAGAATATCTCAGGAAGATATCCGGGGCTGATTTCAAACCTCTCTCCAACGACAAAAATCCGCTTGCGGAGCTGCCACTCATCATCGTCGGACGCCATAACAAGCTGACAGAAAAGCTTTGCCCGGACATCCCGTATGACAAGCTTGGCGCAGACGGGTTCGTCATACGCACTGTCGGTTCGAACATCGTAATTGCAGGCGCTACACCGGGAGGAACCATGTACGGTGTGAACTGGTTCCTGGATCACAAACTGGGTGTCAAATGGCTCTCCCCTGACTACTCTTATGTGCCCTCGTCCAAGAAAGTAGAAGTGTCCTCTTTGAACGAAATACAGGTCCCGCGCTTCAACTTTCGTCAAGTCCTGAGCGCGGAGGGAGACAGAAAACCGTTCGGTTCCCATAATTTACTCAACGGAAATTCGCATGGGGCCCAGGGTATCTTGTCTCCTCCGGAAATTGATCATTGGGATAGTTCATGGCAAAAACCCGGCTTGACTGCAAGCTTTTACGACCTAGTGCCAAACCGTCCCGGGTTGCGCTACGGCGGACAAGTGGCGATGATGAATCCGGAAGTCCGGCAAATCATAGCAGATGGCATCATCAAACGGTTGAAAGCTGTCCCCGAATACCAGAACTACTGGTTTGGATTGATGGATAATGACTGGGGTTGGGACATTGATCCTGCAAGCGCGGCGTTTGCGAAGGAACATGGAGGAGTTGCTTCGGCGGCAAAGACCGACCTGGCAATCGATGTGCTCCAGCGCGTTCGGAAGGTTCTGCCAGGTGCGAAGATCGCATTTAACGCCTACCATTGGGGATTCAGTCCGCCCACAGGCATGAAATTACCTGAGGGGCTTCTGGTCTATCCCATGACTATCCAGCTGGACTACAGCACTCCGTTGAATAAGGGGAGGAATGAAAAGCTCGGCAAGGACATAGAAGGATGGAGTGCAGTGGCCGAGGATATCCTTCTCTGGGATCATATCACCAACTTCAACGGCTACATCCAGCCGACGCCGAACATTTATCCGATCTGCGAAACGATTCGCTGGCTGGCCACGATGCCGAATATCCACGGTTATTTTGCCGAGGGAAGCTGGAACACCAAGAATGCCGAGTTTTCTTCCCTGCGTGTCTGGATCATTGCCCGGATGCTCTGGGATCCAAGCACCGACTATAAAGAGGCAATCGCGAAATACTGTGACGCCTATTACGGTCCGGCTGGAACGTATGTCAAACAATACATTGATCTGATGCATGAGAGTTCCGCCAAGACCCGTGCGGCTATCTGGGAAAAAACCAATATCGACAGTGCGATGCTGTCACTTGATTTTGTGACCAAGGCCGATGACCTGATGGAAAAGGCACAGGCTGCGGTGGCATCTGATCCCGTGCTGCTCAAGCATGTGCTGGAAGTGCGCGTAAACGTTGATTATGTGATTTTGGTTCGGCGCAAGGAATATCAGGACGAGGCCACAAGTCAGAAGCTCCAGTTCAACCTCGACTTTGCCAATCGGCTGGCCCGTTTCAACCAGACGCTTAAAGACGAAGGCATCAAGGAGTATTATCAGGGTGGCAGAGTGGCGGATCTGGAGAAGCTCATAGCGATTGATCGCAAGGATTCGACACCTCCTGAGCTGGTTCGCGGTCTGCCGAAATCCGATTGGAAAGAGGTTCAGGAAATTGGATTTAACCGCTACTATGGCAACACTATCGTGGTACCGGACGATGTGGCGTCCGACGGCGCTGCGGCCAGGTTGGACGGCAAAGAGGGGGCGCCGTTGATCCAACTCAAGCACCATAAACTGCCAGAGGAAGGACTCTGGGACATATATGCGGAAGTGAGGGTTGATGAAAATGGCGCAAATCCTGGCGATAACGCTCTGGGCATCGGGACCATGCCTCCTCAGGGCAACTGTACTAATATAAAACTGAGCCAATTGAAGAACGGCGCCTACTCGCTGTTCAAGGCTCCCGGCGGTCCATTCCGCTTTAATCAGGACGACCAGGCGGTCTCGTATATTCGCGGTGGAAATGCAAAGATCAAATACATCTACGCGGATCGTTTTATCTTTGTCCGGGCTCCTGAAAATGCAGTTCGGAAATAGGACAATTTTTATTGTAAATCTGTTTGTAGCGGCCTACTGCGGTGGCCGCAGTTTTATCAATAAGAAACTTTTACCGGTTAAGTAGGGCGGTCATTCCTGGCCGCCATCTTGTCGAGCTTCCGCCTTCGCTAAGATGCTGCGGCGGGACAAGGGAAAGCCCGACCTACTTCAGAGGTAAGTTTCAAAGGAGTTAGCTCGTGAGAACTGTTCCTTTCTTGGTTCTGAATTACTAAAATAAAGGAGGGTGGACATTCCTGTCCGCCAACTCGCGGGTTGGAAAACCCGCGTTCCGTTGAACAGGAGATGTCTCAAGACTAGTATGAGTCAACTTGTTACGTCATAAGTGAAACGGAAAGAAAGAAACAGCCCTTACGGGCTTGACTACGAACGAATGACGCAGAATTAGAGATTGGAGAATTGGAATGAAATACCTCGCAGCTTTACTGTTATTTTTTCTGTTCGCAAAAATGGATGCCGGGGAGAATTCAGCAGTCCAGACAATCAGTGGTGACAAACTTACCGTTGAAATAATGGATCCGAACCATCCGGACCGATACAACAGGGGTGTCCGTTTCACTCCTGTTGCGGCCGTGTTGGGAGTCAAGATGGACGGGAAGGAATTCATGTTCCATCCGGAAAAGCATGATGTGAAGAATGATCATGGAGGACTGGCTTCGGAATTTGATCTCTGCATTCCCGGCGGACCCGATGAGGATCTGCCTCCGGGATATCTGGAGGCGAAGGACGGGGAGGGATTCCTGAAGATAGGAGTCGGTGTACTGAAGAAGAAGAAAGGCGAAAATTATTCTTTATTCCAGCAGCCAGAAGTCATTGACAGGGCAAAGACAGACGTTCAATGGGACAAGAACGGAGCGAAGTATGAGCAGACGTCCCGGGGAGTTAATGGATATGGATATAAGTTGAATGCCTACGTCAGAATACTGGACAATAGAATCAACGTAGAATGGAAATTGAATAATACTGGGACTAAGGCTTTTACGACGAAGAATTATGTACATAATTTCTTCCGGTTTGATGACAGGAATGTCGGACCTGACTATGTCCTTTCATTTCCTTATGATTTCAATGTGAAAGGACTTGAAGCTGAACAGACGCAGTCGGGGAGGGATATAAATTTTGTCAAGGAAATTCCCAAATGGGTGAACATGGCAGTTGCATATCCTCAGGACTATACTGGAATAAACACATGTGTCCTGAAGAACACCGCAAACGGCATGAGCATAACCTGCGAGACATCGGTTACGGGATTTGTAACGGCGATCCACGGTCGTCCAAACTATGTATCTCCGGAACAGTTCATCAAGCTGAGCCTTAAGCCGGGTGAAACTGCCTCCTGGAACAGGACTTATATTTTTGTCGCTGGGAAATAGAATAATCCATCCTTACTACAATTCTTGATAAAGACAAGCAACGAGAATATCTTCCTATATTATGAAAAACAAATCATCTTTCAGCTTGATCATGTATGTATTTGCCCTTTGCGGAATAAGTGCAAGTACCGTGGCGCAGACGGATGTCAAGCCAGCAGCTGCACCAGCAGTCGCTCCAGCAACCGCAAAGGCATGGGATAGTGCATTTGAATCTCTGTCCTATGACAAGGATGGCAATACTCTTCCATACCGTTTCCTCAAGCCTGCCAAAGTAGAAGCCGGCAAAACTTATCCATTGTTGATTTTTCTCCACGGCGCAGGAGAACGTGGAACTGACAACAAGGCTCAGATGAAGCACAGCGTCAGTGACATTGTGAAGATTGGGTATGAGAAGAATCCCTTTTTCATGATAGTTCCGCAATGTCCCAAGAACAGGCGCTGGGTCGAGGTTGACTGGGGAGCCAATTCGCACACGATGCCTGAAACACCGTCAATACCATTTCTGCTTTTGTTTGATGTGATATACAAGGTTTCAAAGGATTTTCCTGTTGATCCGAAACGCATCTATGTAATGGGGATTTCAATGGGGGGTTTTGGAACCTGGGATGCGATTTCCCGTTCTCCCGATTTGTTCGCCGCCGCAATCCCGGTCTGTGGAGGTGCTGATACTGTCCAGGCTGCAAAGCTGGCGAAGTTCCCGATCTGGGTGTTCCATGGTGGAAATGATACTACTGTGAAAACAAAGCGTTCCCGTGACATGGTCGAGGCGATCAAGAAGGCTGGAGGTGATCCCAAATATACCGAATATCCCGGTGTCGGCCATGGATCATGGGCTCAGACCTTTTCCAATCCTGAAGTGATAGAATGGCTCTTCACGCAGGTCAGGAAATAAAAATGAAGTCAAAGATACGCAGTGCTCTGCTGCTGATTTCAGCATTAACTGTAGGGGTGACAGCCATGGCCCAGGAGAAGAATTCGCAAGGTGCGGCTGAGATAGCGAAGTGGAAGGATGGGAAGAAGGCGGCGTTTCTCCTCATGTTCGATGATGGCATGCCGTCCCATCTCAAGAATGTCATACCGGAATTGAAGCAGCGCGGTTTTATTGGAACCTTCTACATTAATCCAGGCGTAAAATGGTATGAGAAGAGCAAATGGGAGAAGGATGTCGTAGCCGCAGGGATGGTTTTTGGAAATCACACCATGACCCATGCAGGCGCCAAGGATGCGGCACAGGCGGATGCCGACATCGCCCAGTGCAATGAATATGTGTTGAAGCTCAATCCTGAGCTCAAACAGCCCCGGCTGATCTCGTTTTCACGGCCCGGTGGCGTTGATTGGAAAGTCACTCCTGATGAGATGAAGGCGATATTCGCGAAATATAATATTGTCCCAAGACCGCCTTCTAACGGACGTTTCGGCGGAATACACATCAAGAATGCCGACGGACTTCTGAAGGTAGTTGATTTGGCCGTTGAGAAAGGCGGTTCGGAAAGTCTCTTCTTCCATGGCGTCGGTGGCGACTGGCTCAGCCAGTCAACGGAGGATTTCGTCAAGATGCTCGACCGTCTGGATGCGAACCGCGATAATCTATGGATCACGGATCCGATCTCAATGCACAAATATGAGACCGAGAGGAATGGCGCACAGGTGAAGGTCATTGGGTCCGATGAGAAAGGAATCAGGATAAGCTTGTCCTGCAGCGCCGATGCGAATCTCTATGATTTCCCTTTGACTCTCATCACAAAGGTTCCTGCAGCTTGGAAGAAATGCAAGATCACGCAGTCGGGGAAGACTGTGACAACCGATGCCGTAAATGGACAAGTCCAATACGACGCTCTTCCCGGCAAGGACGAGATCCTGATCCAGCCGGAGGAATAGCAGGTACGCGGCCCTGGTCGCACGTCTGAAGCGCATAAACCTATGGCGTCGCCGCAGGAGCCTGTCGGACTTAGGAATGAGCGTGACAAGCAGTATTATGTTCGTAGTTAACGCATTCTTGCGTGTGTTTCGAATTTTTAAAGCCACAGCCAATAATGGCTTGACTACAAACAATTATGAAAAAACTAAGTCCGACAGACTACTCGTGCGGGAAAATTTTTCATGTACCATCTTAATTTCTAAGAATGGGACAGGCTGAAGCCCGTCCCTACTTTTTTAGTACACATGAAAAAGAAATAATTCCTGAATTTATGCTTGTTTTAGCTTTTTCTTGTTTTATAATATGTCAAACATATTGATATAATATATCATACATAGGAGCCATATGAAAGGAAATCTCAACGAGGATTTCAAGGCGTATCTCATAGACAATGATTATAAGCCCGGAAGCAGGCTTGACAACGAACTTGAGCTGGCGGAACTATTCCATGTCTCGCGCGGGACCATCCGCGAGGTGCTCATGCACATGCAGTTCATGGGCGTGATAGAGCGCATAAAGAACAAAGGAACCTTCATACGGGAGTTCACATACGAAAAACTCGAGGAGAGCATCTCCTTCTGCTTCCGGTTCTCCGGATTCGGATTCGAGGAGCTTAAGGAGGCGCGCCTGTATATGGAACTTGCCATCATGCCACTTATCGTCAAGAGGATCACTCCGGAGCAGGCGGAACAGCTGAAGCAGAATATCAAGCAGATGGAAAAATACCTCGACATTCCAGAAAAGGCCGATGCTCTTGACAAGGAATTCCATGTCATGCTCTTCGATATATCCGGAAATCGCATCCTCAAGATATTCTCAAACGTAGTTCATCTACTGTTCCGCCGTCAGTACCGAGAAAAGTTCCTAAATCCGAAGTCAAAGCAGAACAGTCTAAGGGACCACAAAGCCCTTCTCGAGGCCATCATGGCGGAGAATCTGGACGAGGCATGCAGGATAATGAGGCAACACATAAGCCAGACTTGAGAAGATAGACAGGATAACGGGATTTACATGATTGAATACTTGAAAATAAATCCTGAAAATCCTGTTATCCTGTCTATACGTTCTTAATTCATAAAGGAGAAATTTGAAATGAACGGAAATGAGGAAATAAATATCAGGTCGAAAAAAGTCATGGAAGATGCCCCTTTGCTTCTGGTTCCGCCGAAGATACGCAAGTTCGATGAGCCGGAACTTCTACCGGAACGGAATGATTTTACGATGAGTGCCGGAATCGCCATGACTCCGGATGGAAGGATCTGGGTATCATGGTTTGGAGGAGAGGACGGACAGAAGGCGTTCATGATGATGGCGTCCAGCGACGATGACGGGCAGACCTGGTCGAGACCGAGATACATCATCAAGGAGCCTCTTACGCCAAATGGATTCCACCGATCCATACTTGGTGGGAATCTTTGGACGGATCCTCAGGGGCGATTGTGGTGTTTCTTCGCTTATTCAATCGGATTCTGCGACGGAAGACAGGGTGTCTGGGCGAGTGTCTGCGAGAATCCGGATTCGGACGATCTTGTCTGGTCGACACCAAGTCGTCTTTGTAATGGATTTGTGCTTAACAAGCCAATAATCCTTCGCGGAGGAGAATGGTTGCTTCCGACAACTCTCTGGGACAGGTATCTCATGGGATTCTGTGGCGGTGATTTGAAAACCAGCGATTTGTTCCACGAACTAGACCAGTGGAGGATGAGCAACTTCATGGTTTCCATTGACAATGGAGACACATGGGAACGACGTGGAGGTGTATTTGCAGAAGAGAGGATTTTTGATGAGCCGGTGTTCATCGAGAAAACAAATGGCGAACTCCGCTGCCTTATAAGGACTCATTACGGACTGGCCGAGACAAGATCCATCGATTCAGGATTCAACTGGTCAAAGCCGGTACCATCCAATCTCCAGCATTGCAGTGCCAGAATCTTCACGCTACGTTTAAAGTCCGGAAAAGTACTTTTGGTAAAGCACGGACCTCTCTTCCAGAAGACCGGACGTACACATCTGACCGCATACATCTCCGAAGATGAAGGTGAAACCTGGAAGGGAGGATTGCTGTTAGATGAACGTGAAAATGTAAGTTATCCGGACGGATTCCAGTCCGAGGATGGCAGGATCTATATCAACTACGACCGGAAACGTATCGATGGTGAAATACTTCTGGCCGTATTCAACGAGGAGGATGTGCTTGCCGGGAAAGCTGTTTCAAAGGCATGCCGTCTGAAAGTGCCGGTACAGAGAACAGCTGAGGCAATCAAGGAGAAAAAGTAAAAATTCAAAAGAACAGCCCTTACGGGCTTAATCCGCCTTCGCTGAGAGGCTACGGCGCGACAGGCTACGAAACAAATCCATTGTTTGTAGTTAGAGTGTAGGACAGGCCTCTGGCCTGTCTTTTTCGACAGGCGGGACGCCTGTCCTACATTCTTTTTTATAAGGTTTCATTTGTTTGAATATTGGAATTTTCTACAAAGAAAGGTGTCATATGAAGACATTGAAGGAATTGATGGCCGAAAAGAAGTCAGTGTTTGGGATATTCGCAAAGACAAATGATCCAATGTTCATTGAGGTCATGGGGAAGGCTGGAATTGACTTTGTCATAATAGACTGCGAGCACGGACCTAACTCCCCTCGCGAAGTCCTTCCTCTTGTTCTTGCGGCAAAGGCTTCAAATTTGCAGACTGTGGTCCGTGTCGGAAGTTCTTCTGTGATTGAGATCCAGAGGATGCTTGATATTGGAATATCCGGAATACAGGTTCCGCAGGTTCAGACTGAAGAGGACGCAAGGGGCGTAGTGAAATCTGCGAAGTTCGCACCTCTTGGGATGAGAGGAGTCTGCTGCAATGTGCGTGCAGCAGACTATTCATTGAAGAAGAGGCAGGAATATTTCAGTGGACAGAACAGGGATGTGGCTGTGATAGTGCAAATAGAGGGAAAAGAGGGATTCGATAATTTGGATTCAATGATGAATGTTGAAGGTATAGACATATTCTTCATAGGTCCGAACGATCTTGCCCAATCGCTGGGATGCCCGGATGTGAACCATAAGAAGGTGCAGGATACGGTCAATGACATCATAGGCAAGTGCCGGGAAAAAGGCAAGCACGTCGGCATATACGCGGACAATGTCCAGAGCGCATTGCAATACAAGGCGATGGGCGTCGGCTACGTCTCATGCTCAACCGATGTCGGCATATTCGCCAGGTCATGCGCGGAAATGGCGAAGGAATTTGGAAGTCCCAGTTAGGATTAAAATCAATGAGTAAATCCTACAGGATCAAGTTGGGCATATATTTATCTTGAGATAAAGGGTACGGAATTTCTTTGGTGAAAGGCCTGTCTGCTTTTTAAACTGTCTCGAGAAGTAATTACTGTCGGAGAATCCCGACCTATATGCCACCTCTGAAACTGTCGCGTCTGGGGCTACAAGAAGTTCAGATGCTTTTTGGATTTTGAATTTCTGTGCGTAAAGTCCGGGAGTGGAGCCGGTAGCCCTCTTGAAAGTCCTTATCAGGGTACATGGCGACATGTTGAATTTCTTTGCGATGGCATTAAGGCTGAATCTTTCCAGGTATGTTGATTCAATATGGTTGACAATCCGCCCTATGTTGAAGAGCGCCCTGGTGTCAGGATTAAGATTAGACTCATAGTTTCGCGATATGAACCCAATCAACTGCATCAGGTATGATACAGCCATGAAAATTCTTCCCGGTCTGACGGACCACAGTTCTGACTTGATGCTATTAACAAGTTTTTCAACAAAGGAAAGATCGGCAATATTCAGATTCAGCCTGCTGTTGAACCTGCCACTGTTGCGCAGATCCGGTTCAAGTTCAAATATGGCCTTGTATCCGGGAAGCTCTACGATGTCGTTCAGGGGTATTCCAATCTTTCTCGGGAAATACATTATGTTTGCGAGTTTAAGATTTACCGGATTGCTGTATCCGTGGACGTATCCGGGCTTTATATAAAATATGTCTCCTGCCTTTATAGAGTAGTTAAGCTTTGCGGTGCAGTGTGTACCGCTTCCACGCAAAACCACGACAAGTTCGCTAAAATCGTGCTTGTGAAGTTCTATAGGAGACTGTACGAGGGTGATTATCTTTATTGGAAAATCACCCTCTTCAAAAGATTTCAGATTCTTTATTTTCATAGTATCGCGTCCGGCTGGTTACCCTGAATATTGCAGGAAGGAATATGGATTTCAAGGAAATATGATAATATAGTCCATGTTTTTGCCGATTTAATCAAGGAATATGGAGGTTTACTGTTATATAATAGAGATATGATTAACAGGAAAATATTCACATTGATTGAGCTTCTGGTCGTAATTGCGATCATCGCAATTCTCGCAGCCATGCTTCTTCCGGCCCTGGGCATGGCAAAGAAGACAGCCCTGAAGATTTTATGTTTTAATAATCTGAAACAAATCGGCTTGGGATTCGCAAGTTACTCGGCAGACTATGAGGGATTTATTCCACCGGCAAGAAACTACAAAGTTCCAATGATCAACGATAAATACGCTGACAGAAGCGTGACGTTGTGTCCAAGCATACAGCATCAGATTACAGGAAATAGCTGGAGTTATAATCCCGTAGTAAATGAGAGGGACGTGTCAACCTGGGGAGCGAAGCATTTCAAAACAGTGGTGTACGATCCGAACAAGCCATGGGGCAATGATCATGAGTGGTCATGGATAAAAGCGGACTCCTGCGATAAGCCTTCAACGGTAGTGAACTTCGCTGATAGTGGCATATCTTTCAGTTCGGGTTCATGGGTGCATGGCGAAGAGATCTGGGCAACAACCTCCAAAAAAGACGGAGAGGGAAATCCAATGACAGGTGGCTTCGAGAATAGCTATGAAGGAAGAGTCTACAGGCACAACAAGGCATCTCCCGCGTTTTATTTTGATTTCCACGTGGATTCCAGCAATTTTCCAGATAAAAGTTGTCATCAATAGACCAATACTCGAATTTAAAGGAGCGCGGATTCCTGCCACGCCGTATGGCTGTGGTTCCAACCCGCGGAAATCTAACTTAAATAGGCGGACCAGTCTTCGCTCTGAAGAGCTACGCCACGTAAAAATATTCAATAAATCTTCTCTTTTATTGTTGATATTATAATATACTGGTAATACAATACAGTATAATAAATACAGCTGAATAGGAATAAAGCCATTATGAAAAAGCTCCTGTCAATGTTAGCCATTATCCTCTCCGTCACAATTTACGGGGAGAATATTTCCATAGGGGATTTCGAGAAAGGAAATGACGAATTCAGTGGTATTTCCATCGACAATACAGTCGGCAGGGAAAGTTCATCTTCTGCAAAGCTCGTAAACAAAGACCAGAAATGGATTACCGCCTCCAAGGGGTTTTCTCTTGATCGTGAACTCAAATCCATCTCCTTCTGGATTAAAAGTTCTGATGCGGAAAGTATTGCCGTGAGGATTGTTGATTCTACAGGACAATGTTTTCAGCCCAGAGCTTCATTCAAGGCCGATGGAGGATGGCAGAGAATAGAGGTCAAGGAGTTTACCAAAGCTGAAGTCTTCGGAGGAGCCGGTGACAAGAAGATACATCATCCCGTAAAGAAGCTGGAGTTTATCCTGGAGGTGAAAGGAACTGTCTGGATTGACGATATTGAAGCCGGACTTTCCAATGATCTGCTGCCTGAAGCTGCAGAAAGGAAGAAACTCCTCGAGTCGGCAAAGACTCTTGTCATTGGAAATTTCGAAAAGGACAAGGACAGTTTTTCAGATGGAAGCATATTTGTCGCCGGAGAAGGCAGGAATGGCGGCGGGGCGATCAGGATTGAAAACAAGGACAAGAAATGGACCGAGGCGTTCAAGGATATTGAAGGTGTTGTGAAGAATGACTTCCTGGAGCTGTCTTTCTGGATTAAATCTTCCGATGCCGGCAGTATCGCAGTCAGGTTCAAGGATTCAACAGAGCAGTCATTCCAGCAGAGGTTCAAGTATGACGCGGACGGTGAATGGCATCAGATCGTGATACGTGAGTTCGGCAAGGGCGAATCCTGGGGAGGTGAAAAGGACAAGGCATGGCATTCTCCGGCGAAGGAAATAAGGTTCGTGCTTGAAGTGAAAGGCTCAGTTTTGATTGATGATATCGAGGTTAAACTGGATCCAAGGAAAATAGTGCAGGATCTGAAGATATTTCCCGGGGCGCCGTCTAATGTGTTTGTTGCAGGTCAGAAGATAGCCATTTCAGTCGAGACCAAGGGCGATATCCTTGAATGCACCGCGACAGATTACCGGGACAAGGAAGTTTTCAAGGAGACGGCGAAGGTTGTGGACAATAGGGCCGTGATTTGTCCTCCGTCGAAGAATGGTTATTTCCTCATGTCAGTGGAATCCAGGAGGGAGGACGGTTCAAGGGTCGGTAGTAAATATGCGAGCTACGCGGTAATACCGGAAGTGAAAGTAGAGGACAAGGAAAAGAGTCCTTTCGGCGCGATGACGCATTTTTCCCAGAAGATGCCGTTGGAAGTGCTGCCGGTGCTTGCCAAGGCGGGAATCACCACGATCAGGGATGAGATCTACTGGGGATCTGTTGAGAGGGAGAAGGGGAAATATGAGGTTCCAGGGTATGGGGATTCCTTCATGAAGGAATGTAAAGACAACGGGATCGATCCCTTGGTTGAAATGACCTTCGAAAACAAGATGTACGACAATGGGAATACGCCATGCACTTCCGAAGGATACAAGGGTTATGCCGACTACGGGGCTGCAATTGCCGAAAAGTTCGGCAGCCAGGTGAAATGGCTAGAGATATGGAATGAGTACAATGGTTCATTCTGCCGCGGGCCCGCAAAGGAGGACCGTCCGAAATATTACACTGAAATGCTTAAAGTCTCTTATGAGACGATCAAGAAGGCGCGTCCGGACATCAAGATCCTCGGGGGTGCCGTCGTCCTGGTGCCCATGCCGTTCTTTGAGAAGCTTTTCAAAAACGGGGCTTTGAGCTACATGGACGGAGTGGTCATCCATCCTTATCGA
>MHBH01000052.1 GCA_001804805.1 Lentisphaerae bacterium GWF2_49_21
CCCCCGAGCGGAGAAGCAATAATTTAGGATCGAAAAAGATCCATGGATTCATCTTTCGTCACCATCTATTTATGATTTTATGCCAACGCCTATGATCTCCTACCCGCTTTGGCGGGTTAGGAGAATCTAAATGGTTAGAATTATCTTTCTCTCATTTCTTGAATTCTAATTCTGATTCCGGATCTAATATATCCTGTAAATCCTGTTATCCAGTCGGAAATAATTTTGAATTTCATTTCGCTTTCGACAGCCCCCATGCAAGATAATTTATTTTTCTGATTCTAACGCCTCTCTATCATCCACCCCGCGGATGCGGGGTTGGATGCATGGAAATCGTTCTGCTTTTTATTAATAACATTGCCATGAAAGTGCCCAGCTATCTTTTCCTTCTGATGTCGTTCCTCTTCCAAAGTATCCAACTCCCCCATCGCCCCATGACCAATTCCCCTTCTCGGTCGAATCAATTTGGAAAACATAGTCAGGATTGAAAGGATGCTTGTTCAAAGGTGCCCAAAATATCTCTGATTGTATTAGCGTGGGCCAACCGCCTATCTTGAAGCCAGAGTGATTTGCAAATAAATCAAAATAGTCATTTTCCAACTCTTCAGGACAACTATCGGCATCATCCCAACAAGGATAATCCTCCTCTAAAACCTCCGGTTTCATTTCAAAGCTTTTGATTGGAGAATCGATCTTGTCTCCTGAAATAGGAACAAGATCTTTAATGTTTCGATATGCCCTTAGGCACCATCCCTCACCATTCTCTTTATGGTTGGGAAGTTGTTCGGGGCCAATAAACACGGTAATAAATTCGATGTCATCCAAGCGTGGTGGACGAAACGGAAATTCTGTTATGTTCAGTTGGCATAAAGGCCACATACTCTTTCCGTTCACTTTTGGCCAAGGCTCTCCAGGAATACAGAAGTTTACTTTGCCAAAGCATGATGCTTTTGGACTTTGTGAAGGGCGAAAGCCACCAATCTGCATGCGAATGGCAGAGCGTTTAACTTTATCTCTGAATTGTTTTTCGATTTCTTTCATATTCTTTTGCAGAACGCTCAATGGTCTGGCGACGAGCGGAGCGAAGTTGCCAGAACCAATATGGTTGTGCTTTATATTTATTTTATCTAGGAACAAGTTCAAGAAAAATAATTCCTGAAACTTTAAGATTGCTTTTATTTATATAAAGTATGTCTTTAAATCCCGGTTGCATTCCATCCTTACCATTCTCAAAATTGCAAATTACTAAGATAGCAATGAAGTCTTTATCATTAAATTTTAAATCATTATTAGTATTTGCAATGATTTTTATTTCTAATTTGGAGATTTTAAGGTCTTTCCACAATTCTTTATGGATTTTAAGGTCTTTATCAAACTTCTCGATTGATATCGGTTCCATTTTGCATGTAGGTAGGACATCCGGAAGATTAAAAGGCAAATTTGAGTATTCACGAATTTTATCTGAGTCACCATGAATCAAAGCATCTACCCATATTGCGGCATTAATTATTGCTTTTGATTCAAGTTTAGATTCCTCTGCAGTTAAACTCAAGAAGGAATACACAAAGAACAAAATTATAATAATTGTCTTTTTCAATTCATCACCTGTTTTATGATTTCGTGCACAACGTCTCGGCCTCAGGAAGACGGCGGACCCGGATTACCTGAAGGCTTTTGGTTAGGATCTTTGATAATCTCTTTTCCGATAGACATTATTGCTATAAATTGTATTCCTGCTAGCACAGTAACAAAAAATAGTGGTATTGCAATACTTGACCTGTCAAATGGAATATATGCCGTCCCAACTGTTTTTCCGGTTTCATCTTGTATAAATCCCTTTTGTGGAGCGACACATACTAATAGCATTGATATAAAAGACAGGAATGTAAATACGAAGACAAGGAATGATACAGCCCTTAAATTTTTATATGTATTTATTTTCATTTGGTCATGTATCCTAACATAGTATTAGCATCAAGTCGGCGGCTAAACATCAAGTCATGGATGATGGCCTGAAACGGTGTCTGCCTAGCCTGTGAACCGCCCCGCTTTAAGGTAATGTAGTATCAAATCGTTGGAAATCAAGAGGGTGTGGCGGGAAGAAAGTCGATTTATTTAAGCTTACCCATCAACGAGTTCAGGTGATGGGCGGGGCTGGAATATTAAGACACGCTTCCGCCGTCGCTAAGAAGTTTACCTGCCTATGGCAGCGCCTTCGGCGACCAGGGCTACGGCGGACAAGCCAGGTCGGCATCAAGAGCCGGTCTGAAGACCAGCGCTCCGTAAAGATTGAATAACGCGCAAACATGCGCTACTACAAGCTAAATACTTCCCTCGGGTTGCTTCAGTTATCCCGCTGCAAGGGGGCATGGTTTCATCATCAGTTTAAGGTACTTGGAGCTGACGGCTTGACTTGATGACTAATTGTGATATGCTTAAGTCATGAAAACATCAAGTGGAAGTCGCGTCTTCTGGTATCCGGAATGGGGCACCGAGCTCAAAGACGATCCCCTGCTCGGACATAATGAGAAGACCCATTTCCAGTCAGCCATCATCAAATATCTTGCATATCTCAAGAAAAACTCCCAGAAGGCGTGTTTCGATTCGGCCAAGGAATATCTTGCCGGACTCACGGGCGCGGGGGCGGGCGGCGGAGCCATGGAAAGACTGGCCCTGCGCTGGTTCTTCTCCAATGCCAGGAAGCATGATGATGAGGCGGTGTCAGCCCAGAAGTTCCGCAGCGTCGACCAGCCTGCCGGGCTCATCGAACCTGAAAAGGCGGACAAGGGAAGCACTGACTGGGAAAGGAAGCTTGTCGAGAAGCTGAGAGTCGGTCAATACAGATGGCGGACGGAGCAGACATACCGTGACTGGATATGGCGGTTCTGCGACTGGTACGGAAAGGATCCGCTGCTTGCCGGAGATGAGGACGTGAAGAAGTTCCTGACATGGCTGGCCGTGAAGAGGGATGCTGCGGCCTCGACCCAGAGCCAGGCCTTGAACGCGCTGGTGTTTTTCTTCCGGAAAGTGCTTGAACGGGAGCCGGGGGATCTGGCTGGCTACAGTCCGGCGAGGAGAGGCGCCAAGTTTCCGGCGGTACTTACCAAGGAGGAATGCAGAAGGCTTTTCGCGGAGCTTGACGGGACTGCCGCGCTGATGGCGAAGCTGATGTACGGGGCCGGGTTGCGGGTAATGGAACTGATCAGGCTCAGGGTGCAGGACCTGGATTTTGCCAGGGGGATTGTGATTGTCCGGGAAGGCAAGGGTGGAAAGGACCGACCGACTGTCCTGCCGGAAGGTCTGCGGAAGGAACTGGCTGACCATATTACCAGGATCCGTTCCCTCTACGAGAGCGATCGTGCTGAAAATGTCGCAGGTGTCTGGCTGCCGCCTGCTGTTGAGCACAGGATACCGCATGCAGGGCTTGAGTGGGGCTGGCAATGGCTTTTCCCGTCGCGGCAGCTTTCAACCGATCCCCGGGCAGGGGTGACAAGGCGGCATCATGTACTGGACGGGGCATTCCAGGAACAGATCCGCAAGGCCGCGGCCAAGGCGGGATTTACAATACGTGTGACTCCTCACACATTGCGCCATTCCTTTGCGACACATCTGCTCGAATCCGGCAGCGACATACGGACGGTGCAGGAACTGCTCGGCCATTCAAATGTTGAAACCACGATGATCTACACTCATATCATGAACAAGCCGGGAGTGACCGTGAAGAGTCCGTTCGATGAGATGGGTGGGCCGTGACGGAGTGACGGCGTAAGGGCGTGACGGAGCGGGGAAGTAATCAGTGACCAGTGAAAAGTGGATGGGGGAGGCTGAGTTGGTGAACGGAAGATGGAAAGTTGCCGGCGAGACGCCAGCGCTCCGTGAGATTAAGAATTGCCCCGAGCGCTCAGGCCTCGGGGCGCTCCGTGATTACAGGCGAGACGCCTGTTCTACATTGTTAAGAATTGCCCCGGGCGCTCGGGACGCCGCGGACGGCTACGGAGAGGCGTCCCTACCTTTAGAAATAAAAACTGACGCATTATCTTCTTTTTCCGGTGGAAATAAAAAACCTTGTTTTTTCTGTTGAATATGAAGCCAGTGCCTGTATAGTATGACCCTTTTCGAAAAAATTTACGTTTATAACCATATAAGGAATATGCAGAAATGCTGGCCTGGGGCAAGAATATTTGTGTCTTTTCGGGAACCGCAAATCCCGGATTGTCCGCTGAGATAGCGAATGAAATGGGAAAACCTCTTGGCGATCTCGAGGTGAGCCGTTTTCCCGACGGGGAGATCTTTGTAAAGTACAAGGAGAACATACGAGGCGCGGATGTCTTCATAATCCAGCCGACATGCTCTCCGCCGAGCGAAACTCTCATGGAACTCCTGATTCTCATTGACGCCGCCAAACGTGCGTCGGCCGCCAGGATAACAGCAGTCATCCCATTCTACGGATTTGCCCGTCAGGACAGGAAAGATCAGCCGAGGGTTCCGATCACAGCAAAGCTGGTGGCAAATCTGATTACCGTCTCCGGCGCATCCAGAATACTCGCAGTAGATCTTCATTCCCAGCAGATCCAGGGATTCTTCGACATACCGGTTGATCATCTGAACGCAGCTCCTGTGCTTGTCCCATATCTCAGGGAACGCCTTGGCAAGGAAGGTGTCGTTGTAGCTCCTGATTCAGGAAGCGTAAAGATTGCACAGTCATATTCCGACATGCTAAATGCGGGACTCGCTGTCGTGGCAAAAAGGCGTATCGACGCCCTTTCAGTCGAGTCATCCCATCTCGTTGGAGATGTCGATGGAAGGATATGTCTTCTCTCCGACGATCTCTGCACAACTGCCGGGACTCTCACCGCAGCCGCAGCCCTGCTCAAGAAGGAAGGCGCAAAGAAAGTATATGCGGCCGTCACCCACTGCCTGCTTGGAGATGTCGGAAGATCAAGGCTCATGGCTAGTTCCATAGACGAACTCGTAGTCACAAACAGCATACCGGTTACCAACAACTGTAACGGCAAGATCAAGATATTCAGCATAGCCGGACTTCTCGCCGAAGGCATCAAAAGAATTCACGAGGGCGCTTCTGTGTCCTCACTTTTCAAAATAGAAAAATAAAATAAGGATACACATAAGATGAGCAAAGCGAAAAATGTATTGTCGGTCCTGGACAGGGCCGATTTCGGTTCAGGTGCCTCCAGGAAAATGCGCAGGGAAGGCAAGATCCCGGGAATATTGTACGGACGTGGGAAAAAAGCGACTCCGTTCGTCCTGGTAGAGAATGAATGGAAAAAGATCGTCCAGCATGGAAATGTCCACCTTGTCGAGCTTAAATCGGAAAAGGGGGAACCTGTCAACGCTCTTGTAAAGGACGTGCAGTTCGACTATCTCAGCGGCAAGACACTCCACATAGATTTTCTTGAAGTCAAGATGGACGAACTCATCACGACGTTGATCGACGTTCTGGGCCATGGCACTCCTATTGGAATCACCCAGGGCGGAGTTCTCGAACAGCTCATACATAAGCTTGAGGTCAAATGTCTTCCCAAGGACATTCCTGAAAATATCGAAGTTGAGATCAGCGGCATAGAGCTGGACAAGGCGATAGTTGTCAAGGATCTGAAGCTCCCTGCCGGCGTTACTGCTGTTCCGACTCCGGAAAGCATCGTGTTCCATGTCATCAGGCTGCGTATTGAGGAAGAACCTGTTGCTGCCGAGGCCGTTGAAGGTGCCGTTGTTGAAGGTGCCGAAGGCGCCGTCGAACCTGAAATTATCGGAGCCAAGGGCAAGAAGCTCGAGGAAGGTGAAGTCGAGGAAGGCGCCGCCGCTGCTCCTGGCAAGGAAAAAGCCGCCAAGGAACCTGCTGGCAAGGACAAGGAGAAAGAGAAGAAGAAGTAGTTTCTCTTTCACAATAAGATCTTATGGTATCCGGAGAAGAACAGCGCTTCCGTCTTATTGCAGGGCTTGGAAATCCCGGCGGTGAATATAGCCGGACCCGGCACAATGCAGGATTCATGGCTGCGGATGCAATAGAAAAGTCATTGTCAGGCAAGTTCGTTGAAAAGAAGATTAATGGTGGAATCCTGAAAGAGGGCAGGTGCAGAGGTGGCTATCTCTGGATAGCCAAGCCTATGACATTCATGAACCTCAGTGGCGAATGCATCTATTCATTCATGGTAAAGAAGGAATTGGAGGCGGGAAATCTGCTCCTGATCTACGACGACATGGATCTGCCTCTCGGCAGGATAAGGTTCTGCATGGGAGGAGGAAGTGCCGGACACAAGGGTGTCGAGTCAGTGATTGGAAGCCTTGGCTCTGCGGATTTCGCAAGGTTGAGGATAGGAATAGGGAGAAAGACGGACAATCCCGACAAGAAGGATTATGTTCTTTCCGAGTTTGACGAAAGGGAGTCTGAATTGTTCATAAAAGTGATTGATATGACGGCGGAAGCGGTTAAATTGTTGCTCCACCGTGGCATTGAGAAGACGATGAACGAGTACAACGGCCGCATGCTTGGCGATGAAGCCGGCGACGGTGGAGATGAAAAATAGGTAATTTTAACGGAGGTTCTTAATTTGAAAAAGTACGAATCAATTTTTATCCTTGATGAACGGCAGGTGGACGACCAGGGAAAGGCGTTCGCGGAGGAGATTTCTGAGCTCATCAAACGTATCGGTGGAAGCCTTGAAGAGACCGTCCCCATGGGCAGGAAGCAGTTCGCAAGGAAGATCGAGAAGAAGAAAAGCGGGATCTACTATGACTTTGTCTTTTCAGTGGACGAGGCGAAGGTGAAGGAAGTCAAGGACAAGTACCGTCTTGACAAGAGAGTCCTCCGCATGCAGACATTTGATTATGATGAACGGGTGAAGAAAATTCCGGCAAACACAAAGAAGCTTGTGTCCGGAGAGCCCTACGAACAGAACTGATTTCAAATAACCATAAATAAGAACCGGATCGGCACATGGCCAATTTAAACAAAGTTTTTCTGATGGGGAACCTGACGAGGGATCCAGAACTGAGATATACTCCGCAGGGATCGGCCATCTGCGAATTCGGAATTGCAATCAACAGGCAGTACACGACTTCAGACGGTCAGAAGAAGGAGGAAGTCACCTTTGTGGATGTTACTGCATGGGGAAGGCAGGCGGAGACATGCAACCGCTTCATCAAGAAGGGTTCCAGTGTTTTCGTGGAAGGCAGGCTGAAGCTGGATTCCTGGAAGGACAAGGAGACCGGGAAAAACAGATCACGTCTTTCTGTTGTTGTCGAAAGGATACAGTTCCTCAGCTACAGGCAGTCTGCCGATGCTTCCGGACAGCAACAGGAACCTGCACAGAGAACCCCGCAGCCGCAGTCATCCCAGCCCCAGCAGAACCAGAATCCTCCAAAGGCTCCCGAGGAGATTTTTGAAGTAGACACTGAACCGTCAGACGATATTCCATTTTAAAATAAAAAACAGGAGAAACATAATATGCCAGGAAGAACGACAAATACCACAAGACCGAGGATGAAGAGGAAAGCAAGGATCAACATCAAGAAGACATGCCGTCTTTGTGAGAACAACATTCCATATGTTGATTTCAAGGATGTTGAACTTCTCCGCAAATACCAGACTGAAAAGGGCAAGATTCTTTCAAGAAGAATTACTGGCAACTGCTGCGTGCATCAGAAGATGTTTGCCTCTGCAATCAAAAAGGCCAGGAATATGTCCTTGGTCATGTAACTATAACAATACGGTTCTTTCCGTATAATAAATCTTGGAGATCTGACATGAATGTGAAACTTATTCTGCTTGAAGATGTTGAAGACCTTGGAAACGCGGGCGATACCGTGAACGTCGCATCCGGGTTTGCCAGGAATTATTTGATCCCGAGGGGATATGCCGTAAAAGTATCTACCGCGGCGGTACGCCAGTTCGAATCGAGGAAGGGGAAAATCGAGGAGAACCGCAAAAAGGAACTTGAGAAGGCAAAGACAATTGCCACAAAAATCTCGGAACTGGAACTGACAATCCCCATGCAGGCCGGAGAAGACAACCAGCTTTTCGGCTCCGTCACTACTCATCTCATTTCCGAAGAGGCCGCCAAGCACGGAATCGAATTTGAAGCGAGGAGAGTCAAGCTTGAAAAGCCGATAAAGGAAATTGGAAACTACAGCGTAGAAATAAAACTTCATAACGAAATAACGGCCACTCTCAAAGTCTGGGTGGTTAAAGCCTGAAAATGGCACAAAATGGAAGAGATCAAAAAGGGTTTGAAAGAAAAAGGCCTGCTGTCCTCCGTGAGGACAGGCCCAAACCCCACGACCTGAACGCTGAAAAGGCGGTCCTCGGGGCGATGCTTATTGACTCTCCTGTGGCTACAGACACTGCCATTGAAAAAATAGGCATTTCTAAAGTCTTCTATTCGGACGCCCATCAGAAAATCTATGACACTATCATCGAACTTCGCCAGAAAAATGATGGCATAGACATCATTTCTGTTTCAAAGTCTCTTTCCGACAAAGGTTTCCTTGAGCAGATCGGTGGAGAAAACTACCTGATGGAGATGCAGAATCTCATCGCCACTACTGCAAATCTGGAAACCTGGTGCCAGATGGTCCACGACAGGGCTGTACTCAGAAGAATAATAGACGCCTGTTCAATCGCCACTGAAAAATGTTTTGATTCAGAAAAAGAGGTAAGCTATATCCTTGATGAAGTCGAGAGATCGGTACTTGAAGCAAGAACTCTCGGTGAAAGACAGAATATCTTTGAAATCAAGGATTTGATATTCAATCATGCCATACCTTACCTTGAAAAGCTTTCCAAGAAGGACGAGTCGGTTGCCGGGATTCCGACGGGCTTTCCCGACATTGACGACAAAATAACGGGAATGAAAGCGGGCGAGATGTTTGTAATAGCTGCAAGACCTTCTGTTGGAAAGACTTCTCTTGCTATCAGCATTGTCAGGAATGTCGCCTTAAATCTGACAAATCCCAAGTCTGTACTTATCTTCACAATGGAAATGACGGCTGAACAGATAGCAAGGAGAATTCTCTGTGCAGAAGCTGGCGTATCTGAAAAAAGCTTCCGTGACAAACAACAGGGCAAGGGAGAATGGAACAGGATAACTGGTGCTGCAACAAATCTCAACAAGGCAAAGATATTCATAGATCCAACCCCTGCTCTCAGAGTCATGGAAATGAGGGCAAGGGCTAGACGTGTTAAATCACAACAAAAGATAGATCTTATAGTGATAGACTACCTTCAGCTGATGAGGGCTGATGTCGACAGGAAGAATGACAATAGGCAGCAGGAGGTGTCTCTGATATCCGCAGGGATCAAATCTCTGGCGAAGGAACTCAATATTCCGGTACTCGTGCTTGCCCAGCTCAACCGCGCCACTGAAATGCAAAAGGGCGGACCTAAGCTAAGCAATCTCAGGGAATCAGGATCTATTGAGCAGGATGCCGACATTGTCGGATTCATACATAGGGATACGGAAAAACAAAAAGAGGCTTCGGAAGAAGAAAAAATCAAGGGCCTTGAATCTGAATTCATAATTGAGAAGAACAGGAATGGCGAACCTGGCAAAATGGTATTATCATTCTTTCCTCTTACCGCTTCATTCGGCAGCAGATCCCGATATGATGACGGTGATATTCCTCACAGGGAATAATATTTCATTCTGAACTTAAATGTCCTATCAAGAAACGACAGGTCTGACGTGAACTTGTTAAAAAATTTGTCCATCAAGAAACTCCTCGTACATGTTCTTGTTCTTATCATAGCTTCCTCCATATGGCTTCCTTCCATTCATTTTTTCTTCAAGGAGGATATCGGAAACTATCTGGACGATAAAGGAATATCTCCAAAGGCAAAGATGCTTGCCGGAAGACAACTGCAAATCTGGAGAGATCCTGAACTCAGGAAAATTGAGCTTCAGAAAATGCAGAATAGAAATCCTGAATGGGACTTCATGAGCCGGACATTTTTTGTACTGTCCCTGGCTAACATGGCGATCCGCGAACCTGGATTCAAGGACGAAGCATGCGAGATAATGGACTGCATAATAGACACCACCCTTGAAGCTGAAAGGCTCAACGGCATGTATCATTTTCTTATGGGATATGCAAATCATTCAGGACCATGGAAAATAGATCCTCCGAGAAGCATATTCATCGACGGTGAAATAGCACTTATGCTCGGAGCCAGAAGGCTGGTCATGGAAAAACCTGAATATGCGATCCTCCACAGGGAACGCATCTCTTTGATTCTTGAAAGGATGAGCAAAAGTCCTGTCATGAGTTCTGAAAGCTATCCAGATGAATGCTGGATTTTCTGCAACACGATAGCCCTTGCATCGATAAAGATGTCCGATGTACTGGATAAGACGGACAATTCCGGATTCCTGAAAAAATGGATTGATACAGCTAAAAGGTCTTTAACAGAGAGAAAGACAGGTCTCTTAATTTCAACCTTTACCGTTGATGGATCTCCTATCGAATGTGGTTTCGGCCCAGAAGGTACGAGCATATGGCTTACCTGCCATATGCTGCAAATCATAGATCAGGACTATGCGGAAGACCAGTACCTAAGGGCCCGTAAAGAACTGTCTGGGAATCTTCTTGGTTTCGGATATTCCCGCGAATGGCCAGTTTCCTGCAAGGGATATATGGACATAGATTCAGGACCGGTGGTTCCGATTCTTGGAACCTCTGTCAGCGCCAGCGGCCTAGCTTTCATTGCAGCTTCATCATTCCATGACAAGGAATATTTTTCTAGCCTCATCACTTCCCTGAATTGCGGGGGATTCCCTCTGGAAAAGGATGGAATGCTTTATTATCAGGCAGGCAATCCTGTAGGAGACTCAGTGCTTCTTTATGCGTTCGTGGAAGGGCCTCTTTGGGAAAGAATTGGAGGAAAGGGGATTCCACATGATTAAAGCCCACAAAAGGACTCTCTCGGTCAGGAGGTACATGGGATATGCAGTTTTTATTACTGTATTCTTCCTTCTGCTCCATGTCCTTGGATTCCGTGAATATACCTCGGCAATTTCAGGAATACTTCCAGGATACAAGGAGACAGTTTTCGGTCTCATCTATGTATTCATGTATTTTGCCTTTATTGGATTTGTCCCGATACTGCTGATCTCAGCGGTCATTTTGACTATATGGGAACGAGCATTATCAGGCAAAATAAATAGACCTTCCGATAATTAATGTTTTTTCCACATCTTCTTTGAAATTAGCATGATATATAATATCTTATGAGTTTTCAACTTTATTGGAATTCGGGGACTCCAAAAACATGTCGTTTACTGTCAAAACCTTATGCATAATAGGTGCATTCCTTATTTTTCCGTTCATACTGATGTCGGCAGATATAAACGATGTCAAATTTGAACAGAAGGGCTATGCGTATCCCGAGGAGATGCTCAAATACAATATGCAGAGCAAGAAGGGCGAAACCTTCGATCAGAAGATTCTTGATGATGACATTAAACGTCTTTTCTCCACTGGAAACTTCCTTGATGTCCTTGCTGAAACATCAGATACCGCTGATGGAAAAGTAAACATTGTCATGAAGATTGTCTCAAAGCCGAAAGTAAAGGCTGTCACCCTGAAAGGCAACAAGAAATATACTGACGAGGACTTGAAGGATAAGATAACCGTGAAGACCAATGAGGCATTGAACGACCAGGAACTCCAGAAAACTCTTTCAGGCATAAGAAAATACTACATTGAGAAAGGATATAATTCAGCGATAATCACTCATGCGACTGAAGATGCCGGAGAAGGCTTTATCAGCCTTGTCATCAACATATCTGAAAATCTCAGGCTGAAGGTCAATAATGTCTTATTCACTGGAAATACCGTCTATTCCACCTGGAAGCTGAAGAACAACATCGCCACCCAGCATTCATACTTGAGCTGGCTTTTGAACATGGGTCTATACGATAAAAACGAGGTGGAAATAGACAAGGAGAGGCTGAAGGATCTTTATTGGAACGAGGGATATCTTGATTTCAAAGTTATGGGTGTCGATGTCAAGGAGGATGCAAATCCCGAGTATGTGAACATAACATTCAATCTTGAAGAAGGTACTCCTTACAAGGTCTCCGAAGTCTCAGTTTCAGGCAACAAGCAGTTTACAAATGATGAGCTCATTCCTCTTATCACACTTAAAACAGATGACATCTATGACAATCGTGTGGAGAAGAAGGACATAGAAGCCATCGGTTCAATGTATTATCCTCTGGGATATGCTGATTTCCAGTGCAGACCTGTCAGGATGCCGGACTTCAATACTCACACCGTAAGCATTGACTACAGGATAATCGAAGGTGAGAAATTCACGGTCAGACATGTACAGATATCCGGAAACCACAATACAAAGGACAAGGTCATCCGCCGTGAACTTGCAATACAGGACGGGGATCCGGTGGACAACAACAGGATTGAAGCCAGCAAATCCCGTCTCATTGGAATGGATTACTTCGAAAAGGTCAATATCGTCTCAGTAAATACCGAGGAGCCGGGAAAGAAGGATGTGGACATAAATGTACAGGAAAAAGATACCGGCAAATTTTCCATAGGAGCCGGTTATTCGGACAGCGACAATGTTTCAGGAATCGTTGAACTGTCCCAGTCCAATTTCGACCTGCTGGATCCATGGAACTATTTTGTCGGCGGTGGCCAAAGGTTGAAACTACATGCAGAATACGGTGTGGATCTGAGCAATTTCTATCTGTCGTTCACCGAACCCTGGCTTTTTGACATCCCCCTGAGGCTTGACATGACCGGATTCTACCATACGAAAACTTATGAATACTGGGATGAAAGATACATGGGTGGTCAGTTCAGCCTCACAAAGAACTTCTCAATGCCATGGATCAATGTGAACGACGATTTCAACAGCGTCAAACTCGGATACACGATAGAACAGGTCAAGGTATACCACATGGATGATGATCTCTCAGATATCTTCCAGAAGGAAAAGGGAACTTCTATCGTCAGCAAATGGTCATTGACCCTCGCCCGTGACACCAGGAACAGCCTGACTAATCCAACCTCGGGATACTTGCTGAGCGCACTTGGTGAAATAAACTCCAAGGCATTCGGAGGAAGTGAAAATTATTACAAGGTAGAACTCGTGGGAAGCAATTACTACTCGTTCATAAATGATTGGTTTGTCCTGCATACAGGCATCAAGCTGGGCCAGGTAGACACATTCAGTGGCGGAAATCTTGCTCCAATATATGAGCGTTATTTCCTCGGCGGCGGTGACACTGTGAGAGGTTTTTCCTACCGCAAGATTTCTCCTGTGGACAGCGATAACAAGGCCTATGGGGGTGAATCAATGGTACTTGGCAGCGTCGAAGTAACCCATCCTATTTACGAGTTCATACGCGGTGCGGTCTTCTGCGACATAGGACAGGTCAAGGAGAACGCATGGAATTTCAGCATGGACGATTTCAACATAGGCGCAGGTTATGGATTACGCATAAAACTTCCCTATTTCAACGCACCCGTAAAGCTTGATCTCGCCTATCCTATCCTGAACAACCAGGACGGTGAAAGCAGCAAGCTTCGCTTCCATTTCAATCTCGGATTCACCTGGAGTCCGTAAATCCATCGTCATTTGTCAAGAAAGTATAGCCCCATTTTCCTTCAGTGTGGACACAAGTTTCACTGTATCAAGCCCATATGCGCTTTCGCCTGACCTGACAGCCTGTATGGCGGCAGTTCCTGCAGCCTGTCCCATCATTGCTGCAGCCGGCATCACCCTTATGGATCCATGTACTTGTTCATCGCTTGAATTGCATCTTCCTGCGACCCATAGATTAATCCATCCCTTTGGGACAAGTATTCTGTAGGGAATTCCAAAGCATTCTCCTTTGCCAAGCCTGCCGCTCTTCCATGCTTCATTACAGAATCGTTTATATTCCTTCACGGAATCGTTTTTAACATGTATATCTACGAACTTGTTAAATATCCCGATTTGGTCCGGAAACTGTCTCCTTGCAAGATAATCTTTGATATTTAACTCATATTCTCCAACTATGCGTCTCGACTCCCTTACTCCCATCAGGGTCGCTGTAGTAAGGTGTTCCATTTTTTCGAAACCAGGAACATATTTCCTGTAGAATGACATATATTCCTGGGCAAGCTGTCTTCCTTTAACCATTCCTGCGCTCAAGCTCTTGTTGTTCAAGGCATCCATTCCAAAGACATGTCCTCCATTCAACATTGCCGAATGGACTCCTGTCCGGAACATTCCTGGCAGATGTCTGTCCTTGTGTGAGAAATGGTCTTCTAAAATGGCCTTTTCAATCATCTTCTTCTGGTTTTTCTCCTTGTCCAAATAGTATTTGTCCCAATCGATGCAGGAACATAATGAACACAGAGTTGGAGGCATTGGGTCGTGTTCTCCACCATGCCCCGCCTCCCTGCACCTTGCACCGCATATTTTTGCGAAAACCGCATCTCCTGTAGCATCTATGAAGGTCTTCGCCGGAATATAGCTGTAACCTTCGATATTGTGGATTAGAGCCCCCTTGACGGACTTATCTGAACTATCTGAGTCAGCGTCTATCACCTTGGTGAAAAATCTGACTTCCACACCTGCATCGGCCACAAATTCATCAAGAATCAATTTAAATCCTTCAGCGCTGTATGGTGTCCAACAATGATATTTCTTCCTCCAGTATTCAGGCGTCACCTGAGGAGCTAGAAATCCACGCTTGTACATGGTCTCAACAATCTCCTGCATAATCCCCCCTACAAGAGCCCTTTCTCCATTTGCCATTGGATCAAAGGCCGTTACAAGACCAGATGTACCCATTCCTCCAAGACATCCAGTCCCCTCCACCAGAAGAACCCTTGCACCAAGACGTGCCGCGCATATCGCGGCTGCCGATCCTGCCGGACCTCCTCCGGCCACAAATACATCATATTCTGATTCCTTTTTCACTTTTCTTGTCATTACATACGTCTTCATGTTTCCTCCTGAATATTGATTCTTTTTATTGCATGCTTTCCTCTTAAATGTTAGATTATAGCAGTTAAAAGCTGGCATAGCTCGTATTAATACGCTGATTATCTGGATAATTACGCTATAAACAGGTTATAATAATGAAAGAAATATTTTCAACCAATACTACTGACAAACTAATAGACCTGCTGGAAAGCGCTTCAAGGCTTTCAGCCCTTCATGTATGCTTCCATGACAGGATGAATATTATAAAACTTCCACAGAACCTTAGAACACATGCCCATCCCTCATGTCAGAAAATAAAGAGGACATATGATGGCACGTGTCTCCAATTCGACTGGTTCCAGACACATGGGGATCTCGCAAATATGCCTCAGGGAAGAATTCATGAATGCCCTTTCGGATTCACTGAGATTGCTGTTCCGGTTTTTGTAAATGGAATGTTTGAAGGAGTCGTATTTGCCGGACCGTGTCTAAGGAAAATTGGAAATATTCCCAATGAACCGGAACTTAAAGTTGTACCTGATCCTCAATGGTTGAACGATCGTCTGTCAATGATGCAGGCCTTTTCAGAAAAAATATCATCACTGCTTGAAGGACGCTGGGAAACAGAATCCGGTGGCCGTCGAGCCGCAATATTGTCATTTATCAATAAGAATTCTGGACGAATCTTTCAGATTGAGGATCTTGCCGGACATCTTTGTCTTTCAGCTTCACGCACAGGCCATTTGGTAAAGGAAATCTTTGGAATTCCATTTCCTAAACTTGTCCAGTCATATAAGATGAGAAAGGCAGCCCGGATGCTTATCTCAGATGATCTTCCAATAGGAGAGATTGCACGCCGTCTTGGATATGAAGATCAAAATTACTTCACTAGGATTTTTACTGCTTACTACGGTGAAAGTCCTCGGATATGCCGGAAAAAAGGCGGTCTAAAGGCATGATTAAATGAAAAGGGTGGCGCTTGAGTTGTCAGATTCCTGAAGAAATGTTGCAACTCCTCCAACCTCTATACCATCAAGGAGTTCCTCTTTTTCAATACCCATTATATCCATGGACATTGAACAGACGACAAGCCTAGCCCCGTTCTTTCTGGCTATATCCATAAGAGTCGGCAAATCATCGACATTTTTATTCTTCATAACCATTTTCATCATTGAGGTGCCCATTCCCATCATGTTCATTTTTGAAAGCTTAAGCTTAGTAGCACCCCGGGGCATCATCATTCCGAACATCTTATCCATTAGGCTCTTACCTGATGACTGTGAAGAATTCTTACGCAACGCATTTATTCCCCAGAATGTAAAGAACATGGTGACTTCACTACCCATCGCAATTGCACCATTGGCAATGACAAATGCTGCAAGAACCTTATCAAGATCTCCTGAAAATACCACTATTGTCTTTTTGGTTTTCTGAGGATCCTGCATTTGTGGATTTCGCAGTTCCGTCAGATTTCCCTTCCTTATTTTAGCCTCAATTCTAGGTATATTTCCAGAAATGCCGATTAATTGATGACCGTTTTGCACACACCATGATTTCACATCATTGACAAAACCCGGATCACTTGCAAGTATTGTCAAATCATCTCCAGGAGACATTTTTTCAATCTCAGTCTTCATTTTCATTATCGGTCCTGGACATTGAAGTCCGCAAGTATCGAGAATGATCTCGCGTTTGGAAACATTTTCTGTTGAAGGTGTAAATTTCTCCGCTTTAACAGGTTCTATTGAATAAGGCACAAATGGAACTTTCCTTTCAGAAGAGCAGATTCCTGGTCCGTGACGACAACAGAAGGTCATTATGCCTCCGGAAAGAGTCTTCAAGTCCTTTTTCTCCCCAAAACCCTTTTGTTTCATGATCCTGTAGGCCAGATAGCTGGTAAAACCGACCTTGCAGTAAAGGTATATATTCTTGTCCTTTGGAAGTTTATCATATTCTTTCCTGAGTTTACCAAGAGGTATGTTTATGGCACCTGGAACATGCCATATATTGAACATATCTTCAGGTCTTACATCAATTATCATACCCCCGTTTGTCTTATCAGGAAAATCTTCAGGGAACCAGCAGTCAACATCACCTCTTAAATAATTGGCCGCCACAAAACCAGCCATATTCACAGCATCCTTTGCAGAACCATATGGAGGGGCGTATGAGAGCTCAAGATTTTCAAGATCATAAACTGTCATACCGGAACTTATGGCTGTCGCAAATATGTCAATACGCTTGTCAACGCCCTCAAAACCTACTGCCTGGGCACCCAGAATTTTTCCGTCAGAAGGTGAAAACATCATCTTAAGATGAATAGGAGTAGCACCCGGATAATATCCGGCATGATTTGACGGATGCAGATAAATCTTCTTATATGGAATATTATATTTTTTAAGCGTCCTTTCAGAGGCTCCTGTACAGGCTCCAGCCATTTGAAAGACCTTAAGAATCGCTGTTCCTAAAGTTGATTTATATGAACTTTTCCTCCCAAAAATATTATCGGCTGCAATTCGTCCCTGCCGGTTTGCAGGTCCGGCAAGAGGAATCATAGATGGCTGTCCAGTAACAACATCTTTTACTTCTACAGCATCTCCCGCTGCATAGATGTCAGGATCTGATGTCTGCATTCTTTCATTCACAACAATTCCACCTCTTTCATTGAGTTTAAGCCCGGCCTTCTGGGCAAGTGTTGAATCAGACCTAACTCCAATTGAGAGGATAACCATTTCAGCTTCAATAACTTTTGAATTCTGCAATTCTATTGAAACAGCGTTGGGTATTTCCCTGAAAGCGGCAACGGCGGATCCAAGATGAAGTTTGACTCCATTGGCGACAAGATGATTCTGAAGATCCTTCGCCATCTCAAAATCAAATGGAGGCAGAATTTGGTCAAGCATTTCAACAACATGTACCTTGATCTCTCTCATGATGAGATTTTCCGCCATTTCAATTCCTATATATCCACCCCCTACAATAATTGCAGTTTTAACCTTACTTCCATCTATTTCAGCCTTGATACTGTCCATATCATCAACATTCCTCAGGACAAATATCCGCGGATTGTCTATTCCGGGAAGATTAGGCCTTACAGGAACTGCCCCCGGACAGAGGATGAGCTTATCGTAGTTTTCATCATATTTGATGCCTTTAACCGTGTTTTTAATGGTTATTTTCTTAGCTGCAGGATCTATATTTATGACTTCCTGGTTTATCCTGACATCAATATTGAGAATTTTTTTAAGAGATTCCGGTGTCTGAAGAAGAAGTGATTCCCTGTCTTTGATCTCTCCTCCAATATGATAAGGAAGCCCGCAGTTTGCAAAGGAGACATGGTTCCCCTTCTCAAAAACTATGATATCCGAATCTTCGCTTAGCCTTCTGGCCCTCGCTGCAGCTGACATTCCGCCGGCAACTCCACCTATCACAAGAATTTTCATAACAGATTTTTCTCCCTGAAGCTGAAATATCCCGTTTTCCCGGCAATTATATGATCAAGTACTTTGACATCAACAGGTTTGACTGCATCCCTTACAGCGGAAGTGAGCCTGATATCATCGTTGGAAGGATTACATACTCCACTGGGATGATTGTGGACAAGTATAACCGAACTGGCATTCTTTTCAATAACTTCCCTGACAATCTTTCTCGGATAGACTATTGCGGAATCAACGGTGCCTTCATCAAGCACGGTAAAATCTATTACATGGTTTTTCGGATTAAGAAGTATCACCATGAACACTTCATCCTTAAGATGGGAAAGTTTGATCCTGGCAAAATCATAGACTGAACCTGGTTCTGCGATCACATCTCTTGAATAGATCTTATCTTCGAAATATTTAGCCGCCATTTCCCTGCAGAGGGATATGAGAATAGCCGAATTTTCGGAAATTCCCTCAACTTCACAGAGCTCCTTCATGTCCGCATTTAAGACTCCCGAAAGTGAATTGAACTTGGAAACAAGGGCCTTTGCCTGTTCTTTCACATCCCTGCGAGGGATTGAATATGTCAGAAGAAGCTCAAGCAGTTCATATTCTCTGAAACTCTCACTGCCATAATTAGAAAATCTCTCTCTAAGTCTTTCCCTATGTCCATGGTAATGAGGATGTTCTTCCATGATTTCATGTGATTTGCTCATAGTTTATCCTTATTATTTTCACTTCTATCCAGAGGAATTTTAATAATATCTGGAAGTTTTCCAAACCTGATCAGACATAGACAGGAATTTTTGAAGATATTCCATATTCAACAGTCTTTATTTTTTTCCAGCCGTCATCGGTGAGATAAACGAGGGATCCCATCTCATCTTGTGCAAATTTTCCAGAGGCAAAATCCTTTACCGCAGGAGGAAAGACAGTCCAGTCTCCGTTTATTTTTAAGTTTTCCTGGTTCTTTTTCGCCAAATCTACAAGAATATCCTTGTATCCTCCCGGAGGCTTTTGGATAGATCTGTTCTTATACGCTAATTCCAATTCTTCAATACTCTTACCCTGAAGATCAATCTTGACAGGTGTGGATATGCCAAGTATCGGACCGCTGTCCATTTCCCCTCCCTTACCAGTATAAGTCTGGGCGATTATCACACTTGATCTCAGGAAAGAACATCCCCTCATTATTGCTGTTTCGACAGGAATCGTATGGAGTCCCACATAAATCCTCCTGCCCCCGTCTTCGACGGTAAGATCTCCCGGATGAACGTTCAGGCATGGAAAGTCCGAAGTTATATTCGTAAGAGGTACAAATCCAGCGAGAATTCCGAAATCAACTTTGAAGGGACCAATGATCTTTCTCATTTCCTGGGTCCATTCCTCCCTGATCCTTCTCCCATTTTCAGTTGCAAGTGAAACTTTAGTCTCACCCCTTTGGCGATAAAATTCGAGTATATCTAGTTCGACAAGAGGTATTCTGTAATTCCGTGCAATTTCGGCAGCTCGGCTCTTGAGGGATGCATCAGTGAAGATAAGAGCCGCCTTCCAGGGGGCAATCTCTTCATCTCTAATGCTATCGAGAAGCTTTTCAGCATTACTGCCGCTACCGCTCATGAAGATGGCTGCGGAAGGCTTTTTTGAGCCTATATTGAGAAAGTTCTTAATCACTTGACCCCGTTCTTGCGCTTCTTACGCACAATTTCATTAAAATATTCAACTCATAAAATTTTACGGTTTGAATTTTCAAATTACAAGTATAATATTAACTAATCAGTCATTTTCTTATAAATCAATATAATCAAGGGAGGAATATATAAATGAAAACTGCAGTCAAATTGATGTCTGGATTAGCAATTGTATTTTCGATGATAGCCGTGGCAAATGCCGGGTTCTGGGACTGGTCAAGACCCTATCAGGGGCCTTCAAAGGATGTGGGTACTCTGGTAATTTCAGGAAATTATCTGAAGGCGCGTGTCCTTGCTGAACTTATCCAATACCAAACAAACCAGCCGATCCTCCTCATTACAAGCGAAGGAGGCAAGCTTTTCTTCATGCCTGCAAGCGGACCGTGTCTTGAAGTCCAGGATGCTGATTTCACAAACTTTGTGAAGTTTACCAATCCGAAACAGATACTCATTCTCGGAGATACCTCTTTTGTACCGGAATCATATGCAAAGAGAATTGATTCAAAGCAGACTATCATCAGGGTCGACAACAAGAACTGGCATCAGGTAGCTGTGACTGTTGGAAAGATACTTGACAAGACCTATCTTGCATCTGAATTCAAGAAACTAAGCGATGAAATAGACAGTGGCAGGCTTTACACGTCGAAGAAAGGCCAGACCCCTACTTCATCCGGAAATCCTGTTCCCAATCCTCTTGATTCAGTTGTAAAACCTGAGGCCTCGAAGGAACCCGTTCTTATCAAGGCTACTGATGTTGTCCCGAAATAAAAGTGCTTAACTTTTATCACGTTGCCAGGAATGCTTTTAGAGAGTCGCTTAGGGAGCCTATCTTCTTCCTGCTGCTCTGTACGGCTTCTATCCTTATCGGACTGTTTCCCACCCTCTCCCTGTTTGTCTTCAGGGAGCAGATAAAACTTGTCATGGACAGTTCCATGGCAACAACCATGGTTTTCGGTCTTATAGCTGCTGTACTTTGTGCGAGCCATACCGTTTCACGGGAAATGAGGAATGGAACAGTTCTCCTTCTGCTATCAAAACCTGTCCCGAGAAAAAACTTCATCCTCGCAAAAATAGCTGGAACAATTGGGGCCCTTACGGTTTTTGTTTTCATATGCAATATTTCATCCCTGATCTCCTTGCGTGTAGCATGCGATCAGTTCAGGCTTGATTTTACAACAATGTATATTTATTATGGGCTGATAGCCGTTTCATGTATCTTTGGGGCTGTCAGAAATTACATTCTAAGAAGATCTTTTGCATCTTCGGCAGTTTTTGGAATGCTGGTGTCAATAACTATTTTCGCCATAATTCTCATGTTCATCCCGCCAAGCGGAGAATCCGTTCCTGAATATAGGGATGTCCTTCCAGCATTTGTCCTGCTGTTTTTTTCAGTTTGGATGATGGGCGTTATAACCGTCACTCTATCAACAAGGCTTGATGTGATTGCAAACCTGACAGTCTGTTCCATTCTTTTCTTCTCGGGTCTTGTATCTGATTATTTTTTTGGAAAAGCCGCCGAGGAATCTGTTCTTAGCGCTTCTTCATTTCTATATGCCTTAATTCCAAACTGGCAGTTCTTCTGGCTTGCAGACGCCCTTGCAAGCAAGCGTCATATTCCCATGGAATACATACTATGGTCTGGAGTCTATTGCATCCTTTATATGTCGTTCTGCAGCTTTATCGCAGTAATCCTCTTCAGGGACAGGGAAGTTGCCGGAACTATCACTTGATATGATTTCCAAATTCAATCATCAAGCTGCACATCTTCTATGTCTATTTCAGTTGAAACTGACTGCCCAAGCATTTCCACGTTGATTGTAATCATGGTCTTTGCTTTTCTCTTTTCAACTATTCCGCTCATCCCCCTAAGAGGACCTGATTTTACCGATATCCTGCTGCCGGTCACAAGTTCCGGCCTGACAATTATTTCCGATTCCAAGGCAAGTTTCTCAAACATCTGAATGCCGAGAAGTTCCTTTATCAGATCCCTTTCACTTTTCTCATTCATCTGCAACCTATACACAATCCTGTTTGAAAGAAGAACCTTCTGGTACAGTTCATGATTAAGCAGGCAGAAAACATATCCAGAAAACATAGGAATATAGAATTCAACTGTTCTCCTCTGGTACCTTTTGACATTTTTTCTCAGAGGAAGATAATATTTCATCGAATTTGAGGAGCAGTATTCAACAAATTTCTTTTCCTGGCGTGGCTTGGTGCGGACAGGAGTCCATAGAAAACCTGGAATGTTTTCTATTATCAGACCATTGTTCTCCTGCAGGAGATTCTTGAAAAAATCATCTTTCATGGAAATTACCCGGACGGAATGAAATTAATGTCCTTAATTGAATTTTTGCCGTAAATCCCGGAGATTTTGTCTATGATGAACTTTTTACCGCTGTTCCTCAACTCCATCATCCACGCGCTGTTTTCAACGCAAACATAGAGGATGCCGTTCCTGAGGGACCTTGGTAAGGCTATGCAGGAGATATCTTTGCCAACTATCCCTTCCCATTCATCCCTAATCCTGGTAAATATTTCGTTTTCCGCACTGTCTGAACTCGACATTACTCCTTTAATTGCATCCTGAATTGAAACAGCGTCTGGAAGATGTGATGCTACTTCGGAAAATCCTTCCTCTTCCCCATACCATTCCTCAAGAATAGATGGCAAAGGATCTTTTTTTCTCCATCCCCTGTCGGATATTGAAATTAATTTTTTCTTGCGGGCCATCTATTGACACATGCCTACAATGAAGAGAGGAAATAGCATCACCGTCGAATAGCATAACTTGAATGGGGCAATCACACCCTTTCCTACATTTTCACATCCATTCCCAAAAAGACCGAATGGGGCTCCAAGAGTGGCCTCTAAGAATCCTACCGGAAGCATGAAAATAGCAACCATGTCATAGAAAATGTCAGGAATTCCAGTAGCCGCCTTGCAAAACCCCTTGAGTGCAAATGCTCCAGCCATTTCAGCGACTGGAATAGCATATGGGGCTAGAACGGAGATTGTAATGGGATCCATAGCCTTCGCCTTTGGAACAGCTATACCTGAAAAAACAGCCATAACAACAAGAATTATAAGAAATTTTCTCATTTGTCACTATTTCCCGATTAACCCGTTACCATAGACCTGAAAATGATTTTTTGCCAGCATTTTCAGGACTTATCAGGCTTTTTATGCCTTATCTGCTTCCCTTTCTTCAAAAGAATATATTCAACTGAATCAACAAGGGCCTCCCATGAGGCTTCAATCATATTTTCACTTACTCCTACGGTACCCCATGTTTCATTGCTGTCGCCAGATTCAATCAAAACCCTGGTTTTAGCAGCAGTCCCATCCTTACTGTCCAATATTCTGACTTTGAAATCTTTCAGGTGCACATCCCCGATTTCAGGGAAAAATCTCAAAAGCGCCTTTCTCAAGGCAAGATCCAGGGCATTTATAGGACCATCTCCTTCGGCAGCAGTAAGTTCCTGCTGGCCAAGGACTTCAAGTTTCACTGTAGCCTCAGAAAAACATGGCTCGTCTTTTCCTCTTTTCTCGACTATAACACGGAATCCGTTGAGTTTGAAGAAAGGAGTATATGATTTAAGTACCTTCTTTGCAAGAAGATGGAATGAAGCATCAGCAGCCTCAAATTCATATCCTTCGTTCTCCATTCTCTTCAGTGTTTGAAGTATTTCCTTGACTTCATTTCCCTTTTCATCAACATTGATATTGTGTTCTGCTATTTTCATCATAATGTTGCTTCTGCCGGAAAGATCAGAAACAAGCACTCTTCTTTTATTACCTATTGACTCGGGATGTACATGTTCGAATGTCGCAGGATTTTTGCTAACCGCATTGACATGCATTCCACCTTTGTGGGCAAATGCGCTTTCTCCAACGTATGGTAATCGCTTATTTGGATTAAGATTGGCCAAATCGTCGACAAAATGACTGATCTCCCTTAAGTGCTTAAGCTGTGTCTTTTCTATTGCTGAAACTCCCATCTTCAACTCCAATGCCGGTATTATGGAACATATGTTGGCATTTCCACAACGTTCCCCAAATCCATTGATTGTTCCTTGGACATGCCTTGCTCCACTTTCAACCGCCACAATAGAATTTGCAACCGCCATATCACCGTCATTATGGCAATGTATTCCCAATGTAATATGTTCAGGAATAACACTTTTCACTTTCCGGCATATTTCCGATATTTCTGATGGAATAGTTCCGCCATTTGTGTCACAAAGGACTATTGAAGATGCGCCATTTTTACACGCTGCCAAAAGCACATCAAGTGCATATTTTGAATTATCCTTATATCCGTCAAAAAAATGTTCCGCATCAAAAATAACTTCCTTATGATGTCCTTTGATATAGGCACAAGAATCGGAAACTATTTGAATATTCAAATCAGGCTTTATCTTGAGTACTTCATTCACATGAAGAAGCCAGCTTTTTCCAAATATGGTGACAACAGGCGTATTTGCCTCAAGCAACTTCCTTATATTGTCATCGTCTTCAACATTGACGCTTGCCCTTCTTGTACTTCCGAATGCGGCAATTTTGGCATTTTTCAACTTTTTCCCTTTTACTTCCTCAAAAAAAGCCATATCCTTTGGATTCGAACCTGGCCAACCTCCTTCAATATAGCTTACACCAAGGATATCCAGTCTTTCCGCTATTCGGATCTTGTCGTAGACTGAAAATGATACTCCTTCAGCCTGAGTTCCATCCCTGAGCGTAGTGTCATATATGCTCACTTTAAATCTGTAGTCTTTGTTCGTCATTGATATTATTTCCAGTTGTTTCAATTTTTAGGAAAGATAAATATACCTTTAAAGAGAATTTTTATCAAGTTTCCTGTCTCATAGCCCCTTTTTCTTTGCTTCGATCCACAACTTCTCCATTTCATCAAGAGAACTGGATTCGGGATTTTTATTTATTTTTGCAAGCTTTTTCTCTATATACCTGAATCTCCTCTCGAATTTTTGTATGGTCCTTGTCATAATATCCTCAGCCGACTCAGTGTTTCTGTACCGAGCCAGGTTCACCACTGAAAAAAGAAGGTCCCCTATCTCTTCATTTATTTCAGCATCATCACCTTTCCTGACCGCGTTCTTGAGTTCAGATATCTCCTCCTCTATCTTCTCTATTATCTGCCGGGAATTGTTCCAGTCAAATCCAACCTTGGCGGCTTTTCTCTGTATTTCATGCGCCCTTAGAAGGGATGGAAGATGCCTTGGAACTCCATCTAAAAGGGATTTCCTTTTCTTCTTTTCATCCTTCTTAATCTCATCCCACATTTTTATGACAGCCTCGGAATTCCCAACCTTTTTGCCTGCAAAGACATGTGGATGTCTCCTGATCATCTTTCTGGTGATCTTTTCAGCGACATCTTCAAAATCGAAATCCCTGTTTTCAGAAGCTATTTGTGAATGGAAGACAATATGCATTAGAAGATCGCCCAGTTCCTCGCATATTCCTTCCTTGTCATTATCATCGATGGCATCCATCAATTCGGCGCTTTCCTCAACAAGATACTTCTTCAGTGTTTTGTGCGTCTGCTCACGATCCCAGGGGCATCCCTTGTCCGAACGAAGTTTTTTCATTACGGAGACTAGATCTCCAACTGGATTTGTGTTTTTAAAAGGTTTTGCCATGGAAGGAACCGTTTTCTCGAAAGGATGATTACAGGAGGATTCAGCCTTGTTTCTTTTTTGTAATGGCTTCGCGAATACCGTCCGGAATATCGTTGAAATGGGTGTAGATGGTGCGTTTGCCGTCGACAAACACCGTATATATGCTCTTCATTTCGTCTATCTTTTCACTGCTTTCTATCTGTTTCCGGAGTTCTTCATCCATCTCGTTCAGTGAATCGTAGATGAAATATTTCCCCTCGCTTTTGATTATGTAGTGCTGCCGGGGATGAGTAACGGCTATTGGCAGCGTCTTGACTGACTTCGATACTTCCTCCTCCAGAAATATAACTCCCTCTGTGGAGACTTTCTCTTCTGTCTTCTTCTTGCCAAAAAATATATCCAGGAAACCCATGGTGATCCTCCGGTAATTCAAAGGTCAATTATATAACAAAATTGGCTCCAATGCAATAAAATTCTTCTGAAAAGTTGAAGTAAAGTGTTTAGCCTCACAACAGTAATGAAGAAAAAGTGGTGGCAAGGGTCGGAATTGAACCGACGACACAAGGATTTTCAGTCCTCTGCTCTACCGACTGAGCTACCTCGCCACTTTTTGCAAGGAGCACTAATAGACAACCACTTTCATATTTTTCAACACGGTATACGGAAAATCCCATATCCTCCCATTTTACAGGAAGATCGGGGATGATTCCTCAGAGATTTAATTACGTGCTTTATTACTTAACGAAGCTTTCAAACAAGTCTTTTGCATCGGCAAGTTCCTTCATAGGATTCCCGAAAGGCATGAATTCCATGCCCCAGTATCCATCATATCCGGCCGCCATAGTCTTCTTCACAATGTTCCCGTAGTTGATGGCTCCGTTCTTCTTGGGCCTGTCCCTCTTTGGAATGTCGGCAACATGCAAATGCCCTGTGTATGGGATGTTGAATGGAAGGATTTCAGCAGAATTCTCACTCATCATCTCCATATGGTAGATATCATAGAGGACTTTCAAATATGGAGATCCTATCGCCCTGGCAATACTGAATCCATATCGAGAATTGTCCGCCTGGTAATCCTCGTGGTTGAAGATGTTAAATACTTCGAACAGCAGTGTGACTTTCCTCTTTTCTGCATCTGGTACTACCTGTTCAATGGCATTCTTGCAATTCTTAATCCCTTCGCAGTCAGGTTGCCCCATTCTGTTGCCACTAAAGATTATAACCGCTTTAATCCCGGCTTCAGCCGCAGACTCTATGCTGTCCCTGATACAGGGTATCAGCCTGCCATGATTTTCCTTACGGTTGAGTCCATGGGGGATGCAATCAGGAAAAATGCTCTCATTTAATATTTCAAAACCTGCAGATTTCGCATCCTTCAATCTTTCCCTTGGTACCATTTCCAGCCCGGTAAAACCCATTTTCCTTAGTTTTTCATAATATTCCCGGGGTTCAAGTCCGGCTTTTCCAAAAAACGCCCAATCAGCCACGCTTAATTTTAATTTCATGTTTTCTCCAATAAGATTTTTTATGAACATTTCTGACAATTCCGCCCAAATTGACATTCATAATGGACAGGGAATACCCTTGATAATATAATTCCAAAATAATGAATTATCTCCAATCGAACAGAATTCCCATGGTCTCTCCACGTTTTTCATTCGCTATTCGGTATGCTTCCACACACTGTTCTGGTCTAAACTTATGGGTGTTCAGTCCCTCAAGACCAAATCTTCCTGATCTAACCATCTCAAAAAAAAGATTTGAAATCAATCTGAAATCCCAATCTGGCGTCTCATGGCAATCATGTGCTGCCACAATATGAAGTCCCTTTGACATCACATCAGAACTCAAATGCTGGCTTGCCGGACTCCCTGTATCTCCAAGTATGACCACCTTGCCAAACTTGCGGGCAGTCTTAAGGGCATCGCTGAACACCTGATGATGTCCGGTGCTGTCTATGACTGTTGCCGGACCTTCCCCATTGCAAATTTCATTGATTTCATTTATTGCATTTCCTAGGGATTTGACAATGCCATGGGTAGCCCCTCCTCTTTTTGCCATTTCAATCCTCATCAGAACAGAATCTATGGCTATGATAGGATATGATCCTGCCGCAACGCACCACCTTATGGCCATCTGTCCAATTGGCCCAGCACCGACTACCACTACCGATTTCCCAAGGGAAAGATCTGCAACTTTAGCACCCATTGCACTAATCTTTGCCAGCTTAAACCACGGAACCTCTTCATCGGAAATCTGCTTTGGGACCGGAATACATTCACCTTCAGGCAGAATGTGCCCTGATGCATGCCCTTTTCTTACTGCCACACGGTCTCCCTTTTTGATGTTCTTGACTCCTTCACCTGTCTTTTCAACTATTGCACAAGACGTATATCCAGGATAGAACGGGTATTTTACCCAGTTGTCCCAATGTGTGCCCTGATCGAAATTTCTGTTGAATACGATGTTCTCGGTGCCTGTACTCATCAGGCTTGTAAGAGTTCTTACCTTAACTTCTCCTGCCCCGGGATCAAGAAGATCGAATTTTTCCATTCCAACTTGGCATTTGCCAGTAAAAACAAGTCTTCTTTCCATTTTCAATTCCTTCCTTAACTAATTTTCATTATCGGCTTTATAAGTCATATACTACACAGTAACTTTTTAACTTGCAATTCCCAATTTCGGCTATATATTCCATCAAACGGTCAAAGCAGGAGCAGAATATGAGATCACCAGTTGAATATGTCCTTATATACCCCCACAAATTGAAGGCAGGTTATTATTGCCCCATGCATTTCCATGATCGATTTGAAATTGTATTCCATCCTTCCGGAAAAGGGACAAGCAGATTGAAAAGCGGAAAGATCATAGAGTTCGGTCCTGGTGACGCCGTAATATACGGCAAGGGCGAGTATCATGACCAAAGAATGGAATCCGATGGCATTGATAACTGCATCCAATTCTATGTTCATGATAATGATCTCATGGAAAAGATAAATCAATGTGATGTCATCAGGAACATCCGTTCCAGATCAATACTCAGGGATCTAGAGGAAATGTCCCATTGGCAGGATGAGGATTCACAGGATGCAAGGAACTTCAGGATATCCTCTCTGATCCTTTCACTTCTCTGGGAATTAGAAAATAACAAGGGGGGATGGCCGGAACCGGGATACCACTTTGCAGTTGAAGCCAGAAAAATATTATCCTCGGAAATCAGCCTGCCCCCGTCGGTGAAAGAAATTGCCAGGAGGATAGGAATAAGTGGAGAATATCTAAGACATCTTTTCAAGAAGCAGTTCAAGATTGGCATAAAGGAATTTTCCTTGGAGAAACGTCTTGAAAGGGCAAGGGAACTGTTGTTGCATTCCCCTATGAGGCTTAAAGAAATCTCAGAATCCTGTGGATTTGCCAACGAACGGGCATTCTGTACATCATTCAAGGCACGTACTGGAACAACTCCTGGAAATTTCAGGAAAAGATGATCATATGAATTCCTTATGGTTTTAGGTAAAATAACGACTGGAATAAAACACTTTTGCATGCTATTAAATACAAAATGAATTACTATGCTATGGATACTCCTTTGTGTTTGCTATCCTTTTGAGCACAATTAAAACAGTACAGGATTCTTTTGCCTTTATTTCATTTATGTAATTTATAACTCTTTAATTGCAAATGTATTAAAAGTTAGAAATGGAAGATTGTGAACAGTAATAATGACAGAATAATTGATGTTTCAATTATCATCCCTTTAAAGAATGAAGGCGACAATGTCCAATTTCTTGCCACGGAAATATCAAGGGTAATGAAGGATTTTGGATGGAGCTGGGAATGCCTATGGATCGACGATGATTCAACGGACAACACTCGTGATGAACTGATAAGACTATGCAAGGATTGCAAGACCCACTCATATGTTTTTCATCTCCATAATTATGGCCAATCCGCCGCCCTGGTCACAGGATTCCGCCATGCAAAAGGTAAAATATTCGTAACTCTTGACGGCGATGGTCAGAATGATCCTGCTGATATGCCAACTCTTATCAGTACGCTTATTGACAAAAATGCGGATATGGTCAATGGATGGAGAACCAAGAGGAAAGACAGTCTCATCCGCAGGATTAGTTCAAGGATTGCAAACCGATTTAGAAACATCCTGACAGGGGAAAACGTCCGTGATGTCGGCTGTTCGCTGAGGGCGTTTCGCCGGGAGTGCGTTGATGAAATTGTATTGTTCAAAGGGATGCACCGCTTCTTCCCGACCATGCTGAAGATGTCGGGCCATTATAAGATAATAGAGATTCCCGTCAATCATCGTCCGCGACATTCTGGAAAAACCAAATACGGAATTAATAATCGGCTTTGGGTTGGGATACTCGATATATTGGCGGTCTGCTGGATGCGTAAAAGGCTTGTGTTCCCAAAAGTGGTGGACAAAGAAAACGGGAAAGATCATGTTTAATCAATTATTTTCTGCTGTTTCCATGCCAGCCCTTCAATCAAACTACTGGGATACAATCTGGCTATGCTTCGGTTTCCTGGCACAGTTTATGTTTGCGGCAAGATTCATAGTACAATGGATCGCCAGTGAAAGACATGGAAAGAGCACAATCCCTATCATGTTCTGGTATTTAAGCCTTATTGGAGGAGGCATGCTCCTGACGTATGCCATTTATCGAAAAGATCCGGTATTCATCATCGGACAAGCAACAGGTTTTATGATTTATGCCAGAAATCTCTATCTGATTAAAAGAGAGAAGGAAAATGTCATACAAGTTCAGTGATTCCCCCCCTTTACACAATTTTTTCTTGACTTCCATAGTGATTTTTATCTGGACGATGATCTATCTGCCCGAATTGGGGATGCTTGAATTTCAAGGGACAGAGAACAAACGGGCGGAACCAGCGATGAGAATGCTTGAAACTGGTGATTTCATCATCCCTACTCTATCCGGAGATACATACTTGTCAAAACCGCCTTTAATATACTGGCTTATCTCATTGTCTTATTTCACAACTGGAAATCATTCTGAATGGGCGTCAAGATTTCCTTCTACTCTAGCCATTCTGGCATTTGTCCTGATTATAATGTCTTCAAAAAAGTCGTTTATTCCCATAGACGGCCGTTTTTTCATATCAGTCATTTTCCTGACAACCTTTGGAATAGCCTCAAAGGGAAGGGAATGTGAAATCGAAGCGCTCTATACAGCAATTAACGGGATATCTTTCTGGCTTTGGATAAATTACGAGGATGCTCTCCCTGCTTCCTGGAAGACAGGCCTGCTGATTGGCATATTTCTCGGATTGGGCCTTTTGTCAAAAGGTCCCCTTATATTGCTTTTCTTCTATCTTCCGGTCGTCATCTATCTTTTCAAAACAAAAAGAAATCGTGAATTATGGAGTCCCGGCTATATCGTCCTTATTATAAGTGCAGTTGTTATATTCATGTTTTGGGCTGTCCAGGTTTATCAAAAGATACCGGTCAGCGCTGACATGGAAGTGTCTGTTGGATGGTTCGATCAAATGATAAGCCGTTTAAATATTTCCGAATTTCGTCTCGGCAGATGGGCAGGGGAAATAGGAGCGTCCATTCTGAACGCATTACCATGGATAATACTGCTCCCGTTCATGCTTTTTAACAGGACAACGGCGAATCTTGAAAATCTTTCCAAGTTCAGAGCTTGCCTGGTCGGTATCTTAGTGTCATTTATCATTGTCAGCCTGATGCCAGATGTCCGTTCGAGATATTCCCTTCCATTGGCAGCGAATTTCTGCATTTTAAGCGGCTGGTTCCTGATTAATCAGCCTGAAGAAGGCCTGTTCTTTAAAATATTAAGAAAGTGCAATATGGTTTTAGCCTTTTTTATGGTCTTCGCCATTCTTCTTTCCGTTGCTATAATTCATTCTGGACTAGTATTCAAAATCATATCCTTATTTGACATGAATTATTCCCAATCAATTGCTCCGCCGGGAATGAAATTCTTAATCATCATGACATTTGCCGCAGCTGGAGTCATTTTTTTCTATCTTCTTTCAGCCAAATGGGTTGCCCCACGTACTAAGCACATATTAATGAGCGGTTCCATAGTTGGATTATTTTTTGTTTCCCTTGCCATTTATATTCCCCCCTTTTTGAAGCCTTTTGAAAATAAACGTGAATTTGGACGTATTGTCAACGAGTCTGTCCCTCCAAATGCCATCATATATCAATATTGCCCCGAAGAAGGAGTTGGGTATCAGCCTTTCAGTATCTATATAAGAAAACCGGTAAAGCATATTGAAACCGAAGACGAAGTCTTTTCTTCCCCTGCGGATTCCTATATACTTATGAGGGAGAACTTCTATGTAAGATTATTACCTTTTAAGAAATTCACTGAAAGGCAGCCAATAATTATTAAGACTCTTGTTTTCAAGAAAAATACTTATCACTTGATTAAGTTGAAATAATATTCATTCTTGAATGGAAGTTGAAGGATTAGGATGATTATTGTATGACATTCCCAGGAGAATAATCTACTTTTCAAGATATTTGCCTATTTTCATGGCAAGTTCCCGGCCAGCGGCGATTGCCCTGACAACGAGGGAGGCTCCGGCAACAGAATCACCGGCGGCAAAAACACCTTTTATATTTGTCATACCGTTTTCATCTACGGCGATAGTACCATTCTTGGCAAGCTTTATGCCTATGTCTGAAATCATTCCTTTTTTCTCGACGCCGCTGAATCCCATTGCGATGAGTGAGAGATCCGCAGGAATATAAAATTCTGACTTTGGAATTTCCTTAAAAGCCTTTGGACGTCCCATAAGATCAGTCTCCCATTCAACTTTTATGCAGTTAAGACGCTTAAGCTTGTTTCCTTCACCCTCGAAAGACTTGGTCATTATGTTCCACATCCTCTCACAGCCTTCCTTGTGACTGCTGGAAGCTCTGATTACATACGGCCATTCGGGCCAAGGTGTTGATTTGGAACGTGTTTCAGGAGGTTTAGGCATGATTTCGATCTGAACAACGGACAACGCACCTTGACGGATGGAAGTTCCTACGCAGTCGGAGCCCGTGTCACCTCCACCTATTACAACGACCTTCTTCCCCTTTGCTGTAATTTCCTTGCAGGAATAGCTTTCCCTGCCAATACGCTTATTCTGCTGGGTAAGAAAGTCCATCGCCATATGAACACCATCTAATTCGCGGCCGGGAACCTTTAAATCACGTGGTTCCCTGGCTCCACAAGTAAGACAAACAGCATCAAAACGACTCAAAAGGTAGTTTGCGGATATGTCCCTTCCTATTGTAACTCCAGTTTCAAAAACGACACCCTCTTCAGACATAAGATCAATTCTTCTTCTTATGATTTTCTTGTCCAACTTGAAATCAGGAATACCATATCTGAGTATGCCACCTATCTTTTGGTATTGTTCATATACAGTGACACTATGTCCCATATGGTTTAACTGATCAGCAACAGCAAGACCGGCCGGTCCGGAACCAACTACAGCTATCTTTTTATCACTTCTTTTTTCAGGAATATATGGTTTTATATATCCTTCATTATATCCTTTTTCTATCAAACTAATTTCAATTTGACGGATTAATACCGGCTCACTGTTTAGCCCCACTGTACAGGCTGCTTCACAAAGTGCCGGACATATTCTGCCAGTAAATTCCGGAAAATTGTTGGTTGAATAAAGCAGTTCAAGAGCCTCTTTCCAGTGACCATGGTAAACAAGGTCATTCCATTCAGGTATAAGATTGCCAAGAGGACATCCGCAACCGTGACAAAAGGGAATGCCACAGTCCATGCAACGTGCTGCTTGTTCCCGTAGTTCTTCGTCTTTAAGCCTTTTCTCGACTTCGTTATAATCGAGAATACGCTCCTCCTCGGGCCTATACCCGGGTTCTTTTCTCGGTATTTCTATGAAACCTCTCGGTTTACCCATGGGATTTACTCCGGAAATTTATTCCTGCTTCACAATTCTATGGATTTCTTCATCTTCCTTCATCATCTGTCCCAGAACTTTCCTATATTCCATCGGAAAGACTTTTACAAACAAAGGCAGAGAATTTTCCCAGTCGTTTAAAATCTGTTCAGCCTTTCTGCTGCCGGTAATCTTATAATGGTTTTCTATCATCTTCTTAAGCTCATAAATATCTTCAGAAAGCACAACTTGCTCAAGATCTACCATGTCAAGATTGCAGAACTCATCGAAAGTGTTATCCTTGTCAAAAACATAGGCAAGTCCACCGCTCATTCCAGCTGCAAAATTCACGCCAACTTCCCCTAGGACTACTACACGTCCGCCTGTCATATATTCACAGCAATGGTCTCCAGCTCCTTCAATGACAGCACATGCTCCACTATTTCTAATCGCAAAACGTTCTCCTACCTGCCCGTTGATATAGACCTCTCCGCTTGTGGCTCCATAGAGAAGCACATTGCCTGCAATTGTATTTTCTGACGGATCGTAGGTTATTTTTTCAGGCGGTTTTACAATTATCCTTCCACCTGACAACCCTTTGCCTAGATAGTCATTGGATTCCCCTATGAGAGTAAATGTTACACCGTGGGAGAGGAAGGCTCCGAAACTCTGTCCAGCACAACCTTTAAATGTCAGATTAATTGTTTCATCAGGAAGTCCAGCATTCCCATATCGTTTTGCAATCTCATGGGAAATCATTGTCCCAACAGTCCTATCAACATTGCAAATCGGAAGATCAAGCTCAATTGGCTTTCTGGTTTCAATAGCCTTTTTGACCTTTTCTATGATCTTCAGGTCGTAAGCCTTTTCGAGATCATGATCCTGTCTTGCAAGACAGCGAACGGGCATTTTACTGTCATATTGTCTTGCAAATATCGCAGAGAAATCAAGATTTCTTGTCTTCCAGAAATCAATCGCCTCGTTCATTTCAAGCAAATCGCTCCTGCCTATGATATCATCAAATTTCCTATACCCAAGTTCCGCAAGATATTCACGTATCTCCTCTGCTATCATCATGAAGAAATTTATTACATGCTCAGGCTTTCCAGTATAGCGTTTGCGAAGTTCGGGATCCTGGGTGGCTATTCCAACCGGACATGTGTTCATATGACATTTACGCATCATGACGCATCCGCAGACGACAAGAGCACCAGTGGCAAATCCAAATTCCTCTGCTCCAAGCATGGCCCCTATGACAACATCCCGTCCTGTTTTCATCTGACCATCAGCTTGTACTCTTATCTTGTCCCTAAGATGATTAAGGACAAGGGTTTGCTGAGTTTCAGCAAGCCCGAGCTCCCATGGAAGTCCGGCATGTTTGATTGAAGAAAGAGGAGAAGCTCCGGTACCTCCGTCATGACCGCTGATTAATACCATGTCAGCATGAGCCTTGGCAACACCTGCCGCTATTGTCCCCACTCCCACTTCTGACACTAGTTTCACAGAAATCCTGGCTGAAGGATTGGCGTTTTTAAGGTCATATATGAGCTGCTTGAGATCTTCAATCGAATAAATATCATGATGAGGAGGAGGAGAGATTAGCGTAACACCTGGTGTCGAATGTCTGACCCTTGCTATCACTTTGTTGACTTTGTGCCCGGGAAGCTGTCCTCCTTCACCTGGTTTTGCACCTTGTGCAATCTTGATCTGAAGTTCCTTTGCATTTGAAAGATATTCAATTGTAACACCAAATCTTCCGCTGGCAACCTGTTTAATAGCACTGCACAGGCTGTCTCCGTTTGGCAGCAGTTTATATCTGGCCGGATCTTCCCCCCCCTCCCCGCTGTTACTCATCCCGCCGAGCCTGTTCATGGCAATTGCAAGGGTTTCATGGGCATCCTTGCTGATAGATCCGAAAGACATCGCTCCAGTGACAAATCTTTTCACGATTTCTGAAGCTGGTTCTACCTCGCTGACCGATATTGTTTTACCTTTTTTGAATTTAAAAAGACCCCTAAGAGTGCAAAGATGTTTTTCCTGATTGTTTATAAGGGCTGCATATTTCTTATAGAGTTGATAATCATTTGCTTTCGTAGCTTGCTGAAGTTTTGTGATAGTATCTGGAGTCCAGAGATGCTTTTCCTCACCTTGCCTGAACTGATATTGTCCTCCGGCATCAAGGATTCTCATGGAACCATGAGCTGTATGATAAGCTTTTTCATACCTTGAGTTCGCTTCTTTGGCAATGGCATCAAGACCAATCCCGCTTATTCTTGAAGATGTCGCAGTAAAATATTTGTCTATGACAATCCTATTGAGGCCGACAGCCTCAAATATCTGGGCTCCTCTATAACTTCTAAGTGTTGAAATTCCCATTTTGGACATGACCTTGAGGAGTCCCGTGCAGATGGAATTAATATAATTCTCCATCGCTGTCGTCACATCAACTTTTTCAACATGTCCCCTGTATACCATGTTAGCTACTACTTCCAGGGCAAGATACGGATTTACTGCAGTTGCTCCATAGCCTAGCAGAAGGGCGAAATGCATTATCTCCCTCGCCTCGCCGGTTTCAATCACAATGCTTGTGTTAGTGCGAAGTCCACAGCGGATAAGATGATGATTTACGGCGGATACGGCAAGGAGGGACGGTATGGGGCATTTGTCCTTTGGAAGATCCTTGTCGCTAAGGACAATCAAAGCCTTCCCCTTTTTGACGAATTCCTGTGTCTCAGTACAGAGACTGTCAATAGCCTTTTCAAGATCATCTTCGTTCCCACCGGCTGGAAATGATATCTTGAGTGTAACCGATTGAAATGAAGGCTGATGTGAAACCCTCAGACGCTCAAGATCCTCGTTTGTGAGAATTGGATTTTTAAGTTTCACAAGATTAGCATGTTGCGGAGTTTCCTTCAAGATATTTCCGCAGTTCCCGAGGAACGTTGTAAGGCTCATCACAAGCTCCTCACGGATTGAATCAATGGGAGGATTTGTAACTTGGGCAAATAGCTGCTTGAAATAGGCGAAAAGAAGCTGTGGTTTCTCCGACAGAACGGCAAGAGCCGCGTCATTCCCCATGGATCCAATTGGTTCGTGCCCGGTTTCAGCCATTTCCTTCAGGATTATATTTACATCTTCCCGGGTGTATCCAAAAAGCATCTCACGTTCAAGAATCGTATTTTCGTCTACTTTGACAGGGACAATTGAATCGAAAAGTCCCTGCAGGAGTATTTTATTCTCCTCAACCCAGCGGCGGTATGGTTGTTGTCTTGCTACATGGGCTTTGATTTCAGAATCAAACATCACCCTTTTCTTTTCGAGGTCGACAAAGATCATCTGTCCTGGACGTAGGCGACCTTTTTTCCGGATCTTGCTTATAGGAAATTCCAGCACACCGGTTTCTGAGGCTAAAACAATGAAATTATCAGTTGTAATGGTATATCTTGCTGGACGCAGCCCATTTCTGTCAAGCATGGCTCCAATTGATTTTCCATTTGAAAAAGTGACTGCAGCAGGACCATCCCAAGGTTCCATCAATCCGGCATGGAATTCATAGAATCCCTTGAGATCGTGACTCAGCCTGTATTTTTCCCCCCACGCCTGTGGTATCAGCATCATCATGGAATGCGGCAGAGATCTTCCGCAGGAATAGAAGAGTTCAAGAGCGTTGTCGAGGCAAGCCGAATCGCTCTGGTTTTCCTGGATGACAGGAATCAGTTTTTTAATGCCCTCTCCGAAAAGGTCAGACTCAAAATTGTTCTCCCTTGCCCTCATCTGGTTGATATTTCCGCGCAATGTATTTATTTCCCCGTTGTGGGCCAGATAGCGGAATGGCTGCGCAAGAGGCCATGTAGGGAATGTATTTGTACTATATCGCTGGTGGATAAGGGCAAGTGCGCTTTTGAAATCCTTGTCTGTAAGATCCGGATAATATTTTGGAAGCTGAGTTCCTATGAGAAGCCCCTTATAGACAATCGTCCTGCAGGACATGCTTGATATATAGAATGACTCACCGGAACCTGTAATTTCCGAATCAATTTTCCCCGCAAGACGGCGTATTATATAAAGCTTCCTTTCAAATTCATCTATATCAAGACCTTCTTTTTCCCTTCCTATAAATACCTGTTTGACAATGGGTTGAGTATCCCTGGCAAGCTTTCCCAGGGAACTGTCGTCAGTAGGCACGTTTCTCCAGCCAAGAACCTCAAATCCTTCCGACTCTATGCTTTTATTTATTGCAGCAATGCATTTTTTTGAAACTTTCTGGTCGACTGGCAGAAAGATCATTCCAACACCATACTGGCCTTCAGAAGGAAGATCTACGCCCTGGGAACGCATGACCTTTCTGAAGAATTCATCTGGTACCTGGGTAAGGATTCCTGCTCCGTCCCCTGTATTCGCATCACCTCCCACCGCCCCGCGATGCAGCAACTTGACAAGAACTTCAATACCCTGCTCTATAATCTTGTGGGTGAAAGAACCATCTATGTTCGCTACAAAACCTACTCCGCAGGAATCATGCTCGTTGGCAAAATCATAGAGTCCCTTTTTCTCAGGATAAAAAGTATTTATGTTGCTTTTCAGAGGCATTGGATAATCCATATAGAAAATTATAAAAAGGTATTTTACCGAAGTCCGATAGATTACATGAAAGAGCGATATAATCAAGTATTCTACATCAATAAATTACATCAATAATCATGATTGTTCCCCCCATTGAATAATTGCCTTTTACAAGGTAATTTTCAAACTTAATTCTATTACACAATCTATTTGGAGATATTGAATGCATAAGCCCGCCTTGAAATTCAGTTCAGGCCTTCCTTCCCTTGACAATACCCTACAAGGCATTCTTGAAGGCGACAACGTTGTCTGGCAGGCCGATTCCATTGATGATTATATTTCTTTTGTCCTTCCTTTCTGCAGGATCTCAATCGCGGAAGGCAAAGACCTGGTCTACTTGAGATTCGCCCAGCATAAGCGTCTCCTGCCCAAGGAAATGAAAGCCACCTGCTATGAACTTGATCCTCGCCATGGATTTGAACAGTTCATATTGGAAATTTTCAGGATCATAGAAAAACATGGCGTTGGTGCATGCTATGTCTTTGATTGTCTTTCAGATCTTGCAGTCGACTGGTACAGCGACCGGATGCTGGGGAATTTCTTCATGCTGACATGTCCGTATCTGTTTGATCTGAAAACAGTTGCATATTTCCTATTACTAAGGAACCATCAGACGCCTGTAGCCATTGAAGCAATACATAAGACAGCACAAGTAGTCCTTGATGTATTCAGGAACGACAATAAGCTTTATATCCTCCCCATAAAGGTATGGCACCGCTATTCCCCTACTTTGTATATGCTTCACGGAATGGAAGGAGAATCCTTCAAACCTGTCAATAAAAGCTTCATAGTCTCTCATATTTTGACAAAGGTCCCCCAGCCTTGGCTTGATGCAAATATAGACCGTCAGGATGTCTGGACAAACACCCTGATCCAGGCAAGGAAAATACAGAAGAAAATCGAACATAGCCGGGAAATGCCGGCTGAAGTGGAATCCTTCAAGAAGCAGCTTATAAAAATGATAATCACCAGGGATGAGTCATTGTCTGAACTCTGCAAGGAATATTTCAACATTTCAGATCTAATCTCAATTTCCAAGCGTATGATAGGTACGGGACTTATAGGAGGCAAATCCGTTGGAATGCTGCTCGCACAGTCAATTCTCATGAAAACCAGTAGAAAATGGGAGAAAAGGCTCGAACCCCATGATTCATTCTTCATTGGTTCGGATCTTTTCTACACGTATGTAATTGAAAACGATTGCTGGTGGCAGAGAAGACAGATCCAGTTAAATCCATCTGACCACATGTTTGAAAAAGCCGAGGAAATACAGTCCAAGCTGCTTAAGGGCAGATTTCCCTCGAATATCATCGACCAGTTCAGGGAAATTCTAAATTATTTTGGACAGTCCCCTATAATTGTCCGTTCAAGCAGTCTTCTCGAAGACGCCTATGGGAACGCTTTTTCAGGCAAATATGAGAGTATTTTTTGTGCAAACCACGGCACTCCCGAACAAAGACTCAAGGATTTCATCGATGCCGTAAGGAAAGTCTACGCGAGCACCATGAGCAAAGATGCTCTTTCCTACAGGCTCCACAGGGGGCTCCTCAATAAGGATGAACAGATGGCCCTTCTTATCCAAAGAGTTTCGGGAGAATATTATGGTGACTATTATTTTCCCCAGATCGCAGGGGTAGGATATTCCTTCAACCCATTTGTCTGGAACAGCAAAATAGACCCTTCTGAAGGAGTATTGAGACTTGTGTTCGGTCTTGGTACCAGGGCTGTCGAACAGCATGGAAACGACTATACGAGGATTGTTTCGATAAACGCCCCCCTTCTCCGTCCTGAAGCCACATTCGAAGAAGTAAGAAAACACACTCAGAAAATTGTGGATGTGCTTGATCTGAAAGACAATGTCCATACATCAATAAACTTCGAAGATCTTGCAAAATCCGCATCCATCCTTCCAATGAAAATCTTTGCGTCTAACGATACGGAGACAGAAGAGAGGGCAAAATCCATGAACCTTAAGAATGTCTTCACATGGATTCTGACTTTTGACAAACTTCTTTCCAGTACAAAGTTCATTGATGATATGAGTAAGATAATGAAGACCCTTGAAAATGCATATCGGCATCCTGTCGACATTGAATTCACCGGTAACTTCGTGGATGACAACAATTACAGGATCAATGTCGTCCAATGCAGACCATTCCAGTTCACCAGGGAGGTCCGGGAAATACAGAGCCCGAAAAATGTCAAGAAGGAGAATATTGTAATCAAGACATGCGGCCCGATAATCGGACAGAGCGTATCAAAGAAGATAGACAGGATCATATATATTCTACCTTCAAAATACGGCCTGATGTCAATGCAGGACCGTTATTCTGTAGCCCGTATAATAGGAGACATAACAAACCTGGAAAATTCAAAAGGGGAGAAGCTGAGCATTCTTCTCATAGGTCCCGGAAGGTGGGGGACAAAGATGCCGTCATTAGGAATACCGGTTTCATTCGCACAGATAAAAAACGCCTCGGTCCTCTGTGAGATTGTAACAATGCATGAGGGACTCACCCCTGATATCTCCCTTGGAACCCATTTCTTCAACGATCTTGTTGAAATGGAAATCCTATATATGGCGATATATCCGAAGAACAAGGACTATGTCCTTAATGAAAATCTCATCATGTCAACTCCAAATAAGCTTGCATCATTGCTTCCGGGCTCAAAGAGATGGACCGATTCCATCTACGTCTCCGATACAGCTGATATGAAAAAAGGATATTCGGTCTTCATGCACGTTAACGCCTTGATACAGAAGGGGATTGTTTTGTGTTCAAAATAGGGGAGCCCCCCTTATTTCATCATTGAAAGAAGGAAGATATAATATATTGGGGCGTTAAGTATCAAGCTGTCAACCAGATCAAGCATTCCCCCAATACCGGGAATAACTACTCCGGAATCTTTGACCCCTGCAATTCTTTTCAAGGATGATTCAGCAAGATCACCAATAAATCCACATATGAAAAGGACTGTTCCAATAATTACGGCAGTAGATATCCCCGCCTTATATGGAGCTGGGAGTATTTTGGCAAGATATATTGCTACGGCAATACTAAAAACAAGCCCCCCAATAGTACCTTCCCAGGATTTCTTCGGGCTTATGGAAGGTACTATCTTATGGTTTCCTTTTGGCATAAGCTTAGAACTGGTGACACCCACCAGATAAGCTCCAATATCCCCTGACTTGGTAACTGCAAGAAGATAAAGTAAAAGTTTCCTGCCTGCGGGATCTTTGGCACCATCGTCTATGAGATAGATGATGACCATGAAACTCAACGGCAAAGTGATAAGGAAAAAAGCTGATGTGGAGTTAAGCGCCTTGTCCAGGGTATCTTCCCTGTTCCTTGAAAAGAGAAGGGATATCCAGCAAAGAATGGCAAAAACAATCATTATTTTAATTTCAAAAACCAAGAGGCTTGGCACACGAGAATTCATGATAACAAGCAAAAGAACCGTCAAAGCGCTGAAAAGGGACGTGAAAAATATATATGATCTTCTTCCAGACTTGGATATGACATCCAAAAATTCCAATACGGCGAAGAACGCAAAAATCATGGCGGTGACGGTAAAGATGATCTTGCCGGTTAATCCTTGCACATAGATACCGGAGAGAATAAGGAGAGTCAGGACAATTGCACTTGGCAGCCTGAGAATAAACATTATCTTCCTCCATATCGTCTTTTACGGGAACAGAATTCCTCTACCATTTTCCTGAACTCATCTTTGGAAAAATCCGGCCATAGGGTGTCTGTTATCAAAATTTCCGAATATGATATCTGCCAAAGCAGGAAATTGCTTATCCTGAACTCACCACTTGTCCTTATTAATAAATCTGGATCAGGAACGTCAGGAGCATACAGATACCCTCTGAAGAGCTCCTCGTCAATTTCCCCGGTCTTTATCTTCCCGTCAAGCACATCAACAGCAATCTTTCTGGCTGCATCCGCTATTTCAGCCCTTCCTCCATAGCTTAATGCAAGAATAAGATTTCCTTGGCTGTTCCCTGAGGTCTTTTCAATTGCATCCATGAGAATTTTCCTGGTCTTGGAAGGAACCATTTCGAGCCTGCCAATCGCCCTGAACCTTATTCCTTCCCTGTGTATCTTATCAAGGTTTTCCCTTATGAACGTCTCGAGAAGCAACATGAGTCCATCGACTTCATATTTTGACCTTTTCCAGTTTTCAGTGCTGAAAGCGTAGAGAGTCAGATATTCTATGCCTAGATCTTTTGAGGCCTTGATGATTTCCTGGGCTGTTTCGGCTCCCTTCCTATGTCCTTCCAGGACCGTTAAACCTTCCTTTTCAGCCCATCTCTTGTTCCCATCCATTATTATTGCCACATGCCTGGGCTTTTTTCGGGGATTATTTTCACGACCCATAAAATTCCCCCTCCAGCATGGCGCATAGGGCGTGGTATATTGGAAGATGATACTCCTGTATCTTATAGGTTTCATTGGCTGGAGCTTTTATACAAAGGTCTGCTTTTTTTGCACATTCCCCTCCCAAGGCGCCCGTAAGGAGAATACTTGTAATTCCTTTTATCCTGGCAACTTTGATTGCGTTGAGGACATTGTCAGCATTTCCTGAAGTTGAAATTGCAATTAGGACGTCTCCTTTTCTGCCGAGTACGTGGAGTTGCTGGGCAAATACCATGCTTGGAGATGAATCATTGGCAAATGCGGTTGCAAATGAAGGATGACCATTGAGAGAGATGGCCCTTATTCCATCCTCAAGTCCGTCACATATCATTCTTCCTTCTTTTTCTCCGAATACCTTGATTGCTGTCTTTCTGACTTTTCCAGAGGCTTTTCTCCTGATAAGAAAACTTTTTAACAGCTCACCTGCGATGTGCTCTGAGTCGGATGCACTTCCTCCATTACCACATATAAAAATAATGCCGTCTTTTGAAACTGTCCTTTTAAGGATTGAAAAAGCATCAGTTATGCTATAACCTATTTTTTTCAGTTCCGGATATCTTTTATAGAGATCGGATATATCGTATGCCATTTTGTGCTCCGAAATTTAATTTGTTTATTAATAACGTGTGGACAATTGTTAAAATTCCTGTTTAATTTACATTAATTCAATTAATAAACACAAGTTGTTAATATATAATTTTTAAGAATTTTCACCCTATTTCCGATTTTATTAACAAAATTAACAGGATATAATAAGAATCTTATATAAGTTCTACAATATATTAAATATAAGAAATTACTTTTAATGGAAAGGAAGTTTATTAATGAAAATTAGCATCTCAAGAGAAAAATTTCTTGACGCCCTGCAAAAAGTTGTAAGCATAATCGGCTCAAGATCGACTCTTCCTGTCCTTGCAAACGTTCTCATAGAGGCAGGAAAGGATAAGATTATTCTGACGACTACTGATTTGGAGATAAGAATTACTACCGAAATTGAATGTAAGGTGGAGGAAACTGGAAAGACTACTCTGCCAGCGAAGAAACTCCTGTCTGTCATAAAGGAGCTTCCCGGAGGAGATCTTGACCTCAAAGGTGATGAGAACCACCATATTTCAATTCAATGTGGAAAATCACTCTTCAAACTTCTTGGACTTGCACCTGATGATTTTCCACAACCTGTCTCTATAATCCCTGTTAGGACTATCAGATTGACTCAGTTGGAACTTGCAAGAATTTTCGGTCAGATATCATATGCCGTCAGCATAGATGACTCTAGAAAAGTGTTGAATGGGATACTGTTAAGCATAAAGGAAAATACATTTACAGTTGTTGCAACCGATGGAAAGAGGCTTGCACTGGTTGAAAAAGTAATGGAAAAATATGAGGGTGAAGAAGGAGATTCCATAGTTCCTTCAAGAAGTGCCAATGAAATAGCAAGGATAATCCAGAAGGAGGGGGAAGTTATAATTGAAATTGGTGAGAACCAGGCTTCCTTCAAGGCTGGAAATACGGTCATGACTACAAAACTTGTAGAGGGGAATTATCCCAACTACAGGCAGGTAATACCTACTTCTTTCAGTAAAAAAGTACAAATACCGTCTGCCGAGTTCTCCTCGGCCCTGCGACGTGTGTCACTCGTCGTTTCCGAAAGCAGTTCCTTTGTAAAAATGACTTTCAACAAGACTTCTCTTCTTCTTCATGCATCAAGTTCTGAATTTGGGGAAAGCAAGGAATCAATAGACATTGAATATGGAGGTCCGGAACTCAATATATCCTTCAATCCCATATTCCTGTCGGACCCTTTCAGGAACATTGATGCTGACAAGGTGACCCTCCAGATGAACGATGGATATAGTCCGGTTGCGATTTCAGGAGGAGAAGGATTCCTCTATGTGATCATGCCGGTCCGCAGCAAATAAGGGTACGTCATGGGGAAAATCTCATGATAAGGGGGATTTACCTAAGAAATTTCCGTAATTACGGAGAACTCCATCTCAAGACTCTGGGGAAGATAAATATCTTCATAGGCAGAAATGGACATGGAAAGACAAACCTTCTCGAGGGGCTTTTTTTCCTGAGCCTCCTAAGATCCTTCAGAACCAGCCAGATAGACGATCTCAGGAAGATAGGAACCGGAGGATTCTATCTTGGTTCGGAGATAATATCAGAATCAGGAATATCAAAATATATTGAAGCGGAGTATTACGACAGGAGAAATCTTAAGATAGACAAGAATCCTGTCAGCCGCGCAAGCGAGTTCATCCATAACTTCAGAACCGTTGTTTTCTCGCCCCATGACATATTGATTGTGTCCGGAAGTTCCTCTATCAGAAGGAAATTCCTTGACATGCATATTTCTTCAGTCATTCCTGAATACATGCCTTTGCTTCAGGAATACTTGGTCGCCCTGCAGAAGCGAAACGCATATCTGAGGATGGGACAAGGAAGGGACACATCAAAGGAAGTAAGGGCATTTGAACCAATTTTGGCGGATAAAGGTTCTTCCATAGTAAAGTTCAGATCTGAATCCCTTTTCAAAATTTCAGGGCATATTTCCATGCTCATACATGAAATTACAGGAACAAGGAGGAATTTTTCACTTAAATATTCCATACAGAAGGGGACGGGGAACAGGGAAGAATATCTTTCAAGGTTTGATCAGGAGAGGAGCAGGGATTTTTCAAGGCAATACTCGACATTTGGCCCACACCTTGATGATTTTGAATTCATTTATGATGATAAATCCCTTAAAAGCCATGGCTCGACAGGACAGTGCAGGCTTGCTTCACTTTGTCTCAAACTCGCTTCAATGAGGATTATGGGTGAATTTGGAATGAATGGTTCTGAAATAGTGGCCCTTGTCGATGATGTCACAGGTGAACTTGACATTGGTACGAAGAAAGCATTCTACAGTGTTTTAAAGAATGCAAATCAGGTGTTCTTCACTTTTACAGAAAAACCTTTCATGGATGATTTTCTAAAGGGTTCTAAAATCTTTGAAGTGGCAGATGGGCAAGTAGTTGAAATCAAAGGGGACGTCTAATTATTTGGGATTCCAGCGGTTTAATCCGTTGAATATGAATTCCCGGTAATAGTTAGATTTTTAGGAAGGATTGGAAAGATATAATAAAAAGCCTTTCATTCAATGAATTTTTCGGGAAATGAATTATCTTATGCTGATTTTACAGCTGAAATTGGACAGGATGAGGTGTTTTGATGGACAAACGGGTCATAATGATAATGGTTGATGGATTCGGAATACCCGAAAAGGGATGGAGAAATTCCATATATTCTGAATTCTGTGGCTCCAGGTTTGTAGGGCTTCTTTCGGATTTTTCCATTCCTGTCAGAACAGATATGGGGATCGAAGGCATACCACAGAGCGCCACCGGGCAGACAGCTTTATTCACAGGATTCAACGCTGCAAAGATCATGGGAATGCACATGCAAGGATTTCCTGGCCCTAAGCTCAGGGAGATCATATGCAGGAGGAACCTGTTTTCAAACCTTATGGAAAAAGGGAAGAAGGTGGCGTTTGCGAACGCATATGTCCAATATACCCTTGAAGAACTTGCCAGCATGCGTCTTAAATCGGTTACAACTACCATGGTGGAGTCTTCCATAGGGTGGGTGAGAAATATTGAGGATCTCCTTTCTGGAAAGGCCGTATACCACGATCTGACAAGAAAGACCATCAAGAGTAACATCTCTATCCAGGAGATATCTCCGAAACAGGCTGCAAGGGATCTTTTGAGCATATCGAATGAACATGATTTTACTCTTTTTGAATATTTCCTAACGGACAGGGCTGGACACAAGCCCAATTCCGGAGTTTTGAAAGAAGTTCTTGGAGATTTGAGCGTATTCGTATGTGAACTTGTTGATTCTGCTACCGAAAACACTCTAATTATTCTAACTGGAGATCATGGAAACTGTGAGGATATTTCAACGAAAAGACACACAAAAAATCCGGTCCCTCTCTTTGTCTACGGCCATCCCCTTCCCCGTGACAATGAAATAGCATCAATAGAGGAAATTTATTATTTCATACTTGAGGATATTTTTAAAATACCAAAATCCAGCTCAGGAGTTGTTTGATGGCTAAAGTAATCCCCTTCAACGGATTGATACCAAGTCCGGACAAAGTTTCAAAAGTCGCAGCAGTTCCCTATGATGTAGTGAATTCCGAAGAGGCTGCAAAACTTGCAGAGGGAAATCCACTAAGTTTCCTTAGGGTTTCCAAACCTGAAATTGAATTGGATAAGGGACTAGACCATTACGATGATAAGGTTTATATCAAGGCTGTTGAGAATTTTAGAAGATTATGTAAAACTGCTCCTCTCCTGCTCGATAAGCAAAAGCATCTTTATATATATTCCCTTAAAATGGGAGAGCATGTCCAAACTGGTATAGTTGCTGCTGTTTCTGTCGAAGATTATGATGGAAATATAATAAAGAAGCATGAAAAAACACGAAAAGACAAGGAAGATGACCGGACGAAACACATATATTTGACGAGATCTCATTCTGGTCCGGTATTCCTTACTTATAAAGATGTTGCAAATATTGACGGGATAGTGACGAGTGCCATGACGGTGGGTCCATTATTTAATTTTACGGCTTCGGATGGAATTTCTCATAAACTTTGGAGATTGTCTGATGAACAAAGCGGAAAATTATCGGAATTATTTGATAAAATTCCATTTCTTTATATTGCTGATGGACACCACAGGGCGGCATCAGCAGCCAGGGTAGGAGCAAGGTGCAAGAATGAAAATCCGAATCATACTGGAAAAGAGGATTATAATTATTTCCTTGCAGTTATTTTTCCATCTTCTCAGCTGAGAATTCTTCCATATAACCGTGTGGCTAAAGACCTGAATGGATTGTCTTCGGATGAATTCATGAAAAAGGTTTCTGCGAAATTCGCGGTTTCACCATCAAAATCCCCCTCCCCTGACAAACAGGGTGAATTCTGCATGCTTCTTGAAGGTAATTGGTATAATCTCAAGCCCCTTTTCGACACATCCAAGTTCAATGTCATAGACTGCCTCGATGTGAGTGTGCTTCAGAATTATATACTGAATCCGATTCTTGGGATAGAAGATCCGAGAACCAGCAAAAGGATTGATTTTGTAGGTGGAATAAGAGGGACCGGAGAACTTGAGAAACTGTTGAAGGAAGACAAGGCAAAAGTTGCATTCTCCATGTACCCGACAACTGTCAAACAGATGATGGACATAGCAGATGCAGGTGAAATAATGCCCCCTAAATCCACATGGTTTGAGCCAAAACTCCGAGACGGACTTGTCTGCCATAATTTTTAAGGATATATAAAATGATAAGTGTGATAGCCTCAATAAAAGTCAAGTCCGGGCATGTACCTGAATTCATAGCTATTTTCAAGGCGAATGTGGAGGAAGTCAGGAGAGAAAAAGGATGTATTGAGTATATGCCGGCAATTGATATTGATTCGGGAATACCTGTACAGAGTAAAGACAGTAGTATTGTCACCATAATCGAAAAGTGGGAAAGTCTTGACGCTCTTAAAGCCCATCTTAAGGCACCCCATATGGGCGCATACAGGGAAAAGGTCAAGGACATGGTGGAATCAGTTTCTCTCAAAGTTCTCCAGGAAGCATAATTAACTTTTCATTTGAAGCTATAAAATATTGCTCCAGCTTGAGATTTCGGTTCCTCATGATATATTTAGAGAAGATAAGCACTTTATTATGAAGTGAATATAAATATTAGACATGACAGCGTTGATCTTGCCAATAAAACCGATGTCTGCCGATGCCTACAAAGAAAACAGAAAAGGGAATATGGGTTTTACTAATTTCAAACTGGATCCGCGCTTGATGAGATCAATTCAGGAAGCCAATTATACGATTCCTACTGCTATTCAGAAGCAGGCAATTCCGATATGCATGGAAGGTTCAGACGTCATAGGGACCGCCGCTACTGGCACTGGAAAAACCGCTGCTTTTGTGTTGCCAATACTAAATCATCTGCTGAATACTCCAGCACACGGAAAACATACGAGAGTGCTGATAGTTGCTCCAACCAGGGAACTCGCAGAGCAAAATCGAGAAGTGATAAAGACTTTTGCCCGTCATACCAATATCCGTTCAGCAGTAGTTTATGGAGGAGTAGGATTCCATTCACAAAAACAGGCGTTGACTGATGGAACTGAAATTATCGTATGCTGCCCTGGACGCATACTAGATCATATGGGGCAGGGGAATGCCAACCTGAAGAAAATTGAAATCGCTGTCCTTGATGAGGCTGACAGGATGCTCGACATGGGATTTCTCCCTGACATAAAGAGAATATTGGCTGCCCTTCCACATGAACGCCAGACAATGCTGTTTTCTGCAACATTCGCACCAGAACTGCTTGATTTGATAAATCACAACCTTCGCAATCCTAAACGTATAAGTGTCAGCACTGAAGCTCCTGCGGAAACTGTAGACCATTGTTTCTATCCAGTGCCGGAGAGTCAGAAAACAGATCTTTTGCTCGCTTTGCTGAAGAAAATCAATGACCATAAGTCAATATTGATTTTCACCCGAACAAAACGCAGGGCGGACCGTGTCATGGAACACCTTACAAAAGCCGGATATGTAACAGGCATATTGCATGCTGACAGGTCTCAGAACGAGCGTAAAAGGGAGCTTGACGGATTCCGTTCAGGAAGACTTAAGATAATGGTGGCTACCGACATAGCTGCAAGAGGGCTTGACATTGAAACTATCTCCCATGTAATCAATTACGATATTCCTGATACGGCAATAAACTATATACATCGTATCGGAAGGACTGGGCGTGCTGAGCGGTCCGGTGATGCGATAACATTCATTTCTGCAGATGACGAATCGGAAGTCCGCGATATAGAGCGCCGCCTGGGCACAGCGGTTGAAAAAAAGCGTCTTGAAGGTTTTGAATACAGCAAATATGACATACCGTCAGGACGAAAATTCGCCCAAGGGGCAGGGGGATCCAGCCCACGAGTCCATAAAGGACCAATGTGCGGATCCTGGGGCGGAAAAAGACGCGGCGGTGGTGGACGTCGCCGTAGATAATTTTACTCAGACCTTACCTTGATAGCATGTTCATAAAAGTAAAAGATAAGAATCAGATTGAAACAGTTGAAAAGCTCGCCAAAGACATCTGGATAGAGCATTATACTCCTATCATCGGCAAATCCCAAATCTCCTACATGCTGGACAAGTTCCAGTCGGCCGCCGCCATTTCCTCCCAGATAGACAAGGATATGGAATATTTCTTGATTCTTGATGAAGGCAAGGAAATTGGTTATATGGCAGTAGAACAGAGGAAAGATGAACTTTTCTTGAGCAAAATCTACATCATGGCATCCATGCGCGGCAGAGGACTCGGGAAAAAAGCCGTGGATTTCACTGTGAAAATCGCAAGGAAAAGGAAACTTGGCAAGATTATCCTTACCGTGAACAAGAATAACCTGAGTTCGGTAAAAGCCTATGAGAAAATGGGTTTTGTCAAAAGAGGAACCGTTATACAGGATATTGGCAACGGTTTCGTCATGGATGACTATAGAATGGAGAAAGTTATCTGAATTTCATGGTAAAATAAAAGGCAGGCTTTTCGGCCTGCCTTTTATCGTTTTTACATGAATTTTACTTTAAAATAGCCTTCAGGTCGGCTTCTGGAGTTGTCACCGGCATGATGTTAAAGTTCTGTACCAGGACGTTCAGAACTGCAGGTGTTACGAAGGCCGGCAGGCTCGGTCCAAGCCTGATGTTCTTGATTCCAAGGCTGAGGAGGGTCAGCAGGATCACTACCGCTTTCTGCTCATACCAGGACAGAATCATCGAAAGGGGCAGATCGTTCACTTCGCAGTTGAACGCCTTCGACAGGGCTATCGCGATTTGTATCGCTGAATAGGCGTCGTTGCACTGTCCGACATCGAGAAGTCTGGGAATTCCACCGATGGCGCCGAAATCAAGCTTGTTGAAGCGGTATTTTCCGCATGCAAGCGTGAGTATGACGCAGTTCTGTGGAACTTTTTGGGCGAAATCGGTGTAATAATTTCTTCCGGGCTTGGCTCCATCGCATCCGCCTATGAGGAAGAAATGCTTCACAGCACCGGACTTCACCGCATCAATTACGGCGCCGGCAACATTCATTACGGCGTTGTGTCCGAATCCGACCATGATGGTCTTTTCAGGTTCGTCCGCCTTGAATCCTTCAGCATCGAGGGCAGCCTTGATCACCGGACCGAAATCCTTGTTCGTAACATGAGTGACCCCGGGGAACGCCACAAGACCTGTCGTAAATATCCTTTTGATGTATCCTTCTGCAGGTTTCTGTATGCAGTTGGTTGTCATGAGGATGGAGCCAGGAAACGCATCAAATTCCTTCTTCTGATCCTGCCAAGCACCGCCGTAGTTCCCTACAAGGTGCTTATATTTCTTGAGCTCTGGATATCCATGGCATGGAAGCATTTCGCCATGGGTATAGATGTTTATCCCCTTGCCTTCAGTCTGCTTGAGAAGGGCATCGAGATCCTTCATCATGTCCGGAAACAAGTATAGCCTTGCCCTTGACCGGAGTGATTCTCACCTTCGTAGGTACCGGATGTCCGTAGGTCCCGGTATTTGCCTGGTCGAGAAGTTCCATCACCCTGAGATTGACCTTGCCGCATTCCAGGTTCATTCCCGTAAGCGCCCCGATGTCGGTCGGATTGTCGGCCAGAGCAGACAGGCTTTCTGGAAAAATTTCGGTGATAAATGAATTTCTACCTATCAGGGAGGGAATTTATGACTGCACGGATGTTGACATTGGGCCATCCATAGTAAAGGCATTGGAGCGTTTTCCAGCGAGCACGACTAAGGTTGTAATCTCTAATGAAATTGAGACCGATATCAGTAAAATCCCCGAAGAACTGGAAAACTTTACAGATAGAGGCGGAAAATTTATTTTTCTCGGAACCGTCTTTGAAGACTCCATTCTAATGGACATGGCGCAAAGAGGGGATGCAGTTATCATCGCACAGATTTCCGGTTGGCGAATGGATCCTTCTTCGAAGATAGCCGCGGATGAGAATCCGGCTGTGAAGGTTTTTAAAAACAATTTTGAACTGATAAAAAAATAAAGTCGCTTATAGCGGCGTGCCTTATAGTGGTCGTTGCAATTTGTAATATTGATAATTAACATGTAACGAATAAACTACATTTAATATGACATAATATGCTTGTAATCAATAAGATAAATTGCAACGACCGCATAAGCCCACTATCTTACCCTCATCATGAAATCAAAATTCCTATTAGCAGGAGACATCGTGTATTGTTTCAACACTTCGCCCTTAATCTTGCGCTGTGCCAATTGGATCCAATGTGAAACTCCGCAAAACAGGAGTTGACATTTTATCATAATATACTATTCTATTGAATAATTGAATAAGAGTGTCAATGAACGATAGACAATTCAAAAGCGCAATATTCGAGCATTTGTCCCGCATCGGCAAGGCAGTCTCCAGTCCAAAGCGGCTGGAGCTTCTGGACGTGCTGGCCCAGGGGCCGCGCACCGTTGAGGTACTGGCCGATGAAACTGCTCTGACCGTTGCAAATACATCCCGGCATCTGCGTGCTCTGCATGCAGCGCGTCTGGTTGATACTGAAAAACGCGGACTTTTTGTCACATACCGGATTTCTGATGAAAAAGTAAATGTATTCCTCCGCAACATGCGTCTGCTGGCGGAGAACCGCCTTTCCGATATCGAAAGGGTGACGAAGGAGTTTTTTTCAAACCGCCCCGGCATGGATAAGGTTGGCTCCGAGATCCTGTTGCAACGTGTCCGGGACGGATTGGTGACTGTTCTAGATGTTCGGCCTGCTGAAGAATTCAGGGCGGGACACATTCCTGGAGCCGTTTCCGTGCCCTTGACAGAGCTCAGGAAGAGATTAAAAACTCTTCCCCGTAACCAGGAGATTGTCGCATATTGCAGGGGGCCTTACTGTGTTCTTGCCATTAAGGCAGTCGAACTATTGCGTAAGGAAGGATACCGTGCACTCCGTCTTGAATCCAGTGTGCTTGATTGGCGGATTCGCGGGTTCAAGGTCGCATATGGAGATGAAGAAGGAGAATGATATGATACCTATTATTGAACATAAACGGCATGACATGCCTTCTATTTTCACTCCGGCCAGCCTTCTGAGGGAAGCGCAGCGTCAAAAGTCCATGTCTTCCGGCAGCATACCTGAATTCTGCGTCCTTGATCCGGACGGGGATCTTTCCCGCCGCCTCAAAAGCTCAGGCGCAAAGTGCAATCAGAACTGGGCCTGCTATCACACGGAACTCTTCAACCTTGAATTGCAGGATATGACTGTCGGAGTCCTCGGTTGCGCCGTCGGGGCATCATTTGCAGTGCTTGTAGCTGAGGAGATGTTTGCATCTGGCTGCCGTATCCTGATGAGCGTAACTTCCTCAGGACAGGTCGTCCCATCCTGCAGACCGCCTTGTTTTGTTCTCATTGATAGGGCGCTCCGCGATGAGGGGACGAGCTATCACTATATGCCTCCCTCCCCGTATTCAATGATTCGCGGCGAGGTTTTGAATATTGCAAAGCTCATAATGACAGATTCTACTTCCATTGTGCAGGGCGGCGTGTGGACTACAGATGCTCCCTTCCGCGAGACGGAGGAGGCTTTTTCATTCGCTCGTGATCAAAATCTTCTGGCAGTCGAAATGGAAGCGGCAGCTCTCTATGCCTATGCGGAGGCGACTGCCAATCCAGTTATTTGTTTTGCGCGCATCACCAACCAGATGGGAACGATTGAGAATGATTTTGAAAAAGGAAAGGATAACGGCAATGAGGACTTCATTGATCTAATATCCAAAGTTGCACATGCGTGGAGGGATGGAAGATGAAAGTCCGGGAAAGCGATATGCCGGAAGAGGGATTGTGGAAATCATTCTTCAGTCCCGATGTCATTCTCAAAAAGCTTGGACTGACCGGTAAAATGCATGATGCCGTAGATTTCGGATGTGGCTACGGGACGTTTACCATACCGGCTGCGAAGCGGATCCAAGGAACACTCCACGGATTTGATGTGGAACCAGACATGATTGAAGCGAGCCAGCGGTTTGTCGAACTGCAGGATCTTGGAAATGTGCGGCTGTATCTGCGCGATTTCATGGCGGATGGCACTGGACTGCCTGATGCATCCGTAGATTACGCAATGCTCTTCAACATTCTTCATGCAGAAGATCCAGTCGGTCTTCTTTCTGAGGCGTTCAGGATACTGCATGATGGTGGTACCGCCGGCATTATGCATTGGAACTATGATCCCGAAACACCAAGAGGTCCGCCGATGAACATCCGCCCCAGGCCGGAACAATGCGCGCACTGGGCTGAATCAGCAGGATTCATCATTTCAAGGAGGCATATCAAACTGCCACCTTATCACTACGGAATCGTAGCAAGGAAAGGGAAAAGACAATGAAGATGGGAATTGTGATTTACTCGACAGATTCAGAGACAGTCTGGAACGGCTTCCGGTTTGGTGTTTTTTCACTGAAACAGGGGGACCAGGCCAAAGTATTTCTATTGGCAAAGGGAGTAGAGTGCGAAAAATTGGACACAGAACAGTTCAAGGTCACTGAGCAGATGCAGGCTTTTGTGGACAATGGCGGCAAGATTCTTGCATGCGGCACATGCTTGAAATTGCGCCATTCTGAAGGAACAGAACTTTGCCCTCTTTCAACGATGAAAGATCTCTACGCAATCGTAAAGGAGTCGGACAAGGTAGTTTCATTCTGAAAAATGTTATTCCGAATGCAGGCGAGTACACAGTACGGTACTATGGATGGTATTCGAACAAGAGCCGGGGCATGAGGGCTAAACAAGTGACTGTGAAGAACATTAAGGCGGTTGTGGGTGAGGAAAAGAGGTGAAGCCAACCTGAATGTCTTGATTCATCTGAGATTCCAGACTACCTTGCCGCCATCATGAAATCAAAATTCCTATCAGCAAGCGCAGGAGACATACCGCAGACTGGGCATGGACGAAACACACTACAGGATGTTCGAAGAGATCTTCTGCAATATTTCCCCTTAACATCGGGTGCGATATTCGTGCTACGCAATCTTTGACAGATAATCTCGTGCGGAAGTCCTTCCGCCGAGAGTATCTAGTCCATCCTTATCTTCAGATTATCGCCATCGATCTTGGTTTCATAGATTTTCAGGCTACCTACGTCTTCTGAATTTGATTTGCCGGTTTTAATGTCGAATGAATAGTTGTGTATCGGGCAATGCAGCCTTCCACCCCCGTAAATACTGTCAACAATTGGTCCTTTTTCATGGGGGCAGAGAGGATCGGTTACAATCCATTTCCCGTCACGGGTATGGAACACGGCAAACTCACCCTTCGAAGTTTTGACAAGCCGTGATTCGCCAGGAGAAAGATCGTTCAGCACGGAAACCGTGAACCAATCATCCTTTGAGGCTGCATTCTCATCTGTCTCCTCCTCATTCAGCAGTTCGCGATGCTTTTTCCATGGATTTCGTATGCTTGCAAGCGCAAGCGCAAAATTGTCTTCCAGTTTCTTCAATTTATCAGGTGTGTCATAGAGGATTGCGTCGGCAATTTTCTCAGTACCAATCCTTTCGACAAAATGGGAAGTCCTTTCCAGATATTTTCCATGGAGACGGTAATATTCATAGAAGCGGTCGGCTATCTTCATCACTTCCTCATGGATCTTTACACGGGCTATTTTCTTTGCTACCATGACTTGTGCGCCGCCATTTCCCCCTATTGAAATATCCCAACCCCCTTCGACGGCAACTACCCCGAAATCCTTTATCGTTGCTTCAGCGCAGTTGCGGGGGCAGCCGGATATGCCCATCTTGAACTTGGCAGGACCTGTCATTCCGTGATAACGGTCGCACATTTTCCTACCGAGAGTCATGGAGTCGCCTAATCCAAATCTGCAGAATTCAGTTCCGACACATGATTTTGCGGCACGGAATGTTTTTGCGTATGCATAACCGCATTCGCAGTCCAGTTTCTTCCAAATATCGTCAAGATCCTCTTTTTTTACCGAATACAGGCCTATCCTGTCGGCACCTGTAATCTTCACAGTGAGAGCGTATTCCTTTGCGACTTTCGCAATCCTTGACAGGGAGTCAGGATCTGCAACGCCGCCATGTATTCGCGGTATGATGCTGAATGTCCCGTCCTTCTGGATATTTCCGTGATAGCGGTCGTTTGCGGACTTGGAATCATATTCAATGTCATAAACGCCTTTCCATATGAAGTTTAGAAGATAATCCAAACCCATGCGTGTTTTGGGGTCGTCAACGGACTTACCTTCCAGGGAACTCAGGATGGAGGAAACGGAACGATATCCGTTTGTCAAAATATATTCATTCAATTCTTCACGGGTAAAAAACACTCCAGGAACATAGTATTTGTCAGCTGGATCTTCTTTCAGTTCTCCTGTTTCCGATATAAGAAGAGCCCTGAGCTTGTTCTTGCAGTTTCCGCATCCTGTACCTGCACGTGTCGCACCCATTACCTTGGAAACCGTGTCTGAACCGTTCTTTATTGATTTCCGTATTTTTCCGGCGTTGACACCGTTACAGTCGCAGATTGGCGCATCATCGGGCCAAGAGCTAGCATCCATGATTGTTTCGGCTGAAGATGCTCCGGGAAACAGAATATCAGCCCTCCTGGAAGGAATATTTAGCTTTGCGGTATATGATAGGGATATGCCGTCGGCGTTGAGATCTTCGCCAATAAGGTTTGCGCCGATGATTTTATTGTCACGGATGATAAGTTTCTTGTAGATAAGGGAATTCTTGTCTTCAAAAATGGAGACTTCATCCCCTATGTGTTCATTGAACTTGCCCATTGTTATGACAGGGAAATCGCTTTTGAGCCTAGTTGGAGGTATTTCCGAGCCCGCATAGAAAACATCATCTCCAAGGAGGATTGAGGCCAGGAAACGAGACTGGTCCCATACGGGAGCGACAAGTCCGTAAATGCGTCCGCGATGTTCGCAGCATTCTCCTATCGCATAAATGTCATTGTCGGATGTTTTCAACATGTCATCAACCATTATGCCGCAGTTGAAGAACACGGCATCTACAGGGATCTCAATGCCGTTTTTCAATACGGCCTTTTTTACGCCAGTTTCGTCGCCAACCAGCTCGGCAACGGGATTTTCCAAGAAAAACTGGAGACCTTTCTCCTCCATCTTCCTCTGCAAGTAGGACGCGGCATCCTTGCAAAGCTGGAATTCCATAATCGAATCGACGAGATGGGCTATCATGATATGCTTTCCCATCTTCTTCAGGCCAAGGGCAAGTTCAAGGCCAAGCAGACCTCCGCCGACAACAAGCACTTCCGTCCTGTCCTTAAGATAAAGTTTCGCCTTTTCAACGTCATCCATGGTGCGGATGGTCATTACTCCTGGAAGATCGGTCCCGTCAACTTTCGGGATGAATGGATTTGAACCGGTTGCGATAACGAGCTTGTCATAAGGGATTAAGGAATTGTTTTCAAGCGATATTATCTTATTCTCACGGTCAATGGACACGACCTTCGCGCCAAGTATTGCGTTTACATGGTTGTCCTTGAAATATTCAGGGCTCTGGATGAAGACGTCGTCCACCGAATCGGAATAAAGCATATTGACAAGCTTGATCCTGTTATAATTGCCATGTTCCTCATCACCGATGACGGTGATGTCGAAACTATCACGGTCACGGTTTATAAGTTCCTCAATGAATTTTCCGGAGGCCATCCCGCATCCGATTACGACAAGATTTTGTTTTTTATTCATGTAATTCCTTTCCTATCAGAACCAGTATTCAGGATATTGTCTGTCTGCAGAAATCTTATTGACAGCCAAAGCCACAAGGAGAAGAATAACGGCTCCGGCAGCAACTGGAAACAAAACGTAAAGAAATCCAAGCTTATTGATCCCTGCGCCCCCGGTAACGGCTATAAGTGCCGTGGCGCCGCCGGGAGGATGAAGAGTCTTGGTGACAAGCATTGCAATTATCGCAAGCGACACGGCCATGGCGGATGCAATCCATATGGTTGAACTGAATATCTGATAGCAGGCAACCCCGACAAGAGCTGAAACTATATGGCCCCCAATAAGATTTCGCGGCTGAGCTAAAGGGCTTTTAACGGCTGCATAGACAAGAACTGCAGATGCCCCAAATGAACCTATAAGCAATGTGAACCCGATAGGTTCAAAGAAATATGATGAAAGGAAGGCGCAAATTCCGATACCTGCAATTGATCCAAATCCGGAAAGAGCAATCTCTCTTGCACTCACTCTGGGAGGGCTTTTAGGTATGTTTGCCCCGTGCGATATCCTGAGCTTTTTATGAAGATGCGTGAAAACGATTTTAAAGATATTCTCAAGATCGGTTTCACTGATGTCAATATATGTCCCCATTTCCCTTAAAGCATCTCTAAGCTCTTCATCGGAAATCGTCAGAATTTTTTGATCCTTATTCTTATTTTCCAATTTTCCACTTCCATTTTCATTGAACATCTAGCATGATCTGAAGAATTAATCGGGATGAGGTGTCAAATATTCAGATCCGATTGCCGGATGGCCGGTTGAAGGAAAATTGAAGGTTTAATATTCAAAATAATGTATATTTTAAACATTCATCCAATAATCCATTCATCCAGCCATCCAGCGTGGATTTTTCAGTTACTTCTTCAATATCGCCTTGAGATCGGCTTCCGGCGTCGTTACCGGCATGATGTTGAAGTTCTTCACCAGCACGTCCAGCACCGCAGGCGTCACGAAGGCAGGCAGGCTGGGTCCGAGCCTGATATCCTTGATCCCCAGGCTGAGAAGCGTCAGGAGAATCACTACCGCCTTCTGCTCGTACCATGACAGGATCATGGAGAGGGGCAGCTCGTTCACCCCGCATTTGAATGCACCGGCAAGAGCTATCGCGATCTGGATCGCGGAATATGCATCATTGCACTGTCCAACATCGAGAAGCCTCGGAATTCCGCCGATGGCACCGAACTCAAGCTTGTTGAAACGGTATTTGCCGCAGGCAAGTGTCAGGATTACGCAGTCTTTCGGAACCTGGATCGCAAGATCAGTGTAATAATTTCTTCCCGGCTTTGCGCCGTCGCAGCCTCCGATGAGAAAGAAATGCTTCACCGCGCCTGATTTGACGGCATCAATGACGGCTCCGGCTACGCCCATGACGGCATTGTGTCCGAATCCGACCATGATGGTCTTCACAGGCTCATCTGCCTTGAATCCCTCAGCATCAAGGGCAGCCTTGATGACAGGACCGAAGTCCTTGTTCGTCACATGCGTGACTCCAGGGAATGCTACGAGTCCTGTAGTGAATATCCTCTTGATGTAGGTTTCAGCAGGCTTCTGTATGCAGTTGGTGGTCATAAGGATCGAGCCTGGGAATTCATTGAACTCCTTCTTCTGGTCCTGCCATGCACCACCATAGTTTCCGACAAGATGCTTGTATTTCTTGAGTTCGGGATATCCGTGGCAGGGAAGCATTTCACCATGGGTATAGATGTTAATCCCCTTGCCTTCCGTCTGTTTGAGAAGGGCGTCGAGATCCTTCAGATCATGTCCGGAAACAAGTATCGCCTTGCCTTTGACAGGAGTGATCCTGACATTTGTAGGCACAGGATGTCCATAAGTTCCGGTATTGGCCTGGTCGAGGAGTTCCATCACCCTGAGATTGACCTTGCCGCATTCCAGATTCATTCCCGTAAGCGCCCCGATGTCGGTCGGATTGTCGGCCAGATAGCTGAGAGCCTTGTGGAAGAAGGCATATACTGCAGGATCTTCCTTTCCGAGGATCTGGGCATGATCTGCATATGCCGCCATGCCCTTCAGCCCCAGAATGAGAAGATACTGGAGTCCTGTGACATCATTGCCGTTCTTCTTCTGGTTCTCCTGAACGCCTACCGTAGCCGCCTGCTTGACCATTTCATCCTGTGAAGTGGCAAAATTGAAGGAGGCAGGACCGTTTATAGTCTCAGGGGATTTCCCCTGCGCCTTGCAGGCATTCTCATAGAGTTTCTTCGCCTTTTCGCGAATGGAGATGCCCTTGTTTATCAGACCTGATATGCTGGCAGGATCGAAATTAACGTTTGTGACGGTCGTGAAAAGGGCCTCTATCACATAGAGATCAATTTCCTTGTCGGTCTTCCCGAGATCCACAGCCCTTTGCGCGTACTGGGAGATTCCCTCGGACAGATACACCAGCAGATCCTGCAGATCTGAAGTCTGTGAATCCTTGCCGCATACGCCCATCGCCATGTTGCATCCCGTTCCCTTTGCCGTCTGTTCGCACTGGTAGCAGAACATAATCGCCTCCTCTTTTGGTTTAGTTAAAACTGTTTCTTGCAATATTCTTGCCGGTTTTTGTCCTAAATACATTGTCTACAAAAGCTTTGATGGAATTCTTGTCACTCAGATCCATCTCCTCCGGGATGTTGACCAGAAGATCCGCATCCCATATTATCCTGAATTCAGGTGTATCTATATTTTTGCCACTGTGATGGTTGGCAATTATCCTGCATACATGATCCGAAACTTTCGATTGGATTTCGAGCTGATCCATGATCCTCCTCGCAACCGGAGGTCCTTCAATTTCCTGGTACTTGCCTGACGCCGAATTGTATTTCTTCTCCGCATTCGGAATTCCAATGTCATGGAGAATCGCGGCCGCTATGACAATATCCCTATCAGCTTTTTCCTTTTTTAGAATTTCCTCGGAATATTCCAGCACTTTAAGGGCATGATTGATCCGTCTCAGATCAGTACCAAAATATGCTTTCATGGAATCTGAAATGGAATTCCTTATGCTCATGCGTTCAAATATTCTCGCTCCTTATCATGGTCAAAAGCATCTTGAATTTCTTGACCGCCTTGACTGCATGGGGAACTTTCGCCGGCATTATCAGAATCTGTCCGCTTGATGCCTTTAATGGCTTTCCGCCTATGATAAATTCACCCGTTCCGTCAATTACCTGCACAATGGCGTCAAATGGAGCTGAATGTTCGCTAAGTCCTTGATCCTTATCGAATGCGAACACCGTCAATGTACCGGTTTTTCTTTCGGCAACAGTCCGGCTTACTATTGAATTTTTGGCATAGCTGATAAGCTCTTTTAATTCAAATGATTTAGAGGTTTCAAGCAGTTTTCTTGTGTTTTTCATTCCATCTAACTCCTTATTTCAATTATTTATCTAAAACTTCTCCATGTATGCTTATTACAATTGTCTTAAAAGGGATATTTTTTCCTGATTCCTGAACTGCCCTCTGGGCTATCATTGTGATTCCTCCGCAACATGGGACCTCCATCCTTACAGCTGTCACACTTTTGATATTATTGTCTTTAATGATTGAAGTCAGTTTTTCAAGATACGGTTCTGTATTATCAAGTTTCGGACAGGCTATGATAAGTTTTCTACCTTTAAGCAATTCTGAATGGAAATTTGCATATGCAAAAGGAACGCAATCGGCTGAAATAAGAAGATCTGCTCCATCCCAATATGGAGCCACCGGCGGCACAAGATGCAGCTGCAGGGGCCACTGGGTAAGTTCTGAGTCTATTTTTACTGATTCAGAATTTGATGGTTTCTTTGTAAAAGAAATTGCGGCCATGCCAGGACATCCTATATGCTGATGGGAAGATATTGGTTTTGAACTTGTCTTTGAAAGATGTTTTTTAACAGCTTCCTCGTCAAATGAAGATGCTTCCCTTTCCTCTATGTCTATTGCCCCCTGGGGACATTCACCGAGACAGGCCCCCAGCCCATCGCAGTAGATGTCACTGACAAGCTTTGCCTTGCCGTTGACAAGCTGTATGGCGCTTTCAGCACATGCGCTAACGCATAGTCCACATCCGTTGCATTTGCTTTCATCTATTTTGATAATTTTTCTTTTCATGATAGAATTTCCCCTTTTCAAGTTTTACAGGAGATCTGCTACAGTTGTATTGAGAAAATAATCAGAAACTTCCTTGTTTATCTTTTCGCTTAGATTTCCGAGTACACATTTACTTGCCATGCAGACATTTTTGCCAAGCAGGCAGTTCTGATAGTTGAAACGTCCTTCTATGGATTCATAAATCTCCATAAGCTTGATTTCAGAAGGATTTTTAGAGAGGGAAAATCCACCATCAGGCCCCCTCAGTGATTTGACAACACCTGATTTTGCAAGCCGCTGCAGGACTTTTGACAAGTGATCGCATGATACGTTCAACTCCTTTGAAATTTCCTTTGCAGATACCATTCTCCCCTTTTCCCTTGCAATGATGACAGAGGAATGTAGGGCAAGAGAGGATGCTTCAGTTATTCTCAATATGTTGCTCATATAAACTCCTATTTTAGTATAATGGTACTATAATACCATTATATTAATATAAAACAAACTAAAAAAGAAAAATAATTAGGATATATATATCATGTATCTGAATATCAAGTAGTTATAATAGGGAATCTTTTGCTCTATTGGATCCTATGTCTGAATCTTCATCATTACTTTTCTTGTCATCGGATTTGAATTCCTTCCATTTACCCTCATGTCCATCCTTGACGAGAACTTCAATTTTCTTTTCAAGTTCTTTAAGTTTTTTTTCACAGAGTGAGGAAAGTGCAGTTCCTTCTTCAAAATATTTGACCATTTCATCGAGCTGTAGATTACCGCTTTCCATTTTATCAATTATGGTTTCAAGCCGTTCAAGAGCCTTTTCAAATGGAAGATTTTCCGGTTCTTTTGCCTTTTTGTCGTTCTTCATGGCGGATGAAATTTTGATTAATATTATTTGTTGTGTTAATATAAGCCGATAAATCAATTATTCTATAATAAGAATTAAGGAAAACACATGATCAGAAATCTATTATTGATAGCAATCATCTTGGCAATTGCTGCCGGCTGCGGAAAGAAAAGTGATTCAAAGAGTTCGTCAAAGGATAATATTGGAGCAGATGGCAAAACCGGTAACAAGACATCGGATAAAGGTTCATCTGATGGAAAATCTGATATTTCAAAACTGGACAATACAAAAAAGAAGGAAGAGGATCCAAAGTTCCAAAAACCGGTTTTCCAACTCAAAGATTGGAAAAGCGACGTTAAAAAACCTGAAGTTTCAGACGACGCATCTAATGTCTCCGTTGAAAAGTTGGATCCTGAAGATGGAGAAGATGGTGACAAGGAAATAAAAGTTCCTGAAAACTGTATTGCAGCAAGGCTGACAAATAAAAATGAGAAGATAATGTGGACTCCGAAATGGTATTTTGAAGGAGTAGGGGGGATCAAACTTCCTGGAATAGCAGTTTCCCCTGATTCAAGCGTCCTTGCCATTATCGAAACGACTGGTACTGACAATGGACCGAATGGAAGCAGGATAGTGCTTTTCAATACCTATAACTGGCAAATTCTTAAAATTCATGAGTATGAGGAGAATAAGATTACTAAGTTAAGCTTTTTGCCTAATGGAAGCAAAATTGCGTTATGGTCTGAAAAGCAAAGTTCTATAAAAAAACCATATGAACTTCTCCTGGTTGGAATTGAAAAGGGTGATGTTCAATCAGCATCCAGAGAAATTAAGGCGGATGTCTCCGATATTGTTGCAAATGAAAATTATATTCTGGTGAAGGGTGCTGATGAGAATTACATATATTGTTTTGACTCTGCCAATCTTTCCAAGTCCGCAAAAAAGATAAAGAGTTTGAACATGCAGGGTGTGTTTGCACTTTCCCCTGACAAGGAGCGTGTCGTCTTGGCTGGAGAGAAATACTTGGAAATATTCGAATGTTCAGGCATGGATCTGATCAGCAAGATCAGCTTTGATGCCAGCTATGCACCTGAAAATGCCATATTTGCAGGCAAAAATGACAGTATTGCAGTATCTGCATACAACAAGCCCGGTTTTCTTTTCAAAGACGGCCAGAAGAAGCAGTTCTGTGATATTTCAGGGCATGCATTGTCATATAATGGAGATGAAAAAGCTTTGATATTCGAAAAATATCTTAATAACGAAATATGGCTTGCAGAAGTGCCGGATTTGAGCGATAAGGGACATTTCGTGCCAGCGAAAATAAATCCACGGACACAGGGGACAGCTCTCTTTGCAGCATATTTGAAGGACAACAGCAGATATGTACTTTTGGACAACTATGGCAATCTTTCCATATATACAAAATACATGAAATCAAACAAGTGGAAGAAGAAGATAATCTTCAGTTCGAAAAAATAATGGGTTTATTTTAAATTCGAAAGATATTCAAATATTATCTTAGGATCTGTTTTTTCTATCGATTCCCTGAGAAAGTCACATTTCCCGAGCTCGGCATGTCCTATCCCGAATGTCATCATTCCTGCTCTTTTGCCAGCCTCAATTCCTGCCGGAGCATCCTCTACGGCTATGCAATTGCGAGGATTGATACCCATTTTTTTGGCGGCAAGAAGGAAAACTTCCGGATGAGGCTTACTATTTTTTATGTCATTTCCGTCAGCAACAGCATCAAAGTAGAATTCATGGAGCCCTGCCTGCCTGAGAAGGGAGGGTGTGTTTTTGCTGCTTGATGCCACTGCAAGCCTGATCCCAGCAATCTTCAATCTGCTTAGAAATGATTTTACACCAGGAAGAAGCAATTTTTCACCGGACTCATCTACAAGTTCCTTATAAAGTTCATTTTTCTTGTGCATATAATGTTCTATCTGCTTTTCAGTAAGTTCAATCTGCCCTTCAATCATGATCATCATGGATTCTCTTCTTGATACCCCTCTTAGCAAATCGTTCTTCTTGTCATCAAATTTTATCTTTAATTCGTCAGCTATCGCCTTCCAGGCGTTATAATGGCAGATTGCACTGTCAACAAGTACGCCGTCAAGATCAAACACCACGCCGAGTGGTTTTCTTGAAATGCTTATCCTTGCCGGATTTGTTCCTATCTTTACAAGTTTCCCCTCTACAACCATTTCAATTGCAGGACCTTTTGAACAGGTGATTGAAATGCATTTCCCTGATATCTTCCATCCTGTCTTCCTCCCACGGTAGAAAATGTTGAAAGAAAGAGAGTTCCATTTGTCTGGGATCTGCGGAGAACAGTATATCCTGTCGGTATCCCATCTTATTCCAGCAAATCCAGATATTACAGATATCCAGGCATTTCCAGCATTGGCGGCGTGGATGCCTTCATACACATTATATGATTCGTTTCCTATGTCGAGGTTCAATACCTTATCAAAATATTTCAGGGCATCCTTCTTTCTTCCAAGAAGATTTGCAACGTTTGCATGAGTGCCGGCGCTCAGGTTCGAATCATGGATAGTCCTCTTCTCATAATAATTCCAGCATCTCTGCATAAGGGCATAGTCATATAAAAAAGGATAAACTGAGAATAGTGCCAGTACATCAGCTTGTTTCGCAACCTGCAGTTTGGACAATTCCTCTGGGGTGATCTGCCTGAAAAGAGGTCTGGAAGGATCATATTTGGAAAAATCTATCTCAGTAAGAGATAAAAATGTGTCATTTTGAGCAAGAATATTTCTTTTTTTGTCATAGCATAACTGAATTGAATAGACGATTTTCTTCCAGAAAGCAATTTCCTTTTCTGTGACACCTAATTTTTCTGCCGTAATTCTGTCAGATACTATGGAAAGTGCTTTAAGGATGTTTTCCTTTGCCGAATGGTTGGTATAAGCGTTATTGTCGACGTATTCGTGATATTCGTCAGGGCCAATTACATTTTTGATAGAGTAGATTCCTTTTCCCGATTCGCCACGGGATGCCCAGAAACGTGCAATCTCTACAATCATCCGGCAGATCTTTATCCTTGCCGGAAGCTTCCTGCCAGATACGTTCATATATTGGATTGCGGCATTCGCAACGGCAGAATTGACATGTACTTCAATATTTCCACATGGAATATATACAGGTTCCGACATTTCCTTGTCATGCCACCATTCCGGGCAGTTTTCGTCATCGTCGATAGGAGAAGCCTCCCATGGATAGAAAGCCCCTTTGAATTTCTTCTTCTTTGCCTTGCGCAATGCCCCGGGAAGGGCATTTACGCGGTATTCTACAAGGTTCTGGGCTGTTTCAGGCATCGTCGCCAGATAGAAGGGGAAAACGAAATTTTCAGTATCCCAGAAATAATGCCCTGAATAATGTTCTCCGCTTAAGAATTTTGCACCTATGTTCAATCTTGAATCACCTTGCCTATAAGCTTGGAGGAGCTGGAAAAGATAGAATTTCAGCTTTGAATTTCGTTCAGGATCCCCATCTATTTTCACATTCGCATTCTTCCATAAGCATGACCATTCCTTTTTCTGTTCAGATAGAAGATTTTTCCAGCCAAGCTTCTTTGCCGAAAAAAGCTGGGAAAAAGTCCTTTTAGATAGATCGGAATTGCCTGCATCATTGTCAAAATCAGTGCAAACAGACAAATATCTGCGAATTTCGCATGATTTATCTTTTGAGGCAGCAAGTTTTATTTTCTTGATTACTTTCTTTCCATTTAGTTCCGACTTGAAAAATTCCGGTTTTAAAGAGGAATTTATATCATAGGATGTTGCCATAACTGCGCCAAGTTTGCTGGTATTAGTGAGAATTTTGCAAAAGTGGCCATTTCCTACGTCTCCATGGGAAATGATTTTGTAATGAGTTTGGTTCTGAGTGAGTCCTGCCGGATCAAAAGTATCAATTATTTCAATTTTTCCCGACCAGTTCAACGGTTTTATTGAAATTCTTGTCGAATATATATGTTTCCTTGGATAGCTCAGGAAAGAATTGAAAGATATGGAAGTACTTTTTCCGGAAGGAGAGGTCCAGCAAAATGACCTTTCAGACACAGCACATGACATGTCGAGAGTTCTTAAATAATTAGAGACTCTTCCAATCGAAAGATCAAGTTTATCTCCATCCAAGATGATGTATATAAGCTTAAGAGTAGGGATATTGACCAAGGAGTTGCCAGTGACCGGAGACTTATCGAAATATCCAGCAATGAACTGTTCAGGATTGCTGCTGATTTTCTCTGAGGAGGGATTTGCCGGGATTCCTTCATAACTTGGTATTCCTTCATCATGATATCCCCTGATGCCAAGGTAGCCGTTCGACTGAACAAATATGCTTTCGAGAAAATGGTTTTGATCTTTATTATATTTTTTGGTGTAAAATTTATCATTTCTCATATGTCACCATCCTGATAATCTAACCTTCAGTCTTAGCGATTCCAAGTATGACCCCTGCAATTACCAAAGCAGCTCCAGGATAGAACCATAATTGAGGGACTTCCTTGAAAAGAGGAACTGCCATTAAAGTTGCAAAAACAAATTGTGTAGGAACACTGAAGGATATCAATTGAGGTTTGGCATATTTCAAAAGATACATGACTAATGCATGACCCCCTATAGTTGGAAGAAGAACAAGACCAACAAGTGCGATTATACTGCGAGTATCTCCGACTTGAATCGATCCATAGATTGAATAAGCGGCAATTGCCTGGACAAATGCAGCTACAAAAAACACTTCAGTACTGAATACAAAAATATGGAGTCCAGCACGGTATTTTCTACTCAATACAAAGTAGGTGGAACACAATATTGCTGAGAGAAACGTTACTGCGATCCCTGCTAAATCAGAACGATTTGCATTAAACTGGAATATTGTCAGCCATATAGTGCCAAAAACTGCCAAGACCACGGCTAACATTTCCCATTTATTTAGACGCTCCCCTATCATATAATGGGCTATGAATGGAGTTATAAGAGGCTGGAGTCCTATGAAAAGGCATGCGTTGGCGATACTTGTGTTTTGAATACCCCAGCACCAGGTCGTGAAATGGGCACCTAGAAAGAAGCCCGCAAGAAGAGTGCCTTTGGTAAAAAACTTGTTCTTGTTTTCCTTCTTGCTTATCCATATTGCAAAAGGAAGTATTAGGATGGCAGCCCCGAAAACTCGCCAGAATCCGATGCTTGCGGCAGAAATATTACAGTATTTCGTAAGAATTGAAGCGCTGGAAGTGAGAAGTGTGATTACTATCCACAAAAATATTATATTTGAGCGGGACACGGATGTTATCTGCTTTTTGCTACGAGATTTGTCAAGTCTGAATGTTTGTTATACCAGTCGATAAATAAGGGAATGCCTTTTATAATGGGGGTTTTAGGATCAAATCCAAGCTTCTGATGGGCTTTCTCAACATCGGCGAAACTCTCCGGAACATCTCCTGGCTGCATGGGGAGCATCTCTTTTTCAGCTTTTATCCCCATGTGTTTTTCAATAATTTCTATCATGTCCATCAGTTTTTCACTGCGGTGATTGCCTAGATTGAAAATCTCACATTTGTCCAGATTGGATGCAAACATTGAGGAACAGACTCCATGTACGATGTCATCAATGTATGTGAAGTCACGTTTCATGTTCCCGAAGTTGAAGACTTTGATTTTCTTGCCGGTCTTGATTGCCTCAACAAATAGCCACATAGCCATGTCCGGACGTCCCCACGGGCCATAAACTGTAAAAAACCTGTGTCCTATTGTCTGGAAACCATAAAGATGTGTATAGCAATGAGCCATCAGTTCATTAGCCTTTTTAGAAGCCGCATAGAGGCTTATGGGATTGTCCACCCTATCCGACTCGGAGAAAGGTATCTTGGTATTACCACCATAAACACTAGAGCTTGAAGCATATACGAGTCTGGAAATATTGTTGTGCCTGACCATCTCAAGGATATTCAGGAATGCCAGCATATTGCTGTGTTCATAGGCATGGGGATTTGTCAAAGAATATCTTACTCCTGCCTGAGCGGCGAGATGGCACACAACATCCGTGCGATATTCGCAGAAGATCTTCTTGAGTTCTTCAAGGTTTGCAATATCAATACGTTTTTCAACGTAGTTAGGGTTTCTTCTGAGGATTTCAGATCTGGCCTCTTTGATTGAGGGATGATAATAACTATTGAAATTATCTATGCCGACAACCACATGTCCTTCGGTCAGAAGTTTTTCACTCACATGGAAACCGATGAATCCGGCGCTTCCAGTGACTATGATGGCATTTTTTTTCATTATTATGCTTTTACGACGTTCCTGCCCTTGGGTACCGCATTCCTGGTGTCTATCACAAGTTTTGCGAGTTTTGAAATGGCCTTGTGATTTACGCAATCATGGGCAGTGGCTATCAATATGGCATCATATTTCTTGCCCTTGAGGTTTACACTTTTTTTGCCGCTATACTGAGGATACTCGCGGGTTCTCGGAACGAGTGGACAGAAAGGATCATGATATTCGACCTTTGCCCCCTTTTCCTCGAGAAGCTTCCATAACATGAAAGAAGGACTTTCCCTGAGATCGTCGACATTCTTCTTATATGCCACGCCGACGAGAAGGATTTTACTTCCCTTCATTACCATCCCACGTGAGTTCATCTCCTCAAGTGTACGCTGAATTACATAATAGGGCATAAATGTGTTTATTTCACCGGCAAGCTCAATGAAACGTGTGGAACAGTTATATTCCCGGGCCTTCCATGTCAAGTAGAAAGGATCAATCGGAATACAATGTCCCCCGAGGCCGGGTCCTGGGTAAAAAGGCATGAATCCGAAAGGCTTTGTTTTCGCAGCTTCAATAACTTCCCATATGTCAATGCCCATCTTGTCGAAAATGACCTTGAGTTCATTCACCATGGCTATGTTCACGGAACGGAAGATATTTTCAACAAGCTTTGTGGCTTCTGCTGTGGCCGTTGACGATACTGGAACGGTCCTGCATATGATGGTGTCGTACATTGCCTTGGCGATTTTGAGGCTGTCCACGGTGTCTGCACCTACTACTTTTGGTATTGAAGAAGTGGAGAAATCCTTGTTGTTGGGATCTTCACGCTCCGGAGAAAATGCAACATAGAAATCCCTATTGGCCTTCAATTTGCTTTTTTTCTCCAGGATGGGACAGAGGACTTCGGTGGTTGTCCCTGGGTATGTGGTCGATTCGAGAGAGAAAAGCTGCCCTTTCCTGACATAAGGTGCTAGAGATTCTGCCGTGGACACGATATAGCTCATATCAGGCTCGCGATTATGCGTCAATGGCGTAGGTACGCAGATGATGATTGCATCGCATCCTGAACTCCTCGAAAAGTCATTTGTTGCATCGAAACGGCCTGTCGAATTCATTTTTTTGAGTATCGAAGGATCAATATGTTTGATATATGACTTGGACTTCTTAAGCATCTTGATCTTTTCCAGGTCCACATCAAATCCAAGCACCCTGAATCCTGCATTTATGAATTCCTTCGTAAGAGGAAGCCCGACATAACCGAGTCCGACAACTCCTATTTTTGCCTTGCGATCCTGTATTTTCTTCAAAATTTCAGAAACCATGATATACCTCGTTGTAAGATAAGGATTTTGAATTCAGTCTAAAACAATAAGAACAAATAATATAATTCCAGATGGGTTTAGATGCAATCCCCATAGCTTCCATCGTTAAAATTCCAAGGATCTTTCTTTTATCGAATTTAATTTGACATGTAACTTTATTCGTCCGGTTTGCGTATATATAATATCAAAAGGGGCAGTAAACCACATATGGAAGAAATTAATACATTAGCTGATTCGGAAATTATATGCTTGGTCATTAAGGGTGATACAGAACTATATTCTGAGATAGTCCGGCGTTATCAGAGCAAAATATATGGATGTGCATATGCTATCATGCAGAATTCCCATGATGCTTCAGATGTTACACAGGAAGTTTTTGTCCGATTCTACAGGAATATAGAGCAATTTGATACAAGGCGCCCTCTTTCTCCCTATCTCCTTGCAATAGCAGTCAATTGCACCAGGAATTTATTCAGGGACAGGAAGATGAAGTTTGTTGAAAATGAGGAAGAGAGCAAGGACATCATCGAAGGAATATCTGACAGCTCCCCAAATCCTATTGAAGCATTATCCATTTCTGAAAAAAGCCAGAGAATCAGGATGATGGTCCATAAGCTGCCGGTTTCCATCCGCGAGATATGCGCTCTTTTTTATCTGTCGGAGAAATCATGTTCTGAAGTCGCCAGAATTTTGAATATAAGTGAAAGTTCGGTCAAGACCGGTCTTCACAGGGCCAGGAAGAAACTGCTGGAAAACTATGTCAAGGACTGGAGTCGGGAAAATGCATATGGACTGTGAAAAATTTGAAAAACTTATTCCTGACTACGAATGGATCAATGAAAAGGACAGGAAAGAGTGTGAACAGCATGCTTCCATATGCGGAAAATGTGGAGAGAAGCTTAATGCGGTAGAAATTCTCGGGCAAATTGTTTCCGAAGGAGATGAAAACATGAAAAATCCAGATTTCACAGGCAAAGTGATGGAACAGATAAAGAGGAAGAAATCATATCCAATATTGCCCTTTATATCTGCGTTCGTAGTTTTTGAAACCGCAATACTTGTTTTTTTGGATCCCAAGCTGAGAGAGACAGTAAATCTAATGCTTGCTGCCGTAGGTTTTTCAGATGAATATATAGGAGTAATTGAGGACTTTTTTTCCAGCAGCATACCACTGAGCTATGATCTCAGCCTTTCAGGCTTTTTAAATGTTGAGATGGTGATAGTAACCATTTTGGCCGGGATCATCCTTTTCTCTCCGGCGGTTAGGATATTTGACGAAAGAAGGATTCCAAAGTGAGCATCAAGAAAATAGCATCAACAATTATTGTGTTATTGTCGGCGTTCCAGGTTTTTGCACAGCAGGGAGGGCATCCGCATGATCCGAAGATGATCTTCGGTTCCGTAATGTTCATGCTCATGATAGGGTGTATTCTGCTTCTAGTCAAATCAGGATGCCTTGCCCTTGGTTTGCTTCTTTCGGTGTTAAAGCCGCAAAAAATAATCAGACTGAGTTCCGGACTCAATGGTAGACTTTTGAAATCCTTTGTTGCTGGCATATTGGTCCTGATCTCCTATATTCTCCTTCTTGGCATATCACAATTCATTCCAAAGCCTTATGACGGACTGCTCTCCATCCCTGTAATACTGCTGTTCTTCATACATTTCATATTGGCATTCACCGTAGTCAGTCATTTTACAGGGGAAAAAATAATGGCGAACATCTCCAGCCATAAAACAGGATCGACATTTTTTGCCGTCCTATATGGGGGTATTGTAATCCTTTTATGCGGATTCTTTCCTGTTTTAGGAATTATTGTACTTTCCGTAATATATATTACCTCGCTCGGTGGAACTGCAACCGGGCTTTTCACTAAGAACTGATTTACTTCAAAAAGTCCTAGCTTCCCTTGATAAATTTCAGGATAACCATAGATTTCCAAAATAATTCTTTAGTGAATAAAGAGTTGGGAATTAGAAAATTATCAATGAAAGGAATTACATATGGAAGCAAAGATTAAAAGAGTTCTTGAAGAATTGAGAGTACACCTCCAGGCCGATGGAGGAGATATGGAAGTTGTTAAAATTGATGGTAAGAATGTCGATCTGCGACTTAAAGGTGCATGCGGATGCTGCCCTCACGCGACGATGACCATCAAGGACGGCATTCAGAGAATTCTTAGGGAGAAAATAGACAAGGACATAGTAGTTGAAAGAGTAGAATAATACTTTCAATCTGATTTAATTTGGAAAAGCCGGAGAAATCCAGCTTTTTATTTGTCTTTAGTTGCATAATTATGGAATTCGCGGACACCAGTCCCCCATGCAGAAATTTTGTTCCAGGGATGTTCAGCCAATTTACTGACAGTTTCTATAACTTCTTCGTCTCCAGTATCTTCTGAAGCAAGGCTAAGGAAAAATGTCGCTTTTGATGGAGAAAATTCATTGATCTGGGGCCAATTCCATTTTTTACTACCCAGATAAAAGGGGAGCATCCATTTTATTGCTGGCAGAATGCCGCGCCCGTCAGGAGTTTTCCAATTCCATAAATCAATTTCCAGTTTACGGGCGAGTCTTGATAAGATGGAAAAACCTGTAAGGTTGAATGTGCAATAGGACATGGAAAGAGTGCGTGCAAGTTCATGAGACTGTCGTCCATCCGGTTCTATCTGTGTGCTAATTCGAGGGAAAACATGTTTTTCAATATGGGCACGTGCAATTTTTTCCTGTTCGCAAAAGATTGCAAAACAGGCGACTTGAACATCATACCAGGTACCATGGTTGTTGAATTCCTGTGATTCCTTTCGCCCATGATCGCTTTCAAGGAACCATTCAAGATATGATTCAACCCATTTTTTCAGGTCTTTTAGATCATTTTGAGTCCAAAAGGCATTGAAAGGCAAATGTGTGACCGAATCCAAGATATGGCAGAGGTTCATGGTGTCAATAAGCCCCAAGCCCCTCCCTTCGCATTTTCCAGGGATGTACTGGGCATATTGGAGATGGGGATTCATCTTCGTAGAAGATTCTAGGAACCAGCAGCGTAAAAGCCTTCCGGCATGATTTGCAGGAATTACATTGCCTGAGATAAAGTGTTGAATTGTCAGACAGGAAATAGCATCACAAAGACATTCAAATCGGGCACGATCTGTATTGTAATGTTCCGGATTGGTTTCTCCATCTCTACGGATGTAGGGTAAACCATCCGGTTTATTTGGATCCGGCCACCAGTATGGTGCTAAGCTAAGATAGTCATTTTTACAACCACTGGGAGGAAGACTTATCTTATCAATCACACTTATCTTGTTCAATTTAAGATAGTTATTACATTCCCTATCAAGGTATTCCGAGCTTTTTCTATTTTGTGACAGTTCATTCTTGAATTTATTCCAAGATTCCAGAGTTGTTATTAAAGTTCTTATTGGAGCCTCTATTTTGTGACGATAACCTTATGGAGCATAATTGAGCTCAAAAATGATATATGACAGATATTATACGTTAGAGTGACGGGTTAATATCAGTCCTTTTTATCTTCTTTGGTCAGGTCTTTTTTGACAAAATCTACGACATTTTGGAATTTTGGGATATTTTGCTGGTCCACTTCCATAAGAGTTTCATGGGCTTGAAGGACAGTTTCAGCTTTTTCTTTCTTGTCTGATGAAGAAACGGCATCCACCCATCTTTGCTGAGATTCTATTTCTGAGGAAGTGGTATAGTTGAATATTTTTTGAAGTCCCAGTCCATTGAGAAGTTTCTTATTGTTTTCACTGGCATTGACTATATTTGTCAGGAAACCGATTTTCTTTGTTTTCAGTCCGATCAGAGCGAGTATCCCCATAAATGTACTATCCATTCCCACGCATTCTGACAAATCAATGAATATACCCTTGCAGTCATGTTCATCAATACTGCTGGCAAAATTGCGCAGGGTAGGGCTGCATTCGAAATTGGCCCTTCCTTCCACCTTGATATGGTATTTGCCATTCTCTCTGGCTATAAGTACTTTTGCCTGCTTCATTGATTATTTAGTAAGTACTGCTTTTATGCGTCTCACTCCCTGGCTTGAACTTTCTTCCTTTAAAATTTTGAAATTCCCAAGCTTTAAGGTGTTATCTGCATGAGGCCCTCCGCAGATCTCCCTGCTAAAATCTCCAATGCTATACATCTTTACCTTATCCCCATATCTCTCAACAAACAAGCCTATAGCACCCTTGGACTTAGCGTCTTCAACCGTAGTCTCCTCGCATTTTATGTCAATTGACTTCTTAATTATCTCATTTACAAGGATTTCTACCTTGGCAAGCTGTTCAGGTGTCATCTTTTCCGGATGTGAGAAATCAAAACGGAGTCTTTCCGCCGTTATATTCGAACCTTTCTGGGATACGTGTAATCCAAGGACCCTTCTAAGGGACTCATGGAGGAGATGTGTAGCTGTATGAAGATTGGTCGTCATTTCGGAATTGTCAGCTAATCCTCCTTTGAATTTCTGCTCGGCCCCTTGTCTGGAAAGCTCTTGGTGCTTCTGATATGCCTTGTCAAAACCCTCCTTATCAACGGAAAAACCTTTCTCCTTAGCCATTTCCTCAGTGAGTTCCAATGGGAATCCATATGTTTCATACAGATAGAAGGCATTTTTCCCGCTTATCACTTTGTGTGCAATATGTGGAGGAACTTTACCAATAAGTTTTTCGAATTCCTTGATTCCCTTTTCAAGGGTCTTTTCAAACATATCTTCTTCATTGCTAAGGGCTTCATAGATTTTACCGCTATTGGCCCCAAGTTCAGGATATACGTCGGAATAATTATCAACCACCTTTTCAGCGACTAGATGGGTAAAACGGCAATCTATTCCAAGTTTGCGGCCTTCACGTATAGATCGTCTTATCAAACGACGGAGGACATAAGACTGATCAACATTTCCAGGAACAACTCCGTCGGCTATGATAAAGGTCGAAGCACGAAGATGATCGGCGATGATTCTTTTTGAACGTTCTAAATTTTCTCCAGATATTTTCCTGAGTTCCATTATCTTGTCAAAAAGCGGCTGGAAAAGTTCAGTTTCATAACAGCTTTTCTTTCCTTGGAGTATGGAGGTTACACGTTCAACTCCCATTCCAGTATCGACGTTCTGCTGGGAAAGAGGTTCATAAGTCCCACTTTCGGTCTTGTTATACTGCATAAATACGTCATTCCAAATTTCAACCCAGCGTTTGTCGTCGGGTGTAAAAACAGCTGGAATTTCATTTTCCGGTCCAGTCCAGAAAAACATCTCGGTATCAGGTCCACAAGGTCCAGTCTGTCCAGCCGGGCCCCACCAGTTGTCTTTTTTCGGCCTTTTTGATATTCGATTATCCTTAAATCCAAGCCTGTTCCAGTGATTGTAGGCTTCTTCGTCGAAAGGGGCGTCCGAGTCCCCTTCAAAGACTGTAACAGCCAGTTTGTCCATTGGAAGATTAAGCCATTTTGGGCTTGTCAGGAATTCAAAACTGAACTCAATTGCGTCCTTCTTGAAGTAATCACCAAGAGACCAGTTGCCCAGCATCTCAAAGAAAGTCAGGTGTACGGGATCTCCTACTTCATCAATGTCTCCGGTACGTATGCACTTCTGGAAATTTACAAGTCGTTGACCATTAGGATGTTTGTGTCCAAGCAGGAATGGTACAAGAGGATGCATCCCTGCGGTGGTAAAAAGAACCGTGGGATCGTTTTCAGGTACGAGAGGGGCGCTGCCGATTACAGAGTGTCCTTTTGAAACGAAGAAGTCAAGGTATTTTTTCCTAAGTTCTTTTGCCTTCATGACTGATTTAATTCCATATGTTGAAAAATTAGAGATTCCGATGAACAAATAAAGCCCGAAAAGATAGTCATCATTCAGGTCAAAATCAAGCTTGGATAATTTTTCGCCAAATGAAAGAATATAATTGCGGAATACGGAATGAACGTTATAGTAGGGTGAAAATTTTCAAACAGGTGCCTGATGAAAGACATTTACAAGTGGAAGGACAAGAGGGAAAAGAGAGCAATTCTCGCCTTTGAAGATGGTACATTGTTCAGAGGATATTCCATTGGAGCCCCAGTCGACATGGAAGGAGAGGTTGTTTTCAACACCGGCATGACCGGATATCAGGAGATTCTAAGCGATCCATCCTATGCTGGACAGTTTGTGACAATGACCTATACCCAGATTGGAAATACGGGGATAAACCAGGAGGACATGGAATCCAGGAAGTTCTTCGCAAACGGATTCATAATCCATGAACTCAATGAAGTCAGCAACTGGAGGGCGAAGGAAACTCTTACAGAATCCCTGGTAAGGCATAATATTCCCGGAATAGCAGGAGTTGATACACGTACAATAACCAGCAAGATCCGGAATTCTGGGACAATGAAGGCGTATATGTGCTGCAGTGGAAAGATCTCTCCGGAAAAAGCTATTGACAAGGCCAAGGTATGGAAAGGGCTCGACAATCAGGATTATGCTTCAAAAGTTTCCTGTGAAAAACCGTATCATTGGGATGCCGAAGGGAAGATAACAAAATCCTGGGGTATTTGCTCATCACTTCCTAAAATTGAATTCAAAGTCGTAGCCTACGATTTCGGAATTAAGTGGAACATCCTCCGTTCTTTAAGATTGAATGGAATTGATGTTACTGTGGTTCCGGCAAAAACCAGCGCTTCCGATGTCCTGAAGAAAAAGCCTGATGGAGTTTTTCTGTCTAATGGTCCTGCGGATCCTGCGGCTGTATCATATGCAATAGAATCATCGAAGAAACTTTTAGGCAAAGTTCCAATAATGGGTATATGCCTTGGGCACCAGATTCTTGGAATAGCCTGCGGTGGTGAGAGAATCAGGCTTAAATTTGGGCATCACGGCTGCAATCATCCAGTAAAACGCCTTGAAAACGAGAGCGTAGAAATAACATCACAGAACCATAACTTCGCTATAAAGGAAGATTCTCTTCCGTCAACAGTGGAAGTGACTCACATAAATCTAAATGACAATACAATTGAAGGACTTAGGCACAGGAAAGAACCGATGTTCGCTGTCCAATACCATCCCGAAGCTTCTCCTGGCCCTCATGATCCCAGATATCTTTTCAATCAGTTCAAGGAACTAATGAAAAGATAGTTTTTGTAAAGAAAACCAGTTCTAGGATATCTTTATTTGGTTTCTGGAGCCGGTTCTGTCTTAACTTCTGTCTTGACCTCTGGTTTCGGCTCAACTTTCGCAGGTTCCCTGTAGCCATCAACATCGGATGCAAGATCCTTGCGCTGCCATGCCTTCACGTAGTCGACCACGTAGTCGACAGGCAGCTTGGAATCATCAACGGCGTTGTTGTCCCAGCCACCAGTTGTAACCTCAAATATGAAGTGTGAAGGGACAGTGGATATCCTGTCTGCTTCCCATCTTGCAATTTCCCTTCCGTTGCTGTAGTAGATCACTTTTCCAGGAATCCATAGCATTCCGCATGTTATGAATCCATCCTTGTCGGGCTGGACATATATATTTCCGGTTCCGGTCTGCTTGTGTTCCTTCCCATATCCATCCCAGTGGAAGGCGATATTGTGGCGGTAAGGCCCCCAGCGGGTAAGATGTTCCATTATGTCAAATTCCATAGCGCCGTCTCCGGTATTGGCACGTTTCCACTGAGGTCCTGCGGCTGCTCCGCGGTCGGGCATCATCCAGAAAGTTGGCCATAATCCAGGAGCAACGGGAAGCTTCACCCTTGCCTCAAAATATCCATATCGCTGGACCCATTTGCCATAGCTGTCAAGATAACCGCAGGCATAGTCGGACTCATTGCTTCCGGAGAGGTTCTGGGGCTTCTTTTCGTTAGGATCATCATTATGGAATCCACGCTTCTTCTCGAACTTGAATTTTACAACTCCATTGCCAAGTATGAGGTTGTCTTTGGTCCAATGTGATTTCTTGTCCCAATAGTTAGGACCGTAGATGTTCCACTTCTTCATATCTATCTCTTTCCCATCAAACTCTTCGTCAAAGGTCATTGTCCAGTCTCCTTCCACAGGAGGACGCTTGCCAAGCCATTCTGGAAGTACTGCAACACCGACGGTGGCGACGATTGACTTCACCGTAAATGCCGCATCCGATGAATGGTCTGCGGAAATCTTTATGCCTGACACGGCGTCGCTGCCAAATTTCGTTCCGGTTCCCTTTACAGGATCCCAGCTTGTCTTGTTCCCGCTGTTCGGAATGCCCGTCCAGATATTGGTTGGGGCGAATGGAACTATCATTTCATGTTCGGCTCCAGCCGCGATTGGTGAGGGAGCAATTATCAGATCGCTTGGTCCGCCATTGCTTGACAGCTGAATTTTTGGAGTTATTGGAGAAGTTCCTTCATTCTTGATCTTAAAACGGATTTCGTTCGCACTGCTAAGATCCCAGCAACCTGCGGGAAGCTTCAGGGATACCGATTGCTCTCCTTTTCCAGGCATTACAACCTTAAGTGCACCATCAGCTATAGAACCTTGGACACCCTTGGCATCGACCTGTGGTAAAGCTTGCCCTGTAACGCTAGTACCAAGGATGACTCCGTCCTTCGGTTTGATTCTAAATGTTTTCGGATCAACCGGTGGTTTCTCTCCTGCAGGTCCTGCAGCTATAAACGATTCGAGGCGTATTATAGACTCTTTGCCGACTTTACCAGTAAATAGAAGCACATTTACTATTGCCGAAGGATTTAGCGCATAACCAGGCTTCTGTCCATACTGATAACCAAAAATTAACTTTATAACTTTGGTTTCACCCGGCTTGAGATTGGCCTGTTCAGTGTTCCAAGGATTATCCTTCCAATCACCGGCATTGTCAATCCTCAAGGCAACAAGCATAGGATTCTGTCCTATGTTGCTTACCTGCGCCTCAACATGCCCGAATGCTGAGAGATCCCATTTTCCCCCTTCGGGCTTTATTTCGAGTCCGGGATAACCGGTCGGACCAGGCTTGAACGTAACATCAAGAACCTTCCCTTTTTCTCCGTCTGCAATCTTGAATTCGACCTGTGATTCACTTTGGTTTGCAGGTTTTATCCTTGTCTCTATTCCTGATGCCGAGAAATCAATCATTTGCTTTATCTTACCGTCATCAGCGCCAAATGCTCCAAATGAGAGTAAGCTATTAAGGGTGAATCCAATAATAGCAAAGGAGTTAAGGCGGCAAGGAAACGATTTGAGGGTTAGATTCATATTGATCCTCTTTTGTTTTCTAAACATGAGAAATACATATTTTCCAGACCTTAATATTATCGTTAATATTATTATTTCAAGAGTTGGGGTATAAAAAGGGGGGAAATAATTTAGATATTTAGAATTAGTTGTTTTGGTAGAATAGTATCGGCGTACTCCAAAATCTCTTTTCCATTATCTCCAAGCCAGGGCTTTTGATTCGTAAAAAGCATGTTATTATTAAATATTTACCATATTGTAAAACAATAATTATCATGAAGAAGCTCAAGGATATCCCGGAGTATCAGTTCGAGATTAATCCATCCCTTACGGTGTTAGTGGGGCTATTGGGGGGTATTCTGCCATTTGCTTTAAATCCTGAAATCAGAATTTGGAACGTTTTAATAATCCTATTACTTTCCATGGTGCTCTCAAGTGTGCTTATTAATAAAAAAACATGCATCAAAACAGGTATTTTCGTATCAATTGGAGTCATAGTGTCATTGCTTTCTGTGAACCTTTCTGAGAAGCATTATGATTCAATGCTGCCGGACAGGAACTGCGGAGCGATAGTGCTTGCTGAGGTTAATGATACAACTTGTTCATCCTCTGAGGAATCAGAGTGGATGTCACAGCCGTATTTACTGAAGGTAAAAGTTAGGAAATTCAAATACTCCAAGTCTGATGAATGGAAGGAAACTGAAGGTATATCAGATGTTATTCTTCCTAAAGATTGTCCAAGAATTGGTTATGGTGACACGATACATATGGAAGGAGCCTTTATTCTGCCTAAACCCCCTATTTTCAAAGGGGATTATGATTTTAAGAGATATCTTCTTTCTAACAAGATAAGGCGAATATATGAGGCTCGTGCTTGCGAGGTGATCCGCAAGCCTGGAAGATACAATATATATCATAAAATTCTTGTTTTCAGAGACTTCCTGATGAATAAAAGTGTTAAAGGGATGGAAAATCTCGAGAACAAGAAGATTACTGCCGCAATAGTTTTCGGTTGCCGGCAGGGATTGAGCATGGAAGACCGTAAAAACTTCACTAGAAGCGGAACAATCCATGTTTTTTCAATCAGTGGACTTCATGTTGGTATAATAGCAGTAATGCTCTTCTGGATGTTCAAATGGCTTCCTTTCCGACTCAGACATCTAATAATTCCAATTGCAATATTCATCTATGTTTTTACTACAGGAATGACTCCTCCGGCTGTCAGGGCTTTTCTCATGATAGGCGTATGGTGTATTCAAAGGGCTTTTCTTTATCCTTCTTCATCTCTTAATTCTGTCTTTCTCGCGGCAGCTATAATCCTGTTCTTCAATCCTTTTTCTATTCTAGACATAGGATTCCAATTTTCATTCATAGTTGCTGGATTTTTAGTTCTTTCATGGAATAATTCAGAAAGATGGATTTCCTCCCTTTTGGAGAAATCAAGATGGATTCCAAATCTAGGTGGATTTGCTTATTTGACATTTAAAAACAGATTTACTGTCAATCTGGCAAGATCGATCATGACAAGCTTCATAGCTTGGCTTGCTGGTGCAGGACTGAGCCTTATTTACCAGGGATTATTCATTCCGGTGTCAATTCTTGTCAATTTCGCAATAATACCCTTCGTATCATTGTTTTTTGCCTCTATCATCTTCAAACTGATCTTTTCTCCATTATGGATTCTTGCGAATTACGCAAATTATCCCGTAGAATTATCCCTTGATATAATTAAGAAGGCCAGTGAAATCGGCGCAGATTTCGGTACCTTGTGCCTTGCAAGGCCCTCTCTGATAGCTGTAATTGTATTTTATACGTTCTTGGTAATTCTTGTAGTAACTGAGAGAAGAAGATATTTTCTTGTTTCAGCATCTGTAATTGTCCTTATAATCAGCATATGGCTTCATAAGGGAATTTCCAGTTCCGGCTCTATATATGTTCTTCATGGCGGACAGAGCCAGGAACCAGTAGTGGCAATATGCCCTCCTGGAAATACACGGTCTTTATTAGTCAATTCAGGCTCAAGTGATACGGCAAGGTCAATTATCAATCTTCTCACGGTGAAAGGGGTGGATTCTACAGATACGCTTCTTGTCTGCGAGGCTCGCAGGGAATTCTGCGAAGCTTCTTCGCGTCTAATAGCAGGTAAGAACATAAGACATCTCATGATTTCAGACAAGTTCAGGAAAAGCTGGTTTTCCAAGAAAGCAGTTGAGGCGGCAGTGGCCTCAGGATGTGAAACAAGTTTAATTTCCATCACAGCCGGGGAATTCCATTGCAAGGACGGAGTATCCTTTTCAATAAAAAAGAATGGAAATTATTCGGATGATTATCATATAGGATATGTCATTCCGGAATTAAATCTGCATATCAGGATTATTAATTCCATGCCGGGACTAAAAAGAATTGAGATGCGGACATCAGACTCCAATAATATTGTCTTGGAGAACATGAACACCAACATCCCGTGCCTTAAGGAAATACAGTTATAAAGGCTTTCCTACAGATACTTAATTAAATCGGGATTGGAGGACATATCCCTGAGAAGTTCCTTGATTTTCTGTGCTGAACGGGTTTTACAGACAAAAGTGACATCATCTGTATGCACTATGATTAAATCCTCAATGTCTATAGTGCTTATCAAATGGGAGTTGCCTCCGACAATTATACAGTTTTTAGTAGCCAGTCCTGAATGGAGCCCACGGATGATATTGTTGTTTTCTGATGGTCTTATCTGGTTCTTCAAGGCAACCCAGCTTCCGACATCATCCCAGTCGAATTTGCTTTCCGCCACAATTACGTTCGAAACTTTTTCCATGACAGCATAATCAATTGAATTTTTCTTTATCTTAGAATATTCATTTTCAACAGTTTGCAGGAAATTTCCGGTTTTTACAGCCTTTTTCATGTTGGCTGATGACAGACCCAGTTCAGGGGAATGCTTTGAAAAGGCTTCCATGATAGTTGAAACAGACCAAATGAATATTCCGCTATTCCAGCTGTAATTACCTTCGGCCAAGAAATTCTGGGCAGTTTCGGAATCAGGTTTCTCCTTGAATCCAAGTCCCTGGTAAAAAGATGTCTCCAGTGGCAGGTCTAATTTTTTACCAAAATGAATATAACCATATCCAGTGCTTGGATAGGAAGGTTTTATACCTATGGTGACAATATTAGATTTTTCTGCTGCAGAAATACCATCAGTAATAACTTTTCTGAAAGATTCAATATCCCTTATCACATGATCTGCCGGAAAAATACCCATTATTGGATTTTTTGACGAAGCTCTTCCTGAAACGACAGCTGTCGCCATGGCAATACAGGGTGCAGTGTCTTTTCCAACTGGCTCCCCAATGATATTCTCCTTTGGAATAGAAGAGAGAAGGGATTGCATTGGAGCAACATAATCACGGTTTGTAATTATGATTATATTTTCTGGCAAGGCAGTAAATTTGAGTCTTTCAACTGTCTGTTCTATGAGGGTGAGTTCTCCCACAAGACGCAAAAGAGGCTTAGGATTGGATGAGCGGCTCTGGGGCCAGAACCTTTCACCTTTTCCTCCTGCCATTATGACAGCATAAAAATCATCTCTCATCATTACTACCTGTCTTCATCCGCCAAGTTTGTTAATGATTGCAATCAGCGGCATGAACAGGGCGATAACGATGGTACCGACAACTACTGCAAGGAAGATAATCATGATGGGCTCGATCATTGATGTAAGGACTTCAACGGCGTTATCAACTTCCTCGTCATATGTTTCAGCGATTTTTTCAAGCATGTCAGGAAGCTTACCTGTCTCCTCGCCGACTTCGATCATGCTTATGACCATGTCCGGGAAGATCTTAGTTGCTGCAAGAGGAGGAGCCATTCCTTCACCTTCTTTTACGGCATCATGAACTTTCTGTATTCCATTGGCAACTACTTCATTTCCGGAGGTGTCTCTGACAATCTGGAGCGCATTGAGCACCGGCACGCCTGAACTCATGAGAGTTCCAAGCGTTCTTGAAAACCTGCCTATTGAGGATTTTGAGATGATAGGTCCGAAAAGGGGAGCCCTATATTTCACCCAGTCAATTAAGTATCTCCCTTTCTTTGTTTTTCCGACAAGGACATAGATTACAACCAATATTGCTATGACAATTGCAGATTCTATGAAGTGTTTCTGCATGATGTTACTGATTCCAATGACAAACTGGGTCAGAGGAGGCAGTTTTTCACCTTCGAGCAGTTCTGCGAATATCTTTTCAAACTTGGGAACGATGAATATCATCAGTCCGGATGTGATCATCAGTGCAATGGTCAAAACAACCATGGGATAAATCATGGCTGCCTTGATTTTGCCTGCCAGTTTCTGAGCTTTTTCCATGAATTTTGCAAGACGGTCAAGAATGACTTCCATAGCACCGGCGGCCTCTCCTGCTCGTATCATGTTGAGATATAACTTGTCAAAAGTCTTGGGATGCTGGGAAAGGGCTTCGGAAAAAGTAGCTCCTCCTTCAACGGCATCGGCTGAATCCTTCATAACTTTTTTAACGGCTGGATTTTTCGCCTGTTTTTCTAGCGTCCTTAATGAACGCACAAGAGGGAGACCTGCATCTAGAAGAATCGCTATCTGGCGCGTGACGGTGGTCAAATCCTTTGATTTCATCTTGGCGGCGCCAAGAGACAGACCGAAGTTCATCATGGATTTTTTCCCGCCCTGCGGACCAGCTCCCGGAGCCGCCCTTGTACCCTTTTTTGCAGCAGCGGCCTTATCTTCCTTGATGGTCGTAGGGAACATGCCCTGTTCCTTGAGGGCAGAATTCACGGCCTGTTCATTTGCCGCCTCCATCCTGCCTTTTTTCTCTTTTCCGGAAGAATCCATGGCGGTGTATTGGAAAATAGGCATAGTGAACTCTCCTTCTCTTAAATATTTAATTCCGAGTATAACAATCCACTCTTGAAATAGAGCATAAAAAGTGCCTGATGTATATTAGAAAAGACACTATTTCCTATATATAATCTACCGCCTCTTGCTTGAACCTTCAAGTTTTTGCAGGATTCCCTGTGCGTCCTGGGCCTTGGTTATCATTTCCCCATAAGAGATTGTATTGCTCTGATAAAGTTCCAGTAGATGTGAATCAAGGGTGTTCATACCATACTTGGCACCAGTCTGAAGTTCGGATGTTATCCTGAAAGTCTTGTTTTCACGTATGAGAGCCTGAATTCCCGCAGTAGTTATCATTATCTCAAATCCAGCTACACGACCAGGTTTGTCTGCCCTCGGCAGAAGCACCTGGGATATTACTGCAATGAGAGACGATGCGAGCTGTGTTCTTATCTGTTCCTGCTGGTTTGTCGGGAACGCATCAGTGATTCGATCGACTGTTCGAGCTGCTCCAGTGGTATGCAAAGTTGCAAAAACAAGATGTCCCGTCTCTGCGGCAGTTACTGCGGCTTCCATGGTCTCAAGATCACGCATTTCACCGACAAGAATGACATCCGGATCCTGTCTCAATGCTCTTCTAAGGGCTTCTGAGAAAGTCGGTACGTCGACTCCCACTTCACGCTGGATGACGATGCTTTTCTTATGGCTATGGTAAAATTCTATGGGATCTTCAACCGTGATGATATGGCAATCCCTTTCCTCGTTTATGATATTTATCATCGAAGCAAGAGTCGTACTTTTTCCACTTCCCGTCGGACCAGTCACCAGGACAAGACCCCTGGGTCTGAAAAGAATGTCCTTTATGGAAGGAGGAAGCCCTATTGCTTCAAGTGTGAGGAGTCTGTTGGGTATCTGACGTAGCACCATTCCATAGTAGCCCTTCTGCTTGAAGCAGCTGACACGAAACCTTGCCTTATCACTGAATGCAAAACCGAAATCTACTCCACCATCCTGTTTTATCTTCTGCTGATGAGTTTCAGAAGCAACGGCCTTTACAAGCCGTTCAGTGTCTTCGGGAGTAAGAACTGCTGCATCTACGGGCGTAAGAGAACCATGAAGACGGAGCATCGGAGGATCACCAACTTCAATATGCAAATCACTGACCCCTTCATCCACAACCAACTGCAGTAGATCACCCATTTCCATATCCATAGATATCACCCTTTTATAAAAATTATTCCTAAATGATCAAGTGTATTTGAGAACCTCTTCCATCGTGGTCTCTCCGTCGAGAATGGATCTGACGCCATCCTCCCTCATCGTCCTCATTCCAAGTTCCCTGGCTTTTTCCTTTATGACAATCGTAGGGGCCTTCTTAGTCACAAGTTCACGGATTTGATTCGACATTACAAGGAGTTCAGATATTGATTTTCGCCCTTTGTAACCGCTCTGATTGCAGTTTACACACCCTTTGCCATAATAGAACTTTCTAGTTCCGACTTCATCCCTTGAAAGACCAAGAAGCTTGATATCGTCGTCGGTGGGAACAAAACCCGTCTTGCAGTTGGTACACACCTTCCTAATAAGACGCTGGCCAAGTACACCTACAAACGATGAAGTGATAAGGAAAGGTTCAACACCCATATCAATCAGTCGGGTGACGGCTCCTGAAGCATCGTTAGTATGCAAGGTGCTGAATACGAAGTGGCCTGTAAGTGACGCCTGGACAGCCATTTGCGCAGTATCAAGATCTCGGATCTCTCCAATCATTATAATATCAGGATCTTGTCGGAGGAATGCTCGTAGTGCGCGTCCGAAAGTCATTCCGATGCTTTCGTGGATCGGAAGCTGAATTACACCTTCAAGATCATATTCGACCGGATCTTCCGCCGTCAGGAGCTTGTCCTCAGGCGAATTACATTCCTTTATACATGAATAAAGGGTTGTTGTCTTTCCGGAACCAGTAGGACCTGTCACCACGAATATTCCATTTGGCATGTGAATCAGCTGGCGCATGATCTTTAGGACGTCTTCGGCGATACCAAGGACATTTAAATCAAGATTGACTACCGATCTGTCAAGTACTCGGAGAACAACCGATTCCCCATGTGACGTAGGAAGGCTCGAAACGCGCAGATCTACAGGTCTTCCACCTATTTTAAGCTGGATTCTACCGTCCTGAGGGCGTCTGCGTTCGGAAATATTCAATCCGCTCATGATTTTGACACGGCTTATCACTGGTATGGCAAGATTTTTTGGAGGAGGGGCCATTTCATAAAGGGCTCCATCAACACGGTACCTTATCTTGAACTCCTTTTCAAAAGGTTCGAAATGCACGTCACTGGCCTTGGCTTTAATAGCTTGATACATAACCACATCCACGAATCTGACAATGGGGGCTTCATTGGCCATGCTTTCAATATCTTCTACTTTTACACTGTCAAGATCTGCTCCTCCCTCCTCGACATTGATGTCGCCGAGAGATGCAAGCATGTCGTGCATGGATTCAGATTCGACAGGATAAAATTTTTCTATGGCCGCGTCTATTTGTTTTTCCTTTGCAACAACAACCCTGACTTCCTTGTCTAGAATAAACCTAAGTTCGTCCGAAATCTGATAGTTGAGGGGATTCCTTGAAGCAATCGTAATGGCAGTGCCATCAAAAGAAACTGGCATTATCCCATACATCCTGATTGTCTGGGAATCTATGAGATCTATTATCTCCTTTGCAAGCTCAAGACCTGTCAGATCAATGACATCGGTTCCAAGGCTTGTAGCGATCAGCTGGAGGAGATTTTCCTCGGTAATGATGCCGAAATCCATAAGGAGGGTGGCGAACGGCTTGCCAGTCCTGTGATATTCCTCTTCTATTTCAAGGAGCTGGTTTTCGGTGCATATATCTTCCGAGATCAATATGCCTTTAAGGGTTTCACTTTCCGAATCAAGCATTTGAAAATGTCCTTGTTAAAATTAATGGTCCGTCGATTCGTCCATGGTCGTATTTGCCAAAACTTCCGCCAGAGTGGTCGTGCCAGATGCGGCTTTCCTCAAACCATCTTCACGAAGAGTCCTCATTCCTGATTTTCTTGCTGCTTCACGTATTACGGTTGAAGAAACTTTTTCAAAAATGAGATTCTGGATTTGTTCGGAAATCATGAAAATTTCATATATGCCAACCCTTCCACGGTAGCCGGAACCTCCGCATTCATTGCAGCCTCTTCCCTTCATGAGAGTCGAAGTTTTTACATATTCCTTGTCAAGACCAAGTATCTGCAGTTCCTCATCGCCGGGCTCATAAGGAACGGAGCAGTTCTTGCAGTTTCTTCTGACGAGACGCTGAGCCATGATGGCCTTGACAGCTGATGCCACAAGGAAGGGTTTGATGCCCATATCTATAAGTCGAGTGACGGCACCGGGAGCGTCATTTGTATGAAGCGTACTGAACACAAGATGTCCTGTGAGAGCTGCATTGATTGCAATTTCAGCTGTTTCCAAGTCTCGGATTTCACCGACCATGATTATGTTCGGCGCCTGTCGAAGCATTGCGCGGAGGGCGGCGGAGAAAGTGAACTGAATTATAGGATTTACCTGGACCTGGTTTATTCCAGTGAGCTGATATTCAACGGGATCTTCAACTGTAATTATCTTGCGGTGCGGTGTATTTATAGTGTTTAGGAATGCATATAGAGATGTCGTCTTTCCGGAACCTGTAGGGCCTGTGACAAGGAATATACCATCCGGCATTTCCAGAATCTTCTTGATGAGTTCTTCATCATCGCTATAGAAACCGAGTTTTGGGATGTCGAGCTGGATACTCGCCTTGTCAAGGATTCGCATGACTATGCTTTCGCCATGAGTTGTTGGAATTGAAGAGACGCGGAGATCTATGTCTTTGCCTTCAACTTTCAGCTGTATACGTCCATCCTGAGGCACCCTTTTTTCTGAAATGTCCAGCTTGGACATGATTTTGAGACGGCTTGTTATATTGGCCTGCAGATATTTTGGCGGGCTTTCCATTTCACGCAGGGCTCCATCGATCCTGTATCTTACACGATAACGTTTTTCAAGAGGTTCAAGATGTATATCACTTGCCCTCTTCTTGAAGGCTTCAATGATTATAAGAGAAACGAGCTTGATAATGGGAGCATCGTCGTCAACGGCTTCATCTGCGCCTCCTATCGCGCCGGCAATCTGGGATTCAACATTACCGCCTTCCATTCCCTCAAGGAATGAATCTACGCTTTCCCCTATTGTTCCATAATAATGATCCGTCAGCTTGGTTATTTCCTCCTTGGAGGCCACAACGGCTTCAATATCGCATTTGAGCCTGAATCTCAGGGCGTCAATGGTTTCAAGATCTGAAGGATCGCTTATGGCGACAGTTATAGTGCTTTCATGCTTCATGACGGGGATAACTTTATACTCCTTGACGATCTCAGGAGTCATGGAATCAATCACTTCGGGAGGTATCTGATAATCAGATAAGTCTATTGTTTCAAGTCCGTATTGCTGTGCAAGGATCTGCAGGAGTTCTTTTTCATCGAGGAACTTAAGTTCCTTGAGGGAGTCCAGGATGTCAAGTTTTCCTCCTGAATCCGCAACCTTCTGCCATCCCTGGTCGATCTGCTCCTGGGTTAGCATTCCGGATTCCAAAAGAAGTTCAAGAGTATATTCGCTGTTCTTTGCCATTGTTCTTCCGCATCTCCGGTTAAGGCTTCAAAAATAGCAAAACTAAATTCAAATTACAAGCGCGATTCGCAAAAAGAAACTCCATAATTCAGCAAGGCAATTTCATAATGATTAGAAATATAGGGCAAGTAAGGAAAATATAAAGCTCGATTTTGAAAAAAATTCCTTGAAGAAATAGCTTGAAACACTAAGTTAATCCTCCGCGCCAGCTTAGCTCAGTGGTAGAGCTACGGTTTTGTAAACCGTCGGTCCCCGGTTCAAATCCGGGAGCTGGCTCCAGATTTCAAACATTCTATCTCCCACTTCTCCCTGCGCTTGTATTTCGGAACAGACTTCGCAATGTCATATACGTGTTCGCCTTTTATCACCCGGAGGATCAGTTCTGCCATGACCTCGCCAATGCCGGCGATCTCCATAAGCTCCTCCCGTGTTGCCGAAGCGAGCGGCTTGTCGTGTTCTATCAGAGGTATTGTCGATCTTTCAAGAACCGCCGCCATCTGCCCGTTCCTGGCCCTCAGAAGCATATTGAGCTTGTATATCTTTTCGATTAGTTCCTTGTTCGTCATGGAAAGCCGCCTTGTTTCTAAGACATTAACATCCGTCATGCATGAAATCAAACAGATAATTCTTCTTCCTACTTTGTCACTCTCAATACTTCATCGAATGTTGTTTCTCCACTTGCGAAGCGGCGGATGCCATCTCCTGCAATAGTAGTCATTCCCTGCTCAATTGCAGTATGCTGGATCTGTTCTAAGCTGGCATTGCTGCGTATCAGGGCTGAAATTTCAGGAGTTACTTTAAGAGTCTCCATTATAACCCTTCTTCCGCGGAGACCAAGCATTGCGCACTTTGGACATCCTACCGCTTTCATGTAGCTATGAGGCAGGGATGACCAGTCAAGTCCTCCCGTTCTGGCCATACAGGAAGACTTTTCAATTATATCCTGGGAGGGTTCATATGCTTTCGCACAATGTGGACATAAAATCCTGATCAGCCTCTGGCCGATTATGAACTTTATCGAGTCGGAAGTGATCATTGTTTCTCCACTCAAATCGATCAGCCTCCTTATTGTCGCAGCCGCAGAATCGGCGTGCATCGCAGAAATTGTGATATGCCCGGTCAGCGTTGCCATCTGGAGGATCTTAAGCTGTTCCCGTTCACGGATTTCCGTATTCATTATTACGTCCGGATCGGATCTCAGGACGGCGCGCGTTGCGGTCAGGAATGTAACGCCGTCAGTAACACGGACGCCAACCTGGACAGTCTTTTCAAGTATGTATTCAACTGGATCCTCGATGCTGACAATCTTCAAGGAATTCTTATTTTCAAAGCTGTGTAAAATGGCGTAAAGGACTGTTGTCTTTCCGGATCCGGTAGGACCTGACACTATAATCATTCCGTTAGGAAGGTTGATGGAATCATGTATCCTGTCGAGATTGTCCTTTGAGATATGCATGGAACCGATATCGAGCTTCAAGGAATTTGAGTCGAGAATGCGGATTGTGGCGGTTTCTCCCAATGATGACGGAAGAAAGCAGATTCTGAGATCGAGAGTTTTCTTATCATTGTCGACCTTTACCAGGATTCGACCATCCTGGGGGCACTGGTGTTCATGCAGATCGCATTTTGCCATGCTCTTGAATTCGTCGATAATAGGCTGGAGCAGCCTCGAATCAAATTCAGTGATGGTCCTTAGTATACCATCAATACGATATCTTAGATGAACATGGCTGAACATGGGATCTCCGGCGACGGGATGAGAGGATATATGAATGTCGGTAGCCCTCATCCAGTAACCGAGGCAGATGATTCCATAAACTATGGATTTCAACTTGTCAGCACCTGCGGCATTCCAGGATTTGACACCGAGTTCGGCGAGCTTATCGGAAATAGTCTTTATGATGGGATCAGGACTTGCAGAAAGATCTATCCTAGGACCTTCTCCCTTGAGGAAACCGTCAAGTTCTTCCTTGTAGAAACGCCACTGGCGTCCAACCTTCATTCCCTTGAACTTGCCTGATCTGAGCCAGCGGTAGAAGGTGGGGCGCGTTGTCTTAAGGTAGAATATTGCCTCGTCCATGTCCATAATTCCGCTCTCGACATCCTTGTTGCCGGTTTCCTGCTTGATTGAAGATTTGTTTTCAGCGTTGATTTTCTGTTTTGTCTTCATAAGCGCCTCCTTGTTTTAAACCTAAATTATCATAATATCTCTTTGTCTCTATGAATTACTATAATAATTAATGTTCGGAAGTCAAGCCGGAATTATTTTATACTTTATAACTTGTTAATTGAGAAAGTATAATAAATATATCCTGTAAGATGCGGACTTTGATATTTAAATCAAAAAGACAAGGCCGGTATTTAACCGGCCTTGTCTTGTCAAATCATAAAATTGAGTCTGGAAATATGCTCCGTCAATTCCTTTATGCTGCCAGAAGCTTGTTAACTACGTCAACAGCGGAAGCAGCGTCGGCGGCATAGCCGTCAGCACCGATTTCCTTGGCGAAACTGTCTGTAAGAGGAGCACCACCGACGATTGTCTTTGCCTTGACACCAGAGGTCTTAAGGGCATCGATTGTGGTCTTCATAGAACCCATTGTCGTCGTAAGCAGCGCGCTCATTGCAATGACCTGAGCCTTTTTCTCCTTGACGGTGTCAATGAATTTCTGGGGTTCGACGTTCACTCCGAGATCTATAACTTCATATCCAGCTCCTTCAAGCATCATTCTTACAAGGTTTTTGCCGATGTCATGCAGATCTCCCTTTACTGTTCCTATGCAGACAATACCTTTTGCTTTGACATCCGCCGCCTTGAGATGCGGTTTCAGAACGGCCATCCCGGAATTCATGGCTCTTGCGGCGATGAGGACTTCAGGAACATAGACCTGGTTGTTCTTGAATTTCTCACCAATGATAGCCATTGCAGCAATGAGTCCGTCGCTGAGGATTTTTCCGACAGGAATTTTTTCCTTCACAGCCTGCTCACAGAGATTTTTTACGTCGTTTGCTTTGCCTTTCATCAGATTCTCTTTGATTGAATTCAGGAGTTCTGCGCTCATAAAATTCCTTTCCGTTTTAAAATTTCAGCATTGCCTATTTAAAAATAACATGCTATATTTTACCAATAATAACTATAGATACTATGATAAAAATATAAAATATTTGTAATTAACTGCAAAAATGGACGAAAGCTTTTACAAAAGAATTGAGGCAGTCCTCGAGAATCTTGATAACCACGCACACTGCGGAGGTGTTTATCACGATATAGAGGGAAAGTCTTTCCCCAAGGTTGGAAAGGCTTTCTGCCGACTTTGTGCAGCATGTGTTTTCCATTCAAAGGCCGGAGATTTCTGCAGGCAGGCGGCCCGTGCCGGAGCCTATCAGTCCCAGATCAAAGGAGATGTCCACTATTTCAAATGCTGGCTTGGGCTTTATGGAATTGTAATCCCTGTTTCCCCGGACGGCGAAAAAATAATAGGAGCGATTGAGATAGGAGGTCTTCTTCCAAAAGGCGAACTCCAGAAAATCCAGCACAATATGATATCGACCCTTTCCGCGATTGACTCCGGAGAAAAGCTCCAGCATTTCATAAACGCCTTCCAGGGAATAGAGGAAATGCCCAATGTTGAAATGGAAAAGATAGGAGAGTTTCTCAAGGAGGCTGTATTGTCCTCCGGGCTCCTGTCAGCTGAAAAATTTTCAGAGAGGAACGCCCTGTGGAAACAGCAGGAGAGGCTGGCCGTCGGCATGGAGGCCCTCAGTTCGATCCGGGAGGAGAGAAGGAAAAGGATTTTGATGTGTGCTGAGGATCTTTCCAGTCTTTTCCAATCCGGCAAAGAACCCGATTTCCTGAAGAAGACTGATGAACTGCTAAGCCTTATTCTTCTTGAATCATCACAGGACATAAGCAAGGTGAAAGCTTATCTGGCCATGGTCGTGACCATCCTTTCCATGAATTTTCTTCTCAAGGGGGAGAAATGGTCCAAGATAATGACTGTAAACAACCTCTATCTTGAAGAAATTGTAAAATTCGAGGACATTAAGGAGATTTGCTTCTGGTTTGAAAGACTTACTCTTAAGCTTTTCAGGAACATACATATTGAAAAAAAGAATGAGGATGTTTCTGAAAAGGTGATATCATATCTGCATAAGCGTTTCAGCGAAAACATAAGACTTGTGGAAGTTGCGAAGTTCGCAGGAGCCAGCACTTCCGGAGTCATGCATAAGCTTAAAAAGGAGACTGGACAGACATTCTCTCAGCACATGAACTCCATAAGGGTAAAAGAGGCAAAAAGACTTCTTGCATTCACATCTCTTCCTCTCGGGGAGATAAGTCAGAGATGCGGGTTCCGGGACCAGAGTTATTTTACAAAGGTGTTTTCCAAGACTGTCAATATTGGACCGAGGGAGTTCAGGAAGATGCTCGTCAACGCGAGCCAATAGCGGCTTCCATCTGTGCCTTTGCGTTCTCGAGGTTGACGCGCGAGCTTGCAAGATCTGCCTCGGCCTTCACAAGGTCCGACTGGGCCTGGTTGACGCGTGTCAGGTTCGTGTTGCCGGCCTTGTACTCCTCCTCGACCAGGTCGCGTGTCTTCTGCACGAGCCCG
>MHBH01000053.1 GCA_001804805.1 Lentisphaerae bacterium GWF2_49_21
TTTATCTGGTTACTGGCAATTTGAACTTTACCAAAGTCAATGCCCATTACGAACCACTAACATAAAATAGAAACCCACTCAAAATGAAAACGAACCTTATTTTCTTTCAAGTTCCAAGCTCCAAATCACAAATTCCAAACAAGTTCCAGATTCCAATATTCAAACAAAGAACAATTCCAAGAACGCCAGAGCAAGGGCTACGAAAAAAACACAAGCTGAAGCTTGGACTCCAACGAATGAGACAGTTCCTGTTGGAGTACAAACTTTAGTTTGCTCTTCTCCTGTCCTCCTCTTGCCGTTTTCTAAAGTTGGAGTTCACAGCTTTAGCGTGTCCCTTCTTAATTATCCCTGTCCATGTTGCCGGCGAGACGCCAGCGCTCCGTGAAACTCCAAGTTCTTTTTCTGACCTTCATCGGTTGGATATTGAATGTTCGATATTGGATATTCAAAAGAGTTCCTCCCTCTTCGTGAAATACGCAAGCAGGGATCTTTCAAACGGGGTCCTGGTGCTTATCGACTCGAACATTATGTTCATCTTCTCGCATGAGGTCCTGACCCCCTCCACATAATCATTGAACTCCTTCATGTATATCTCCCTGGAGAATTCGCTCTCGAACTCGACAACGTCTCCTGTCTCCATGTCCTCGAACTCGACAAGCCCCTTGTACGGCAGCTGGAGCTCGGCCTCGTCGAGGATCTGGAAAAGTATTACTTCGGCCTTCTTGTAGCGGAAATGCTCGAGGCTTTTCAGGAACCCCTTGTCCAAGTCGAAGAAATCCGAAAAGATCATTACAAGCGATCTCCTTGATATCTGCTCGGCTATGCTGTGGAAGCATTTTGCGGCGTCGGTCCTTCCCCCGGGCGAAAGACGCTCCAGCACGGAAAGGAGGTTGAGCATGTGCTGGCGTGAATTCTTCGGAGGATGATAGCTCTGGATGGCGTCGTTGTATGTGAAAAGGCCCACCGCGTCCCTCTGCCGCTGCATCAGATATATGAACGCGGCCGCCATGTAGCACGAATAATTGAACTTGTGCCTCTTCGTACCGGGCATCGCCATCGAGTTCGAAACGTCAAGGACGATATACGAATTCATGTTCGTCTCGTCCTCGAACTGCTTCACATAGTAGCGGTCCGTCTTCGCGTACACGAACCAGTCGAGATATTTCACGGAATCGCCGGGACAGTACTTCCTGTATTCCGCGAATTCGGAGGAGAATCCCTTGTACGGGGACCTGTGGAGCCCCATTATGGATCCCTCGACGAGATATCTGCAAACCATCTCAATGTTGCTGAGGGCGTCCAGTGTCTCAGACGGAAGGAAATGATATTTGTCTGGCATGTCTTATATAGCTCTTAGTGTTTTACTTCACATTTCAACAAAAGTATGTTGGGCTTTCCCTGTCCTGAGCTTGTCGAAGGGAGCCCGACGATTAATCGACGCTTTCAAATTCCAAGCTCCAAGTTCCAAATCTCAAACAAGCTCCAAATTCCAATATCCAACAAATACAGGAACAGCCCTCACGGGCCTTAACTGCTGACAATCAAGAACACGTCTTGCGACGTTGACTACAAGCATATTCAATAATTGCATTCGCTCGTAGTTAAGCTCGCAAGAGCTGTTCTTTTCTTATTTTGGAACTTGGATTCTGGAACATGGAATTTATTTGGTCATTAAACTCCTCCGGCCACCCCTCTTCGCCCAAGGGCTTCGCGGGGCAGGCCGAAGACTGACGACCGACCACTGTCCCACCTATTTTCCGCTCGGTTCAGGCACTATCTTGATCATCTTGTCAACTATTTCGGACGGCCCTATCCCCTCGCCCGCCGCGTGGAAGTTGCAGGCGATCCTGTGGAACATGACCGACTGGACGCTGCGCCTGACATCCTCGCAGCAGACATTTACGCGTCCATTGAGCCCGGCCCACGCCTTGGCCGCAAGGATCAGATACTGCCCCGCCCTCGGCCCCGCCCCGTAGTTGAGGTTCTTCTTGATGAACTCGGGGGATTCAGGATTTCCGGGCCTGGACATCCTGACAATGTCCGCGGCGTATGCAATGACATGTTCGCTGACCGGAATGTCGCGGACGATCTTCTGAAGTTCAATTATCCTCGGACCGTTTATGACATGCTTGAGCTTCACATCCCTGTTGATCGTAGTCTGTCCAATGATCCGTATCTCCTCATGTCTTCCGGGATAATCCATCCTGACCAGGAACATGAAGCGGTCGAGCTGGGCTTCCGGAAGCGGATATGTGCCTTCCTGTTCGATCGGATTCTGTGTCGCAAGGACAAAGAACGGGTTTGGAAGCGCGAATTCCACTCCGCCGCTTGTGACGTGCCGTTCCTGCATCGCTTCGAGAAGCGCGGCCTGTGTCTTCGGCGGCGTACGGTTGATCTCGTCTGCAAGGAGGATGTTCGTGAAGACCGGTCCTTTGACAAACCTCAGGATCCTCTTGCTGCTTCCAACCTCCTCGTCGAGGACGTCGGTGCCGGTTATGTCTGAAGGCATCAGGTCGGGAGTGAACTGGATCCTGTTGAACCCGAGGTTCATCACATCCCCGAGACAACGGACAAGGAGCGTCTTGGCAAGCCCCGGAACTCCGAGTATCAGGCAATGTCCTCCGGAGAGGATTGTGACAAGGACCTCGTCGATCACCGCCTCCTGTCCTACGATTACCTTGCCTATCTCCTTCTTTATCTCATGGAAGGACTGTGAAAGCTTGCCGACCTCGGCAATCATCTTTTCTGCGTCAATAGACGGGGGCATATATGTTGCTCCTTGTATGTTATTTAAGTACTTATAAACTGTCTTACGTCATATATGAATTCTTGTTTTAAGTTTCAAGTTTCAAGTTTTAAGTAAAGAATGTTTCCAGAGTTTTTCTCAATTTGTATCTTTACTTAACACTTGTGACTTAAAACTTAACACTGGTTTCTCAATGCGTCATGAAAAACGAGACCAGGTTCGCACCGAGCTTCAAGGCGTCGTCGGGCATGTACATGCAGCTCAGCGGATGCTTGTCGCCCTGCCAGCCTGCGGCGATATCCACGGGGCTGTAGATAATCTTGTATTCGCCGTTGATCTTCAATCCCTCGAGATATGCCGCCTTCACAATCTGAAATTTAGCCTTTGTCTCAGGTGAATATTCCACCACGTCGATCTTGTACGGCCCCTTCTGGAAAATCGGGCTGTCCATCGGGATCCTCTCAAATTTAGCATCCGGGTACATCGCGGCGATATTGCCCCTGAAAGCCGAGTCGAACTCTGAAAGCCCGAGAGAATTGCTGGCCAGCAGGTATCCGCCATGCGACAGATATTCCTTCAGCGCATTCTTCTCGGAATCGGAAAGCCTGAATACAGTGATGCCGGAAAGGAAAAGGAACGGATATGCGTCGACCGGATCCTTGCCCAGTACGACAGCCTTGCTGATATAATTAACCTTGACGTTCGTGTTGCGGCTTACAAACCGCATGAGCCTGTTTCCTGCGCCCGGCTCGGTGTTCCATACGCCGTCCGTCCTGATCTGCGGAAAGACAACAGGATCGGAATCGTCCACAAGATCGTTCTGCCCGTAGATGTCTATCCTCGAATGGGATTTCCCGACCTGGAACCATCCCACCGCATAGGCCAGCAGATTGAGGCCCATGATATCTGCGGATCCCGGATCATAATAGTCGGCCTTCGCAATGAGCTCGGGACTCGTCCTGTCCCAGCCTACTCCCATTCCGTACGGAGAGATCACTGCCGCAAGCCTCGAACCAATGTAGACTCCCTCCAGCACCGGCTCAACTTCGTTTTTTGTCTTTATATTAACCTTGACCGTATCCTTCAGCATGTGGAAGACGGGCTGGTCCAGAGGGAGACGCCGCGCCGGGGATTCCGGAATGATAGTTGCCAGCTCCTTGAGCGCCGACTTGTAGAAATAGGGAGAGCCCACGACGGAATCGAACCACAGCATGCCGCCTGCAAGCATGTATCTCCTCAGCTTTGCGCGCTCCTCGTCCGTGAAATTCAACGAACGTCCTCCTGAAAAGAACAGCACCGGTATCTGCGCCGGAGTCGAATCAAAACTTGACAGGTTGACTGTCTCGACCTTGTATTCCATGCCGAGATGGTCGCGCGCCATCCCGAGGATGCGCTGGCAGTCCGCGGGAACCATGTTCCAGTCGAACACCCTTGAAACCTGTCCGTCCTCCCATTTGTGATCGAGATATCCTCCCCAGACAACCTTGCCGATCAGAGTCGCCGGACTCGGCGGGCTTTTCTTCTCCGAACGCCTGAGCGGAGTCGCCGGAAGCGGAAGCGGAGGCAATGCCTCTCCGGCCTGCTGGCGATCCGCCTTCGCCTTCGGAGGCTTGCCGACCGGCTTCAGGAAATCATCCTCCTCGGCTGCAAACAATACCGTTGAGAAAACAAATAGGATTGAAAAGACAATTGCAAAACTCAAAATTCCGGTCGGACAAGTCCGACCCTCCACGCCAGAAACTGGCGTAAAGATGGAGGGACGCGCTTGCCGCGTCCGAAGTTTTTGAATTATTTCTTCAATCAACAGGATCGGTCTCATTTTGCACCTTCACTTATTTTTTTATTTATCACTTCAAGGAGCTTTGAAGCCTCCAGTTCCTCGAGCGAGTTCGGATTCTGCTTCCTTATGGTCGAGATCTGCTGCTTCGCCTTCAGATATTCCTTCCTACCAGCATAGACTCCGGCCAGCGCTATCCTTATTTTCGCATCGGTGCTGTCGTCCCTGTCAAGGAGAAGCGCTCCTTCAAGCACCGCTACGGACATGACATTTCTTCCAAGCTTCGAAAAGGCCCTGCCTTTAAGCAGGACAAGAGGCGCATAGAGCCTGATCGAAGGTTTCTCCCATTCAAGAGCGGAAATCACTTCCAACGCCTCTGCATTCTTGTTGGACGCAATGTACTGCTCGACCAGGAAAAGCTTCGCGTTCGTCGAATTCTCACGCTCCAGCCGCTCCTTCGCGTCCTTCGGAACCGGGTTTCCAGTCTTGATGGAGTTCAATATATAATACGCAGCATTGAAGCCTTCCTTACGCAGGACAGCGTCCGACTGCGCAACAATATATGCCCTCTTCTCGCGGTCCGACAGTGAAGCGTTCCTGATTCCATTCAGTATTTCAAGCCCTTTCTGCGGATCCCCCAGCGGCCCAACAAGCAGTTCCGCCTTCTTCAGGAGCGCCCTCGATTTCATGGGCTCCTGCGCCTTCTGCAGGAAAGCATCCCATGCATCTATGGCCGCCTTGTAGTTCTCGGTCTCAGCCATGCGAGCCACCACCAGCTTGTCGAGGAAGTCGAAAAGGCGTTCCGTGGCTGGCGACTTCTTCATGAGCGACGACTTCTGGTAGAATGTCTCCGCCTCCTTCTTCTGCTTGTAGAAGATCATCGACGTAATGATCGCATTATATCCCTCGTCCTGTATTCCGCCGGAGGATTCCTGCTGGACGGCCTTCTTCATGATCTCATTGGTGAGGTTGTCGTCGTTCTCGCTCTGGCCGAACCTGTAGTTCACCTGGACGTCCTGCTTCTGCTTCATCTGGCGCCCGCCTGCAAGTTCAACTGTCATTGTGACATGATACATCCATCTTTTGAAATAAAGATGTGAAACCTTCGCCCCCTCCCCGGACGTGCCGTCGTCAAAATCCCATTTTATCTTCTGTACTTTCAGGTCCGCAGGAACTGATGCCGTGAATTCGACCTCGTGCATGCAGTCGCTGTCGAAATAGATCATCTGCCTGTTGTCCCAGGAAAATTCCGGCACTGGCTTCCCGCCGCCATCCTCCAAGGGCCCGGCCGACGCCTTGTAGACATCGGTGAATGAATTTTTCGGGATCACTCCGTTCTTCTTTTCGCCTGGCAGGAGGATTCCGGCGACAGCACAGAGCCAGTCGCCATTGTTCGCATGGAGATATCTGAACTTGTGGATCCCCTCCGCAAGTACGACATCCCCAAAGACTTCGTTGTTGGCGCCCTTCCACGGATCATGTCTGCCGGGCCATGACACCACAGGTTTGCCGTCAATCAGGATAAACGAGGCGTCTGTGGAAGCCGAATAAAACCTGTAGCTTCCGGCCTTCCCAATTTTAATGTCGCCGTCGTATGAATGAATAGTGTTTTTGTTCTCTCCCAATAGATTGTTCCCGCAGAAAACCTTCTCCTCGAACAAAGCCCCCTCGAATGCCGACTTGGCCCAATGCTTCATGAAGGAATCAATGGAATCGACGCTGCCAAACGGCTCCTTGGATCTTTTCACGGTGTGGAGAAGTCCGGACGCGTTTGGCATGCCCTCGGCATGGCCGACCTCGTCCTTCAGAAAGGCCAGCGAAAGCTCATCGGATCCGTTGATGTTGAAGAATACCCTGTAATATCCCCCTTCCGCACGGAGCAGGCTCGTCTTGATCCCCTCGCCGTTCCGGTTGCACAGGAGGTAGCCTTTGCATTCGACAGGAAGGAAAAATTCGAGCGTCACCGAGACATTCCCCTTCGCCTCGGCGGGTATTTTGACCTTCTTCCAGTACATCGCATTGATCTTATCGGTCGGATGACCATATAAAATGGCTGGAAGGAGTATCGCAAATAAAATGGCCAGTGTTTTTCTTGTCATTCTCTCTTTTCTGGAAAATAAATTATCTGATTCACATATAATACGTTCGAACCAGTTAATTTATTACAGGAGAATGCTATTTCAAAAGAAAAGGGATTTTACTTCTTCCTTTCAATTTCAACGATGCTTATTCGTCCACGGACGAGTTCGACTGCAAGCTTGCCGTCTTTGACAGGGATCTTGGTCTCGGTTATCCTGGAGATTGTCGTAAAACTGCTGTAGTCGTAGTCCATCTCACCTTCAAGCGAATACTGGACCGCCTCATCCGCAAGTTTCCCTAGCGCAGACGAATCGATGTCGAGGACCAGCTTGTCCTTGAAGCTCCGGTTGATGATGTGGATGAATATCTTGTCGGGGGTGGAGGTGACAAGCATGTCGGCATATGCGACTTTCTTCTTCGGCGGGGACCATGAATTCTGGTATGGCTGTTCATAGGTCTGGTTTCCGGAGATTGAAATATCATGCAATTTATTTCCGTGATGGTTCGAATAGAACATCGTCGCCTGCCCCTGCGGATTGTAGCACGCATCCTTTTTCCCCTCCCGATCCAGCCTGATGCTTGCAATTCCCCATCCTGAACCGATGAGCATCGACTGCGTGGCAAGGTCGATGTCGTTGCCCTGCCTCATCAGGCCGTGGAGGAAGCCCGCCGCCCCGAGCTGGGCCGCGAGAAAATGCGTGATCTCAGGCTTGGGGACAATGTTCTTCAGCCCCCATCCGTTCCAGTTCCATTCCGTGCTGACCACCCTGTAACCGAGCGAGGTCGCTACAATAATCTCATCGTCAAAACCGATGTTCTCCCCTTTGTCCGAGAAATGCCCTGGCATTGAAACCCAGTTCTTCCAGAGTTCTTCCGAGGTGATCTTGCCATATGGTGCACCATCCAGCTTTATATCGTCCATCTTGCCAGGCGCATAAGTATGATAAGTGAGGAAGTCGACATTCTTCTTGATGTAGGGATCGCCGAACACTGCCCCTTCGACGGCGCTGCCGAGGCCCAGCTTCCCATCGATGATGATCTTGACGGAAGGATCGATCGCACGGATCTTCTCCAGGTATTTCTTCAGGCATTCGATGTACCATGTGGCAAGCTCCTGCTGCGACTTGAGTCCGGTGCCAGCCTTGACTGCGTCCGTAAATCTTCCGATCCACCATTCGTTGCCAATCTGGATGTATTCAGCCTTGTAGGGTTCCGGATGGCCGTTCGCCTTCCTTACCGAAGGCCAGTCCGGCATTCCTTCAGGAAGCTTTGCTCCGATCGGGGCGTTAGCGTAAGCGACGAGTCCGGTCGCGTTGGTGACGGCCTCTTCCAGCGGAACTTTCCTGGAAAGCCCGTCAAGCAGGTTGAGCACAAGGATGGTCTCGCATTTCAATTCGTCCCGGATCTTGAAGTAATCGTCATATCCGAACTTGTTCGTCATCTCCTTGCCCTGATGGTCGACTGAATTCCTCCTGTCCTTGCCCCTGCCCGGGACATTGTTGACCGCGTCGCGCCAGTCTATATAGTCTATAGTAGTTCCCGCAGGAAATCTTATCACCGGGATCTTCATCGCCTTCAGGAGTTCTACCGCCTTCGGCTGGAACTGTTCGGTCCCGGGGATGAATATGTGTTCAGGTCCAGGTTCGCCCACGCCTGCCTTTTCCATGAACTGTCCGAACAGACGGTCGTCTACTTTTCCGATCACCTTGTCGTTAACCACAAGTTTCATTTTCATTGTTCCGCTCTCCTCTGAGAAAACTGATTGGTTTAAAATGCATGCCAGGATTAAAACCGCGAGTGATGCTCTTTTCATTTGCATGATGATTCCATGTTGAAGTTCTTTTCATGTTCTCTTTAGCATTGACTTTAATGCCATAGTTGTCAAGCCTGTCGATTATTTTTGGCGCCGTTATTTTCTATCATAAATAACGGAATCTGCGACCGCAGCGTGAAGGGACAGAGGATATGCGGCAATGTAAATTGCGCGGGGCACAAGAAAAAGCGGCTGACAAGAAGGCAAACTCCTGATCTTGATTATTCACGCGACGTGAATAATCCATCGCTGTGCAGACGTGATCTCGTTAACGAGAAATGCGGAGCACCCCGAGGCTAACGGCGTCCGAGACAGTTCTTACCAATGTAGCACATGCTTACAGGCTGTACCATTTCATTGCCCGATGACAAGCGTTTTCAGACGCTTCAGGATCGCAGGCTCCCTTTTCCTGTATTCACCTGCAAACTTGTCAAGGAACATGTTGACAGTCTTCATCTCAGGCTTGTTGAAAAGAGCAATGATGAAATCACGTCTCTGCATTTTCCAAGTCCATTCAATGCCGAACTTTCCCATCCCATCAAGAAGTTCCGGATCCCTCATCAGGGTACTCGATTGAACATAGGACAGATTTGTCCTTTCAATAAGATACAGGCTGGCGTAGCTGTGGCTGTGTACATTAACATAGACAGTTTCTCGACTCATAGGCAGTTCTCGTCCTTCACGCGTTATTTCCCGCTATCGGGATCTGGTTTTCGGTAAGATACTTCGTATAGCTGAAATGTATTCTATCCGTTTCGGCCTAAAAAATACTATACCACCGCAAATGGTATTAACAAGGAGCGCCATGAACTCGGACGCTTTAAAGTAGCTTGCGACATCCCTGCCGTGTCCGCCATAGCTTCTTTGCGACGACGGAAGCATGTACCATCTTAAAGTCTAAGAATGGGACAGGCTTCCGACTTCGCCCAAGGGGCTACGCCGGACACAGAAAGCCCGTCCCTACTTTGGAATGTCAATTCAATTATGCACCTTGACTTCCACCTCTGTTGTGATTTATTTTACTGTGCATAGGTAGCTGTTATGCTATGCTATTATATGCATATGATGAGTTAAAAATGAAAAGATATTCTCGCACAAAGACACAGAGCCGCAAAGCAAATAAATGGAGCAAAAGTTTTAGGAAAAGAGTCTGAGAAAGAACCCATCTTCAAAAGGGTTTTTCTCAGTCCGAGCAGAAATGCGAAGGGAAAAATAAACTTGATAACTTTCTTCGTGGGCTTCTGTTTTCTTCGTGGTGAGAATATTTCCCGACGCCTTCTGGCCGGGATCTTCGACTTTGTGGCTCCTTGGCTTTGTGAGAGAAAAATGGATTTGGAATTTTAACCATCTCCATGCAGCCAACGTTGCATACGCGCTGTGGCAGATGGATAGGCGTAATTGTATAAACTAAAACCTGAAAGGAAGGAGATCAGAGATGAATAAAGATAGCAAGTGTCCGGTAACTGGCGGAAATGGCAAACCCACTGCAGGCAGAGGAACGTCGAACCGGGACTGGTGGCCGAACCAGTTGAACCTTAAGATCCTTCATCAGAACTCTAGCATGAGCAATCCTATGGGCGAAGAGTTCAACTACGCCGAGGAATTCAAGAAACTTGACCTGAAAGCCGTGAAGAAGGACCTCTATGCGCTTATGACCGACTCGCAGGACTGGTGGCCGGCCGATTACGGTCACTATGGGCCGCTCTTCATCCGGATGGCGTGGCACAGCGCCGGCACCTACCGCATCGGCGACGGCCGCGGAGGCGCGGGATCCGGCACCCAGCGCCTTGCGCCCCTCAACAGCTGGCCGGACAATGTGAATCTCGACAAAGCACGCCGTCTACTCTGGCCGATCAAGCAGAAATATGGCAGGAAGATCTCCTGGGCCGACCTCATGATCCTCGCCGGCAACTGCGCCCTCGAGTCGATGGGATTCAAAACCTTCGGCTTCGGCGGCGGACGTGAGGATGTATGGGAACCTGAAGAAGACATTTACTGGGGATCTGAGGACAAGTGGCTTGGAGACAAGCGCTACTCCGGCGACCGGAAACTCGAGAATCCTCTCGCCGCCGTTCAGATGGGCCTGATCTACGTCAACCCGGAAGGGCCGAACGGCAAGCCTGAACCAGTCGCCTCCGGCCATGACGTTAGAGATACCTTCGCACGCATGGCGATGAACGACGAAGAAACCGTCGCGCTCGTCGCTGGCGGGCATACGTTCGGAAAGTGTCATGGTGCGGGCGATCCGGCGCTTGTCGGTCCGGCACCTGAGGGTGCCGGCATCGAGGAGCAGGGACTCGGCTGGAAGAACAGCTTCGGCACTGGCAAAAACGGCGATACAACTGGCAGCGGCATAGAGGGCGCCTGGAAGAAGAACCCGACTAAATGGGACATGGGCTATCTGAACACGCTGTTCAAATACGAATGGGAACTGGTCAAGAGCCCGGCCGGCGCAAATCAATGGCTGGCCAAGGACGTGGCCGAAGAGGACATGGTGGCTGACGCTCACGACCCGTCGAAGAAGCACCGGCCGATGATGACCACGGCGGACCTTTCCCTCCGCTTCGACCCGATCTACGAACCGATAGCGCGGCGCTACCAGAAGAATCCCGGAGAATTCGCTGACGCCTTCGCCAGGGCATGGTTCAAGCTGACCCACCGCGACATGGGCCCCCGCTCGCGCTATCTCGGTGCGGAGGTTCCGGCAGAGAAACTTATCTGGCAGGATCCGGTGCCCGAAGTCAATTACAAGCTGGTCGACGCGAAAGATATCGCAGGCCTCAAAGTTAAGATCCTTGCCTCGGGCCTGTCTGTTTCCCAGCTGGTCTCGACCGCCTGGGCGTCGGCATCCACGTTCCGTGGCTCCGACATGCGCGGTGGAGCGAACGGGGCGCGTATCCGCCTTGCACCGCAAAAGGATTGGAAAGTCAACCAGCCGGCCCAGCTGAAGACTGTCTTGACGACCCTTGAGAGAATCCAAAAGGAGTTCAACAGCGTGCAGTCAGGCGGAAAGATGGTTTCACTCGCCGACTTGATTGTCCTGGGTGGATGCGCAGGTGTCGAGAAAGCTGCGCAGAATGCCGGGCATGATGTGTCCGTCCCCTTCAAGCCGGGACGCACGGATACGTCGCAGGAGGAAACCGACGTAGCGTCATTCGCCGTACTCGAACCGGCTGCGGACGGCTTCCGTAACTACCTCAAGACAAAATACGCTGTATCGGCAGAAGAATTGCTGGTTGATCGTGCACAGCTGCTGACGCTGACCGCTCCCGAGATGACGGTTCTCGTTGGAGGCATGCGCGTCTTGAATGCCAACTTTGGCCAGTCCCAGCACGGCGTCTTCACCAAGCGGCCAGAGACTCTCACCAATGACTTTTTCGTGAACCTGCTCGACATGGGCACAATCTGGAAGGCAATCTCGGAGGACAAAGACGTGTTCGAGGGTCGTGATCGCGCAACTGGCGAACTCAAGTGGACCGGCACCCGTGTCGACCTCATCTTCGGTTCGAACTCCCAGCTCCGGGCCCTGGCTGAAGTCTACGGATGCAAGGACTCCCAGGAGAAATTCCTGCACGATTTTGCAGCGGCGTGGGACAAGGTGATGAGCCTTGACCGTTTCGACCTCGACTGATCGCACACGCATTAATGTCTTATCATATGTGAATCCTGAAGGGATTTAATAATATAGCCTGTGGTTTCAACCCTATCTACTAGACGCATTTTTGGATACTAGAAGTTGCCTGTCCCGGCTGGGACAGGACGAGAATAGGCAGGGGCTTCAGCCCCTGTTTACTACCGTGGTTGTGTTCGCGTGCCATAGGTACGCGATGTTAATGTCCGGGTTTATGGTTTTCACGGCGTACCTATGGCACGCTTGGATACATATAATCCACTCAACAGGGGCTGAAGCCCCTGCCTATTTCCATTTCGTCCCTCTGGGACAGAAGCTGCAATTGCTTTTCAATAGCAACAGCATTGGATTCCCACTTTTGTGGCTGAAATTTGACTTTCTATCTCCTGATTGATTTTGATTTTAATGATTTCTGATGAGCGACCTGTCCCTCGTAGCCCAAAGGGCGAAGTGGGAAGCGAATCTTTGGAGTGCGGCAGCCCTCTGCCGCTTTGGATTCTGAATTGAAATAGAAGCGGGAATAAATGCAAAGCGGCACAGGGGTGCCGCAGTCCAAAGTCAGGCCAAGGCGCCTGACATGAAGAAAAGGACAAGATAAAACTTTAACACCCCACCCTAGAATTTTCATAATCCGTGATTTTTGATATATTTTCAAAACAAATGTGCACGTTTCATATGTTCCTGTGACATGTAGGTATGAAGCTAGAGGAATGTTGGATTAATGGATTAATGGATGATTGGGTCTGAGTTCAAAAAGAATTTATCTGATGCCCAGCCATCCATCAATCCAGGCAATTTTTAAAGGGAGGGTATGAATATGAAGATGCTGAAGATGATTTGTCTCATGTGGCTTCTGGTCGGAGGAATTTCGTTCGTGACTTCCGCAGAGGAGAAGAAGGTTGAATCCAAGGATCCGCCTGCAGTAATCACCAACAAGGATGACAGAAAAATCATCGATCAGGGGACAGTGATTGGAAAGGTCACAAAGATAACGGACAAACTTATCGAAGTGACGTCGGAAAGTGGAAAAACTGCTCAATACATGGCTGAATGGAAAGGCGGAATGAAGGGCAGCCCCGACAAGAGCATCCTGAAGATCTTCGAAAAGCTCAAGGTCGGCGATACGGTCAAGTTTGAATGGTATGTGAACGACCACATCCGCATCAAGAAGATAGAACCGATCGCCAACGGCGCAAAAGAAGAGAAGAAGAAATAACAGTTGTCTTCTTATGTTGGAGTTCACAGCTTTAGCGTGAGTCTTTTCGAGTTACTAAGATTCAGGCTAAAGCCTGTACTCCAAACACGTAAAATGTAAGCGTTCAGGAAAACTGCTTACCATTGCTGTTCGGAGTTCAGTCTTTCCGTGTCCGCCATAGGGCTTTTACAAAGGAAGAAGGCAGAAAAATATAAGAACACGCTAAAGCTGTGAACTCCAACTTAATTATCCGATGTGATGAAACAAAACTAGCTGATCTTCAAATCGGGATTTCCCGGTCCGAAATGCTTGAGCATCACGATCGGATCGCTGTCTGAAAGATTCGTGATCTTTACGCCTTCCTTTGCCGCCTGTTCACTGACGAAGAATTCGTCATTGGTCAGCTGCCCGTAGCGGATGAGTGCAGGTGTTTCGATCTTCCACTGGTTCATCGTGCCATGCCCCTGCATCATTATCAGCCCGTATGCCGCGGTATCCTTTATCACAACGCTACGTCCCGGCAGGACGGTGAGCTCCTTGGCGCTGAATGCATCCGACTTGTAGCATATCCAGTGTTCGCGGTAACCTTTGGATTCCATTTTCGGAACGCCATCCACAGGCAGTGGCCGCATGAAATGTTTTTTTGCAAAATCCGGATCCACGTTCAGATCCCAGTCGATGATGCTCATGAGATAATCGAAATCGCCCTTCTGCTCCTTCGGGGTGTCCTTCCAGAGCAGTTCCTGCGGAACGATCTGATGGTTCGTGAGCGACTGGTACATCGCATATACGTCCGAGGCCTTCTGCGGCTCATAGGTGCACAGGCTTCCCGGTGCATGCAGGATTCCGGGCGGCACATCCCAGCCAGTGCCCGGATCAAGGCGGTACGCCTGGGAAATGCTTGTGATCCTGTTGTCTCCCTTCATGAAATTCATAAGGCATTCCTTCACCTGGTCCTTCGTGACGTGCGGCTGGAATCCAAAGAACGTATATGGAAAATCACCGCCATAATTGTTCGCCTGCGGAGGAAAGTAATAAGCCTCGGGTTTTCCCATCTGTCCAACTTTTGCGGCATGCTCGTTGCGATGATGGATGTGGTGCGGCAACGGGCCTTTGTTGTCGAAGAACTTCGAATACATCGGCCAGCATTTGTATTCCTTCCACAGGCGATCCCCGATGAGCTTTCCTTTCAGCTCCGAAACAGCATCGCGGAGAGTGATGCGCCTTTCTGTAGAACCGTCTTTCACGACGACCTGGCTAAGCCCTTCATCGACTCCTGTCAGAGGACCGTTGTCCGCGGGCGTGGTCGAAGAGAACCAGCGCTCATCGATACCGCCGCGTTCACCTCCCAGTGCGTAGTAGTCGTCCGGATGCAGTTTGATCCTGCGACCCGGAATGCAGAATGAGCGTGGCACCCAGTTAGGTGCGAGGCGCACGATGCCGTTTCCCTGGTCAATTGCAAGTTCAGCGAGTTGCTTCGTCTTCATGTTTCATCCCCTTTTGATTTCTATTCTACAAAATAATATTCTAAAGAACAAGAACATGCCTTGCGGCATTGACTACAAACATATTCAATTGGAATTAATTCGTTAGTAGTTAAGCTCGCAAGAGCTGTTCTTTTTCTTTCTTTATATGACTTCATCAAAATTTCATATCTACCATTTCTATTGTTTCAAGGAAGGGCACTTCGATGCGGACTGCACCCTTCACTATTTTCATGTCAATCTTCTTGTTGTCGGATATGCGGACGCAGGATTTGGGGATTGCTCCGTCCGGCAGGCGTATCACTGCATAAATATCGCGCACCGGCACATTCGGAAGCTCCTTCTGGTAGTTCACAAATCCTACGATATACGCATTTTCCGTAGTGCTCCTGAGGATTGTTATCTCCACGCATTCCGGAGCATTCGTCTCGAGGACTAGTGATGACGGCGCATATTCCTTGAAAAGCCAGGAGCCGAAAACCTGCTGTGCATCCTGCTGCAACGAAAGTACGGGCGAGGAAAGATATATGCACTTTCCTTTGCCGTATTTATTTACGGTAAGACCTGCGTATTCCGTGATTACTCCTGGCGGATTGCTGTGGATGGATGCATACTTTTCAGCGTCGGGATCGAAGACGGGTTCTGCGATCTTCGCAATCACCTTTGCTCCGTCGGCTTTCACAAGCGGCGCGGAGGCATAACATGAAACAAGCCAGTGCCTGTCGACGAATGAAAGATAATGGAAACGTTTCGCCTTTTCTCCGGTATATTTCACGCCGAAGACATCTGCAAGACCGAAGTTTCCGGTGTGCGAACCGTCCGGCTCATAAAAGGATGTCATGCCGGTGGCGATAAGAGTTCCTCCGGCTTCGACAAACTTGTGGATGCGATCATTTTCCTTTTTCGTGGTATACATGATGTTGTTCATCACAATGGTGTTCAGACCGTCGAATTTTTCTGTTCCGTTAGATATGACGCGGAATGGAATATGCGCACGAGTCAGCATTACCGATGTTCCGGAAATTTCCTCCACGGCAGGATTTCCGCATGGGGTGGTGCACATGATCTCTGCGTTGTCCTTCTCATCTACATATGCGGCTGACGAATAATAAAGCGCCTTGTCTGCCACGATTTCCGGGATATGTCGTTCCACGGTCTTAGTGAACGGCGTGAGCTTCTTCGACACCTTGCCAAGCCGTTCGTAGACTTCCTTCTCGAGCGTACCGTCGGGATTTATCGCGTCGATGAAGAAGTATGCGCCGGCGTTGGCGAGTGTCACGGACGCCTCCGCCGTGAGTTCGGCCTCGGATTTCATCGACGTGTGGTCGCGCAGGTTAACGCAGCGGGACGTCATGAACTCGTATGGCATATTCTTCGTAATTCCGGCAAGGACCTTTGCACCGAGGACGTGCTGGTATTTTCCGCCGTAGAAGTCGCCGGAGGTATAGTCGCATGCGTCCACAATCCCTAGGCTGTATCCCTGTACCCAGCCATGCATGACCGTGCTTGTCTGATGGGTCACGGTGATGTCCTTCTTCGACTTGATGAACCTGGTGATCTTCTGCGTGAACGACGCCATCGAACGTTCACGGAAGCGCTGGAAGGAGATCCATTCCTTGTTCCTCCAGTCTATCCTGACCGGTATCTCGCATCCCGTCTCCTCCAGATATTTCCTGCGGCAGCTGCTGCAGACGCATATGTTCGGCCAGAACGTCATGTCGTTGAAGATGCCGTCGACATCGTAGGAGATCACCTCGCCTATCTGCGCCAGCGTGAATGCGACATAGTCGTCATTGTTCGGGCAGCTCCACCAGTAGCGTCCGCCATGCTGTCCGCCGCTGGCCTTCGCGATCCGCCATTCCGGATGTGTCTTCGCTGAATGGTTGTGATAGATGCTGGTGTAATATGCGATGGGGACGATTCCCTCCTTCCGGAGCAGTTTCACCGTTTCACCGAATATGTCGCGGCCCTTCAGGTTCGCATGCTGATGCCCGACCTTCGTCGGATAGTAGCTGTTGCCGTTGTGGCATACGGCGTAGACCATCGACGACTCTATCCCCGCCTTCTTCACCATCGCCACATACTGCTTCGGATCGAACTTGGTCATGAACGAGGGATCGTCCTCGGTGATATGGTTGTCTATAAGGAGCCTGGAGTAACAACGCTTGTACCAGTTCTTCATTTTTATTCTCCGTGCATGATTAATGAAATTTTTCCTGTATATATTCTAGGGCTTGTCGCTCCCGTAATCAATGCGATAAAACAATCATTGTTAGCACAAATCATGCATAATAAAGAAATGAATGTGGTACAGGCCCTAGTCGCCTTCGGCGCCGCCATAGGAGCCTGTCGGACATAGAAATGAGCGTGACAGGCAGTATTATTGTTCGTAGTTAACGCATTCTTGCGTGTTCTTCTACTGTTTTAAAACCACAGCCAATAATGGCTTGACTACAAACAATTATGAAAACCCTAAGTCCGACAGTCTCCATAGGCGGGTAAACGTCTCGCCTGTAATTTTCTCTTTTCTTACCCATGACAGAAAACTTCGCATCATATTCATAATCCATTGCATGCACACTTTTATTTCCCTTTTTACGATATATTTTATAGCACCAAACATGCATGATAAGACAAAAATCAATCAGGTCAATCCGCGCATCAACGTGGTGTGGTCAGGCTGGTGGCGCCCTGGATTCGTAGAGCAGGGCCGCTATCTCTACGACCATGAACTCGTCGTATTCACTTCGGGAAAGTCGCTGGTGGCCGTCGGCGAGAAGTCCTTCACATGCTCAAAAGGCGACGTGCTGATCATTCCTCCGGGCGTCCGGCACTGGACGCGCGCGCTTGACGACAGGGTGGAACGCTACTGCTTCCATTTCGACTGGGTGCAGGAACTTCCGGTTGTTCTTCCTCCGTTTGTATACGAGTCGACAAAGGCGTACAGGCCCAGGCGATGCAAGCCGGCTCCGAAACGGATTGGAATAAAAATGCCGTTCTACGTGACAGGCATACCGCTTCAGCGCCTTCTTCCCCTTCTGCATCCGCTGATAGAATGCGACGGCGGCAGCTTGGAAAGTTCATTGAAGCAGAAAGGACTTTTCATGCAGTTGCTCTCCGAGGTGCTCTCGGCCAACCAATCGGACCATTCGGCGCATGGAGGAAAATCCCTGAGACTTGTACAGTCCCTCAAACAGCGGATTGAAAATGACTACCGCCGTGATATGACGATAAATTCACTTGCGAAGGAGTTCAAGGTGACTCCCGTCCACATGGCAAGGGCGTTCCGGATGCTGGTCGGCATGAGCCCGTTGGAATATGTCCATCGTCTCCGCCTCGAAGAGGCTTACCGGCTACTGACGGCAAGCGCCAAGAACATCTCCGAGATTGCGGAGGAGGTCGGATTCCCCGACGCAAATTATTTCAGCCGCCTGTTCAGGAAGAAAATGGGGATGTCCCCTTCTATGGCCGTGACAAATCAAGGAAAAGAATCTTTACGGATCTCGCAAATTGAAAAGACAAATTGTAGGGACGGGCTTTAGCCTGACCCGCCGTAGCATCTTAGCGAAGGCGGAAGCCCGACAAGATGGCGGCCAGGAATGACCGCCCTACTTACTTAGGGCTGTCCAGGTAGAAATATGCGCAGCTCGACCAGTCATCGGTCCTTTCGAACAATCCATATGCCTTCGCCTTCACGGCCTTCAGCATGTTGACCTTGTCTTTTCCAAGGAAAAGTTTCCTGCCCGTGCCGTTTAGCTGCGAAATAGTATCAGGCCCCCAGCATCCTATCTGATGCATCGTGACCCTTATATCCTTGTGGAAATAGACAGGATCCGGGATATGGAAACGGTAGAAACAGAACTCGTATTTGTCCTTGTCGGCCATATGCGCGCCCTGGAACATGCTGGCATACTGACCGAGTCCCCAGGCGGTTCCGATATAATCCTCGGTTCCAGTGCCGCACAGGGTGGGATTCTTCGTGTCGCCGTCAATGAAAAATTTCATTTCACCTTCTCCCCACCAGGACTTGAACCATTTCCCGGTGTCTGCGACTACGCCGATGTTACAGCCGAGGAAGCGGCCGGAGCCCTTGATCTTTGGAAGGATCTCGTAGTCCTTCATGATCCTTGTCGGATTCTCCCTGCGCCATATTGCGTGGAAGTACGCGGTGTCCTCGTCGTGGATGTCGCCGACTGTCATGTCGATATCATAGAAGAACATCCGGAGGGCCTTCTTTGAACCATTGGTCACGACGATCTTCATGGATTTCCTGAACGGCATCGGGATGATGCAGTTGAAGCTCCTGCCTTCCGGACTTGAAAAAAGGGCTGACTCGAATGTCGCCATGCGCCCGAGCCCATGGCAGAAGAAATCACCGATCGGTGCGCTCACCGCCGGTTTCTTCGCGCCGTCCCAGAACATTTCGATCTTCATGCCCCGGAGCATTTCAGGATCTCTTTCGGATATGGTGATCCAGATCCTCCTGACAGTTCCCGAGACGCCATTCATTTCCGCGAGGACCTTCTTTTCCCCGGCCTTCATTGGAAAGCATGGGCTCCTTTTGCGGCCGTCCGTGCCTTTGCAGGCCGCGCCTTTTGCAGCGCTGAAATTTTCCGGACTCGCCCATCTGGTATGGACATTCGCAGGTACTTTTGAAAGTTCAGATAGATTAAACATGTTTTTCATGCTCCATTTATTTTTTGCCTTGCTTCTTCGCCCACTGTGCTTTCATCTTCCTCATTTCCGCATTCAATTTGATCGGCTTCCCAGGGCACTGGTTCTTCTTGTCGTAAAGCCACCGGCCCTGATTGTCACGGAGCACCGGCATCCTTTTTTCGACGGAAGGCGGGTTAATCGCACGTGCCGGCCTGTCTGCAAACCAGTATGCCACCGACGACATCTCATTCGCAAGATGATTGCCGTGCCCATGCTCGATCGTGACCTTTACCTCTTTCTCAAATCGTACCGGATTTTCAATGTGGAAGACGTAGCTGGTCTGATAGGCCCCCTCATTCCATGGACGCTCATCCGAAGGCACCAGCGTCGTCCTGCCCTCGAAGATCGAACTGCCGTTATGGAGAAATGCGTTGTTCTGCATGCCCCATGCCTGGTTCAGATAATCCTCGGATCCGGTTCCGTGGAGATCCGGCGGCCACTTGTAACCGTCAACCCAGATCATGTCGTCGCCCTCACCCCACCAGTTCCCCTGGAAGTTCGTCACCGAGAGATTGCAACCGAGATAATGCCCCCTGCCCTTGGTTTCCAAGATGACGTAATTGTTTTCCCATGCAGTCCTTTCCTTGTTGACGATGTTGGATTCCGGTGAATTCGCACGGATCTCGTGCGCCCATCCTCCGAAAGGATTTGTCCGTCGGAATTCCGCATGAAGATAGCCGGCATCATCCGGAAGTTCGTCCATTGTCTCATAATCAATATAGAAGTACTGACCATGGGTTTCCTTGCTCTCATTGATAATTTCGACAAGAGCCCGTTCCTTGAACGGCATAGGCAAGTAGCAGTTCAACGCGCACCCTTGGTTGAACTGGCAATTGGACTTGGTAGAAGCAGTGAAGAACTGCGACTGATAGGAATTGACAATCCCATGGCCAAGACCGAAGAAATCACCAAGCGGACAAAGCACGCTCGGAAATTTTGCATTGTCCCAGGTGATCTTTATCAGGCATTCGCGGTAATGCTTTGACTGCGTCATCCAGATATGAGTGATCTGTCCCGGCCCCTTGATGTCGGCAAGTACGCGAGTCTCACCCGCACCAATCTCCCAGCGGTCGCCATTGCGCCCATTTGTAGCCCAAGATGAAAACCGTCCACTTTTCCTGTTTCTAATTTTCGTTATTTCATGAACTGACATAATTGCTCCTTATTTTGACTATCGAACTTTCGCACTTCCGACTTTTCGTATTTTCACACTTCCGAACTCTAGAACTTTCGAACTCCCGAACTTCTTCCTGACACCTGAACACTGACACCTACCTGCCAATTATATGATTTCAAGATAGTCCCTTTCCGGCAGCTTCGGGAATTTAGCATGCGGCTCAGCCTGGTACCAGAAGGCCGTGGACGCCATGTCGTCCTGGTTGGGCAGATAACGGCCACCTGCGCGCCAGCCGAGCGACTGGATTGTCACGCCGAGATCTTTTTTGAAACGTACTGGATCCATGATGTGCCAGCGGTACAGGCTGAAGCGGGTGTTCGCCTGGTACGTTCCATCGGGCCGCACGACATGAGGTACGCCTGCATAGTCGGTCGTGAATTCCTGGTATTGCTTTGTACCTTTATTCTCGAAATTGTAGGAACCGCAGAAATAGTCTTCAGTACCGGTTCCGCATATTGTCGGATAGCACTTGCCGCCGTGCTCCTTGACGTTCCTGCCGACCACGCCCTTGGGAAGGTCGCCATCCATGTAGAACTTGATCTCTCCTTCGCCCCACCAGCCGTTGTTGTTCATCTGCCACGCCATGTATGTGCCGACATAGTGGCCCTGTCCCTTTACTCCGTCGAGGATCGTATATACTTCCTTGTAGGGCAGCGGATTGCTCCTGCGGAACTGCGCATGGAAATATGCGGCGTCATCAGGAACATCCGTCAGCGTATAGTTGATCTGGTAGAAGATGGTCATCGGTTCAAACCCGATGTTCTCCATGGTGATCCTGCAATGCTTGCGGAAGGGCATCTCCCAGTAGCAGTTGAAGGCGTTGCCGGGATTGACGCAGACCGGCTGGGATCTGATAGGAGCAAAAGTGTTGAAGTTTGTGTAGGCGCTGGCAAAGAAATCTCCGACAGGCACCTCGATGGAAGGAGTTTCCTCCTTGTCCCAGTAGAACCGGAGTATGGTAAAACGGTAGTTGCCGGTAGGCGTCATCCAGATCTGCTGGATCGCGCCAGGTCCGCCGACATCTGCAAGCACCAGTGTCTCGCCAGGCTTTATCTGCGTGCATGGGCGGACTTTCCAGCCGGTGCCAAGATCACGCGAACATCCATGGTTAGGATCGACATGGCGGCCGCCCTGTCCCTTGCCCCCTGTGGGGTTTTCCGCCGAGATGGAACGGGTTTCAGCATTTGAGATCCTTGACAGGTTTCCGAGACTGAGTCCAAGTCCGTTATACATTGTTTCTCCTTGCATTTGCTTGTTCAATGGATAATAATTTGTATTAAATTATAAAATTTAGCGCAGATAAATTTTATTGTACATGTCTTTTTTTATTAAATACTTGTAGTATCTTATGATTTATGAAAGGATTCAAACATTTTTTCTCCGCTCCAGTCTTTTTCGGCGGGAAGCTGAAAATCAGGGGAATCGGAATACAGGAGAGGATGCCTCCGAGCATTGTGCACAGGCCCGCCGGAACCGGAGACCATCTCATCATGTATTTCTATGATCCGGTGGAGATCTCCTCAGGCGGACCTGTGATAGAATGCCCTGAAGGAACCCTCATGATCTGGAGGCCGGGACAACTCCAGCACTACGGGACCAGCAAGCACGGATACAAGCACACCTGGATCCACTGTGACGGCTCGCTTGTGGAATCCCTCCTGGAAAAGAATTCGCTCGGAACAGGCGGGCCTGTTGAAATCTCTTCCGCCCCAATGGAAAGATATCTCACCATGATCTACGATGAGATTTCAGGGAGCCCAGCCGCGGACGAGGAGCTGACTTCCGCGCTCATGACCGCTCTCATCTGCGCCATAGCGCGCGAAAAGAGGAAGAAGGCAGTCCCTGAGAAGATCCCGGAACAGCTTCTGAAAGTCAGGAACCTGATCGAGTCTGGATGCGAGAACGGATTCACGCTGGGCGAACTCTCCGAAAAGGCGGGATATTCCATACCTCATTTCTCCGCACTCTTCAGGAAATACTTCCATTCATCTCCTATAGACTACCTGATCAGGGCGAGAATGGACCGCGCGGCATATCTCCTCCGTGACAGCAACCGCAGGATCGGGGAAGTTGCGATACTCGCAGGCTACGACGATATCTTCCATTTCTCGAAGCTCTTCAAGAAGCATTTCGGGAAAAGCCCGCGCGAATTCAGTGGAAGAAAGAGGAAATAGCTTCTCTGCGAAGGCGGAAGTGTGTCTTAGGATCCAATTGTAAAACATTGGACGCGGCAAGCCGAAGATCCCGGTCCGGCTTCCGGCATCGGGACGCGTCCCTCCATTTTTTGAGTTTTGAAATTGCCGCCATCATTTTCTCCGGTAGACCCGGGGAGGGACGCCGGCCACTTTCCTGAACTGCCTGGAAAAGTAATATATGGTCTTATAGCTGAGTTCATCTGCGATTTCCGCAACCGGCATGTCCGTGTATTTCAGAAGGAAGCATGCGCGCTCTATCCTGCAGCGGATCACATAATCCATAGGAGGCTGTCCCTTATGCTTCAAGAACAGGCGCCTGCAGTGGTCTCCGGAATATCTGAGTTTTTTTGCGATTTCCGCAATCGTCCAGTTCCTTCCGGGATTGCCTGCGATCTCCGCGCAAAGCCTGTCAAGCTCATGGGTTACCGCTGGAGCCGATGCCTGCTCCCCTGATTGCTGTTCGAAAAATGACATGACCGCGGCCGACAGCCAGTAATCCGCCGCCGCCTGTCTTTTGCCCTGCGCATTCTGTATTGCGAACCTCAGGAGCCCAGCCGTGATTTCAGGTTTTGAAAGCCTGCGGTAAAGAAACCTGTTTGAAACGGAGGTCAACTCCTTTATAGATGTCCTGACGATGTCGAAGTGGCAGGCGATGACCTGCAGCGGATGATCCGGCAAATGTGTTCCGGCAATCCTGGCCCCTGGCTTGAATATGAAGCTGTCACCTCCGGCAAGCCTGTGTTCAACACCGTCACAGACCAGGCTGCCCCTGCCCGCACATACCAGCCAGATGTCATAATCGTTCATCGAACTGACATTCCATGTCCAGTCCGGCGAACAGTCGTGGATATTGCCGATCTTATATGTTACGTAGGGTATATGCATGAATAGTGTAAATTATTTCTGTTTTTGTCTATTCTATTAACCAATATAGGCGTATATAGTGCAAAAGTAAAATAAAGGAGCTAACCATGAGAAAGTTGAAATGGACGAACCATTCGGATCTTGCAATAAAGAAGACACCCTGCATGAGTCGCGTGGATTATCTGGACTGGATGACCTTCCAGGGCGGAAAGAATATCCCGTTCACTGAAATATTCGGGCCTATCATAGGTTTAAAGGAGGAATGGGAGGAACAGGGGGCGTCTCCTGAGGAGCTGGACTTCAGCGCATATCGCTACCGGATTCCCAGGACAGCCGGAGTTGCCATATCTACTGGCAGGCTTGGAGTATCCCAGACATTGATAGAGGAAACAGACGAGCTGATCCGATACCGCGATGATCTGGGGAGGATCATGCGGCTGGAAAAAGGCTACGCAACTATTCCTCTTCCTGAAAACTATCCCGTGAAGAACATGGATGACTGGCTGAAGATCAAGCCGAAATATGAATTCAGCGAGGAACGCTTCAGGGCCGGCTGGGAGGCGAAGGCGAAACAGCTCTGCAAGGAAGGGGCTGTCATCTGCGTGCACATCCCAGGCGGTTTTGATGAACCGCGCCAGCTTCTCGGAGAAGAAAATTTATGCTATGCCTGCTACGACCAGCCCGAACTCATCCATGACATCCTCGGAACCATCGGCAATACAGCAGTAAAAGTCCTTGACCTCGTCTCCTCAAAAGTTCAGGTGGATGTCCTTTCGGTCCACGAGGACATGGCGGGAAAATCCGGATCGTTGCTGGGCCCGAATGAAATAAGCACCTTCATCAAGCCCTATTACCGGCTCGTATGGGACATGCTCCAGGCTCGTGGCGCGAGGATTTTCGAACAGGACAGCGACGGCAACATGAACGGAGTCATACCGGCGTTCCTGGATGCCGGGATCAACTGCATGTATCCTATGGAACCCGCCGCAGGCATGGACATTGTAAAGGTCCGCGAGCAATATGGAAACAGGCTGGCATTCTATGGCGGCATTGACAAGCACGTATTAAGGCAGACAAAGGAAAAGATCGAGGCGGAACTGGAATACAAGATCCCGCCGATGGTCCGCACCCGCGGCTGCATGCTTGGGCTGGACCACCGCATCCCCAACGGCACGCCTCTGGAGAACTACAGGTTCTACATCAGGAAGGCATGGGAGATCATTGAACGGGAAAGCAGCAGCTGACGCATCCCGGACCCAGTATTTCATTGAAATAAAGCTTCCCTGCAAATTTACTTTTTTGCGCCATATGCTAATTTTAGGTGTATCCATGTAATTATGGAGACCTTGTCAACTTTCAATATCAAATCTGCGAGGCGCACCATGTTGAGAAAAATACTTTTGTCCATAGCTGTAACATCTGCTTTTGCCATTACTGCAATTACCGGCATCGCACAGGATGTCCAAGTTCCCGCCGACAAGGCAAACTTCCATATTTTCATTCTTATGGGTGCCTCCAATATGGCAGGAACCGGCACGCCCGTCCTGCATGAATATATCAAGCCCGATCCGAAGGTGCTGTTCCTCGCATCCGGCATGAAGTGGACCAATTCCGTCGTCTATTACGGGGCTGGCATGAACCCCGGCCAGGTCTTTGCCCGGCATTATGCCGAACTCTATCCCGATGTCACCGTCGGCCTCGTGCAATGCGCAAAGGCCAGCATGAGCCTCAAGGAGATCGAAAAAGGCGCTCCGGACAGCGAAGTGGCTTCAAACTATGATGTCACACTTGCCAAGATCAAGGGGGCGATGTCCTCCGGAACCCTGAAGGCGATCCTCTGGCATCAGGGCGAAATCAACAGCAGCGATCCGAAATATGTCGACAGCCTGAAAGTGCTGGTCAAGAATCTCCGCACCGATCTCAAACAGCCGGATCTCCCTTTCATCGTCGGCGAACTTGGGCGCTTTGACAAGTCCTTTACAAAATTCAACGAACTTCTTTCCTCCGCGAAAACGGCGATCCCGTTATGCGCAGTAGCAAGCTCCGAAGGCCTGATGGATCTCGGTGACAAGATGAATTTCTCCGGCTGTTCCGTCGAAGTCCTTGGATCAAGATATCTGATGGAATATCTGAAACTGATGAAGGAGAAGGATCTCATCGCCACTTTCAAGCCGACTCTTGATGAGATCACGAAGAAAATGCTCGCGAAGGACGCGGAATGGGAAACGATCCCGAATCCTGCCATGACCGAAGGAGATACAAGGCCCTACGGCTGGGATGGCAAATGGATGTCAAGGGGCAGCATCGACGTGATCAAGGACAACGTAGTCTTCACCTCGCCTCCCTCCTCCCTCAAAATTGAATCGACCACAGGTCCGGTGTCGGGCTCAATCTCACAGACCCTGCGGAATGTCGCGGGCAAGAAAATCAAGATCTCATTCAAGGTGACGAACTCCGGATTCTCCAGTTTCGTCCTGTCGCTGACCGGCATGGACAGCTCGATGAAACAGGTCTTCCAGAAGAACCTTTTAAGCGCCAGAAGGGCTGACGACTGGACTCCATATTCTATTGATGTGTTTGTCCCGACAGCTTCCGTCAACACCAGGCTCCTGATCAATGTCAGCGGTGATGGCAGGATATGGTTCGATGATTTTGCCATAGAAAAGGAAGCTCCGCCGCCAGGAGCCGAACTTGTCGCCAACAGCACGATGACCGAAGGCTATGACAAGCCACTGGAATGGACCGGGATCTGGACCTCAGAGGGGAGCCTCAAGGTCTCAAAGGATTCAAAGGTCTTCAAATCTCCACCCGCTTCGCTCAAGATAATTTCAGACGGCGGACCTGTAAACGGGAGCGTCAGCCAGGAACTCAAGGATGTTGCCGGGAAGAAAGTCAGGGTGAAAGGCTGGATTAAAGTCACCGGCCTCAGCAAATGTTCCGTAGGCGTCGGCTCCTTTGATTCGTCATGGAAAATGTTGAAATGGGGAAGCATCTACTACAAGGAACTGGCCGACGGCGAGGAAGTTGACTGGGTGGCCTTTGACAAGGTCGTCGACGTGTCACCTGACGCCGAGAAGGTCAATCTTTCCCTGGGCATCACCGGTGAAGGAAGCGCCTGGTTCGACGACATCGAGGTAGGTGAATCCAAGCCGGCGCCCAAGACTCCTGCCCCAGCAAAATAGAGTTGTCCTCTAAAAATTGACATGTTGTTCGCAACAGTTAGTCGTGGCGGATAAACGGATATTTTTATTTTCAATTTCTTATGGGAACCTTATGTCGATCCGGTCATCCGGGAAATTATTCCAAAAGTTGCTTATTCCGTATAAAAAAAACTGATATTGTCCGTATTGTAGGTTAATGTATATTAACTGCCATGGATGAATGGATTGATGGATGAATGGGTTTAATTCAGTTGACAATTACATTGTTTCCTGTTTTTCCCAACCTTCCAAGCATCCAACCATCCATGTAAACCCAGGGGGATTCCATGGTTTGCGATAAGTGCAAGACTCAGATACCCGATGACTCGAAATTCTGCAAGGAGTGCGGGATAAAGCTTTCTTTGGTACAAAAACCGGCAATGACCGCGTCCCAAGGTATTCCTCCACCAACACCACCGCCAATCATAATTCCAACATCCGCCCCGGCTCCTATGCCAAAACCTGCCGTAGCCCCGGCCACGCTCCGGCCCCCTGTCGCACCGCCTCCATCTGCATCAGCTCCGGCAAAAGCTCCCACTCAAGCGCCAGTCAAAGCACCAGCTCCAGCTCCTTCACCAGCACCGGCCCCGGTTCCAGCTCCTGCACCGAATGCAGTCGCAGCACCAAATCCAGGAACAACAAACAATGTCCCGCAAAGTCCTGCGCAGGATCCGGCGGCAAATATGTCAAAGTCCCAGCTGGCCATTTTAAAATATAAACTAGTCTTCAAGGTTGTCAGCGGCGCTCTGGCGGGCAAGAAGTACAGCATCGACGAACCGGCGGTCATCAATATCGGAAGAGGTTCCGACTGCATGATCAGGATCACCAAGGAAATGGATCCGGTCGTTTCAAGGCATCATTGCAGGCTGGACATAGTCCCGCCCAAGGCTGAACTTACCGATCTCGGCAGCAGCAACGGATCATTCATCAACGACATGCGCCTCGACCCTAACAATAAATACGAATTGAAGTCAGGCGACACCTTCAAGGTCGGCGACAACGTATTCTCCGTGGAGATAAAGAGCGTCAGAAGCGAGGCTGAAACCAAACCTCCTTCGGAATAAAGTTGTAAGGATACTATTCTTGCACACTAACCAGAGGGAATCTCAATGGCATCGATCCAGATAGCTCTTTCCGTCGCAGCCATACTGGGCGGCATAATGTCTTCCGCTTCCGCAATCACCATCGATTTCGAGAAGGGAAAGGATGACAGCTTCAAGATCCTGAACGAGAATTATGCGTCGATCACAAAGGAGAATCCGTTGTCTGGAACCGCGTCGCTCCTGCTCGATACGCGTTCAAGCTCATCGGAATGGAATGCCTGCTTCGCTACATCTGAAGGCGTCCTCAAGCCCGACACCGACTACGTCATTTCCCTCACCGTGAAGATCCTTGAGGCGAAGGATGACTCCTTCGTGCATGTAATAGTGCGCCCGCTCGACGTCATTGATGGCACCATGGATGTCGAACGCGCCAATTTTGTCGACGTCGGGTCCGTCAAGAAGATGAAAATGAAATTCAGGACGAAGAAGGACAAGATGACCTACGCACTGCAGATCCATCCGAAGAACAAGGTGCTTGCGCTTGTCGACGACATCGTCATCACCAAGGGCACCGGCGAGTCATATGTCGAAGTGGCGCCTGATGCGAAGCCTTTCACGAAGCCGCTCACAGTCGCAACTGGCGCGGCCGAGTTCACAGTTGACATGCCCAAACCCGCGGAAAAGACCGTCTCCGTCGCCGAGTTCGGAGCAAAACCGGAGAATCCTGACAACTGCAAGGAATTCAATGACGCCATTAGACACTGCAAGGAGAACTCCATCGGAAAGCTTGTCGTACCTAACGGAGTCTACCGTTTCACCAGTAATAATCCAGTGAAGTTCAGCGGACTGAAGGATTTCGAATTCGATGCGCAGGGCTCCGAGTTCATCTGGCTCAAGGAACGAGGAGGCCTCATAGAGATCGCCGGCTGCGAACGCGTCCTGTTCAGAAATTTTTTCGTCGATTGGGACTGGGAAAAGGATCCGGTGGGGAGCGTTGTGAAGATAACCGGCATTGACACTGACGGCTCGTTCATCGAAGCGAAATTCCTGGACTTCCAGAGATTTCCGAAACGCGACATGCGCATCGGCATCATCGAAGGGCTCGATCCGGTAACGATGTCAGTGGGCTACGAGAACTCCATCAACATTGGATTCGAGTTCTTCAAAGGCAGGGCCGATACGCCGCCGGCGAAGTATGAATGGCTTTCGGACAACTCGTTCAGGCTTTACGCCGTCGACGCAAACAAAAAGTCGATTTTTGCAAAAAGCATCAGGCCGGGAATGCTTTTCCGCATCCGCCACTACGTCTACGACATGGTCGGCATCTCCATGTCCGACAACAAGCACCTTACTCTCTCCAATATCACCATCTACTCATGTCCGAGCCATGCATTCGTATCCGCGGGAGAGCAGCATCACTGGCAGTTCCTGAACACGCATATCAAGCTGCGTCCGGGGACGAAGCGTCCGCTCACCTGTTCCGCCGACCACCATCATATCGCCCGTTCCCAGGGGTTCTTCAAGATGGACGGCTGTGATTTCGGTTTCGGCGGCGACGACTGCCTGAACGTCCACGACACCACCGGCTTCGCATCAAGGAGCGGCGAGAAGATTCTGACGACAAAGAACATGGATGTTTCCTACTACAAGGCGGGCGATCTGGTGGAGCTCCGCAACGACGACTATTCGCCGACCGGATACACGTCGAAGCTGGTGAAGAAAGGCGGTGACGGGAAGGGGCGGAAGGATGTCTATGAACTCACCTTCGAGGATCCTATTCCGGAACAGAAGGGGACAGGCTTCATACTCTTCAACAAACGCTTCGGCTCACGCAACATCATCATACGGAATTCGTATTTCCACGACAACAAGGCGCGCGGGCTCCTCCTTCTTACGAACGATGTCACCGTCGAGAACAACCGTTTCTTCCACAATGAAATGGGCGCGATAAAAATAGAGACGGGATATACGTTCAACGTCTGGAGCGAGGGCTACGGCGCATCGAACATCGTCATCAGGAACAATGTTTTCGAGAACGTAAATCCCATCGGCGCTTACCGGAATGAAAAGCAGCCGGTGATCTATATGAGCGTCTATCTCAAGAGCGATCCATCGGTCGAAAAGACGCTGTATCCGATCCTCAACAACATCCTCGTCGAGAAAAATTCCTTCGTCAATAATCCGGGTGTCATCGCATACATATGTTCGGCAGGCAACGTGGTGATACGCGACAACCGCATCGAAAACAACAAAACGCGCATCGAGAACCAGCTGTTCCGCGGCTCCATCGGTGCGGCATACGCCTCGGACGTGAAGATCGTGAACAATACCTGGATCCGTTCGCAGTACAACGCCAAGCCAGGAGTCTTCGCCGACATCGAGACGACAAAGGACATCCTTTTCGAAGGAAACACAGTCCAGGACAAATGACCAATTTTCAGGCTTTTTCTATTTCTGAGCGGACGATCTCGACCCAGCGCCTGAACCTTTCCGGCTGATTGCTGATCGTGTGGGTGTCCTTCAGGATGAACATGAGATTCAGACCTTTTGTCGAATCAAGGATATGCCTGATCTCCTTGCGGATGGCGGTTTCGTCGAAGTTCACGCAGACAAGCCCGGGATTCGGCTTGCTGCACATCACGTAATTGCGCCCATAGGCGGCTGCACACTTTTCAGGCTTAGACCACGGCGATACCGAAATGCATCTCAGGTTCTTGACAGTTTTAATATATTCGAAACGATCCTCGACCGGTTCGCAGCAGCCGTAATACGTAAGTCCGAACCTTTCCATCAACGGCTTCTGATACGGCCAGATGAACTCCGCAAACATCTCGGGAGAGACGCCGACAGTCTCCTGCGACTCGCAGAATCCCCAGAGATGCTTGAAGCGTATAGGTTTCACAGCAGGCTTTTTCTCCGATGGCAGCTGGCTGGTCAAGCCCCAGTTGCCGGATCCTATTCCATTGTTGCCGTTGTTATAGGCAAGCAGGTCCATCTGCTCAAGCTGGTCCATGTAGTTCGCCATTTCATCGGAAAGGAACTTCATCAGCCTCTTGAGGCCGTCCGGATTGTCGAACATGTAGAGCATCAGGTTTTCCAGCCCTATGAGATCAATCGCCGTCTGGGTCAGGCCCGTTGTCCAGAAATATTGTCCGCCTATTCCCACATCAAGGACGTCACCAAATGCATCCTTGCAGTTCTCCAGATGCTTCATGGTGGATTCACGGTTGACGCTTATCTTCCGGAACTTAAGCTTCTTCAATCCTTCATCTATGTCTATTATCGGCGGGACATGTTTGAAGGCGCCACGGTCGGCATCCGGGGTATTATGCTTGATCTCTACGCCAAAACCGTCGTTTGAGAGATGCCAGCCGATCCTGAACCTGGAGTCCATGACGGTATCATCCGCGATCTGTTCGTGCTGGTATATTTTCGAGCGCAGGCCTCTTTCGACATTCCTTGCCTCCTCCCCTTCGCATTCGAGGGGGATGGTCTTGTGGATTTCAATCCAGGCACCTTCCGGGCTGACCAATACCAGCGGTTTCGGCGATCCCAGACCATTCAGGCTTGTCCATTGCTTCTCCCTCTCCTTCATCACCGCAAGGGCTGAAAAATCCTTTATCTTCGCGGCTATTTTCCTGAGAATATTCTTATCTTTCTGGCTGAACATGGATTGTCTCCTATTAATTTGTCATCATTCCGGCTGCCCAGATTGGTCTGTCGGTGATGACGGATGGTTGGATTGCTGGATGATTGGATGACTGGGTTTAATTTCTTAATTCAATCATATGCATCTATCCAATAATCCATTCATCCACCAATCCAATTTTTATTTCTCTTTCAATGTACTTGAATTTATATTATTTGCTTCTTAGATTATGCAGTGGAGGATTTTATAATTTGGCGATTGGATGAGTTTGTGATTTGGTGATTGGAAAATTAGATGGATGGATTTATGGATGAATGGATTATTGGGTTTCGTGCAAAATTACTAACAATAGAAATAAGCTCATTTCAAGTTTAATTTCTTACCCATTAATCCAGCAATCCATTAATCCAATAATCCATGACAAGGATTAAAGATGGATTCATTCGTATACCGCACCGGCGTTCCAGAACTGCAGATGTTCCCGCATATAAAAATGATGGGACGCGGCATAGTGACAGATTCGTCCCGTCACGCCCTTCCCATACACCGGAACCCAGGAATTGAGATCTGCCTCCTGGTCAAAGGCAGGTTCGAATGGACCATTGAAAAATCCCGCTACGTCATGTATCCCGGCGACTGCACATTCACCATGCCCTGGCAGGAGCACGGAGGGACGCAGGGGATAATGGACATCGGACAGCTCCTCTGGATCATCATCAAGCCGGACAGCTTCAGCACCGACGGCAGGTTGAAACTTGGAAAATGGTCCTCCCTTCCTCCGAACCAGCAGACATGGATTGGAAGGACGCTTGTCAACGCTCCCCGCCCTTATTTCACCGCGAGCAGATACCTGAAACTGCTATATGAAGAACTGATCAGTGAAATGCGGGGCAGATCCACCTGGCGGAAAAGCAGGGTCAACCGCCTGATCGACGAACTCCTCTGCCTTGTCACCTCGGAAGCTGAAAGTTCGACCCTGATACGGAAGAACACCTTCGATATCGGACTCCTGAAAAGCAGGATCTCTGCGGATCTCGCACGCAGCTGGACCCTCGACGATCTGGAAAAGATCAGCGGATACGGGAAGAGTATGCTCAACCAGCTGATAAGAGCCCAGACCGGCTACTCGAGCATGGGGCTTGTAACTTCACTCAGGATTGAAAAGGCGAAGGAGCTCCTGTCAAAAACGGAAAAACCGATGAGCGAGACAGCACTGGAATGCGGATTCTCGAACAGCCAGCAGTTCTCGGCGATCTTCAGGAAATATACAGGAAAAACTCCATCCAAGTTCAGGGACAAGACACGCTGAAGCTGTCGCCTGAGGCATGTTTGAAGTAGGGGCGGCCTTTAGGCTGTCCCCATGAATTCAAGATGGTACAGGCTTCCGACTTCGCCTAAGGGCTACGCCGGACACAGAAAGCCTGTACCTACTTACCAAACTTGCCCATCGCCTGGCGATACGCCTTGAAATCCCAGGGGGCTTCGCCGTTTATGTAATGGTTGTAGCGGTTGAGCCCCTTGTATTTCCACTTCAGCAGGAGGAACTGCATGGATTTGCTCTTCGGAACCTTTCCAAGGATTTCCTTTCCGTTAGGCTCCATCATATAATTTCCCTTGGAAATTATATTTGAAGATGAAACATCCATGAGTGACCAGATTCCTTGCTCCTTTTTCAACGTGTCATTGACGGCTACTATCTCAAGTTCGCCTGACCTCTCTTCCGAAACCATCAGGGCGCAAGGAATCTGAACTCTACTGAGATAGGAGTAAGCCAGCTTCTTCTCGTAGTAGTAGTCCACAATCGCATCGGAGAACTGCGGCCAGCAGTCGATCATGTTCCACCAGATGATCCCGGTGCGGTCAGGTTTTCCGGCACGGAACATCTCGACGAAATACTTCTTCGCCTCTGCCTGCGTGATCTGCGACGCAAGGATGAAGTCGTCGATGTTTTCAATGCCCACAGAAGTCCCGAACAGGTGCTTGACCTGGTTAGACATGAGATAGTTCCTCTGTCCCATCGGACCGTCGGCCTCTCCTGTGAGCCCTGCGGCATGCACGATCCATTCGTCGTTGTTGTACGAACCCCAGACCTTGTCCTTGGACAGGAACTTCATCATGCTCTTTTTCGCAGGCATGCCATGGTAGCCGATCTCGCTTGCGAACTTCGCAGTGTTCTTCGCGTAGAAGTCGGCCTTGAAATAGCCGCGCGGGCCCCAGAGATGCTGTTCCGGAGTGGCGCTCGATCCGGCGAGGAAGAAATCATCGGGAATAAATGGCGAGCTTGGAAGATAGGGACGATATGGGTCATGGTAGCCAACCACATCCTTCAATACGATTCTGGATATCTTGTTCTGCGACGGTGGAACAGTACCCGGGCTGTTCCAGTCGAACGTAGCATCAATCTCATTGTCCCCAGCCCAGAGGGCGAGTGATGCATGGTTGCGGAGCTTCCTGACGATTATCTCAGCTTCCTGTTTCACCTGCAGGAGAAATTCATCGTTCTGCGGATATCGCGAACAACCGAACATGAAGTCCTGCCAGACAAGCAGTCCGTATTCGTCGCAGATATTGAAGAATGAATGGTCCTCATAAACACCACCGCCCCAGACGCGGATGATGTTGCAGTTCGTCTCCTTCCACATTTCCAAAATTCTCGGAATGCGCTTCTCGTCGCAGGAATGCAGTGCGTCCACCGGCACCCAGTTGCTGCCGTGAACATGGATCAGGACGCCGTTGACATAGAATGCAAAACGGTTGTTCTTGACGTCCTTGAGATCGGAATTGATATCGAGTTTGACGATGCGGATACCGACGCGGGTCTTGTATGTGTCGACATTTTTCCCCTTATGCTGGAGGACAAGCGTGATATCGTAGAGATCCGGATCTCCATAGCCTGCCGGCCACCAGAGCTTCGCGTTCTCGATGTCAAAGCACATCTTGCCATGTGAAAAGCGGAGTTCTGCCCTGCGTTCGAACTTGCTGTTCTTGCAGGCCCCCTTGACGATAAGTGAATAATCGTTCCAGTCTGTGTCCGGATCCAGTGAAAGTCCCCAGGTGATTTCAACTTTTGCCGACTTCTTCTCAGCGTTGATGTCCATGACTGCAAAATAGAAATCCTCGGGTATTATTTCAGCGGCAGCACGGATGCGTAGAGATGCCTGGCGCCAGATTCCGCCAAAGAGGATGCGGGGCGCGATATCCCAGCCGAACATGTGCTGGGCCTTGCGTGCGTAGATCACCTCGTATACCGGCATATGGCAGAACTCAAATGCGCTCATTCCCCATTTCTTCACACGGGCAGCGGAATAATCCATAATGTTGTGTATCTCGACGGAGAGCTCATGCGTCTTCCTTCCGTTCTTGATCGCATCGGTAATATCGATCGAGTGAGGGATGAACATGTTCTCGACAAAAGAAATCTTCTTCCCGTCCAGCTTGATGGTCGCAACGGTGTCTATCCCCTCGAAGAGGAGTTCAAGTTTTTCGTTTTTCCCCAGTTCCGGAGCGATGAAGGATGTAGAATATGTGAAATCAGTGCGTTCCCATTTGTAGGTAACAAGAGAGTTCATTCCGATATACGGATCTGGAATTATTTTTTCGCGCACGAGGTCGACAGCGATATTCCCCGGCACAGTCGCATCGATCTTGTGCTGTTTTCCCGTTATCGGATTCTTGAATGAGAGATTCCATTCCCCGTTCAAAATAATATTATGCATTTAATCTCCCCGTTTAAGAATTTTCAATTAATCCAAGCATTTATAAGAGCGACAGAAATGAGTTGTCGCTCTTTTGGAGTGCGCTGTGCGTGCCTTGGAGAAGCTTCCCAGCGAAGACAGGTCAGCAGCGCTTTAAGATTCCAAAGCGGCGCCCCGAGAGCCATTGGCCTCGGGATGAACCACTTACACGCCGCACTCCGAAAGATGCTTCGCATCAAGGTCAACCTTTTTTAGGCGTCATATATGAGTACTCGCCAAATTTATCTATCATATTCCACACTCCTTTACCAGCGAACCGATATTTATGAACGATAACTGGATATCTTTAATCAGATTTATCCAGTATTTCCGCTTGACCATACCAGTATTCTATATGAAATCATACTTTCTTATAGTATTACTAAACGCAAATAGATGCTGCTGAAAAATGATCTTCCTCTGGCTGTCGCAAAAATATTTTTCACATTCTCATCGGCCTTACTCGTTTTCTCGCAGGTTGCTGGAATATAGATAGATTAGAATATTTTCACCTATTACAGACAAATCATTCTCCTTCAATCGCTCCTGCGTACCTGTCTTCCTTCGCAACCTTTCCAGAGAAGTCCTTTAGAAACGGCCCATTGAACTCCCAAGCATACAACTCTTCTATCGTCGTTTTTGCATCCGCAAGCGTACCCTGTGATATCCGCAGGAACTCAAGTGAACCATTCAGACATCTGCCAGAAGGAGAACCTCCGACAAAAAGGTCTCCGGAATTCTCCAGAGATACCTTATAATCCGGTCCATTTCCGGAAGCATTTGATTTTCCATCGACATAGATGTTCAGCTTCCCGGACTTCCTGTCGGCCTCCGCGATCACATGATGCCAATTGCCATCGTTCACCTTTACTGTAGAAGCAAGCGCAAAAACACCAGAATCCTTGCCCTTCACATTAAATGAAAGAATCCCCCCGGCATTCAATGCCAAGGAATATCCGGCATCCTTCATCTTCTCGACAAGCACGGAATTCTTCTGGTCCGGTACGGTCTTAAAATAAATCTCTACAAGGAAATTCGAATTGTAGATCTGCGGGTTTTTTATCCCGGAGCCAGAGGCCTTGCGCGTTTCCTTCCTATCATTCTCCCTCTTCCATATGACAGTATAGTCGAACGACTTGTTCATCTCATCATTCTTCAGCATGGCATACTGATCCTTACCGTTCAACGTAAGCGAACCTTTCGTCCAGTTCTCGAGCGGACCACCCTCGTAATTGGCAGTGGTCACATTCACTCCCTTAAGCGGATACATAGGCATGTTATGGTAGCTCTCGCGATTGGTGAAGTATTCCGTCATGTACCAGTGCTCATCGATGATGTCGTCAGGCCCATTGCCTGACGGATAGAAGTTCCATTCGGCAACTACGCCGTAAAGGGACCATGGCACGAATGCCCTGACACCGGAGCCTTTCGCATCCGAATTCAGAAGCGGACGGAAATCCTTCTTCTCGGGATCAACGAGGAGTTTATTTGCACTGACCTTCCCGAGTTCGGAACAGAGCGATTTATCGTGGGAAAGAGCCTTCTTAAAATCATCGAAGCTGTCAAGCCAACGTCCTGACGGCTCGAAAACGCCCATCTTTGCGACATCAGCAAATACATTATTGGCATATGCGTTCGTCTCCAATGCAAAATGATCCTTTTTCGGACCAGCGTCCGCAGCATTGCCTTCTGCAAGCGACTTTGCAGGATCGGTATGCCTGAAAACCATTTCCCCTATCCCCTGCCAGATATTTCCAAGGAATTTGTCTCTTCCGGCCTGCGGAGCCTGGCGTCTCGAACCCACGACGAAATTATAGATTGTATTATTGAAAAACATGTTCTGGTAGCTGTGTATCTCCTGGATTGCCGAAGTGTTGCCGAGTCTGCTGAACGGATCCTTCGATTTTCCCCAGGCAATATTGTTGAATAGATAGTTTTTGAATCCGCCGTCGAGGTAGTAGGCATGCCCAAAACGCGCCACATTGGGCTGCTTGGGATTCAACTTGAAATTCCAGTTCCAGTAGCCGCCCGGGTTCCCGGATATGTTATTGAACACATATATAGGACCACCCTGCCAGGTCTCAATACCGCCCCAGTCATTGGTATTGAGCAGCGTATCCATGACCTTGTTGTTATGGATGAGTATCCTTGTAAAAGGACGGTTCCCTGCATTCCAGTTGTTCTTACCTCCGAAAATATGAATTCCTGAACCGTAGGCCCGGTCTACGACATTTCCAGCAACGTCGAGAGTCTCTGCACCGGTGATGAGAAGATTGTGACCCTGCGCATAACGGTTCGGCCGGCAGCCGGTGTTGAAGAAATAGTTCCTGAGAATTTTCACGTCATAAACTCTGCCAATGGCCGGATCCACTTCCGCCCATTCTCCTCCTTCGGAAATATTGATCGCTCCATTGTCGGTATTCAGGAAACTGCTGTCACAAATCATTACATTGTCAATTACATCATTTCTTCCCGATGGACGGAAATAAACCGGTTGGTGAACATATTCGAACACGCAGTTTGATATAGTGATGTTCTTCCCGGAGCCAAGAAGCCTGATTACGGCGCAGTCCACGTCCTTGCTTTCCGTCGGCACCGAGTCGAGCTTCCAATAAGGATTGACAAAACGGAAATTCATGTTTGATACAGTAATGTTGTTCATCCTAGTTGTATCAATGAGATTCAGATGTTTGGCCGCCTCGACTTGAAGCATGTTCGGGTCGACACCGCCGGGAGACCTGATATAAAGCCGTCCGCCATCATCCTTCTTGTCAAACCAGAATTCGCCTTCGGGATCATCGAGATAATGTGGTTTGTCCTCTAGGAAATACCTTGAGAACCGCAGGATCTTGTGCGATCCGGATGTATATCCCCACTGACCGCTGAAACCGAGTCCTTTCTTGTTCATGTCAACGACTATCACCGGCACTGGATACGGTGTTCCCATGACCCATCCGTATTCTGACCAGATGATAGCGCCTTTGAAATAATCAGGATCGCCTTTTATGTGCTGAGTATCGATACCGAGATGGAGCTTCTTCCCTTTTCCATCATCAGTGTAATTGTCAAAAGGTTTTCCGGGATTGTCCCATTGCCACCATTCACTCTTGACATCATCCGGATCGCTTACCTTCCAGTTCGGCACACGTGCAAGAGGAAGGCGTTTGACTGAATTATCCTTGTTAACCACCCATACACATCTTGGAGCAAATTTGAGATCCGCATACCAGACCTTGTCCTTGTCGGGAATGAGATTGCTGTCGGCTCCCTTTTTCCAACCAGTAACTTGTTCAGAGCCGCATATGACCGCCTGTCCCCTTCCCCACTCCGGATCACATGTGAGGATGATCCTGTCAGCATCTGTTCCTGAATCTTTCGGTATCAGCTTGCCACGGTAATAGACGCCACCTTTGAAGATGTATGTCTGGATACCGCTGCATTCCTTGGATTTGCCTGTTGCTTCCGGATCCCAAGGATGATGTCTCCAGGCCTTTTCCTTAGAGAGCCCATCGTTGGTGTCCAGGCCGGTAACATAATCTATGTAGCGTACCGAAGCCCCCTTGATAAGCTTGAAAGTCTGCGGAGCCCAGTGGATGTCACCATTAGGATCGACTTTTGCGTTCTGCACGTTCCAGTTGAATTCTGAAGATGAATGAACATTCATCACGGCAAAGGAAAATAAGACGGCAGCAGCCAGCGTTTTCATGTTCTCCCTATAATTTTAAAAAAAACACTACATATGATTTCCATTGTGAAATAATCATTTAGCCACCGGGATCTCACCTCCAGCAACATTCGCAGTATTGCTACCCCATTCTCCATCTGGGGAAAGGAAAACTGTAGGAACGGCCTTGACAACACCTTCTTTTTCGGACAGTATGAACTTAAAGGTGAAAGTTCCGTCGGTCTGGACATCTACCGGTGCGGCAAAAACCCAAAAACCGCCGTATGCCCCGTCTTCTTTCTGGGAATGCATATGGCAGCTGAGCTTAGTCGGAGTCTTTACATTCTTCAGCGTTACCTTCACTTCGATGGTGTCCCCCATCTTGGCCTTTTCCGGAACGGTGATGGTGCACCATTCGTTAAGTTCCTTGGTAACTTTCTTGACTTCCGGTTTTGCAGCTGGAGTCTGCGCCCTGCTCTCATTTGCTAGGAACATCATGCCACAGATTCCTATTACCGCGATCATCGCGATGATCTTCATCTTCTCGCCCTCCCTATGTTATTAATTTTGTTTCTTGGCGCTTGTTTTCTTTTGCTTAAGCAACCAATTGTAAACCTCATCATTGTTGTACGTTTCACTCCATGAATCATGTCCCGCATTTGGATATATCGTCAATTTCACTTCTTTTGCACCTGCTTTTTGAAGTGCCTTATACATCTCCTCGGATCTCTCGGGCTTGACTGTCACATCCTTGGCGCCATGGAAAATCCAGATAGGAAGGTTTTTGATCTTGTCTGCCTCCTTAGGGTTTCCGCCGCCGCAAATCGGAACTATCGCAGCAAAAAGTTCCGGATTGCTTGTTGCAAACGTCCAAGTTCCGAAGCCACCCATGCTGATTCCGGTCAGATAGACCCTGTCCTTATCGACATTATATTTCGAGACGACATCGTCAAAAAGACTTTTGAGCTTGTCGGCTTTCCAACCTGACTTGTCAGGCCACTGCGGCGAAACTACGATGAACGGAATTTCTTTTCCGGATTCGATGAGTTTGGGCGGCCCTACTTTTTTTATCGACTCAAGATATTCCCCGCGCTCACCCATGCCATGGAGAAAGATCATGAGCGGAGATGACGTCCCGGTCTTTTTATAATCTTTCGGCAGGTAGAGCAGATACTTAAGACTTGCGGAATCAGATTTTTCTTCAGTCTGTCTCCCTGCTCCCGCAGAGACTGGATAGGAAGCACAAATAGCAAAGACAAGAACGGAAATTGATGCGATAATAAATCGAATTTTCATTTTAACCGCCTGTTTGTGTATTTATTTTACATCATCAAGAAGTTTTGTATTCATATGCGCAGAAACGATCTCGGCGGAAAATATGCAGTGGTCTCCTGTTTCCAATTCGTTAATCAAAGGGCATACAAAATTGGAATTGGCATCGTCCATCAACACACTGTTGATCCTGCTTGCCGGACGTGTTACGGTCTTTTGTTCTTTTAATTTATCCACATTTCTGCCTGTACATGAGCCATATGACATATATTCTTCATACTGGGACTGCGTAATGAAGGCAACTATGAACTCTTTGGCGTTGCAGATGATTTCGCAGGGATAGCGTGTTTTACCGATAGAAATGGCCATCATCGGCGGATAGAATGAAGTTGTCATGTGCCAGCCCACAGTAATGGGATTGCACTTGCCTTTTATGTCCCGGGATAATACCACAGCAATCTGACCGGGCCATTTGGTTTTCATCGCGCGACCGCCTTCGCTAGCCGCTTCTACCTCCCTCTGCATGCAGCCTCCTAAAGAATTGGTTTTCCATTGAAATGAAATTCCTTATCACACATTTCCATGTAATCCGTCCAAGGAATACAGAATATTTCTCCTGTCCATCTCTTTTCGTATGTCCTTAACTTGAATATCCTCAGGAGTCGTATTATTAGAAACCGCAAGCGCAGCAGCTATGCCGGCGACTTCCCCGGTAAGCGCTGCTGCTGGAATAACACGCATGTCTTCCCATGCGGCGCCAGTGGCTGAAATACAGCGTCCCGCGACTAACAGCCCATGTATTTTTTGCGGGACAAGTGTCCCAAACGGGACTTCCCATACATTCTTCCGACTTCCACCAGGCCCCCGCCAATCCGCGACAAGCCCAACCGAATCGTCGAAGTTTTTAAAGAAATCTGAGCTGCCGAGGGTTTTTAAACCATGTATTCGACGTGTAGTCCTAAAGTCCGCCATTGATGGCAATGCCACCGGGAAAAGGTTATCGCGACCAGATTTCCCCATCATAGCTTGTTCCCTGACAAAATAATCGCGCAGCAACTTTCTACTGACCAGCACGAATTCTGAAACATCCTTACCATTTGTTCCCAAATACTTCCTAAGTCCGGGAGGCAATCCCTCTCCTATATCGCTGCCACCCTGCCAAACCAAATCAAGCAATTTCCCGGCATTGTTTTCATGAACTGCTGCACGGGCAGCTTCAAGAGATATTTGAAATGCCCATATTACTGGGAAATTATCTCTTTCCTCGCAAGGAACACCGGTGCGGAATGAGACATCGGCGTCGCCAGTCGCATCAATTATACATTTTGCTTCAATAATTCCGCGTCCGCTCTTGTTTTCAACTTCCAAGCCGGTTATCCGATCCTTATTCATAGTAGGCTGGCAAATTACTGTATCAAGCCAAACATCCACTTTTGCATTCATCACTAGCTCATCGAGTGCAAGGACAAATGCGGCAGGAGAGAAACAAACACTGTACCTCGAAACACTTTCAGGGTTTTCCCAGTCGCCAGGAATATCCCCCGGTCCATACTTGATGCTGGCATGAAGAAGTTCTTCGGCAATCCCGAAAATCACTTGTCTTCCCTGTCCATCGCATAGGGGGAGGTATCCAAATACATTGCCGGAAGTCGCAAGCCCTCCAAGCTGTATGTTTTTTTCCACAAGGACGGTTTTCATTCCAGCACGGCTTGATGATAAAGCTGCCGCCACTCCTGCAACCCCGCCTCCTGCGACAAGCACATCATATTTCTTTCTGAACTCTTTCATTTTTCTCCCAGCATTCATACTTCACAATTTCATCAAGCGACAGACTCTTTTTTTCCAGAATTAAAGGCACCTACCCATCATGTCCCAAGCCCGAGCTCCGTCGCAACCAATGCGATCTGGTCAATCGCGATTGCTACGTCTATCGGATAACATGGCTCGCTACAGGCCATTATGCGCCCATCAGTCTTTGCACAGCAAACGAGTACAACCGGTGCCTCCGCAATAAAGGACTGATTGATGCCGCCTCCGCAAGCAGTTTTCTCGTCCGGCCACGGCGCATCACAATAAAACGCCATTCCTGGCGATTTGACGCCGATGGCGCCAGGCGTGCGGATTCAAGTATTTTTCGCAATTTGCCCCCATCTGCTTTTTTAGTAGTGTATGCTCTGGCGCTATACCTCCGTCTTATGGCCTGAAATACGTTCATGACAAAACTCCCTGGATTTTTTTTAAATTTTAAATCCCACTCATCCAAACACACGGCATCCTAGATGATGACAATAAACTCGATCAATACGACAATGTCTGCACTGAAAATTCAATCTGCGTTATCGGCTCCACATGGCTATCGCAGAAAAGGATGTCAGCCCTTGCGTTATGGCGATAGGCTGGACCAAGAATCCAAGAGGAGGAATCTCCTGCAAAACGCACCTTCTCCGGCTTTGCTATTCTTTCAATCTTAGCATTATTCATTGAGGAATCCGGCCATGTATGAGGTTCTGGTATTTTGTCATTCATACCATAGTTATACCAGCAGGTTGTTGAACCCCAGTTTTCGACTGTTGTCGGACAGTCAAATACGGAACCTGATAATCTGCTATCATTATAGCTTGTAATGGACCTCCCCATATATTCAGAAAGAGTCAGGTGCCATACTCTCTTTTTTGAATCTGTTTCGCTTGTCGGCCCCCTGTCTGCTGCCGGCAGCAAGCCATCCCAATCACCAGCATAACCTATAGCTGCAGTATAAATCTGTTTCAAATTGTTCATACAACTCGTTTGATGTGCCATTTCCTTTGCCTTTTTAAGCGCTGGCAAAAGCAGTGCTGCGAGTATTGCGATTATCGCAATTACTACAAGGAGCTCAATCAAGGTGAATAACCTCTTCCCAATCATATTGTTATAACTTATAACAGTCTTGCATGCAACCATATTCAAACCGATAAAAGCAATCGCCATTTCCTTTATTACATGGCTGCTCCTAATATGAAACCATCTATATTTCAATTCTGCCACTGTATCTCTCCGATAGAAATATGCTCCAGATAAAATGCACATAGATGCGAATGGTTCATTCATAGCAATCCTCCTTGCCGCACTCGGCTATTTTAATCCTTTCCTAATGGTACAGACATTTCACTGGATTTCCCCGCCAAAACGTAACTGACGTAACTGGGCTGGCCATCGCGGAATCCCACCATATAATTCCTATCTTTATTCTCTTTTATCCATTGCCCTTGTTTCCTTTTATGTCAAGGGAGACCCATTTATATTAATTCCCATTGCTTTTACTAATTTTTCCTTCTGTCTCTGCATATTTAAGCTTATATTGTCTTATTTTTTTCACTTTCATTTTTATTCAGGCGACGACTTTGATTGTTTAGCAGGCTTGATTCCCTGACAATCAACTGGGCTGGCAGAGGATAACTTTTCTCAACTACAACTCCAGTAAAATAGTCTTTTACAATCTTTAACGCAGTTAAAGCTATTGCATCTATAGGCTGGCTCAGAGTGCTAAGTGTAGGAATAAATGAACCACAGAATGGCTGACCATCAAAACCGATAACTGCAACATCCTCAGGAATCTTAAGACCGGCACCTACTACTGTCCGAATGACATAGGGCATTAAATCGTCCGAAAAACAGCAGACGGCATCGAATGAATCATTCGCATTATCAATATGTGTCCGAAGTTCATGAATCGTATTCCCTTTGGGGTAACAGAACGATAGGGAATGACACTCCATTCCCTTTTTTCTCGCCAGAGCACTCAAACCTTCAAGTCTTCTCCTTGAAATGTAATATTCTCCCGAAAATGAATCGGCTGTCATCTTATATACCAGATATAGAATCTTCCGGCATCCTTGCTCATACAAATGCTCAGCTGCCATCCAACCAGCATTGAAATTATCAAAATACACGGAGAATCCTGGCAGTTCAGAACTATATTCCTCAAGCCATATAACTGTTTTCCCCATCTCACATATCGATTCGACTCTTTGGGGATTTAACGCTACGGCAACAATTATTATGTCTGAATTGTCAACATGCAATGGCTCAATTCTATTGCAGTTCTCAGGAATAATATTCATGTTTATTTTTATATTAATATCAGAACAAAATGCCGATATATAAAATTTCTCGTATATCGATGACCATATAGGATTTATCCCATATTTGTTTTCATCGATCAAAAATGATATTCTAATTGATTTGACAGAATTGACTACGTAGTTGCCGGAGCCATGGCGCTTGTCTATCAATCCTTCACGCGAAAGCATGGCGATGGCTTTGCTTATTGTCAACTGACTCGTCCGAAGTTCTGTTGCCAGTTTTCTTTCTGTTGGCAACCTCATACCGATACCATACAGTTTAGAAATTATGGCGGTTTTAATTTCCTCTGCAATCATTTCCGATTTTGACTTGAATCTAATAGCCTTATTCATCACCATATCCCATAATTGATTAATTGTCTTACTCACTTATATTTATTCCCAAATTCTGATTTGTCAAATGAAAATTTTATTTTTTTATATAAAAAAGGTCTATTTCTAGATTCTTGTTGCTTTTCTCCATAATATTTAGACCTCATTGCTATTAGGTTATGCTTGATATCCGATGAATTAGGGGTGGTTACAGGCAAAATCCTTGCGTCTGGGGGGGGGGATTCCCATGTGATTATTGAAAATCGGTTTGGTTTCCTTATTCATACTACCGACATCTATAGCGACCATTCTCGACAATGCCGGAGCATAAATCCTGGAAACCTCGCACGCCCACTCATTGCTGGGCCTTGCGTGCGTAGATCACCTCGTAGACCGGCATGTGGCAGAACTCGATGGCGCCCATCCCCCATTTCTTCACGCGGTCTGCGCAGTAGTCCATGATGTTGTGGATCTCAACTGAAAGCTCGTGGGTCTTCCTGCCGTTCTTGATCGCATCAGTAATGTCGATGGCATGAGGGATGAACATGTTTTCTACGAAAGCAATCTTCTTCCCGTCAAGCTTGATGGTCGCAACGGTATCGATTCCTTCGAAAAGGAGTTCGAGCTTCTCATTTTTCCCGATTTCCGGCGCAATAAAGGATGCAGAATAGGTGAAATCGGTGCGTTCCCATTTGTAGGTAACAAGAGAGTTCTTTCCGATATACGGATCTGGAATTATTTTTTCGCGCACGAGATCGACTGCCACATTCCCCGGCACAGTCGCATCGATCTTGTGCTGTTTTCCAGTTGTAGGATTCTTAAAGGCCAGTCCCCAGTCTCTATTTAAATGAATTTTTTGCATATAATCAGCTTTTATCCTCTTGGTCATTCAAGCATATTTCTGGCATAAAAGAACATTGCTCAAAACAAAAACAGGTCTGATGCGACTCTGAAAATGACAAATATCGCGCATTACTTTACACTGACGGCGGCCAGAGCACCCTTTTCAGTACGGCAATATATCTTGCCATTGCAGAACACCGGCATGTTCCAGCATGTCCCTCCGATACCGGTGTTGAACTTGGTTATCTCCTGATACGAGTCCGGAGAAGCCTTTACAGCAATAAGATTTCCGCCCTCGGTAAGATATATGATCGTCTTGTCAACGACTACAAACGCTCCAAATCCAGTATTCCCCTTCCATTTCTGCTTTCCTGACTTGTCAATGCAGACAAGCGAACCCTGTCCGGCCTGTCCGGCCACGCCGTATATGAACCCGTCCACCAAGACAGGCGATGGAAAATGGCTGGAAAGACTCTTGTTCTCCCAGACCTTCTCCAGCTTGCCTCCCTTGAAGCTGAGCATCGCGCATCCTCTTCCATATCCAGAACTTATGAATATTGAACTTCCATTGTCAAGTATCATGGGATCCGGCGAGTTTACATTATAGGAAGTTTCCCATTGAAAGGACGCCTTCGTCGTTCCCTTTTTCATGTCCACAACATACAAGGCCTTCTCTCCGAAGACTGCTGCATATTCGGCTCCTCCTGACTTGAAAGGGACTACAGAAGCATATCCACCGACGACGCCCTTATTCTCCCATACATCCTTTCCAGTCTTGGCATCAAAGGCCATGCCGTGATTGCCTGCATTTACCATGACCACTCCATTCCGGACAACCGCAGAGGATGAAAAACCCCACTGGGGAACTCCGGCACTTAGTTCCTTCACGTTCTTCTTCCATATCAGTTTCCCTCCATCGGCATCAACGCAGACAAGATCCCCGTCCCGGCTGAACACAAAGACAGACTTCCCCGAAAGGACAGGAGTCGCCCGGGTTCCAGGATAGTTGCTAGTGGCCTGGCAAGGATAGGAATATTCCCAGAGTGTCTTGCCTGTCGCCTCGTCCAAGCAGTAGATCACATCGTTGTTGTTCTTGTTGCCAAGAGAATATACTTTGCCGCCTGCAACAGCGACTATCGAATATCCCGGACCGAGGTCTGCCTTCCATGTGACTTTCGCAGAACCAAGCGAGGATGCGTCAAATTTCTCCCCTTTTGCGATACCGTCCATTTCAGGTCCGCGCCATTCCGCCCACTCACCGGCAGCCATTGAAAAGCAGGACAAGCTCAAAATTGCCGACATCAGCATTTTTCCAATAGACATAAAAAAACTCCTTGTTAATCTATCACTCAACATGTAACAGAAATATTCAGAACACGTTATGTAATAATATATCTGTCAGGAGAAATTTCAAATCTGCCGAGCTGATTTCAAAACTACCAAAACGGTTGTTGCGGCAATGTACCCTGTTGGAGTTCTCAACTTTAATGTGTCTTGGCATTTCCCGACACCCGTTGGGGCCGAGATCTTCGACAATAGTTTATGCACGCTAAAGCCGTGAACTCCAACTTTAGAAATCAGTTCAAAAGAGGCAATTTTGAAATTGCCTCTGGCATACATATGGCAATCGCGATTTCATAATATGAATTTCAAAGGAGCGCGGGTTTTCCAACCCGCGAAAAATGGCGGACTGGTATAATATCATCCCAGAGAATTTTATTATCATTGTAGCACAAGTTATTCGCCGTTATGGACGATACTTTATCATAAAAGAGGAGGAATGCCATATGTTGAACAAACAGGATGTTTCGATAATACGCGGGCTTGCCTCGGAACTTGCGAAGATCGCAGCGCTGCCGGGACAGGAGGAAAAGAGAAATCTATGGCGAAAGCTCAACGCGCTAAAACCTGTTCGCCCGATGGTGATGATCGACCAGGTCTGCTGGAACGAAATGAATATCAACGACGAACTGACTCTCCGTTGCACCGACAAGGAATGCCGCGGATACGAAGATCAGCTCCGCCGCATCCTCTACCAATGGAATCATTTTCGAGTGGACATGGTCGTGGAGCCGTTCATACGGATTCCAAAGGCAATCAACAACACCGGATTCGGCATCCGTGTCGAGGAACATACTGTAAAAACTGATGATACAAATTCGGTTGTGAGCCATGAGTTCACGAACCAGTTCCAGACGGATGACGACCTGCAGAAAGTCAAACGTCCTCAGATAAGCCATGACGAAGCAGAGACCAAACGCCGCCTGTCAGTAGCCCACGAACTTTTCGACGGACTTCTGGAAGTCCGGCCATGGGGCGCAGATCCCTACTTGTCCATAATAGATCCCATCAGCCACTGGATGGGCGTTGAAAACGCTCTGTATGCCATCATTGACCGTCCAGAATTCATGCATAAGCTTGTAGGACGGATCACCGACGGATATCTGAGCATGCTGGACCAGCTGGAAAGCCAGGGGCTTCTCTGCGGACAGCAGAGCCTTATCCACTGCACCGGCGCATACACCGATGAACTTCCCGCACCCGGATACAATCCTGAAAAACCGCGTCTGAAGGATCTCTGGATGTTCGGACTTGCACAGATGTTCTCTACGGTGTCACCTGACATGTTCAAGGAATACGAAGTGGATTATACCAGCAGGATCTGCGCGCGTTTCGGACTTGTCTATTATGGCTGCTGCGATCCTCTCGATGGAAAGATGAATGAAGTACGCATGATTCCAAATGTTCGCAAAGTTTCCATGAGCCCGTGGGCGAACGAGGAACGCGGAGCCGCTGAGATCAAAAGTCAATTTGTTTATTCCCGCAAACCGAATCCGGCGCATCTGGCATTCGACACCTTCGACACGGATCTGGTGCGCAAGCATCTTCTGGATACCCGGAATGTGTGCGAGAAGAATGGGTGTCCGTTGGAACTGATATTGAAAGATATCAGCACAGTGAAATACGAGCCCCAGCGCCTTACCAAGTGGGCTGAAATCGCCATGAAGGTGGTCGGCGGTTGATACAACCCGATGAAGTGAAAATTCCAATTGAATATTGATAAGCGAAGCGAATCACATGGAGTGCGGTGATTCATCACCGCCTTGCTTCGCGAAATTTATTTCGCGGAAATTCTTTTGGACGGAATAAATTCCGTCGTTAAAGGCGGCGATAAATCGCCGCACTCCAGGGTCAGTCCAAAGCGACTGACGTAAATGCAAAAAAAAGACAAGAGATAATTCGGCTCCAGGAGGCACTCTCGTCGAGAGTTGCCCTACTTTCTTGAAGCGACACAGCCTAACGCTTGCGGATTCTTGACTTTACTTCTGTTTACAGTCTATTTCCATACAGGAGTTGAATGCAAAAACACATAAAATGGTTGTTGCGGGAATATACCCGTTGGAGTACAAGCTTCAGCTTGTCTTGAATTTGTTGGTAGTAGCGCAATTAATTGCGCGTTCCTGAAAATGAATAACGGCGTATAAATTCGCCTACTACAAACAAAAATACGCAAGCTGAAGCTTGTACTCCAACTAAATAAAACCAACTCGTAAGCGGAATTCCGCATAATAATAAGTTGTCAGTAAAACGATGAATGATAAAACAAGAGAATCTTTGTCTAATCTCAAATCCAAATATCCAATAGATATTTTGGAGGAAGGGAAGATAATTAAATTTAAAATCAAAGGAATAGATGAGATATTCCGGGCATCTGATTCAGGGAATGAAGTTATTATATCGACCGATAAGTGGCATGAGCATTTTGGTGAAGGCAATAGCTATCAAGACATTGTCCTGTTTTTTGACGATTTGTTTTCAGGACGTATAGCAGTTGTTATTAAGTATCGTGGCTCTATGGCTGTTGCTCATTCAATCCAAAAATTTGATAAAGATGGAAAAGTAGAAATGATTATTTCATGGTCTGGAAATATTATCTCTCCATTTTGGCGTAAAAAATCATATAAAAAATTGGATTATATATTCAATAGCCAACAATTGGCTTCAGGCAACGGGATTACCGCCGTATCAGATTCGTAACATTACTCATCCTATCACCTTCCCATATCCACACTCACGAATACTACCGCCCTGGCGGGCAGTTCTAGCGTGACCGTGTTATCTCGCACGGTCGTTGGAAGAGGCTTTGGCTCATTGGTGCTGGCGTCGTAGGCCAGGCTGTCGAGTGACGGCTGTGAGAGCATCAATGCAGTTGCTGCGCCTGCATTGAGCTTCAATGTTGCTGATACTGCTTTGTCCACTGATGCATTCACCAGCACCACGCTCACCGACTTCTTATCGGCGCTGATGGTTGCGAGGCTCGCAATATTAGCAGGCGCTGAGCCTTTCATTCCCAGCACGTCACTGCCGATCTGGCTGTTCCACAGACGGTAGAACATATAGTTGATCGACCGCTTGCCCGGTTGCGCAGGATAGAGGATGCCGTAGCCGGGATATGCTGGATTGCCAAGAAGTTCCCAGCCGCTGGCGCCCTCCAATGGATTGTCCTGGACGTACCCGATCATGCGGACGGCACGATGCAGGATTGACACGATGTTGCGGTTGCGTTCGTTGACTTCAGGTTCCTTGTCACCGGGACATGCGCCATACAATGCCCATTCGCTGTCGAGGATCGTTACGGCACGGTCCGGGTTGTACGCCGCCAGCAGGGCCTTGAGGGTTTCAACACGTTCCATTATCGTCTTATTGGTTTCAATGACAATCGTCTCCAGCGGCTTGTTGAGATCGACACCGGCATAGAAGTGCGGACAGACAAAATCGTAGCTGCCGGCGGCAATGCGGAGCAGATAGTTGCCCCAGCGCAGGGACTGGTCTGAAATGCTCAGTCCAATGCGCGCATCAGGCTGGACACCGCGCACCGCCTTGGCGACTTCCGCCACATGTTTTGCGTATTCATCTGGCGTGGCATACGCCATCCCGGCTTTCGATCCCCAAAGCGCCGGTCCGTAGATTTCGTTACCGACTTCCCAGTGACGGAATCCATAATTCTTTTCCACGCTGCGCTTAACTGCCCGCTCCCAGATCTCAGGAGGCAGCGACTTGGAGGCGTTCTCCGTTTCCAGTTCCAGGATCACATGCGCTGTTGGAATACCGGTCTTCTGGCACAATTCCGCCACGCGATCAATTGACTCCTCCACAGACCAGGGGCCGTCCCCTACTCCATAGAAGCGGGTCATCGGCAGACGCAGTTCGCGGATCGCTCCGGCAGTCTCCTCAGTCATCACATATTTTCCTTTCTTGTCGAATGGATAACCGGAGTGGCCGTCGAGACGATGAAAGGACATCCCTCCGATGAGAAGATTTACCGGCTTAATGACGCGTTCCGTATAGATTATGACGTCAAGTTTTTCACCAACGGCAAGCATTGGTTCGGCTGGTTTTTTCTTCAGTGTCGACGGATCAATCAATTGCACCGTACCGGCCGGATTGGGTGATTCGTCGATTGTGATGTCGTCGACCCACATGGTCTGGGCAGTGTCGGCGTCCGACGTGGCTTTGAAGGTCAGGAGGATGTAGCATGCCTCGCCGGCGAAGAAATCGAGTCCTTCGCGGATGGTGAAGCTGTATTTCTTCCAGTCGGTGGCGAGAGGGATCTCCCAGGAACCTGGGGACGGTGCGTCAAGATAAGTTTTCAGGCTTTGATATGCGGTAAGACCGAAGCGGCCTGCGCCGTCATGCTCGCCTCGTACGAAAAAGGAAAATGTATACGCCATGCCGCGTTTGGGCTGCAGGGCTCGGGAGGGATCCGTGACGATGTACCCCTGCGTTCCTTTCGGGTGGACGATGCGGAAGCTGGCCTGGCCGCCGTGGGGACGGTCAGTATCACGCGTATAGTTTGATGCGATCTTCCATTTCTGGTCTCCCCACATGGTCCAGCCCGGAGGTGGTGTTGCAGGAGAGACCTGTTCGAAATCGCCATTGAATACGGGGACATTCCCGGCGAATGCGTGGAAGACAGATGACATGAGCATCGCCGTAAGAATACTGACAGTAATTTTATTTTTCATACCGGCAGAAGATAACCGGAGGCGGAGCATAAATCAAGAGCAACAACCTTTTAGCTCAAGTTACTCCCACTTCCTCCTGTTTATTGCTCCTGCTTGGTTATTGACAAGTCCACAACTCAGTGTTATTCTGAAAAACAAATAAAAACGGGGGACCTATGACAAAGTCATTATTTATAATTCTTTCAATTCTTTGTACTCTTGGGATATCTGTGTTCTCGGAGGATAGCCCGGTCACAGTATATAACAATATGAAGTTCACAGCGGCACAGCTTGAAAAGGCCAGAGATCTTGCCCAAAAAGCATATCCGGCAAAGATCATATCTGTACGAGTAGGGCAACTGGTACATCCAGGAGGACCGTACGGGTTCCAATTTAGGTTTGAGGACGAATCTACCGGATTAAATTCAATAAAAAGATACATAGATGTCAAAGTTGATTATGAAGAAAAGGTTATCAATGATCCAAAAGACAACAAGAAAGTAATTGAGAGGATAGTCCTCGACAGCAAGTTCGATCTGGGAAAAGTAAGATACTTTGTATATAAGATCTTTGTTCTGAAAAAGGCAACTCTTCAACTTGAGGTTCCGAACACCCTGTCCTACTCGACAGTGGAAGAACTCTTGAAATCCATAGGAGAAGGCACCTACAAGAAAGCTGCGGATTTCGACTCCAGCCGAAATGATAAAATTGATCTCTCTTCAATAATTGATATAATCCATAATCCCAAGGAAAAGACAATCGATGTCTATATGAAAGACAACTTGTTCTATACGTTTAAAGTCAATGATGACAATTTCGAACTTATACGGACAGGAAAATATGAACGCGTATCCTGAACAGGAAATTGAATGCCTTGCTCCTTGACATTGACAAGGTTTCACCTAATCTATAATTTTATTTTTATAATTTCACAAGAATCCAGTTTTAGAGATCCATGCAATTTGTCAGGGGGAGAAATAGCATGAAATACTTTTTACTTTTGCTGGCCGTTTTATTTTCGTCCATTTCATTTCCCCTGATGTCCCAGGATGCCACGGAGAAGGATGATGCTGTCCGCGCGCTCTGGATGAAAGGATTCGATACCTTCGAGAAGGCCGAAACCACCGAGAAGGCCGATGACAGGAAAATCGCCCTCCCCCTATATCAGGATTCTCTCATCTGCTTCCAGAAGGTCAAGGCACAGTACCCCAAATGGAACAGCGACCTGGTCGATTACAGGATCAAGATATGCGACATGAAGATTAAAGAACTGCAGGCCAATCCTGCTCCCACTTCAGCCTCAAAGGTCCCAGCAGCAACTCCGATGGAGAAAAAACAGTCCAATGTCAAGCCCGGCTTTTCGGAAGAACAGCTGAGAAATCTCCAGGACAAGCTCGAAAAGGCTGTCTCCGAGAATGAAGTGTTGCGCAAGAAGCTCAAGGAGATGTCCGACAATCAAATGCCTGGTGAACTTGCAAAACAGCTCCAGTCCGACAACGAAAAGATGAAGAAGGAAATCACCGCTCTCGCCGCAGACATGGAGAAGGAGTCCCTCGAACGTGCGAAGATACTCCAGGAAAAGAAGGAGATAAGCGGAAAGCTCGAAAAGGTCGAATCAGTTCTGGCAGGCACAAAGAACGAGAACAGCAAAATATCCGCAGAAATTGATGGGATGAAGAAAAAAGTCGTCGAAGTCGATGCCTCGGCCACCACATACCAGAAGGACATCTCGGACCTTTCGGCTGACAACAAGTCCCTAAAGAACGTGGTCAATTCGCTTGCGGACAGCCTCGACAAGGTCAGGAAGGAGAAGGTGGACAGCGAGAGGCAGCTCGCATCGCTCAGGAATGATCTTGGCGCAAAGGCGAAGGATCTCGAGTCCAGGACCAAGGAGCTTGAATCCATATCGAATGATCTCTCCGCCAAAAATGAGATCGCAAGAAAATATGAGGAACTCGTAAAAGGCAACGCAGACATCGGAATAATGCTCGATGAACTAGCGAACTTGTACACTTATCAGGCTGTAAACAACGAGGAACTCACCGTCGAAATCGGAAAAAGGGACGAACAGATGAAGAAGAAGGACGAGGAAATGATTATCGTCGCAAGGAACGCCGCTACAAAGGAAAAGAAGGCATATGAATCCGTCATTGGCGGAATATCACTGCCGCCTGGAGCAAAGAGCGTGCCTGAGTTCCTAGATGTCTATGCCGACGGCAAGGAATGGCAGTCTGTAAGGGAGACTGTTGCAGAAGCTGAAAAGTTTTCAGCGGATGAACAATCTGATGAAGCCGCCAGGAAATGGAGGGATGCCGCACTTCTCCTTGGTATCCTGGCTGAAAAGCTGCCTGTCATCATGGAGATCAGCTCGGAACTGAAAGGGGCTGAATTAAAGATGGCTGAAATCAAAATAAACGGCAAGCTGATGAAACAGAAGACTCCTGCAATATTCACGTTCGAGGCTGGGACTAAATATAAAATTGAAGTCCAGTATGCCGGCGGGGACGGCGTGAAATATATTAGCGAATCGGAAACCTTTATCCCTGAAAGCAACAAGCATGGGAAACGCATATTCCTCTTGAACCAAATGCATTGAAAGGGCGGACACTCTTGCACTCTAAATTAATAAATCAGGAGCAAATATGAATCTATTTAAATCTCTTCTATTATCAAACTTCCTTTTATTTATTTTAGCGCCGGTCTCATCTGGAGATGAGAAGGATTATAACTTTGATTTTAGCGGGAACTTCAAATTTGAAGCCACCATTGATTCCTCCAAAATAAAAGGAATGCTGAAGATTGACAATACTGAAAAGAAGGGCTTCGACATAAAGGTTGTTGCTTCTTCTGATATTGAAAGATCATATTCTATAACATCTGGAGATAATAAGTTCAATTTATTGACTAAAGCGGAGCAGGACAAACTGGACTTTACTGTAAATTTAATATTTGATGCACTTGTTCCTGTTTCAGGAAGTATCAGCGGAGAAACTGAAATGACACCTATGAATGGAGGTTATATTCCGCCGGTTAAATTCATTACATCCACCGAAAATGATCTACTCCATATAAAAGTTGAAAGCAAGACTATGATGTCAAAATCATTATTAAAGAAAGACATCACCTTTATAAAATCCGATAATACTTACATTTTAAACAAGGTGTTAATAGAAATGGACAATTCCAACTCCAAATATATGAAGTTCCTCAAGATTTCCATTAAAATGGAAAAAGAGATAAATAAATGAACATGTCGTATATCATCGAATTAATACGATCCACTTTGGAGAACAACTCATGAAAATTTATGTCATAGGCGACAGCATATCGATACAGTACGGGCCATATCTCAAGAAATATCTCAGCGGAGTCATCGAGTATTCGCGCAAGGAGGGTGAAGAGGAGGCCTTGCTCAACCTTGACAAGCCGATCGGCGCGAACGGCGGTGATTCGTCGATGGTGCTTACATTCCTGAAGGCAAAATCAAAGTCGGGTGGAATTGACGCCGACCTTCTCCTCCTTAACTGCGGGCTTCACGACATCAAGACTGATCCTAAGACTGGAAAGAAACAGGTGCCTCTCGAAGAATACAAGAAGAACTTGAAGGAGATCGTCTCCGTCGTATCGAAGATGAAGCCAAAACTTGTCTGGATCAGAACGACTCCATGCGACGAGAAGGTACACAACAGCCGTCCGAAAATGGAGTTCCACAGGTTCTCCGCCGACTGCATGGCGTATAACGATGCTGCCGACAGGATCATGGAGGAATCAGGGGTTGCTGTCATCGACCTTTACACGTTCACGGCAAACCTCGGTGACAGTCCATACTGCGACCATGTGCACTTCCATGAGCATATCCGGGAAAAGCAGGCATCGTTCATCGCCGGCTGGCTGGGCGGAAGGACTTAACATTTTCTCGCACTAAGCCACCGAGGCACAAAGATAATTAGGATTTCCCTGAATTTCCCCTTGACAAGCCGTCCTGCGCCTGTAGAGTTAGAGCAAACGTTTGCTCATATATGGTTTTGACAGACTGGAATTTATATAATAAAACATAGTAAAGTTGACAGGATAACGGGATTTACAGGCTGAAATGAATTCAATAAAATCATGAAAATCCTGTAATCCTGTCTAAAATATTCTGATTTCTCATGTAAAAGACTAGGGTGTGAAAATGGCCGCAACATTGAAGGAAATAAGCAGGATCTCAGGGGTCGCCATATCAACTGTCTCCAGGGTCCTCAACAAGCAGCCGCAGCGCGTCAGTCCCGAAACCTACGAGAAGATCATCTCCACCGCAGACAAGCTCAGATACTCGCCGAACCTCGCCGCAAGATCTCTCGTTAAAGGCAGAAGCGACTCCATCGGCGTGTTCATACCATATTTTTCCGACGTCATCTTCTCCCAATACATGGATTTCATCACGGCAAAACTCAAGGAGCACGGGCTGAACGTCTCTCCCTTCTGCGGAAGATTCGAGGATGAAACCGTATCAAGGTGCCTCAACAGGCAGCTCGACGGGCTCATATGCATGTACTACAACGATAAGATTGAAGGCACATATTCAAAATTGAAGAGGTCGGGATTTCCGATCGTCTTCCGTGCCGTCGATATCAGCCCTGATGATCTCAAGTTCGACTCGGTGGGCATCGACATCTCCTCCGGCTACAAGATCCTCTGCCAGCATCTCTATGACCAAGGGTGCAGGAAAATCGGAATCATCGGCGGAGAGATCTCCGTGCAGATCAGGAACAACAGCTGTTCCGGAACCTCCCTCGAATTCCTGAAAACCGTCAGCGAACTCGGGCTTGACTTCGGTCCGGACTCGGGGATTCCCTGCGAGAACAACTCCGAGGCCGCCTATGCCAAAATTAAAAATATACTTGAGAAGGATGCCAGGACCTTCGACGCAATAATTGTGCAGTCGAACAACAAGCTGCCCGGTGTCTTGAAGGCCGTCAGGGATGCAGGCCTGAAGATCCCGACCGATATCGCAATAGCATCGATCAGCGATTCGGACATTACGAGATTCGCAAATCCGCCGGTGACGGTCTGGGAACAGCCGATAGAAAAGATCTCTTATGCACTCGCGGACCTGATGGCTTCAAGATTGAAAAAGGAGAACCGGGCGCAAAGAAATTCTATAAGGAAAATAACATTCAATTCATCGCTGATCATAAGGGAGAGCACGATTCGGACTTAGTATGACTTGAATATCCAATAACGAACAAGGAATGTCCAATGACGATGTTAAATGCAAAATAAATAATAGAATCATTTCCGCTGGACGTTGGAAATTCCTTGTTGGATATTGGAAATTGGAATTAAAAAAGTAAGGATAATTGCAAATGCAAAAGGCTGAGATAGAAGTCCGGGCCCTGACGAAGGGGCCGCACCATCATTATTTCGGGTACTATGACAAGTTCTGCTGGAACAAGTCGCAGGGGCTTATTCTTGCGCACAGGATCGATTTCACCGACAGGCCGCTGACAAAGGACGACAAGGCTGAGATCGGAGTCATCGAGGAGTCCACAGGCAAATTCGAGAAGATCGCTGAGACACGCGCCTGGTGCTGGCAGCAGGGAGCGATGCTCCAGTGGTATCCCGCGGAGCCGGAAGGTACGATTATGTACAATGACAACCAGGACGGCCAGTATGTATGCGTCATCAAGAACATCCGTACCGGCAAGGAGCGCGTACTTCCACGTCCGGTGGCGTCCGTCAGCAGGAACGGAAAATGGTCGATGAGCATAAATTTCTCGAGGCTCGCGGTGCTCAGGCCCGGTTATGGCTACGAGGGAATTCCCGATCCATTCGGAAATGAGGACATCCCCAAGGACGACGGGATATTCTGGATGAATAATGAGACCGGGAAAAACAAGCTCATAATTTCCACAGCGCAGATAGCCGCCTTCAAGCCTGAATCCAGAATGGACGGCAGGATGCACAGGTTCAACCATCTCCAGTTTTCACCGGATGACAAAAGGTTCATCTTCCTTCATAGGTATAAGAAAAAGGAGGATCATGACGCCAACCATATCACCCGCCTGTATACGGCTGACATCGACGGAGGGAGCATCTGCCTTCTCAATGAGAATGATTTCACGAGCCATTTCGACTGGAAGGACAGCAGCCATGTGATAGCGTTTGCAGCACGGAGCGAGAATCCGGGCTGGAAATATTTCCTGTTCACCGACCAGTCTGAGGAAGTAAAGCAGTACGGCACCGCTGAGCTTTCCAGTTTCGGGGACGGTCATTGCTCCTTCGCGCACAATGGCAGCATAATGATGACTGACACCTACTCGCGCGGGGACGGCAACAGGATGCTCATGTTCTACAACGACAGGAACGGCGATCTTTTCGAGCTTGGAAGGTTCTATTCCCAGCCGTGGATCACGCAGGCGAGATGCGACCTGCATCCGAGATGGAGCCGTGATGGGATGAAGGTCTGCTTTGACTCTTCTCATGAGGGAACAAGGCAGATATATGTGGCCGATGTATCAGGGCTGATAGAGAAGATGAGGAAATAGATCAAACACAGAACACATGGAGCAGCTGATGCCGCAACCAAATTCTAAATCCGAATTTCGTGCTTCGGATTTAATGTGCAATACATAAACGTGCAAAGAAAACAAGAAGATGGCATATAGGATTGCAGGGAGGATTTTGATTTTAGGCCTTTTATATATATGATATCCTCTGTGTCTCTGTGGTTAATCAACATAAGGAGTTGAAAATGTCGAAGATCCTGAAGTTTGCTGCTGCTGCGATGTTCGCAGTTATTTCAACTGTTGTTTTTGCGGATGTGAAACTGCCGGCGATCATTTCGGACAACATGGTATTGCAGTCCGACACCAAGGTAAAGATATGGGGAAAAGCTGATCCGGGCGAAAAGATCAAAGTTTCTTTTTCCGGGCAGGAAAAAGAGGCAGCCGCCGACAAGGATGGAAAATGGAACGTTGAGCTGGATTCCATAAAAACCTCCTCCGAAAGCAAGATTCTGGCGGTTTCCGGGAAGAACAAGATCGAAGTGAAGAATGTACTGGTCGGCGAAGTCTGGCTCGGTTCAGGCCAGTCGAACATGGAGATGATCGTCGGAAATTCCATGAACCCGGAAGCCGAGGCGAAAGCGGCCGATTATCCGCTGATCCGCTATTTCACTGTTACCAAGGCGATTTCGAGCGGCCCGCAGGAAGACGTCCAGGGAAAATGGGTCCTCTGCTCGCCGGACACAGTCAAGGGATTCTCCGCGGTCCTCTACTTTTTCGGCAGGGAGCTCCACAAGAAATACAAGCTACCTGTCGGCCTCATAAACTCATCCTGGGGCGGAACACCGATCCAGGCCTGGACTCCGAAGAAGGCCCTGGAGGGGAATACCGACATCAGCAAGCCGCTCGCATTCGATGCGGACAAATACACTGATATCAAGACCTACAACGAATTCAGGACGAAGACAATTGAATCTGTCGCATGCAAGGACGCTGGAAACAAAGGCGAAGCCGAAGGCTGGGCGAAACCCGGAACAGACATCAAGGACTGGAAGGAAGTTAAGATGCCGCAGGCTCTTGAAAAGGCTCTTGACAAGAGCATTGACGGGGCAGCATGGATCAGGCGTGACATAAATATCGATCCGGAAAAGGCCGGAACAGAGCTGACCATAATCGTTGACAGGATCTTCGACGCCGTCACCGTTTATTTCAACGGCGAGAAGATCAGTTCCAGTGAAAGATCTCTTGACACCAGGAAAGTCAATATGAAGGTTCCTGGGAATCTTGTCAAGGCAGGAAGAAATGTCATTGCAATAAGGTTCTTCAATTCGATTGGCGCTGGCGGAGCGACCAACGAGGATCAGAAGATCATGAGGATGATATTTTCCGGTGAAAAGGAAGGGACTACCATCGCAGGGAAATGGTTCTGCAGGGTTGAACAGGAATATCCGGCGGGCAAGATGCCGTTCTGGATGCCGAGGCCGTGCGATCTTCCTTCAGCGCTATATAACGCCATGATCGCACCGATCGATGCATACGCCATACGGGGAACGCTCTGGTACCAGGGCGAGGCGAACACAAAGGACCTTCCCAGGAACTACGACAAGGCGATGGGGCTTCTGATAGGCCACTGGCGCGCAGCCCATGCCAATCCACTAATGCCGTTCTATTTCGTCCAGCTTGCGAACTACATGCCGGGCAAGGCCGAACCGACGGAAAACAGCTGGGCGGATCTCAGGGACAGTCAGAGAAGGACACTTTCGGTACCGAACACGGCAATGGCAGTTACCATCGACATCGGAGACGTGAACGACATACATCCGAAGAACAAGCAGGAGGTTGGACGCAGATTGTCGCTTGCAGCCAGGAACATGTGCTTCGGCGAAAAAGATCTTGAATACTCCGGACCGATGATCGATTCCATGACGGTGAAAGGCGACAAGGCCGTCCTCAAGTTCACACATGCAAAAGGTCTCACCGCAAAAGGCGGAGACAGGCTTAAAGGATTTGCCGTCTCCGGCGCCGACGGCAAATATGTCTGGGCGGACGCCAAGATAGCCGGGGATATGGTCATAATTTCAAACGACAAGGTCAAGGAGCCGGTAGCAGTCCGTTATGGCTGGGACAGCAGTCCGGACTGCAATCTGTTCAACGGGGACGGGCTGCCGGCATCGCCGTTCCAGGCAGGAAAATAATATAAATATTTTTTGAGACAGGATAACAGGATTTTCAGGATAAATATTCAAGGAGAATAAGATGAAGAAGAAGAGATATGTGCAGGTTGGTGTCGGTGGAAGGTCTGAAATGTATTACGATGCGATTTCAACCACGTTCAAGGACAGCAGCGAACTGGTCGCGTTCTGCGACATCAACCAGACGCGGATGGACTACGCGAACAAAAAGCTCGAGGAGAAATACAAGGCGGAAGCCGTCAGGACCTACAAGTGCACCGAATTTGATCTGATGATAAAGAAGGAGAAGCCGGACTGCGTGATAGTGACGAGTATCGACAGGACCCACCACATCTATATAAAGAGGGCGATGGAGCTCGGGTGCGACGTGATCTCCGAGAAGCCGATGACAATTGACGATGAAAAGTGCCAGGAGATTTTGGATACTATAAAGAAGACCGGGAAAAAACTGCGCGTGACCTTCAATTACCGATACGCCCCGCACAACTCTCTTCCCAGGGAGCAGATCATGAAGGGAGTGATCGGCGACATCAACTCCGTCCATTTCGAATGGCTGCTCAACACCCGGCACGGCGCCGACTATTTCAGGCGCTGGCACCGTGACAAGAGGAACAGCGGCGGACTTCTCGTCCACAAGTCCACCCATCATTTCGATCTCGTGAATTTCTGGCTGGCCAGCTCTCCGAAAATCGTCTTCGCGATGGGCGACCTGATGTTCTATGGAAAGGCGAACGCGGAAAAACGCGGGATGACGGACTTCTATTACAGGGCCACAGGCAGCAAGAACGCCAAAAAAGATCCCTTCGCCCTGGACATGTCCTCAAGTCCCGGGCTCAAGGGGATGTATCTCAATGCCGAGGAGGAGGACGGATATCTGCGCGACCAGAGCGTGTTCGGTGACGGAATAAGCATTGAGGACACGATCGGAGTGATGGTCAGGTACAATAACAAGGCCATAATGACATACTCTTTAAATGCATACCTTCCTTGGGAGGGGTTCCGCGTGAATTTCAACGGCACCAAGGGAAGGATGGAACTTGACGTCGTCGAATCCTCATATGTAAATGCAGGCGGCGACAGGGATGCGGAAGGCGCCGTGGTCGGGCACAAGCTAATTGTCTATCCGATGTTTGGAAAACCATATTCAGTTCCGATTCCAGAGGCCAAGGGCGGACATGGCGGCGGGGACAAGGTCATGCTGAATGATATTTTCGGGGAAAAATCGAAGGATCCTCTCAACAGGGCGGCTTCACATGTCGATGGCGCAATGTCGATCCTTACAGGAATTGCCGCCAACAAATCCATTAACACGGGAATGCCGGTGGTGGTGAAGGATCTGGTTCAATTCTGAAATATTTAGACAGGATTACAGGATTTTCATGATATTATGAATTCAATTCATCATGTCAATCCAGTTATCCTGTCAACTTAAATAAGTTTTCGTATTAATAGCGGGGTGGTTATGAAATCAAAAAGCAGATGCTTTATGCCAGATGCAGGATACTGGACATTGGATTTTGATTGTACCCTCGAGAAATCAAGATTAAAAATTAAACATCCTGCATCTTGCATCCTGTATCGCCCCTTCACCTTGATTGAACTGCTTGTAGTCATTGCGATCATCGCAATCCTCGCGGCGCTGCTGCTGCCGGCGCTTGCGAAATCAAAGGATTACGCAAAACTGATAATCTGCTTGAGCACATTGAAACAGCTCCAGCTCGCAAACACCCTATATGCCTCAGAGAACAACGACTGGTATGCGCCGATATGGGAGTTCCGTCCGGACAACACGGGAGAACGTCTTTCCTGGGACCGACACGAAGCTTTCAGATCTTGTTTTGGCAACTCCACCGGACGCCAGAGCAGATGGGGGGAAGTGGGCAAGCCCTGGAACATGAACTACTATGATCACTGGCCGGTGGACTATGCCTGCCCAAAATCGACAAAAGCTCTCGCCGACGTGAAGGAGAACAATGTCTGCCAGATGGATCTCTCATACGGCTACAACCGCACTGATCCAAGCCCCACTGGAACAGGAGGGGCATGGATAAGCTGGAGCGCCATGTATGCCGGATTCCGCCAGGCGGAAATAAAAAAACCTGAGAACAAGCTTTTCTTTGCCGACTGCGGATGGGACTTCAAACTTCAGGAGGATGCTTCAAACCTTTATGTCAGTGAAACACAGGGGGGCACGGCGGCCATCGCCTACCGCCACAACAGGACGGCAGCCATCGCTTTCGGCGACGGACACGTGCAAACCATGGGCAGGACGGATGTAGTGTTCAATGCCGACCTGTGGAGGATGTGGAAATGATTAAAAAAGACTTGTTAAGTTCCATTAAGATATTTTCGCACAAGGGCACAAAGCCTCAAAGCCATGATAAATTTAAAATTATCTCAGCGCCTCCGCGCCTCTGTGAGAGAAAAAGAGGTTTCACCCTTATCGAATTGCTAGTTGTCATTGCGATCATCGCAATTCTCGCGGCGCTGCTGCTGCCGGCGCTCGCGAAATCAAAGGATTACGCAAAACTGATCATCTGCATGGGTACATTGAAGCAGCTCCAGCTTGCAAACGACATCTATGCTTCAGAAAATACTGGCTGGTATGCGCCGATATGGGAGTTCCGTCCGGACAACACCGGGGAACGTCTTTCCTGGGACCGACATGAGGCTTTCAGGACTTGTTTTGGCAACACTACCGGACGCCTGAGCAGATGGGGTGAAGTGGGCAAGCCTTGGAACATGAATTATTATGATCACTGGCCGGTGGACTATGCCTGCCCTAAATCCACTAGGGCTCTTGCAGATGTGAAAGAGAACAACGTCTGCCAGATGGATCTCTCATACGGCTATAACCGTACTGATCCAAGCCCTACTGGAACAGGAGGGGCATGGATAAGCTGGAGCGCCATGTATGCCGGATTCCGCCAGGCGGAAATAAAAAAACCTGAAAGCAAGCTTTTCTTTGCCGACTGCGGATGGGACTTCAAACTTCAGGAGGATGCTTCAAACCTTTATGTCAGTGAAACACAGGGAGGCACAGCAGCCATCTCCTACCGCCACAACAGGACGGCAGCCATCGCCTTCGGGGACGGACATGTGGAAACCAAGAACAGGACGGATGTAGTGTTCAATGCCGACCTCTGGAGGATGTGGAAGTGATTAATAAAGACCTGTTTAGTTCTATTGGGATATTTTCGCACAAAGGCACAAAGCCTCAAAGCTATGATAAACTTAAAATTATCTCAGCGCCTCCATGCCTCTGTGAGAGAAAAAGAGGTTTCACTCTTATCGAGCTTTTAGTCGTGATTGCGATCATCGCAATACTGATCGCATTGCTGCTGCCAGCCCTTACAAAGGCCAAGGAATCCGCGAAAAGCATAGTATGCCTGAGCACCCTGCGGCAGTTCGGGATAGGCAGCCAGATGTATGCGACCACCTATGACGGCTGGGCTTTGCCGGTTTCCTATCACTGGGGAGGTTCCACTTATAACCGCTACTGGTTCAAGAATACGGCGGTTGTTCCGGACGGGCTCCACGCCGCATTCAAACGGCTCATGGGATATGAGAATATAGCCCTGAAGCTGGGATGGCCTGAAGGATTGATCTGCCCGAAGCTGCCGAACCAGACACCTTCAGAAACGGTTCCGATGAAACTATATTATGCCGGACATGCAATAAACATCGAGTCATTCCCTGCGAAAGGGCAGGATTTCAGGGGGATACTGCAGTACAGGATAATAAATCCGGCAAGGAAGATAAATCTCGCCGACTCGACCGACTGGCAGATCATGAAAGTGCATTCTTCCTATGGTAATTATTACGGTCTTGTCGGAGAATTCCATGACTTCACCACATACAATGTGATGATCGCGTACAGGCACTTGAAGGGCGCGAACATCGTGTTCCATGACGGACATGCCGCAAACGAGAAATACCAGCAGGTCCAGGGCAATGATGACTACTGGAACCTTCTCCAGTAACTCGAGGCAATTTCAAAATTGCCTCTATTGAGCTGATTGCTTTCGTTGGAGTACAAGCTTCAGCTTGCGGAACCTGCTGAATACTAAGACAAACTAAAGTTTGGACTCCAACGGGCATTTTTCCGCGACAACCGTTTTATTGTATTTTTGAAATCAGCTCAACTCACTTGAATTCTAAATCATGATGCTCTACGTTTCAAAATGCCAAAGCATCAGGAACATTCAAAGCCAGCACCATCCGCACATCGCCCAAACCTGATCCTGATCCTTGCCGACGACATGGGCTTTTCGGACATAGGCTGCTACGGTTCCGAGATCCGCACGCCACATCTGGACCGCATGGCCTCGGAAGGCCTGCGCTTCACACAGTTCTACAACTGCGCGCGCTGCTGTCCGACCCGCGCCTCCCTGCTGACGGGACAGTATCCTCACAAGGCAGGAATAGGTCACATGGTCTCGGACGATGGACTTCCCGGATACCGTGGCTTCCTCAACAACAGCTGCGTGACACTTGGCGAAGCACTTGTCGCCAATGGCTACCAGACTTTCTATTCAGGCAAATGGCACGTAGGCGGCCTGTGGCCGCGTCATGATACTTCGAAGTGGAAGCTGGGAAATCCAAACCAGCCACTCGCCCATGACCGCGGATTCGAACATTCCTACATCAATGCAGCGGGAGGTGGAAGCTACTTCAATCCGAAACCCCTTATACGCGATGGGAAATTCGTTGAGATCGAGACAGACAGATATTATACGACCGACGCCTACACCGACGAGGCTCTAAAATATATCAGCCAGGGAGCGGCTTCCGACAAACCTTTCTTCCTGCACCTCTGCTACCAGGCGCCTCATTGGCCGCTGCATGCGTGGCCCGAAGACATCGCCCGATACGAAAACGCCTATCTCAAAGGCTGGGATTTTCTGCGGACTTCGCGTCATGAGGAACTGAAGGGCCTTGGCATTGTCGACCGCTCCTGGACGATCTCGAAGCGCGATGAAAAATCTTCTTCATGGGAAGACACGACAGAACAGGAATGGCAGGCCCGGCGCATGGCTGTCTATGCCGCACAAGTCGACCGCATGGACCAGAACATCGGCCGTGTGCGCACTCATCTGGAAAAACTCGGGATTGCAGGCAACACTCTAGTAGTATTCCTTTCCGACAACGGAGGATGCGCGGAATTCCTGAGCGAGGATGGACAGAAGGGCCGTGAATTTCCATTCACGCGCGATGGCCGTCCGGTACGCTGCGGCAATATTCCGGATCTGATGCCGGGCGACGCCGACACCTTCATGAGCTATGATCTTCCATGGGCAAATGCCAGCAACTCTCCGTTCCGCCTCTTCAAGCACTGGGTACATGAAGGTGGAATTTCGACGCCATTGATCGCCTGGTGGCCGGACAGGATCGCTCCGAAGCAGATGACTCACGAGATCGGACACGTAATGGACATAATGCCGACCTTCCTGGAACTGGCGGGCGCGAAATATCCAAGCGAATTTGACGGACGAGAAGTTGCAAAAGTGGACGGCGAAAGTTTCGCATCTCTGCTAGAAGGCCGCAACTGGACGCGCCAGCGTCCGGTCTTCTTCGAACACGAAGGCAACTGCGCGGTCCGTGACGGCAAATGGAAACTTGTGCGTCGGTTCCCGGGTCCGTGGGAACTCTACGACATGGAAACCGACCGCACTGAGACAAATGATCTTTCCGGAAAGAATCCCGCAAAAGCTGCGGAACTCGCAGCCGCCTACGAAGCCTGGGCGCCAACAGCAAATGTTATTCCCTGGGTGCAGCTCCAGCAGCACCGTCGCAACAGATCCAGCTAAATCTTTCAGGCAAGCAAAAAATATCCATATTCATTTCCTCGCACTAAGCCACTGAGCCACAAAGTCGAAGATCCCGGCCCGAAGACATCGGGAACTATTCTCACCACGAAGGGCACGAAGTATACGAAGAATTATAATTGTTTTCGAAAATGCCTGTTCTTAACTTCGCGACCTTCGTGATCTTCGTGGTGTATCTCTCTTTTTGTTCTTCGAGTCCAGATCAATTTATTTTATAATTACTGCTTGACTAACACAGATACAGTATTATTATTATTATAATTTATAACTAATTAATTATTAATATATATATCTGTATTATACATCATATGAAAAACAATCTCAAAGATAAAACGATGCTTGTAAGGGATCATATCCTGTCCCTTCTCGAAAACGGTACAATAAAGTCTGGAGAAAGAATTCCCCCTGCCCGCGAACTGGCTTTACGCCTGAAACTGTCCCTGCTCAAGGTCCAGCAGGGGCTTGACAGCCTTTCGCGTGATGGACTTCTGGAAAGCGAACCACGCATCGGCACATATGTCCAGAATTCCTGGAACGAAAGGATCCTCCAGGAGAACTTTGTAACTTTCCGTACTCCGGAATTCCTTCCCTGGCTCGATGATTTTTCAAAAATATTCGAGGAGGAGCTTCCCCGTCTCAGGATAAGCCACGGATTCAAGAGAGGCGTGTTCGAACTCCGTACAACCCTGGATGTCCAGCAGCATCACGACGAGTACATAGATCTCCGCCAGATACTTGAGGAGACATATCCGGATTACCGTGATGTATTCTTCACAAAGCCGTTCGAAAGCTTCTGGTATGATGGAAGGCTTCCCGGCATACCTTTCATATTCTCGCCGCGCGTCGTGTTCTGCAACACTGAAGTGTTTAAAAAGGCTGGAATCTCCTTGCCAAGGCTGGGTTGGACCTTTGAGGAATTCCTCGATACGATCAGCGCGTTGAAGGGCATAGTGCCTCCAGAGCGTATCATAAACTGGCTCCCCCAGGCGCATATGTGGATGAATTTCGTCATGCGCTCCGGTGGTTGCCTAATTGAAAAATCAGAAGACGGGGACATCTGCAGGATCGACAGTCAGGAGACGATCCGCGGCATCAAGGCCTATGCCGAGATCGCAGAACGCAGGGGAAGCCGTGAAATCACCCAGAGGAAGGATTTCACCAGGGACTTCTGTTCCGGAAATGCTGCAATGTTCATTGGTGACAGGCAGATACTGATGGATCTACAGGGCTTTGACGACTGGATTGCAGTCCCTCTTCCAGTTTTCAAGGGAGGCTTCGATGTTTCCATGCAGGCGACTGACCTGATATGCATTCGCAGGGAGTGCAGCAGCACGCAGATGGCCAGAGACTTTGTGAAAGTGATGCTCTCCGAAAGAGTCCAGGATTTCATCGCCGGCAGGAAATATGGAATACCGATCAGGATAAGTTCGGCACATAAAAGCATAGATTTCGAGGATTCCCGCGATACTCTTTTCCTCTCGGAAATTCCGAAGATGCAGGGATTCTACAGGCTTGATTCGCCGGAACTTGCTGAAATAATCGAAGGATGCATCGGCAACCTTCTTCTTTCCGGTTCCCCTGTGGACCCTGGCCTCAAGGAACTGGCGATGACTGTCAGAATAATAAACAAATCACTGAAAATAGCAGTATGAGAAGGACAAGCACGAAATTCGAAACAATGGAGGATTTATGAAAAAATATTGTCTTATGGCGGTGTCACTCATCCTGGCATGTACCGTTTCCACGGCACAGCAGGATCAAAACCTGGTGAAGAACAACGATTTCTCGGCGAATGAAAACGGAGTTCCATCGTCCTGGAAGAACATGGACGCCCATGCGAAGATCGCAATAATAAACCAGGATCTTCCGGAAGGCTTCGCTTCCGGTCTTTCCGCGGAACTTGTGACAGCCGCCAACAACCACGGCCAGATCCTCCAGGGGATTTCCCAGTTCAAACCGAAATCCGATTTCCGCGTCGAGGGCTGGGTAAAAAGCTCCGACGTCATGAACGCCTACATACAGATAAAGCTGCTGAAGGAGAGAAAAGAGTTCATGCGCATCAACGTCGAAGGCTCCGTTGCCGGCAAGTGGATGCTTCTGAAGAAGGATTTCAATTCAGAAGACGCCGATACTGTCCAGATTATATTGAGGTTCTCAAAGAAACAGAGTTCCATAGGATCAAAATCAGCTTTTACTGGAATTAAGCTTGTTCCGATAGAAAAACCGGCCCAGCAATAGGGGAAACAGCCAAAAGGGAGTTTCTGGAATGAAAAGCCCATTTTCCATATTAATTGAACTACTCGCTGTGCCAGCCGTAGCTGTCGGACATTTATGGACGATGCGAAGGCAAGTTCGAAAAGCATTCACGCTTATCGAACTGTTGGTCGTAATTGCGATCATTGCAATCCTCGCAGCTCTTCTGCTCCCCGCCCTCGCCCAGGCGAAGGAATCGGCCAGGGAGATCTACTGCGCCGGAAACTGCAAGCAGATGGGACTGGCAAGATATTCATATGCCCAGGACTGGGACGACTGGATAATCAGCGGTAAACAGGATCTGGGCGCCTCGGACGCCCTCACAACATGGCATATCCAGCTGCAGCTCCAGGGCTACCTGCCTGCAAGCGGAACAACAAGCTGCATATTTGTCTGCCCGAAGGAAACGGCCAATCCTCTGTTGAGGACTTTCAATGGCATCAACTATTATCTGAACTATGGACAGAACACCTGTGTCGGACTGGGCGAAGTCAGCGGAATGAACGATGTCAAGCAGAGGCGCTACAGGGATTTCTTGAAGACCGTCAAGCCTGCCTACATGGTTCCGGAATTGGCCGACAACGGATACGGCGAATCGGGATACGTAAACATCCATCTGACATCCAGCAAGACCAATGACCCGTTTTCCAGCGCACCTCCGGGACGGATCGTATCAAGGCACCGTCTTGGCGCGAATTTCCTTTTCGTGGATGGACACGTGAACAAGATCAAGGCTCCGTTCGCGGTAACAGGCTCGAACATATTATGGCTGAGCCCCGACAGAGTTGCTGACGGATTTACGAGGTACTGACATATGAAAAATATTAACATTGCCAACTTGAAAATACGCGATCCTGGAGGCAGGATGCAGGATGCAGGATTAAAATTTCTGTCGTCTGTCGTCCGTCGTCTGTCATCGGCATTTACCCTCATCGAACTGCTCCTCGTGATCGCGGTGATCGCAGTCCTCATCGCCCTCCTCCTTCCTGCACTGAAGAATGCGAAGGACACCGCGAAATCCGTAGTCTGCAAGAACAACATGAGGCAGCTTGGAATCATGATCAATACATATTCCCAGGACTTCGACGGATCCGGGCCTGTGAGGATGTATTATATTCCAATTCCGGGATCAGGAAATGTCTGGGATCCGTCCTGGCCTTATACGACCTGGTATTATCTTTATCCGAACTCCAGGCCTCCCATGAAGAACAAATACTCCCTTTATTATGATACCGTCTACAATTGTCCGGCTGAAGCTGCAGGCATAAGGTTCCACAGCAATTATGGAAGGATATATTCATACAACGCATGGCTGAGGGATGAAGACGGCATACAGCTGCGCCAGCGGCTGAACGCTGCGCCTTTCCTGCGCGGCCTCGAACGTCCTTCGGAGACCCTCCTCGTGCTCGAAACAGCCCACAAGGGCGGTTCCGAAAACTGCTTCTACTGGAGCACATACACCGAGGACGGCCTTGCCCATCCGGACACCATGCTTATCAATCATCACCTCAGAGGGTCGAACATAGTCTTCACCGACGGGCATGCCGCTGGATTGAAGGATAACGAATGGCCGAGGGATCCCGCAACGGGGAACTATGTCAGCGAGAGATATAATGGCGGTGTATTCTGGAATGGGAAATAAATAATCTCCGCAGAGCCGGAGATTCTTTATAATATAAGAAGCCGGTCTGGAGACCGGCGCTCCATTAGAAGATAAAGATTTGTCGAAATAAGCGTAACAGAATAAAAGTAAAGAAATATACAGGAGATAAAATTAAAATGATAAAGACCTCATTGTTTGCCGCAGTATTATTCCTTGCGATTGGACAATTGGACGCCCAGGATGTGAAACCTGCGGATTCCGCAAAGCCTCCGATCGAAATCACTGCAATCCCGCTCTTCGAGAGCGCCAGCATCTACGTGAAATATTCCGAGGACAAATACTCCTCATGCAAGATAAAGTTCAGGCTGAAGGGCGAAAATGACTGGAGGGACGCCATCGCACCGGACAAGATCAAGGAGGAGAACAATTTCAGCTCGAGCATAGTGGATCTGAAGGAGAATTCCGAATACGAGGTCATGGCGGAGATGATCGATTCCAAAGGTGCATCCACCGGTTCGGCCAAGTCCGGTTTCAAGACCTGGACATCAAATCCACCAATTGCAAAAACCATAAATATCAAGAAGGATCTGGGAAAAGGCGGCGCCATTGAGATTATCGGCGAAAAGGGAACTCCTGATGGCTGGATAAAATATGTCAACGATTCCGGAGCTGAAATCGACGGAGGCTACGAAACAGATGCAGCAATCCTCGTCAAGGATTCCGCATACCTGATCTTCGAAGGACTGAAAGTAAAAGGGGGAAGACGGTTCGGAATGAATGTCAGCACCTCCGAAAACATCCGCATTATCAACTGCGAATTTTCCGGCTGGGCCAGGAAGGGCAAACAGGATCTGGCGAGGAAAGGCCAGTACTTCGACGAGAATGACCAGCGCATCAACATCGATGGAGCAGTGAACATCTACATGAGCCTGGGAACCGTCATCGAGAGATGCTACATGCATGATCCGCGTGGCACTGCGAACCCCTGGTATTACTCCCATCCCGCCGGACCCGAGGCTGTCGTGGTGAAATCCAAGGGAAGCACAGTTGTCCGATACAACGATTTCATTGGCAGCGATCTCCATAGGTGGAACGACGCAATAGAAGGCCTTGACAATGGGAAGAAGGACGGCGGTTTCAACCGCGACGCCGACATCTACGGCAACATGTTCGCATTCGGAAACGACGACGGTATCGAGCTTGACGGCGGACAGAGGCACATGCGTTTCTTCGGGAACAAGGTCGAAGGTTTCCTCTGCGGAATAAGCACCGCGCCCAACATGGCGGGTCCGACTTACATCTACAGGAACTTGGTCGTCAACCTCGGCGACGAGGACGGGGTTGTCGGCTCGGTCATCAAAAACGGCGGAGGAAAGATATACACAAGAGGCAGGACTTTCTTCTTCAATAACATTTTCTATACTGACGGGCACGGGATATCAGGCGTAGGATATGGGAAAGGGGAGAACAACACAAGCGACAGGGCGATGTTCAGGGGATTCAGCAGGAACAATATTCTGGCCTGCGGCGACATTCCGCTACGCGATGTGCAGAAGCTCCCAGAAAATGATTTCGACTACGACCTGCTTTGCAACCGCGACGCCATGGGAGACTGCATCGTCGCCGCGCTAGGCGCCGAAAAGAACGGAATACTTGCGCTCCCGCTGTTTGAGAACGCCGAGGAAGCCGATTTCAACCTGAAACCCGGAAGTCCCGGAATAGGAAAAGGATCTCCAGTTGCGAATTTCGCAGAACCGGACAAGGATGGAAAAATGGACATCGGAACATTTGAACAGGGAAAACCGGGAATGTTCCCGATCAGGCCGATCCCTGTTTCATACGACAAGGGACAGGTAAATCTCACCGCGGATTTGAAGGATAAAACTGCGGATTTCGCAACTGTCAAGGTTAATGTGAATCCAGGCAGCGGCTGGAAGTCTAATTTCAAGATACGGAAAAACGACTGCTTTGACTGGATCAAGGTCGAACCGGAGACAGGTATCCTGTCCGCAGACAGCCCGAAAGAATTCAAGGTTTCCATCGACATGGACAAGATAAAGAGCGCAGGCCTGCACAAAGGTCTTTTCCTTGTTAAGTTTGATGACGGTTTTTCAATACCTGTCACAGTTTATGGAAAGGCCTATTCAAAGAAATTCAGCGTCGCCGCCGGAACTGACAAGCTGGAAATGAAGGGCAATCTGAAGAAGATGAAGGTCGATGGTTCGCTGTCGGAGGAAGTCATCCTCATGCAAAGGCCTGAAAATGCTGCGGAATTTGCTGACTACCTGGAATATTCGGCTGAAATCCCGGAAGAAGGAAACTATTACTTCCACATCAGGATCAAGGCGACGGCCTCTCCGGTAGGATCGCATGATTCGCTGTATTTCTCCATTGACGGAGAAAAACCGAAGCGCATTGATCTCAGCAATTCCCTGAACTGGACCTGGACGAAACTAAAGGCCGGAATTCCCGAGAACAGAGACCGTTTCGCCACAAAGCTTTCCGCAGGCAAACATGTATTCAAGCTGATTCCGAGGGAAGCCCTTTATCTCGACCGTCTTGAGGTCTCAGCAGATCCCCTGCCCTCGGAAAAGTAATTCTATAGGGGAGGAGAACAGCCCTTGCGGGCTTGACTACTAACAAGTTCCGAATTGTATCTGTAATCCGTTTGTAGTTAATGTCGCAAGACATGTTCTTATATCTGAGATCTTGTCTTACTTTTTCTTCTGCTTCTCCAGCCAGTTAAGGGCGGCTTCCTTGTTGCTTTCATGGGTGCCCTCGAAGACGGTTATGCGGACTGGGCCGGCTTCGCGCCGGAAAAGGACGGCCTTCTTGCGGTCCGGATCCTTTTCCGCTTCCTTTTTCAGCGAATCGGGTATCTTCTCGTTCTTCACCATGAAATCAATATCTTCATCGGAGATCTGTTTCATTTTTTCACCATTCGCCTCTGCGAGCACATTGAAAGCCTTGAGAGCATGGCTGACCGGAACCGAGCCGGTATGCCCATCATGGATTCCGGTGTTGATGTCCATTGGAAGCCCTTTTGCGTTCGGAAGAAAGAATATCGGGGAGCGGTCATGGTATTCCCCGTCGACTTTCTTGTTTTTTCCGGGTTCTCCTCCACAGACTTTCTCAAGCTTGCTGTAATACTCGCGTTTGGCCGCCTTGCTTTCGGCGTGCCACACTGCAAGATCTGAAATTGGAACCCAGGCTGAAACGCCAGCCCAGAGTTCCGGTGCCTTTGCAGCCATCATCAGGGACATGTGTCCGCCGCCGGATTCTCCGACAAGATAAATCCTCTTTTCATCTATTTTCGCATTCTTCTTCGCGTATTCCACAGCGTCAAGGACATCCTGTACCGCAAGTCCAGAGGCACAGGCTTCAGGCTTGCTGTTGGATCCCCGGAAGTCCGGACCGACAAATGCCCATCCGCGTTTCTTCACATCTTCAATGTATTTTCCGGAATTCTGGTAGTCCGTGCTCCAGGTGTGGAGTCCGACAAGGAGAGGAACAGTTTTCACGCCGCTTTTCTTCGTTGACTCAGGAGGGGCGTAAAAGAGAATCTTCTGTTCGGCCTTGTCTTTGGAGCTTTTCACGGTCACAGCATACTGCTGCAGGCCGTCCATCGGCTTCATCTGTTCCTGGGCCGGAGAGGAAATAGAAACTATGCAAGATGATATCAAAAGGAGACAAATTTTTATTTTCATATCCTTCCTTAATTTAACTTACTAAATAATCTCGAAAATAATATTGCCATTATGCCAATTGAAAATTGGCAGGTAGGGACGGCTCGAGTTTATCCCGATCCTGAAAGGCACCGGGAAGCCGTCCGTCCATTCGGCAAGCTCAGGCCAAGCGGCGCTCTCGGAGAGAGCGTCCTACCTTTTCGCCAAGGCCATGGTGGACAAGACGCAATCAAAATATCGGGGTGCATGACCCATCATCTTGGAACAGTTTCCGCGTGCAAATCCCCATAAAGCATGTTTGCGCCGTGCGAAGGGGAATGTCCGGGAAGCTCAGGATTGTACCACATCCATGGAAGCGGATAGCTGGTGCTTGAGTGATGGAATTGTATGTCGAAATAATAACCACCGCCCTTGCCCCCGCCGGGACCATCAGAATACCATTTTGCACGGCCATCGGCAAACCATTCATTTTCCGGTTTCAAATAAGCTACTTTTGGCATAGGCATCTTGGCCTTGGCCGAAGAATTATAGCCTCCTCCACGCCACATGTGAAGAGAATAGCACGTTTTCAACTGATAGTGGTCATCCCCGGCCTGCCCTTTCAGGGAATCATTAACTGCGAGAGAAACGCTTGCCTGCGGACACCTGTACATGTAGCTGGACTGCTGGGACCATTTCTTCAGGGAATAGTAGCCGCTTATAGAAAATTTCTCGAACCATCTCTCATCCCCGCATTCCCAGTAGTAGCTGTCGGCCACTCCACTTGCAGCATCAACTCCATTTGTAGGAAGAAAATCGTTGTAGTCCATTGTATATGTCATTCCCCACTGTCCAACCTGCTTGAGCTGGGTCAAGCATTGCGTGGAACGTGCGACCATGAGCGCATTTTTCAGAGCTGGAAGGAGGAGCGCGGCAAGGATGGCTATTATGGCAACTACGACCAATAGTTCGATTAAAGTGAAATCACTGGAAGAATGTTTTTCCGGCAATTTTTTCATTATGAGAAATCCCCTTGCCCTATTATATACATTTATCCTCTGGCGGTCAATCTTTCTGCTTTTCTTTAGCAAATAATAAAAAGATTATAAATAATTAATTAAACCGCTTGATATATAATTTAAACCGCTTAAAATACATGTCAAGGGCTTTAAATATTAAATATTGAAATTTGTATGGAACCTCAAGAAACAAGGATATATTCCATGATGAACAGAAGAAACTTCATAAAGGCAGGCGCAGGAATAGCATTGGGAGCTTCAATCCTCCCTATGTCAGGACTGTTCGCCGATCCCAGGAAAAAACCGAATATCGTATTTGTCTTTTCAGATCAGCAGAGATGGGATACCCTCGGCTGCTACGGACAGGAGCTGCCAGTCACGCCAGTTCTCGACAGTCTTGCAAAAACCGGTGTCCGTTTCGAAAACGCATTCACCCCACAGCCCGTCTGCACCCCTGCCCGGGCCGTGATCCAGACCGGAAAATACGCCAGCCAGTGCGGTGTCTACTGGAACGGACTTCCCCTTCCCCGAAATGAAAAAACTCTCGCCCATTACCTTAAAGAGGCTGGATACAATCTCGGTTACGTCGGCAAATGGCATCTCGCCACCAGGAAAAATTCCGAGGGGAGGAATGAAGAGGCTGTTCCAGAGGACCTGCGTGGCGGCTATGACGGATTCTGGATCGGCGCCGATGCCCCCGAACTGACCTCCCATGGCTACGACGGACATATCTACAATGAGAAGATGGAGAAGGTGGAGCTAAAGGGATATCGCGTCGATGCCATGACCGACTTCGGCCTCGATTTCATCAAGATGCAGAATGACAGCAAACCTTTCTTCCTATTCCTGTCGCTTCTCGAACCACATCAGCAGAACGACGTTGACAAGGTACAGGGGCCCAAAGGCTCAAGTGAGCGTTTTGCGAAGTTCGCAGCTCCTGCGGATCTCGCAAAGTCCGAAGAGAAAGGCAACTGGCAGGAGAACTATCCCGACTACCTCGGCGCCTGCAACAGCCTCGACTCAAATGTCGGCAGGATAGTGGATGAGCTGAAGAAACGCGGCCTGTATGAAAATACGATCATCGTCTACACCAGCGATCACGGCTGCCATTTCAAGACACGCAACAAAAGATACAAGCAGACGGCGCACGAGTCGAGCATCAGGATACCGCTGATAATCAGCGGACCCGGATTCACCGGAGGCAGGACAGTTACAGAAATGGCGAGCCTGATAGATCTCGCGCCGACAATCCTGGCGGCTGCCGGAATCGGGAAGCCCTCCAGCATGCCGGGCTGCCGCCTGCAGGATTGCATCGCTCCGGGCGCAGGAATCCCGAGGGAGGAAGTGTTCATACAGTTCTCCGGCTCATTCCACGGCAGGGCGATCCGCACGAAACGCTGGAAATATTCCGTGAGCAATATGAACAAGGAAAAGCGCAAGGATCCGTTCTTCACGGAATACGAGGAACAGTTCCTCTACGACCTTGAAAATGATCCTTATGAGCTGAAAAACCTCGTGAAGGATCCGGTGTATGCTGACACACGCAAGGAGCTTTCGGCAAAGCTTCTGAAATATATCAAGGACGTGGAAAACATAGAAGCAAAAATAAGTGGTTAACTTTTCTGTGTAATCTGTATGATCTGTGGTTTAACAACTCTTGGAGGCTTTATGAAAAGATATCTGCTGTCCATGCCCGTAGTTTTCCTGCTTGCAACATCAATCTTCGCAACCGGCGAGGATCCGGCTGCGGAAGCAAAGATAAAGGCCCTGCCTGCAGGCGCCGACGCCATTGCGGGAAAGACTTTCAAAGATTTCAAAGCCAAGGGCGAAGCCAATTTCGGCAAGATCGCAGTTGTCCCGGTTGAAGGGATGCACTTCAAGGAGGCGATGCGCATCACGACTGAAAAGGGGCCTGAGGGTCCGCGCATGGCCACAAAGTTCAACACCTCTCTTCCAACGACAATCCCCTTCAACACAGATGATATTGTCACCGTCTCTTTCTATGCCCGGGCGACGAAGCTTCCGGAAGGTTCGGACAAGGCGATCATAAACCTCGCCACCAGGCGCGTATCCGGGGAGAAGCTTGAATCCGGCAGGTGCATATTCTATGTCGGCAAGGATTGGAAGAAGTGTTATACCTCCTTCAGGATGCTGATAAAGAACAAGGACCTCGAAAAGGCGCAGCGGTTCATAAGCGGTGCCGGCGACCAGTCACTCGTCTTCAACCAGTGCGTGGATCCGCAGGAGATCGAGATCGCCGACATAAAATGGGTCAGCTACGGAAAAAGTCCGCTGCCTCTCTCCTCGTTCCCGCAGACATACGTGACCTATGGAGGTCGTGAATCCGACGCCTCGTGGCGCAAGGCCGCCGACGAACGTATCGACAAGATCCGCAAGGCGGATCTCTCTGTCCAGGTCGTAGACAGTGCCGGAGCCCCTGTCACAGACGCGAATGTCCATGTTGCAATGAAAAGGCACGCCTTCCGTTTCGGTACGGCGGCAGGTGCGATGCGCATCCTCGATGACAAGACCGGCGATGGGGAGAAATACCTTGAAAACCTGCTGAAGCTCTTCAACCATGTGTCCTTCGAGAGCGGAACATTCCAGTTCAACTGGGACGATCCCCAGGACAAGAAGGACACTCTGGCCATGCTTTCCTGGCTTGATGAGCACGGTATGACCTCATCCGGCAATTTCCTCGTATGGCCTTCCTGGCGGAAAAACAAGAACATCAACCAGAAGGACTACAAGGATCCCGAGAAGCTCCGGAAATACCTCAGGGACAGCATTACGCAGCGCGTCACCGATCTCAAGGGCAGGCTGTTCGAATGGAATACGGTCAATGAAGCGCATTCCAGCTTCGACTTCATCAAGATCCTTGGCGAGGAAGAAATGAGCAAGTGGTTCGAGACTGCAAGGGCCGCAGATCCAAAGGTGATGCTGAACTACAATGAGAACACCATCATCGGATTCGGGGAGGATCCCGAAAGCGGGTCCAAGCTCGGAAACCTCCAGAAGCATGTCCAGGGTCTCATCGACCGCAAGGCTCCCATCACCGGCATCGGCCTGCAGAGCCACTGCGGCTGGGGAATGCTGTCGCCGGACGAGATACTCAAGACTCTTGCCGAACTGGACCGCTTCGGACTGAAGATCGTAGTCACGGAATTCGACTTCGGCATCTACGACGAGGACCTGCAGGGCGACTATACACGCGACTTCCTCACAACTCTGTTCAGCCATCCGTCAGTGATCGAGTTCACGATGTGGGGATTCTGGGACGGACAGCACATCAAGTTCAATGCCCCGATATTCCGCAAGGACTGGTCAATAAAGCCCAGCGGACAGCAGTACATGGACCTTGTCCTGAAGAAATGGTGGACCGATACAACTGGAAAAAGCGACGCCAAGGGTACATATTCCATACGAGGTTTCATGGGCGACTATGAGATAACTGTCGAGGCGAACGGGAAGAAGCAGACTGAAAAGGCCGTCCTCGCCAAGGATGGCGCTACCATAAAAGTGATTTTAAAATGATTTCACGCATATTTTATACTTTGCCGTTACTGGTTGGCTTGTCACTCACTCATCTTTCTGCCAGCGAACTCTTCGACGTGGAATCTCCTGATGAAGGGAAGAGGCTTGGCAAGGAATTCACCTACAAGAAGGTGGATGGACGGGAAATGAAGCTGTATGTCGTCACGCCACCCGACTGGAAACCGGAAGACAAGCGCCCCGCAATAGTCTGGTTCCATGGCGGAGCATGGGTCAAGGGCGGACCAACGGCATTCAATATCCAGAGCCGCTATCTGGCAAGCCGCGGAATGGTCTGCGTCCAGGTCGAATACCGCCTGCTTGACAAGAATGCGACATCGACACCCCTGATCTGCGTCCAGGATGCAAAGTCATCGATGCGCTGGGTGCGTTTACACGCCAAGGAGCTCGGGATCGATCCAGACCGCATCGTGGCCGGAGGCGGATCCGCGGGTGGACATCTGGCGGCGGTATGCGGCCTGATTGATGGCTCCGATGATCCGGCAGACGAATTCTCCGTCTCTCCAAAGCCGATCGCACTCATACTTTTCAATCCTGTTGTTGACACAGGTTCGAAAACTTCCTGGGGGAAAAACACCTTCAAGGAAAGCGCCGACGCCCTTTCACCCGCACAACATATTTCCAAAAAAGCCCCGCCTGCCCTAATAATGATCGGCGACCAGGACAATCTGATTCCACCGGCAGCAATCAACAGCTTCAAGGATGGAATGATCAAGGCCGGCATACGCTGCGAAGTGGTCTTCTATCCCGGACAGGGACACGGATTCTTCAATATCAACAAGGGAGGGCCGATGATCGTCTATGAAACTCTTCTTGAGACCGACAAGTTCCTCTCATCGCTGGAATTGCTGGGCGGACAGGCTACCTTGAAGAAACCTTCTGCTCAAAATATTCCAACTGCAAAAAAGATAAAAGAGGATGCTGAGTAATATGATTGACAGACCCAATCTGCTGATAATCAACTGCCACGATCTCGGGCAGCATATATCTCCGTATGGCGTAAAAACTGTAAATACTCCTGCACTTGAGGAGATGGCCGGAAACGGCGTGGTATTTTCAAAGAGCTTCTGCACTTCGCCCGGATGCAGTCCGTCAAGGGCCGCGATATTCACAGGACGCTATCCTCACGCAACCGGCGTCCACGGCCTTACGCACGGCCTTTTCAAATGGAAGATGAACAGGAACGAAGTGCATCTTGCACAGATGATGTCCCGCTCCGGATATGATACTTCCCTCGTCGGGGGATTCCATGAGCACAGCCGCGACGATATGAAGAGGCTAGGATACAAGGTCTATGGGAATGGTGGTTACATGCCGGGACTTGAGACCGCGAGCCTGGCTGCTGACTACCTAAAGGCTGCGAAATCCGCAAAAAAGCCTTTTTACCTCTGTGTCGGATTCTTCGAACCACACCGCCCGTACAACTGGCACGGGATAAAGCCTGACAGTTCCAAAGGTGTTTATATTCCAGGATACATTCCGAATAAGACGAAGGAAGAAAAAAACGTTGCCCGCAAGGAATTCGCCGATCTGCAGGGATCGATCCGGAGAATGGACGAGTCAGTTGGGAAAATCCTCTGCGAACTTCGCAAGTCAGGCCTATATGAGAATACCGCCGTGATGTTCATGACCGACCACGGAATCGCGATGCCAAGGGCAAAATGCACGATATATGATCCCGGAATAGAGACGGCGCTGATTGTCCAGGCTCCGTGCTGGGGCGTTGGAGAAGGAAAGAAACTTGAAGGACTTGTTTCGAACGTCGATTATGTGCCTACCATACTCGAAGCCTGCGGAATTCGCACGACGTCCGCTGTCCAGGGAAAATCCTTCCTCTCATACATGCGCGGAGGGAAAGAGCACCGTGACAGGATTTTCGCGGAGAAATCCTATCACAGGATATATGATCCTATGCGTTGCATCCGCACGAAGAAGTATAAGCTGATCGCGAACTTCGAATACAACACAACCTGCGAGATACCTTCCGATATCGCTGACAGCAGGTTCTATGCGCATCACGCGGCGTATTATGCTTCACACCGCAAGGAGTTCGAGCTCTACGATCTAGAAAATGACAGATGGGAGCAGAACAATCTCTTTGGCGACAAGAAATATGCGGGAATTGAAAAGAAACTCCGCGCCGAACTCTTCAGATGGATGAAGGAAACCGGCGATCCCCTCCTAAAAGGCCCGATAGAAAGTATTTACTTCAGGGACATGCTCACGAAGATGGGGGAATAGATTTTTTCAGGCATTCTCTTTCTTGTCACCACAATGTAGCACAGGCATCCTGCCTGTGGTCGGAGGATGACTACACCGCATTATTAAAGAAATGTCTGGAAGTTGCCGGCGCTCCGCGAGGAGCCTCGTCCTACGTCCTACCTCAACGTCAGGATTCCATTCTTTTCCGGCATCTTGTCGGGAGTTATACCTCCGAAGAGTCCAAGTGCGCACGGATCATGCTGGTCGGCCCTGCGGATCTCGTTGACTGCCGCGGCAACACCTATGGAATCTCCCGGCTTAAGGACTTTTCCGGCTTCCATGCCAAGACTTGTCCAGGGGATTTCCATTTCGTAGAAAAGATTTCCGGAACCTGCCTTCCTGACCGCAAGACGGAGCTGTTCAGGCGGCAACTGACCCAGGGGCAGCTTGTTGGGGGAGTATGACAATGTGCGGAAGGCCTCAGGTCCGTTTTTTGTCAGCGCGACATTAATCTCGCTCGTGCGGCGGATTCCGGCATTGGCCGACCCCTTCTGCACCGGATCGAGGTTGAACGCCAGCTGAATGCAATCCCCCTTCCAGGTGTCAATCCCGGTAAAAGGCTGGACAAACATGTCATCGTTCACCTCCGCAGAGACGTACAACGCCTTTTCATCCCATGCATAGCGCAGCTTTGCCGTCATTCCTTTCGGAAAGAACTGTGGTGAGCGGATTACATCCTTCGGCCCTTCCAGGACAACAGGCGCGACCGACTCCCATTCCGAGAGATCCCCTTCGATGGACATTTGCTTTTTCAAACAGGCGGCACCGAGGAAGTGTATGGGCATTGTCTGGGAAAATGTACTACCGCCATCAATCCTGACTGTCACGAGCGCCTGATATTTTTTTGCAGGAGGCAATTTTGCGTCAGGAAATGCGATGATCAGCCGTTGGCTGCCATTTGCGGGCAGATCAAACTTGGAGTTCAAATTTGTTTCCGGGACATCCTTCGTCTTGCCGGGATCCATTACACGGTCAATCTCAGTTTCATTCCCCCTCTGGGCTCCGAGAAGAAATTCCTTTAGGACGACATCTACCTTTCCGGTCGCCGGAATCCCCTTTTTGTCCTGTAATGCAACCGAAAGCGCCGGCTTTCCTTCTTCGGCAAATGCCGGTCCGATGCCCACATTGAGGGGCGGCATTATTTCCAGAGTGATCGCAGTTGCAGTTATGGTCTCTCCGTTTGCATCGCAGAGCTTGAGGCGCAGCCTCTGCATTTCCGGTTGTAATGATGTTGGAACGGCCAGGTCAAAGCGATATGTCGAAGGAACGTCCGTACCGAGAGAGACAGTTGTCGTCATTGGTTTGAATATCCCGTCTTTTTCAGGTTCAAGGACTGCCGTACCCTGGAAAGGCTTGTCCCCCGGAAGAAGAGCTTTTCCTGTCAGGGATGCCTTCCCTCCCGGGAATGCCTTCAAATGTTTTTCATCGGCAACGAGTATTTTTGCCGCTTCCCTTCCCCACATCTTCGGCGACACTCCTGCAACATAGGCAGGTTCAGCACTCAACGACAGTTTGATGCTGCCATCCTTCGTATCCTTGACCTGCTCATTTCCCATCCAATCGTATATTCGAACCTGTTTGACACCGGTGGGAATTGTTATTTCACTTGTTTCGCCACCGTAGTTCCAAAGGGCCAGTGTTGTTGAATCCTGCCGTTCGAATGCATATCCCAATATGTTGTTTCCGAGCCATTCTATTGCTCCCGCGCTTCTGCCGCCTTCAAGAAGCATGCTTTGAGCGGCGAAGGCCGCGGCGATAGGTTTTGGACAGGTCTTGTTCGGACCAAACGGCACGCTTGGAACAAGATTGTAGTAATAGCCATATCCTTTCTGTCCGGCCAGACGGTAGTCATAGAAAGTAAAACCAAGATTGAACTGGAATCCTTCACCAAGGGTAATCAGGTTCTGCCGCATCAGGCCCTGGGCATGGAGAAGCTCCTTCGAAATGTCCTCACCCGTAGTCCATCCCTGCTCGGAACCATACATGGGCATGTCTTTCCCAGTCGTGGTTTTGAGGATCTCTTTCATATTCCGTATTGCCTGCGGCATCCCGTCCTTTTCAGGCGTAATGGTGAAATATGGATGGGTGATGAAGGCGTCCATGTATTTTCCAAGACCGAGTTTCAAGAGGCGGGAGGTGTCCTGGGGATCTCCGTTGTTCCAGATGCCGCGGCAGGGACCTGCGACAACGGCGTTCGGATCAGCTTCGTGCAGGATCGGATATGCGATCTCATATATCCTTATCAGGTCCGCATCTGTTCCCTTGAAGCCCCATTGAGGTATCGGTTCCCATGTAATCTGGTAGATATGCTTCTTGCGATCAGGATATTTTTCCATGAAGGCCCGTGCTGCAACCTTGCAGTATTCTGCCCAGGCCTTTTCGCCTTCCGGAGAAAGCCTCCCTGTTTCATAGGCGTACGTCTCTGGAACCACAGCCCATTTTGGAGCCATGAAAAGAGTGGGAAGCGCATAGACGCGGAACGAGCTGGTTCCCGGAAGCTTTCCTGAAACATATTTTCTAGATTGCTCGGGACCGTATTGTCCGGCCTTCTCAGGTTCCGTCCTGCGCCAGAACAGGCTGTCATCAAGCGTCCAGCGGATTCCCAGCAACGGCCCTGCATCGCTTCCCCAACCCAGCCCCTGCATTCCAAACATGCAGTTTTCCTCACCGTAGTCTATGCGCTTCGCCGGATCAGGAACAACTATGTACGTGATAAAACCTGCGGGACGGCTGCCAAGCGCCGCCAGTTCGGTGCCATCGGAAAGTTTCGCCTTCACACGATAAAAACCGAGTTTTTTGGCAGGGGCTTCAACCGTAGTCTTCCAACTGCCGGATTTGTCGGGCTGGAAGGATATTTCCTTGGTCTCAACCAGTTTGTCATGCTCGTCTACAATTTCAATCAGCAGCTTTTCTGGCGGAGCATCTCCTGTAAATCCGCTGGCATTGAAGGAAAGCTCCACTTTCTGGCCAATTGCAAAGGTACTGTTGTCCGGACGGTTCGTATCACCTCTCAGATTCGGCTTTGAACTGTCAACGTCCGGAAACGGGCTTAACTTGCTGAGTTCCTCCTCCGAAGCAGTGCGGAGGGACACTCCGTCGATCCAAAGGAAACCCTGCGCTATTTTGTCATGGTAGAAAAATATTGTGAGCTTCCTGGAATCGCCCATCTCCTTGGCGCTTACTGGAACTTTGAACTCCTTCCAGGCCTGCGTCCCTCCGATACTCAGCACATTGGTCTTGCCTGTCTCGGATCCGAGCCAGCCGCGGCCCTCGCGTCCGACACGAACATATGCCGCGCCGGAAGGAAGGGATTTTGATTTCAAGGAAAAGCTCAGGAGATAACCATGTCCTTCCTCCGGGATCTTGACATCCTGAGAGATCCACCTTCCCCCTTCAACTACCGGCATTCCCATTTTGAACGATGAGGCCCCATCAGCATGCTCCTCCTTGTCTATTGCACCTGGAACAGGCTTGTTGTTCCACTGTTCGTATCCCCATCCTTTCATGCCGTCTTCGAATCCTCCGTTGACTATCATGTTCTTTGATCCCGGAGATGGATCAGCTCCCAGGACAGACAATGCCGCCAGAATGAACACAGCAAAGACGCCAAACGGAATCCATGCAGTATTCGGGATTCCTGTAAGTTTTCCAATGAGAACAGACATAAGTTTCCTCCTTGTTTAAGATATGTTTGGATAAGTGGTTTCAGGAATCTCGACTAATGATATGCATTGGTCTTGCCCATTTGGAGATTTATGTTCGTATAATCCTGACAACCGACCTCTGCCCCATCAACATGTCCATCGACAAATGCAACATTTGCCGTGTTCACATGCCGTGCACGCGCTGTCTGGTAAAGGGCGCTAGTGTTTACCGCCCCCATTGGGTAATTCTTGTTCTTGATCGCCACTGACTGGTCAAGTACCGGAGAATCGGCATCCATGAAGACCGGCCAGACTTCAGGGCGGGTCAGACGCCTGGAATAAAAGAATGGAACAGATGTACAGTTGGTGGTGCTTATCCCCTGCCACAAGGAAGGGCCGTAGTAGGCATAGCTGTTTACAACTTCCCTGCCCTTCTTATCATAGAGCAGCGGAGGTGTCCAGCCCCACCAGGTGATGTTAGAGGGATTGCTGCCCGACGGATCGGTAAAAATATCTCCGCTCCCAACGTAGGAGGCGTTCCCTACCGTTGCCGTAGTCGCATCGCCGCTTGCGTCAAGAAGCCTGTAAAGCCAGTACCCGGAGATCCATGCCGGTGTTATCGCATTCTTTATTCTGACTTGATCGCTCTGGTTGTCCTCCATATGATTTGACCAGCCAAGCCAGATCTGGCGCATATTCGACGCACAGACTGACTTATTCGCGGTTTCCTTGGCGTTCTTGAGGGCCGGAAGAAGAAGAGATGCGAGGATTGCGATGATCGCAATGACCACGAGTAGTTCGATTAGTGTGAATCCATTTTTGATTTTTAATTTTGTATTTTGTATTTTAAAATCAGCAATCGGAAATTGGAAATCATAAATGTTTTTCGCTGTATTCATCTTCCCCTCCACATGTAAATGAATTATATCCCGTTAACTATGCTTATGAAGAAGGTCTTCCGATGCTTCCTCTTGGCATCCACTCGACGTCTGCCTTCAGATGCATTGGCGGAGCGTCATTCCCATCTATTCTCTCGTAGAGCAGGCGCATCGCTATCCGTCCCATCTCCTCCATCGGCTGTGCAACCGTGCTGATTGAAGGAGAGACGCCATAGCTGTCAGGCATATCGTCGAAGCCGGTTATGCTTATGTCATCCGGTATTTTGAAGCCGAAAACAGGAGCGAGCCTTATGAAAGCAGAAGCATACAGGTCTGAAGAACAGATGATTGCAGTTGGCCGGTTTTTCATTTTCTTAATGGCCGTAAGCGTCTCACTGGCCTTCTGCTCCACATCCTCCAAAGTCCTTTCCTTCCTGAAAGGAATTGATACCCATGACGGATCAGGAGCCGGCAGGTTGAGCTCGGATATGATCTGGTGATACGCCCCATACCGTTCGGCATCATGGATGATGAATTCCCGGATCCCGAAGAAGGCGAATTTCCTGTGCCCCAGGGAATAGAGATGTCTCACCGCCTTGCGTATGCCGTTGTTGTTGTCAGGCATGACAGTGTCATATCTGCCCGTCTGTTCGTCCGTATTCAGAAATATAATTGGGATATCGTTGGCAATTTTTGGAAGACCGAGATCTAAAAATGCATCAGTCGCGATTATTCCGTCGATGGATGAAATAAGATGTTCAGGCAGTTCGTTGTTTTTCACTATATGGGGAGTGACGATGCAGGAAGATTCATGAGCAATATCCTGTACGCCCATCAGGAGTCTTGAAAAATATGTCTCCTCCTTGTCACGCATAACGCTCAGAAGCGCGATGATCCTGCTTTTTTTCCTCTTTGATGTATCCCTGATCTCGTATCCCAGGAGAGACGCCTCTCTGATGATGCTCTTCTTGATCTCCTGCGAGATCCTCCCCCCTTTATATCCTGTGAGCGCTATGGAAACCGCAGCCTGCGACACTCCCAGCTTATCAGCTATTGTCTTTTGGGTTACCATATTGAAACCTCTCAATTATTATCTCTCTTTTGTACCTAATTATACCATGATATAACCATATGTCAAGCTAATATTATCATTATATTAGCATTTATTAGCATGGCTTTGGGTTAGAATGGGATTGTGGCGGAGGAACTGGAATTTTTCCCTTAAAGTCTCGATAGAAAACGTCCACTTCAGGGACATGCTCGCGAAGATGGGGAAATGAACCGGATGGAACGTCACGGTTTAATCCATTGGCTAGCTTTTTTCTTTTAATTTCTTTTCCAAGTATTCAATAAGAAAGTCCATATGATAATAAATTAGCCCTCTATTTCCTGTACGCATGAAATAAGCTCCGCAAGCCCACATCAGAAATCCTCCAATCAGCAACTGAATTGGACTTGTGTCTTTAAAATCACTCAAAACAAATTTAAGACTCCAAATGAAACAAAGTATTTGTCCGGATATTGATGATAATATTCCCAATATAATCAACATTTTATCAAACCAGACGATTGGTTTTCGGTAACCTTCCAAGCCGAGCTTCTTCTCAGTGATATAGATATGGTTTTCAAACCATTTCTTCATGTTTAGACCTTTACAAAAGATATCGCTATGTGAAATAGAACGGGAATAAACAACACCACGCCAATCAGGAACATATACATAATTGTGGTGTCATTGTTAAAAGCCACCCCATTGATTTACACTCAAACTTGACCGAGAGGTAAATCACCTCTGGTAAGATCAACGTACCGTCCGTGCTGTAAAATGCAAGGGGGGAGTTTCATGTCGCCGTCCTGCGGAGGCTTTTATAGATCTTTGCTTTTCTTTCCCAAGGCTGACGCCTTGGGCTACAATATTTCGCCCTCTGCGAGGACTTCATAATATGCAACACAGGAGAGACGCCTATGCCACAAGAATTCTTGCTCTATTCATTCGAGGTTGGATGTTCGACCTGTCAGCCATAGCTTCTCAGCGACGGTGGATGTAGGATGTTCATCTCTGGCGTCTACCCTCTGTCATCTGCCTGCTGTCCTCTGTCGTCTTCTCATCTTGCAATCAGCGGTCCGTAGTCGGCCATGGAAACGGTATGGTAGGCATTGCAGATCGTGTCGTCATCTGTCTCAAATGCGAACTCCCACATCCGTTTGAACAGCTTCTTCTTAAGGTTCCGGTATTTCTTATCCTCAGAAAGATTCTTCAGCTCATAAGGATCTTTTTCAAGGTCGTAAAGTTCATCGATTGACACCGGATTATAGACGAACTTATATCTCTCGGTCCTGACAATCCTCTGCGAGAAATAGATCTCGACTCCGTTGTCCTGCATGTATAGTGCGTCGCGCCATTTGAAGTTTTTCTTGTCATCGATAAAAGGTCTCAGCGAGAGTCCGGCGCATTTCTTGAGCTTTGGGGATCCGCTCAGTTCAAGGACAGTTGGTGCGAGATCAATCAGGGAAATGAGTTTGTCGGAGGATCTTCCCGGATTCTTCACATGCTTCACGGATGATATCACCAGCGGAACCTTGTATCCTTCATCATAAGGGGCGATACCCTTGCAATAAAGCCCATGCGAACCCAGGAATTCACCATGGTCGGATGTAAAAATCACTATGGTGTTTTCCGAAAGCCCATTTCTCTCCAGCCTGTCCAGGACAAGCCCGAGATAATCATCGAGCATCGTGACATATCCGTAGTAGTGGGCGATTGATTCCTTGACCTCCTGTTCCGAAAGCTGGCTCCATCGTTTCTGCATCCTCTTGTAATAATAAGGTTTGTTCTTCATGCTGTCGCGGTAGTTCGGAGGAAGCTTGACGTCCCTCGGATCATACATCTTCGCATATTTTTCCGGAACTATGAAAGGATCATGCGGTCCTGTAGGCCCGACATAGAGGCACCAGGGAGATTTTTCCTTTTTCACTTTGTCGAGAGTGCAAAGGGCGTCCTTTATGAACCTGTAGTCGTGGTGGCCTTCATATCCGTCCACGATTTTTTCTCCGGTGGAATTTCTATCGTAAGTGCCATAGAGCTTCATCGTGCCCCACCCGGGTTTCAGGACTTCTCCACGTCCGCGTTTTTTCTTGTCGGTCATATCAGCAGTCTTCCAGTCCTTCATGAAAAAACCGGTCTGGCCGGTTGATGGGCAGCTGATCTGGAACTCCTTCCATCCTCTGTCGGCGGGATCTTCTGCGGCGCTGACATGCCATTTGCCGGTGTAATAGAGCTTGTACTTGTTCTCCTTGAGCTTTTCGGAGAATGTCTCGACTCCTTTCTTCAGCGACTTGCACAGGGCGGATCCGTTGAGGACATTGTTGAATATCCCGTTCTGGCTTGGATAGAGTCCTGTCATAAGCGAAGCCCTGGACGGACAGCAATGCGCCATGGTCGGATAGACATTGTTGAAGCTGACGCCGGAGTTCACGAGCCTGTCCAGGTTCGGCGTCCTGCATTTTTCATCTGTGATCGCCGTATCCCATCGGAGCTGGTCCGGCATGAAGAAAAGTATGTTCGGCTTGTTTTTGCCTGAAGATTTATTGTTTTCCATTTTCCCGAATCCTTTCTGATTCCTATTGAAATTAGTTTTAACATCTTTAAATTCAATATCCATCAATAAAATAGTTTATAAGCTTTTCTACCGGGGAGAACATGAATAAACTTAAGCTTGGAATTTCACTGCATACGGTCACGAGCGACATCAGCGAAAAAGGGCTCGCGATGTTCAAGGGATCCGATGTTAAGACCTTCGAGATAATGCAGTCACTTTTCGACAATGACAAAGGAAGTAAACAGAAAAAACGCCTCAGGAATTTCCTGAAGAAGTCGCGGATAAAGGCGGAGACGATTCATTCGAGGTTCGGAGGCTGGTACGATCTTTCCAGCACTGATCCGGAAGTCCGCAAGAGGGCTGTGCAGAGCACCTGCGACGCCGTTGAAATGGCGGTCTTCTTCGATGCACCGATGATCGTCATCCATGCTAGCGCCGAACCAATAGGAAATTCCGAACGCAAGACCCGCAAGATTCTGGCCATCGAAAGCCTCCGTCAAGTCCATGCGAAAAGCTGCGAACTTCGCAAAAAACTTGCAGTTGAACTGCTTCCTAGGACCTGTCTCGGCAATACAGTCGACGAACTCCTGGAAATCATTGCGCCATTCAATGACGGATCGGTTGGAGCATGTCTTGATGTAAACCATCTGATGTCAGACTACAGGAGCATTCCAAAAGTGGTTAAAAAAATCGGTAAAAAACTGATCACGCTGCATCTTTCCGACTATGACGGAATAGATGAGCAGCACTGGCTTCCGGGGAACGGCGTGATCGAATGGAAAAAATTCATGAAGGCGCTTGATGAGATTGATTATAAAGGTCCTTTCAACTATGAATGTTCTTTCCGGCCGAATGAACGCCTCCGGATGATAAGTAAAAATTATTCATGGCTGATTAACAAGTAGCACAGGCATTCCTGCCTGTGTCTTTACGGAGCGCCGGCATCTTGCCGGCAATTAGATAAACTCGTCAAGCAGCCACAGACAAGAATGTCTGTGCTACTACCTCAGCCTTGAATCAGAAATGCCCACCGCCTCCACATGTCCGTCGGCGAAACAGGTGTTCGCTTTGCGCCCCAGATGGGTTTTCCCTGCAAATTCCGGACGGAAAGGCCAAGGTGTATACTGCTCGATACCGCTTCCCGGTCTATATTTAAAGTCGAAGAAAGGATTGTAATACATTGCCACTCCGCTTGCGAAGAACGGAAGGGGCTCATTGTAGTATTTGCCGGATGCATCAGCGAACCAGGCGGCATCGGGAGTCACCAGCTTCCCGCCAAGCCGTGGAACTGGAAAATGCTTTTCGTCGGTCGTGTCAGTTCCCTCTCCGCCTCCTCCCAACAGCTGTTCCAGCGAATAGCTGAAGTTGCGGTTGCTGGGCTCGTTGACCCTTTCGGAACTGAATATGCTCGCTTCGGGACAATGCAGGAGGCTGTCCAGCCTCTTCCATGAATCCGACTTGTAGTAAGGACAGTTGTAATACCATTTGACGTTGGAAATGTCCCAGTGCCAGTAGTCGCGCTGGGGAAGAGGTGCGTTTGGATCCCCTCCGTTGACTGGCATTACTCCATCATTGTCTGAAGCATGGATCACTCCCCAGGTGCCGATCTGTTTCAGGTTCGACATGCAGTGCACCGATCTTGAAATCTTCTTTGCGTTCCTGAGCGCAGGAAGCATCAGGGCAATCAAAATTGCGATGATCGCAATCACCACGAGTAGCTCAATTATGGTAAATCGAGCTACTCTCGCCTTCGTCCCGAGCACGCCGCCTTTGGCGGGTCTCGGGACTACGGCGGGCACGGCCACAAGTAGTCCGATGATTGTAAATCTTCTGCATTTTTTCATGTGTTCTTCCTATATAAAAATATCCGTCCTGATATTTTTATTCATGGAACTGCACGGCCTTGCCATGCTTTCCAGCGATGGTCTTATATGGCCCGATGAACAAACCCTTGTCGGTCACCTGGGTGTTCTTCCCGAGATCCGCCTGCCTGGCTTTTTTCATGGCTGAAATCAGTGAAGAATCAAAAAGGAAAAGAGTGGAATCATCCTTGGCCAGTCCGGCCTTCATATCGGCTTCAAGTTCCACATCCGTCTTGAATTTGCCCGATATCCTCAGGGCCTCCACGGAACCCTTGGCATTCCTGAAACTGCCGATCGATATCAGATGCTCCTTCATGGTCTTCGGAAACTTGACGGTTTCCTCCTTGTCGAAGGACTGTTCCTTCTTTTTCCCATTGATATACATGTATGCGTCGTATCCGGTTTCGGTTTTCTTCCATGCGATCGCGATGAAATACCATTCCTTCTCCTTCCATTCGACCTCGTCAAGTCCCATCGTGACACCCTTCACAACGGTCTTGCCTCTTTCCAGCCTGAAAAGATTGCAGTGGTATTTGATTGAATTTGAAAGCGCTCTTCCCTGCTGTGTCTTCAGGTTCATCTCGGCTTCATTTCCGGAGTAATCATCCTTGCCGCCCCCATCCTTCTTGTCCTTTTCCTCCGCCCTGATAAGCCTTTCCTTTTCAATGAGCGAAAAAAATGTCATGGGAGTTATAATCGACTCGTCCTGGAGCATCATGTCCTTGGCAGAATAATCGAGTGCTAACCAGGCTTCGACAGTCCCTTCGTCCATTTTGATCCGCCCTTCTGCCGGAAAGACTGCCTGTCCATACTCTTTGGCCTGCTCCTTCTTCCCATCGTTCTTTTTTTCCTTATCTGCCGCAGAAGTTGAGAGACAGATGAAGGCGACCGTAAGAATTCCAAGCGTCAAGGAAGCACCGCATATGATCCTGATAAAATTTTTCATAAGACCACCCATTGTTTTATGACAAACCACCTTATCGTATGGTCATTAATTTAAAGCGGTTTAATTATATTTCAAGCGGTTTAAATATTATTTTTCTGTTATCTTTAGAAGACGCTGAATATTAAGATGTTAGAAGGTAACAACTTCATTGATTTCCAAGTTTCAGGCACAAATGTTCAAAAGTCTGTAAATTTCTTTGTTTGAATACTGGACCTTGTCTGGAATTTGGAGGCATGAAACTTGGGGTTTATCTACTATCATCTCAAGCAAATTCTGTTCTGGGTATATCGAAATACGACAGTGCTGCATCAAAAGAAACTACAGGCGAAACGCCTGTACAACATTGTTAATCAATTGCCGGCAAGATGCCGACGCTCCGTCTACTTGTTGAACACAAAGAGGGACATTGCCACTCCGAGGATACCGTAGATGACAAGGACTGCCGAAGTGCAGCCCAGTGCAAAGGACATGGTCAGGAAGCACTCTTTCCATGTCTTCGTCTTGGAAGCAATCCACGCTCCGACCATCAGAGGGATCAGGTTAACAAAAATGAAGACTGGCCAGTCTGAGAAGAAGATCGGAAGTTCTTCCTTGAAAGAAAGGATCAACAGGACAATTATCGCCTGCGCACAGCAGGCGAAAATAATCGGCGACATCTTGTATACGAAAGTTCTGATCATCAATAAATATAATTCCGCAGGGGGATTTTTCCCCCTGCGGGATTTATTTTTTCACTTGAATTTCGGGAGCATGCTGCCGTGGGCCTTGATCAGGTCGTCGCAGAGGGAGCGGATCTGGTCGAGGGTCAGCTCGGAACGCGTATGCGGATCCATCATCGCGGCATGGTAGATCTTCTCCTTCTTCAGCGTAGCGGCGGCTTCGATGGCGAGGAGATGTACATTGATGTGCGTCCTGTTGAGGGCCGCGAGCTGTTCCGGGATCTCTCCGACGTAGCAGCCGTTGATGCCGTTCCTGTTTATCATGCATGGAACTTCGACGCATGCGTTCGCAGGAAGATTCGGGATCAGCCCGTTGTTGATGATGTTGCCTCCGATCTCCGTAGGAATGTTGGTAATCACAGCCTCCATGATGTGGGAGGCATACTCATGGGATCTCACGTGGGAGAGGTTTGCGTTGTTTATGATATCGTCCCTCTGCTTCTTCCAGCCTTTTATCTGGCCGATGCAGCGCCTCGGGTATTCATCAAGCGGTATGTTCAGCTCCTCTATCAGCTCGGGATGGGTGCTCTTTATGAAATAAGGATGGTACTCGGCTGTGTGCTCGGAGGACTCGCTGTTGTAGTATCCGAAATTCCTCATCATCTCGAAGCGGACCATGTCATGATGCTTCTTTGCGCCCTTCTTCCTGGCGGCGTCGTTCATGGCGAAGGCCTTCTTCTTGATCTCCGGATAAAGGTCCTTGCCATTCTCGTCCTTGATCTCTAGAAGCCATGACATGTGGTTGATTCCGGCGACCACCCATTTGGTCCTGCCTTCCTTGTATTCCATGCCAACATGCCTGAGCAGTCCTCTGGCGCAGCCCTGCACCGAATGACAGAGTCCGACTGTCTTGATGTCGGTATGTCTCTGCATGTATCCGGAAAGCATCGACATCGGATTCGTGTAGTTGAGGAAAAGGGCTTCAGGACATACTTCCTCCATGTCGTCTGCAAAGGATTTCATCACGGGGATGGTCCTGAGGGCCCTGAAGATTCCGCCAATGCCGAGAGTATCACCGATTGTCTGGAGAAGGCCGTATTTCTTCGGAATCTCAAAGTCTATGACGGTTGACGGCTTGTATCCGCCGACCTGGATGGCGTTGACAACGAAGTCAGCATCCTTGAGCGCCTCCTTGCGGTTCTTCACGCCGAGGTGGGCGGAGATTCTCGCCCTGCCGTTGTTCGCGTTTCTGTTCAGCATGTCCAGCATCAGCTTCGATTCCTTCAGCCTGTCCGCGTCGATGTCGTAGAGGGCGATGTGTGAATCGCTCAGCGCCGGGGTGAGCATGCTGTCACCAAGCACGTTTTTCGCGAACACCGTGCTTCCAGCGCCCATGAACGTAATCTTTGCCATTTTATCTTCTCCTTTAATATATCTTGCTTCGCAATCTATATATGCAGCTTTGCTGCTTTTACAGATTTGACGAAGTCAAAGATGCAATTTGAGACATTGCTTGTTTTTGTGATATTCAGAAATTATAGTATGAACAGGCTAACGCAATTGTCAAAATATGATAAGATTTACCAATTTGTGACCTAGGGTACCTTTAAAAATTGACAAATGGCGCGCAAAAGTAAATTTAGAGGTGCCCTGTGAAGTTCGCCCATATACATTTTAATACCGTTGACTTGCTCAAGTCCTTCCCGTATCCGACGACGATCGGTGTGGAGACCAGGGGCAATACGGAGCTCTATCATATCAAGGGCAGGGGCAGGACAGACACGCCCCACTGCATCTTCCAGTACACCCTTTCAGGATACGGATGCTTCCGGGACGCCAACGGCGAGCATGTCCTCACTCCGGGCAATGGCTTCCTCTGCGAGTCCAGGGACAAGGAGATCTCATACTACTATCCTGAAGCTTCAAGGACCCCCTGGCGCTTCATCTATATTGCGTTCTGCGGAGATACTTCCTTCCCAATGGCCAGGAACATGGTAAAACGTTTCGGTCCGGTGTATTCGCTTCCCCTCAACCACCAGATCATAACGAGAATACAGTCATACTTCGAACACATGGAAAACCAGCAGGTAATATCCGTGTCTGAGGGATCGCGCCTTGTCATGAGCCTGCTCAATACGCTGGTGGAGAGCCGCGAGGACAGGAAGACCGACAAGCCCGAAAATCTTCTCCTCAACAGGGCCATAGTCATGCTGGGCAGGAACACCGAAGGCATGATGAAGGTAGATCAGCTTGCGAAACTCGCAGGAGTTTCCAGGGAGCATCTGACTAGGGTATTCAGGCAGATGACAGGACTCCCGCCGCACCAGTTCATCAACAGGAGGAAGATCATGGAGGCATGTTCCATCCTTGACAGCGGCAAGACCAGCATCAAGGAGGTGTCCGACAGCCTCGGTTACAAGTCCTCCGCACATTTCACCCGCACCTTCAAACGTGTCATGAAGAAGACGCCCAGCGAATACATGCGGGACAAGCTCATGCCGGCGCTCTAGCCTGATTAATTCATGCGCTTTGAGGGAGAGCCTCTGGATTTTATGTTCAAGTTATATTGGTCGTCTGAAGATTTATTTTCCCAATTCAAAATATCCAAACGCCAGTCTTGGAGGGGAAACATAGATTCCTCAATCCCTTCGAGCTCAGTGCGCTTGCCGGTTCCTGTCAATATCATCCGGCTGTGCGATGGAGCGCCGCCAGCTGGCTGGGTGCATCTGCACTCAGGCGCAACCTGCATTTGCCGGTGGCATCCACAATCTTAATCGCATCAAGCAGGCGCGGGAACTTCGAAAGAATTTCTGGAACTCCAGCCTGTTTTTCAAAAAATTCCGTATCTATAATATTCCCTTTGCGTTTGGGATACAAGGCGAAATAGAGCATCCGCATCTCGACAAGCTCGTTGAAGAAATGGCTTCCCAGGCTCAAGTCCGGGATCAGTCCTTCGTGCATAATGGCGATCTCGCACAATATGGAAGCTCCATTCAGATCTGAATACGAAGTAGGGACTCCGAGCGAAGGATCCTTGGTGCCCCAGCGTCCCGGACCTATCAGCATCACCCTGCGCTTGAGCAGGCGTTCGTTCCGTATCAGCTCTCCGACAAGGCTTGCCATGGCATAGCGGTCCTGCACAGGCAGGTTCGCATATTCCGATGGTGAAACATAGATGATCCTGTCAATGTCCAATGATCTGCTGCAGCCGAGCACAGGTCCGGTCGAACGGACCACGCATTCGGAAATATCAATGTCTTCCACTTTGACGTTCGACGCCCCCACCCCTTCCGCGAGGAAAGGACGGCATTGGAGAAGATTGATCCTGAAATGCCCGTCATCGGAGAAGGTCGCGGTGAATTCCACGTCCACCGACGTACCATATGCGGAAGCCAGCGCCTGTAGAAGTTCCCTCATCTCCGGCACAAAGGAGGTGCTGGAAAACAGACGCGTGAAACTGAGAGTCCAGTATTTCCTGTTCCGCAGGGCATGTTCCCGGGCTTTTTCCTCCATGGCCAGGTCCCTCTCCGCCAGCAGGGACAGAGGCAGCGACGGCTCCTCTGCAAGATCGCAGAATGGAACAGGTACAACCCGTCCTGAATCCAGATCCAGGACGTCGACTTCCTGCTGCGAGGTGAAGGCATTCTGATTGTCGGGATCAACAAGCTGGAGCTCGGGGATGTTCAGGGCGACAATGCGCGTGTGGTCTTCAGGATGCGGAATCACAGCCCTGGTTCCCATTCCCATGACAACACGCATGACTCCTGCATTGGGATCAATCCGTTTGTCCCAGACATACGGATTGAATGGAAGTCCCACTCCGGCCAGATGTGGAAAAACTCTGCGTCCGCAGGTTGTTCCGGAAATCCTCTGGATCAGTATTGCCATCTGCTCATCCTTGTCAAGCAGGCCTCGCGAGGCGCGGTACCGCAGGGCGGATTCGCTCATATTGCTGGCATATACACGCCTGATCGCCATTACAAAATCTTCTACGCGCTGTTTCAACGATCCTTGGTTGACGCATAGTATGCTTTCGGCCTTTCCGGCGAAAGAGCTGTCAAAATCATCCTCGAGCAGGCTGCTGGATCTCACAATTATCGGCACTTGTCCGAAGTATTCAAGGAGATCCCTGAACTGGCGCATCAGGTATTCAGGAAACTTGCCGTTGAGGATCTGATTCCTGGCAAGCGTCACGCCGTCGAGATATGCCCTGGAATCCTTCTGCCTCTGCTTCAGCCACCATAGCCCGTTCTGTACAAGATATGTGTAGAAGACATCCGCACCGATGAAGAAAGAATCTGGAGGTTCAAGAATCGAAGACCATTTGCGGTCATGCCGGCGCAAGATCGCCTGTGCAAGCACCAGGCCGACGGACTTCCCTCCTATCATACCCGTACCTATCATGCGGCGGCGTATCGCCAGGAGATCAGCAAGGGACAAATATCGCTCCGCCAGATCCAGCACCGGCCCTTTCCTGGAAATCAACATGCGTCTCAACAGCTGGGTCAGCTCCATGGTGCCGGCGCTTTTGAGTTTCTCCTCTGAATTCTCCCTGGCGATTTCCTCCGCCTTTGCAAAATTCATGCTCCAGAATCCAAGACGCCAGTTGCTGCCGTCAAGATGGTTCCAGGTGACGTCCGAGAAAACCTCCGCTGCTTCCGAGCTCTGGGTAACAGGTTCAAAATCATCACCATTGCGCCTATGGAGCATATACATCGTCTTTGAATGCCGGTGCTGGACCTTGAGCGGATGCACATAAGTCTTGTCACCTCTCTGATGGACATCTATCAGGATCTGGGTCGTCTGCCTTACCGGATCGGTCGCATGGAACGAATGCCTGTTCCGTATCAGGGTGAAATACGCCCCTCCCCCGTAATCAAATACATACGGGCATATGAGCATGAAGAAGTTGCCAAGCATCCGGTCGCTGCACCAGTCTGCGGCCAGTTCCGACAGGCAGTCGAATATATATATGCAGTCGCGGTTCCCTTCGACGATCGTACGGTGGATTTCGGACACGAACGGCTCAAAGCCGACGGAAGGACTGAGATCTCGGATATCAAGTCCGGCCTGCGGTGGTAAAAAAGGAGCATGTGTTGCGAAACGGAAATAGACAACCCGGCGCCCCCTGTCCAGCGCATCGGCGGCAAAAGCCTTGACAAAAGGCTTGTATTCTTCAAGAGAATCAACCTGCCAGACCAGGTTGTCGCCTTCAACCAGGCCTTGGAAAAGATTGTCAAGCCCTTTCATTCCAGTGCTTATATTCCTGCGGACATACATTGCGTGCCGGCCTCCTAATTGGACATATTGACAAGCATATGTGAAAGTTATTCGGGAAACATTGATTTATCAAGGTTTCCAGGACATAAACAACCCCCTTTTCAATCTCCAGGGAAACTCCACGCAAGCTACGCCCCCTCTCCGGAACAAAATTTCTTGAAATTTCCTCCTCCATCGCTTGACTTATTATATACTTATTATATTATATCATATGTTTAATATGACTTTCCGATTTTAAAACAAGGTGTCATATGATCAGCAACGACAACATAAAAGTCCTGACCAAGACTGCGCAGACACGCCAGCGCATAGAAAATCTCATCAGCAATCTCCATCCCGGCGATCAGCTGCTCCCTGAAGGAAAACTCGCCGAAAGGTTCGGCGTCAGCGTAATAACCATCAAAAGAAGCCTGGATGAGCTTGTCAGGGAAGGTTCCGTATACAAGAGGCAGGGAAAGGGAACTTTCGTTGCAGAAAAACGTTCGGACAAGATCACCGATCCGTCCACCGTGAATCTCGTATATCCTTTCGTCCCAAAAGACACCTTCAAGGATCCCTTCCTCGGACAGGTGATCAACGGCATAGGCGACTGTTTCGCCGTCAACTCCTGCCATTTGAGGCTTTTCCCTCTGCATGGGAAAAGCACAATTGAAAGCTGTCTTAAGAATCCGGCCACAAGGAAAATGATCAATTCCGGAATCATTGCGGTGAACTATATTCTTACGGAAAAGGACCAGGAAGCTATCAGCAACTTCAAATGCCCGGCCGTATTCATCGGAAAACCTGAACTTCATATAAAAATACCTTCAGTCAATACAGATCATTTCTCCTCCGGATATGATGCGACCATCCATCTCCTGAGGAAGCACTCCCGCAAAAGGATCGCCGTCCTCACTCATCTTGACAGGCGTCCATATTGCACCGACATGCTCGAAGGTCACAGGAAGGCCTTGAAGGATTCTGGAATGCCCGAGGACGAAAAGCTCTTTCTTTCCTTGAAGCCAGGCCACAGCATGTCCGCGCTTGTCGATGAGCTTGTGATTAAGAAAATATCTTTTGACTCCGTGATAGTATGGGGATGCGAGGCGACCATAGAGGCGCTGACCAGGCTGAAACACTACGGGATTGACGTGCCCGGGAAAGTCTCCCTCATATCCTACGACGATTTCCCGGCAGTTTCCGAATATTCCAGTCCGACGATCACCGCCGTGCGCCAGCAGGTCTATGATCTCGGATATGAGGCTGCAAGGCTCATGATGAAACAGAAGAATTCAGGATTCAATGGAAAAGAGAACATCGAAAGCGTGCTGAAAAGCTCACTTGTCATAAGGGAAAGCTGCGGGTGCGGAAAATGACTATGAATATTTCCAATTTAAGATTGCCGATTGCCGATTTAAAAACAAGAAATAAAATCGGAAATTGGAAATTGGAAATTGGAAATACATTTACTCTTATTGAATTATTGGTCGCCGTGCCCGCCATAGCTACGAGGACGTCTTTGAGTCCGAGAGCGACGGCGAGAGTAACTCGGACAGTGTTTACACTGATCGAGTTACTCGTGGTCATTGCGATCATCGCAATCCTGGCGGCCATGCTCCTGCCGGCATTGAAGGAGGCGAAGGAGAAGGCGAGGCAGTCCTTATGCCTTAGCAACATGAAGCAGATTGGGATCTCCCAGCTCTCATATCTCACCGATTTCAACGACTATACCTGGTACGAGAATGCTACCGCCGACCGTTCCTTGATTTTCAGGAGCGTGGCAGACAAGCCCCTCTGGGAAGGATGGAACAGCAATGGAATTCTCATCAGGAACGGATACCTGCCAAACAGCAAAAACTTCGAGTGCCCGTCCGCCCCGCATGTCCCCAATCCCTATACTTATTCCCAATATAACAAGGATATCACTCCGGACTCTCCATCAGGCTACTCCGGTTCCGACTATTTCTTCAGAATAAACAATTACGTGGGCAGCTATCTACGCGGCACAAAGCAATACAATAAGGGGATGCTGATGGACAATCCGTATACTACAGCCAGCGGGGATCTCTCCCTGGCCAGACGATACCATGGGCGGGGCAGCTACCAGGCGCTCTTCCTGGATGGTACCGCAAAAATGGTAAAGAACCTTCCCGGAATGGACGGCTGGGGCGGCAACTATTTCAGCAGTTATGTCGATTCACACTACGGGGACTGAGCGATGAAAATAAACTTTTCCAATTTTAGATTTCCGACTGTGTCCGACATAGCTTCTTTGCGACGGCGGATTTCCGATTTAAAATTCAGTAATAAAATTGGCAATCCTCCTTCGCCAAGCCTACGGCGGACATGTCGGCAATTGGCAATCGGCAATGCATTTACTCTTATCGAGCTTCTGGTCGTCATCTCCATCATTGCGATCTTAATGTCCCTCCTCCTTCCAGCCCTGCAGTCCGCCAAGGAGTCAGCCCGCAAGATAGTCTGCCTCAGCAACCTGAAGCAGAACGGATATGCAACGACACTTTACATGTCTGATTTTGAAGGTTATTCATGGTACGAGGACGAGAACAGTGGAGTTTCCATAATCAGAAGAAGCGTTGGGGACCATCCGTTATGGAATGGATGGAACAGCTTCGGAATACTTATCAAGGAAGAATACCTGCCGGGCAGCAAGACATTCGAATGCCCGTCAGCGCCTCATTACCCACATCCAAAAGTTCCTTATCCCCATTACCAGTATAACAAGGATGTATCAGCGTCCAAATATTCCGACTATGCCGGCACCGACTATTACTTCAGGATCAGCAACATGTTCTATGGACCGCTGAGGATGACAGAAACTGGCAATAAGGCGCTCATGTGCGACAATCCGACCGAAGTCACATGGCTGGACTCCACCACCATCAGGAGATACCACAGGATTGGATATCAGGCCCTCTACATGGACGGATCCGCGAGGATGATAACCGAAGTTCCGGGTTCTACTGGATGGTCCGGCAACTGGATGAAGAATAATCTTGACGGGAAATAAAATTTCCTTGCATCCCTGGAAGGCATGCAAGGAAATTTTTATAACATAAGGATATAATCGTGAAAATACCAATATTGATTTCAGCAGGCATCTCTGGTCTTGTCTTAATTTCCGGCTGCATGGAAAAAGAAAGCCAAAAGAGCACTGAATCTTCCAAGCCTGCGCAGACACAGGCGGTTCAGACCGTTCAGAAGCAGCACGTCCCCCTGCTCCAGACCAAGGCTCTTGCTCCGGTTGCAATCAAGCCCTTGAAGATCAAGGATGAGAAGTTCGTAGATTCAGAAGGCAAAGTCGTGAACTTCTGGGGCGTAAACATAATTTCCTTCTTTCCTGACAAGGATCTTGCCGACAAGACGGCTGCGAATCTCGCAAGTCTGGGCGTCAACATGGTAAGACCGCACCACTGCATGCGTCCGAGCAGGGACTGGAATTCCCAGGGTTCTTTTGCGCTGTCAAAGTACAATGGCAGTTCTCGCGAAATGGATCTGGATGCCTGGGTCCGATTCGACTATCTCAATGCGAAATTACGCGAAAAGGGGATCTATCTCTCCCTCGCTGTCTGGTGGACTCGCAACTACGAACCAGGTGATGTCGGCATAAAGAAAGTTTCAGATGCGGACGACAAGTCATGGTCCGACGCCGTCAAGGAATTAAATTCCTGGCACTGGCAGAAAGCCTTTGATCCCAGGAAACTGCTGGCTATGTTCGACGAGCGCACTTTCCTCCTGAATGCGGAATTCGCAAAGTTCATGCTGACGCGAGTCAACAAATACAGCGGACTTGCCTACGGAAAGGATCCACAGGTAATGAGCCTTGAGTTCCTGAACGAGTGTGATCCGGAATACATCCTCGTCTGCAAGAATGTCTTTCCTGAATATTTCAAGAAGGAACTTGTTGCGAAGCTCGATGAATTTGTCAAGGGCAAAGGAGCAAAGCCTTTTGACTTCTACAACATGGGCAATAGCGAACAGAAAAAACTGTTCTCCGAATTCTGCAGTTTCCTGATCCATGATTTCAGCAAAAGAATGACACAGGCTGTCCGTGAATACGGATACGATGGACCGGTGATCTTCTCGAACCTCTGGGAGAGCGAGACGAACCTCAACGCCCGTTCGATCACGGATTCATATATAGAGGATCACTGCTACGGAAACCCATTCCCTGTGGAGAAGAAAGATGACCTGTTTTTCTCAAAGACAAAGGGCATCTTGAAAGGCAAACCTTTCATTGTCGGCGAAATGAACATGTCCGAGGACCAGAAAGTAATCAAAGAAAAGGCGCCTGTCCGCTCGATGCTGCCTCTTGCGATTTCCGCATACGGTTCCCTGCAGGACTGGGCGGGAGTGACATGGTTCGCCTGGAACCATGGCTCGCGCGATGTCGGCGCTGACGGCTGGGGAAAGACCAAGAGCCGTGAACCAAGCATTGGAACTCTCTGCGGAGATGGAGTTTTCCTCGATCATTTCAGGACCACTGGGATAATCTTCAAGAACGGATACGTGAAAGGAAGCACTGCTCCAATAACTCTTGTTGTCGACGAACCATATTTCCCAGCCGGATACCATGAGATGATCCGCGGCAAGTACAACATCAAGCCCGGTTGGCAGAACATCCACAAGGTCCGTAAGTCATACGGTCCAGTGCCTGCGGAACAGAAGACAGCTGAATGGATGACGGCCGAACCGGCCGGTGACATCATAAAATCAGACACTGGCGAGATTATCAAGGATTTGAAACGGAAACAGCTGACAGTTTCCGCTCCGAAGGCGGAAGGATTCAGCGGTTATCTTGACGGCAAGTCTCCTGAAAGGCTGAAAATCATTGAGATCAGGAAAGACAACGGCTTTGCCACCGTGGTGCTCGTGCCGCTCGATGACAAGCCGATCGCGCAGTCGTCACATCTGCTGCTCAGCCGCACATACACGTTGACAGATGGCAGTGAGAGCGATGACCTCTCAGTAGTGCTCAAGGGTCTTACAGCAAATTCGAAGTGGAGCTTCAGTCCGACAAGATCACGCTCTACGTCGATTGATCCTGAGGTTCCATCAGTCGCTGCTGGCTCCGAAGGTTCTCTTGTCATACCATCAGGCAGCTGGACAGAATGCGAGCTGGAACAGAAATAAAGAACAGCTCTTGCGAGCTTAACTACAAACATATTACATAAGGAGATTTAAGATGAAGATGAGAAGTCTTGCGATAATCGCAGCCGTATTTTCCTTCACAATGGCCGCCTATTCCGAAAGCGTACATCAGACGCTGCCGGGAGAAGCGGCATTGCTAAATGCCGGCAAGAGCGCCGTGGAAGGCAAAGTGGTTGAAGTCAAAACAGTGGCCGGAGCCAAGAACGAGAAACTCGCCCGTATAACTGGCACTTTGTCCCAGTGGGGCTTTGTTTCATACTGGTTCGGAATTCCGACTCCTGCCGGGAAATCAGTCATCCGGTTTAGGATCTACGTAGAAGGTGAAACCGCCGCGTTCACCGTGTATCTTCATACCAGCAGTGAACAGGTCGCCCTGGATCCAATTAAAATTCCATCTGCCGCCAAGCAGAATACTTTTGTCACCGTAGACATCCCTGTCGATTCAAAGAATGAATGGAGCGGAATTGCTGTGAAAAAGACGGAAAAATCCGATAAGCCCGGTCCCTGGATCGAATCTGTAAGCGTTGTTCTTCCCTGAAATGGATTTCAACTGGAAATAAAATTTCCTGGGAATCTATTATATGGACAGATACCGGAGCCAAGTATATGAAGAATTGTTTTCCAAAAACTTTCACTCTTATCGAACTGTTGGCGGCCCGTTCGACAAGCTCAGGGAGACGAGTACTTTTTTCTACTGTCCGTCGGTAGAAGTGAATACTCCAGGGAAAATGGCCAGCTCGGAGGCTACTGGGAATTCACTCAGACAAATCCTCGAAATTATTATGCCTTCGACCGTCTCCGCCATTCAAAGAGCGCAAATGTACTGTATTGCGATATGCACGTCAGCCCGATGACTAACGAAGAAGTGATGTCAAAGGCTGGGACTCAAACTTTATATTGAAAGGAAATCCTGAATGATCCATTTCTGCAAGTACGTCATCCTCTCCCTGTTTATCTTTACTGCAATAAATTTACCAGGACAGGCCGCCGATCCCTCTCCACAAGACATCTGGAACCATGTCACCTTCGACAAGAATACCAAGTTCCAAGGTGGCAAACTCCTCATTTCGCCTGATGACAATGCCTGGAAAAGCTCTGCAGTCGCAGGAAGGGATCCTCTTTTCTTCTGGAATGAAAAAGGCGTCAGCTTGAGCATGACGATTGCTTTTAATTCATCCGCTCCACTGGCAAACGACAAACATGACACGACCGTATTTGTCGGCCTGACCACCGACGGCAATGCAAGGAGCATCCACATCCAATCCGCCGACAACGTGCTTGGAATTTATCTCAGATGGGACAGGAAGAAGAACACCATCGAATCTGCGCTGGGAAGGAAGGAAAGAGCTGGAGAAAGAGAGGAGGCCCGCGGCGACCAGTGGGGCAACGTTCCTTCAGTGACTCCTCCTTCAGAACTGCCGGTCGCTTCCGGCAAGGTTTCCATCTCGCTCAAGATAGATGAAAAGGCATTTGGAGCGATGATCAAGGGCACGGACTCCAGCCAGTCGATACCAATTTCTGAACTAACACGGAAGATCTGGGACCGACCAGTATTTCTTATCGTACAGTGCCAAAATACCGCTACCGGCCGTGCGAATATCGCAGTTGATGACGTCAGTCTTGAATATCCCCGGCTCAATCCCGGCAAGATGCAATGTCTGGACCTCCGTCCGTTCGCGAACATGGGATTCAAGGACGAGACCGACGGTGACAAGCAGGGAGGATGGACAGACCAGGGAACCAACGACATGAGGAATATTCCAACAGGCATGCAGATGTTGAAAACCATACCGTTCGACATCATAAATCCCGATACCAACAATGGGAAGAGTTGTGTCATGCTCTATTCCACAAAGAAAGATTTTTTTTCGAAGGAAGTCGGTCCGATTCCAGTTGGGAAGAAAGCTGATTCGATCATTTTCCTCCATGCCGCGGCCTGGGCTGGCAAGGAAGGAATCGAAGCTATGCGATACCGGATCACATACGATGACGGGAAGGAACTTGAAATTCCTGTCATTACAGGCAAACATCTCAATGACTGGTGGTCACTGCAGGAGCCTGCTGACCCAAATGCCTGCCTGATCATGGATGTCAAAAGCGAAAACAGCGCCAGGGGGATTGTCGGAGTCTACGCCCTGCGCTGGATAAATCCCAGTCCCGAAAAATCTGTCCGTTCAGTCAGCTTCATCTCCGGAGGAAATGATCCAGTTCCTGGAATTGTGGCTGTCACACTGGTCTCCGACGATATCGGGGATATCGGGAAGAAGATGATCGCGAGCGCATTTGAAAAAGATACCGCTGGCGATATCCGCAAAAATCCTCCTGACAAGGACCAGATACCTGCCCATATCGTGGTGAAACATGAGAAAACCATAGGCAAGAATGGATTTTCAGCGGCTGGCAGCTACTCCGGTGGGCGGGGTGGAGTTGAATCCATGGATTTGCCGGGTTTTGCTCCCGAAGTGAATTCCATAGGAGGCATCCTGCGGTATCCGCACGGTTTCGAAGGATCCTTCTCATTCTGGCCCTATGGGATCAATGACTGGCATCCGACGCTTTGTGCCAAAGGCGGAACTTACGGGGCCATCATCAAATGGATCTACAAGGGCAAGGACAAACCTGCCCCCTATGTGATCAAAATGCAGGAAATGCTTGAGGCGTGCAGGAAGAACGGACTCAAGCTGATAATACAGCTGAACTGCGTTTCCATGTTCGACGGAAAAGACTTCCTCTACATGAAGACCTTGCCCGAGGATCGCATGAAAAGGGAGAATCCACTTGAAGCCGGAACATTCAGCCAGGAAAACCTCGACAAGATAGTGGCTAACAACGCCACGATGGTAGATTATGTGATTTCAAAGGGATACAAGGACACGGTTGCATTCTGGGAAATGGACAATGAACGCTGGGACATGCCAGGATCCGATTACGCCGCAACTGTCGCAGCACATGTGAAAATGATCCGTTCAAAAATTCCTGAGGCAAAAATGATCGTATGCCTTGCCGGTATTGACGCATATTGCGCAAATCTTGACGGTTCACGCTACATCATATGGAACAAGGAACTGCTGTCCGCACTGTCGAAAATGGGGATGCAGTCCGAGATAGATTATTTCGCTCCGCACGAATATCCGTTCCTACATGACAACGCTGAGGAGATCACTCAGAATTATCTTGAAGACTGGTGTATCCGGAACCTATACAGGGATCTCGACATCGCAAGTTCAATGCTCGACAAATACGGTTTCAACAAATCGAAACTTTATATTTCCGAATGGGGAGTCCAGTCTGACAGGCTCGGAGACGAAAGCCGAAATGATCTCATAACTTCCATGGCATCAGGACTGGCGGCGGCAAAGACGATAATGGCACTCTATTCGCATCCTCGCGTCGAAGGCGGCACTCTCCATCCATATATGCATGCGTCGTACATAAGCAAGGAGAAGGGAATCCGCGCCTCCAAATGGGGATGCCAGTCCCTCTTCTTCACATCTGACGGAAAATTCATAAGCACTCCGCATCTGGAGGCTGTGAAGATGTTCAAGGGATTTGCAGATGGGAGTACGCTTGTTCCAGCAGATCTTGCCCTGCCCGAAGGTATCCAGTGCCTCAGCGCCACCGACAAGGAAGGGAAAAAGTATTTTGCCGTCAATTCCACAGGAAAGCCGTTTGTGTTTCCGGCAAAGGATATTTCAAAACGGACGTCTCTCTTCTCCAAGTCTGTGATTGATACGGCTGTAAAATATGGCAGCTACTGCGATAAGCCGGAAGAGGTCAAGGAGATCCATCCCACCGCCTTCACGGACAATGTCCTTCCGCCTTTTTCAATAAGCATACTGAAATAAATTTTACGTCCGTAAAATTTATCACTGGATATCCATGATCTTGTCGAGTCCGGTGATTTTAAAACCGTCTTTGACGAAAGGAGCAGCATTTATTATTGTCAATTTCATTTCCTTCGTCGCCCGTGCGGCCTTTATGCAGATACGGAAGAACGCGGAGGAGACAAAATTGACTTCCTTCAGATCAAATACCGTGGGAATGCGCTTGCGGAGCACATGATCAAACACCTCGTCTTCGAGCTTCGTCGAGTTCGCGGTGTCCATGCGGCCTTCAAAATAGCAGATCAAACGCCCTTCAACTTCTTCATATTTAACCATAAAAAACACCCTTGGCATTCTTTGAAATTATATTATAGCTCATAAAACAGCGTTTTCATGAGTTATATCGATTTCAAATATGCCTCATAGGCAGATATTTTTCCAGCATGCTGGAAAAATATGATTACTACCACGTTACGGGTTTTCGCCTCATAAGTAGGGCGGTTTTTAAACCACCAACAAAGCGTCGGGTTAAAACCCGACATACTTTTAATAAAATCTGCTATCTCACCACCGGGCTCTTGCAGAGTGCAATGAGATCGTTGACGTCGGCTGTTGCAAGGCACTCGACAGTGTCTGCGGCGCCATAGTAGATCTTGACTTCGCCAGAATCCTCGAGGATCATTCCTCCGGGGAAGATGACATTGTTGCGGTATCCGCCGTCAACCTCATATGGCGCTTCGGGGGCTATGAGAGGTTCCCTGCAGATGCCTTTCACGATCCATGGCTTCTCAAGATCGAGAAGCATGATACCGCCAGTATAACGCTTCTGCCATTTCTCCTCCCAGCCGTTCTTTCCACGGGTGGTGTCCTTGTCAACGGCATGGAAAGTCGTAAGCCATCCCTGCTTGGTCTCGACAGGCGGTGCTGCGGGACCGATCTTGTCGTTTGCGAATGGAACATCCTCGACGCCGAGGACGAGATTCGAGTTGCCCCAGTATTTCATGTCGGGGGAATCCGACATCCAGATGTCGAAACGGTCGCGTCCGCCACGGCTGTATACCGGGAACGGACGTTCAAGCCTTACATATTTTCCATTCACCTTCTTCGGGAACAGCACCATGTTGCGGTTGTCCGGAACGGTCAATGAAAGTATTTCAAATTTTTCAAAGTCGTCCGTGACCGCAATTCCGCCGCGGAGTCCGTGCTTCGTATCGACGGCAAAGCACATGTAGCATCTTCCATCGATCACGGTAAGCCGCGGATCATATGCGCGTGTGACCTCCTTGTCCTCCATCTTGAAGCATGGCTTCGATGTGACATTCCACTTTATCCCGTCCTTGCTGTAGGCGAGGCCTATGTTGGTGCCTTCCAGTTTCTGATTCTCTAGGGAGCCGTAGTCGTTTCGGAATACCATGACGTACTGGCCGTTGAACTTCGTGATGCCGGCATTGAAGACAAGAGCCGCCTTGTACGGGACATCCTTGTCGCTGAGTACCGGATTACCGCTGTATCTCTTGATGACTTTCGAAGAAACAAGTTTATCGCTCATGTACTATTCTCCTTTTTGATTTATGCATTATATTAACATTAATGACATACCATAGCTACAACATATTTGACAATATATGATACTATATTGATATTTTTCTGCGGACGCAGAAAAATATAACATGAAGAGCATAAATGAAGACAAGACTTACAAAAGTCTCCGGCGTTCCGGAAAAGTATCTCTATTTCGCCAGATTTGAAAAAAGCGGACCGCGATATTATTTCGGCCCGCACAGGCACCACGACTTCTATGAAATCACCTATGTGGAATCCGGCAGTCTTACAAACAAGATCAACGACAATACCATCATACTTTCAGCCGGCGAGCTTCTTCTAGTTAAAAAAAATGACATCCACGAGGTTCTCGGAGAGAATGTCGATTTCATAAACCTTGTATTCCCAGCCAGGGAAATTGACAATATTCTGGACGATGAGGGATCTGGCAATCTTTTTGATTTCGACAGGATACCTGTCGCAAAAATTCCGGAGAACGAACGCATGCATTTCGAATCGTCAATGAAGAACTTGATGGACGTGCATGGAAAGCCACAGGCTCTTCTGGCATTCAGGATATTCCTCTACCGGACACTGATGGAATATTTCTTTCCCGCTTCAAGCCACCATGTGAAAGGAACTGACATGCCTGACTGGATGGTCAAATGCCTTAACACGATCCATGGGGACGGTAAAAGAAACTGGACCTTGGAGGAAATCCGCAAAACCTGCGGCAGGAGCAAGGAGCATGTCTGCAGGGCGTTCAGAAAGCATCTTGGCATGACACCGTCGCAGGTGATCAATGGATACCGGCTCGAACGCGCCGACAGGATGCTGCGGTTCACGAACCAGACGGTCTCGGAAATCTGTTCCGGCACCGGCTTCAACAACCTCAGTTATTTCAACCGGCTATTCCTGAAAAAATACGGGACGTCGCCGGTCAAATACAGGAAGATCAACAAATATTAGGCCTCCCACGAATTACACGAATTTCCACGAAAACCTTAGAGCCTTTGTGGCTTGAGCGAAGCGGGTGCGAGAATCGCAGTTCCCGTCTTAGTCAGATGCAATTTATTTCGTTTTTTTCTGGGCGAAAAGCCAGTCCCTGAGTTCAGCACTGGAATAAGCGGGTTCCCATGAACCATGTCCTGCTTTAATTTCGGAATATTTTGGTTTGCCCCCTGCTTTCTCCAATGCTGCTATCATGGCGCGGGTATTTTCAACCGGTACTGCTTTGTCATTCACGCCATGCCAGGCCCAGATCGGCACATCCTTGAACAGGTTTGCTTTTGAAGGATCGCCGCCGCCGCAAATCGGTACGGCGGCCGCGAAAAGGGCGGGCCTGCGGTACAAGGCATCCCAGGAGCCGAAACCGCCCATAGACTGGCCGGTGAGATAGATCCTGCTTTTATCGATAGGGAATTCCGCAAGAACTTGATCCAGGATGCTGAGAGCTGCTTTCATCTCCGGAGAAGGCTCGGGTGGAGCTTCCATGTTGGTGTGTGCGGGGTTCATTGCAGTCCACATGATGCCTTGACGGCACTGCGGCGTCAGAATAAAACAAGGGTTCTTTTTCTGGGCTTCAGGCCGGAGAAATTCGATTGCCAGATCCATGGGGCCCACATTGTCATCTCCCCTGCGGCCTGCTCCGTGCAGGAAAAACAACAAGGGTAATTTATTATTTTCTGAAGCTTCGGGGGGAATATGCAGGCGCCATGGTACCTTGATGCCGTCTGCAGCTTCATACAAACCTGCTTTCATGGCCAGGATTTGGGGCAGGAGTATTTTATCGATTTTTTTATAGTCGGCATCCGGATTATTCTTTCCCGGTTTATCAGCTGCGCAGAGAACCGTCAGTAGAAGTAAAGCTGCTCCAAGTATTATGATGGCTGACAGGAATTTTGTTTTCATTATGGCACCTCCATATGGCTGATAGGATAGGACTCTTGATTTCATTATGCTTGTAACATAGTTTTGGAACGGCAAGGAATCAAGGCATCCGGACGACTTCAGCCCTTTTCCCGGTTCCTGAGGAAGCTGACCGAAGATGATATGCTGGAGCTGCTCGAATGCATATGATTTTCATCCGATAACCGAGCAATCCACGTGAGTCCAGGTCTTCCAGAGCCGTCAATCCTCCAGGGGATGTGTTCTGTCCGCGAGAGGAAATTTCACGACGCTCTTCGACAGGCTCGATGCGTAGATGCCTTGGATCATCTCCTGCGCAAGACGGGCATTGTACATGTTGGAGACAGGCTGCCGGTCCTCTCTGATGGAGCATATGAGGTCCCAGGCAGCGAAACGGTTTGCCTCAAGAAAGAACCTGGCGTCTGGAACGTCCATCCGTCCGCAACGGGAGTAGTCCAATGGCTCCGCTCCAGGAATTGAACGTTCCTCCATGACTGGAACCTCCTCGTAGAATGATGCGTCCTCCATCGGACCCGACCTCCGGCTGATACGCAATTTCTCTACCGGCTGACATGGAAAATCCTTGAAGCGCATGGAGAGAGAGCCTTTTGTGCCGACGACGCAAAGTCCCATGTTGACGATTCCGGTCCTTTTGACGCTCTCGCTGCTTGAGAGTCCGCGTCTGCTCTCGAAAATGCCGCGCACTCCGTTCGGGAATTGGAAGCTGGCGAAGACGCTGTCGCCGGCCGAAGGGCCTATCGGTTCGACGGTCTTCTCCTCCCTGTCCTTCCTGACTATCGGACGGTTCTGCAGCGTGACATCTGCCATCACGTATTCGGGGGTTCCGAAGATGAAGGTCTGGAAGTCGAGGATGTGGGTGCCGAGTACTATCATGTCCTCGCCGCCGCCGCGATGGTCGGATTTTCCGCGTCCGTAGGCGGTCAAAGGAGTTCCTATCTCTCCGGCCTCGATCATCTTCTTCATGGTCAGGAAGGAGAGGTCGTATCTGGCGGGATGAGCCATGCATATCTTGATCTGCGCATGTTCGGAGATCCTCACGATTTCGTCCGCTTCCGGCAGATTGGCGACCAGGGGTTTTTCGCAGTATATGTGGCAGCCTCGCTCGGCGGCGATCCTGATCTGCTGCAGATGTTCGTAGGGATGCCTTGAACACAATACGACGATGTCCGGTTTTTCCTTTTCCAGCATTTCGATATAGTCGGAATAGTGACGCCTGGCGCCGGAGGAGTCGAGTTTCGCCGCCAGATTGTCCGTGTTCGAATCCACGTGCGCGACCACGTCCACGCCTGGCAGGCCTCGGAATGCGTTGTGCAATCCGTGGAGACCGAGCATTGTCATGGAACTGTCCTTGAGTATCCCGACTTTCCAGACCTTTGACATGAAATCCCTCCCCTTTAAAAACCTTTGGGTCCTAATACGCGCCCGCCATCGACAAGATAGTCGGCACCAGTGATGAACGACGCCTCTTCGGAGACGAGGAACGACACCAGGGAAGCTATTTCCTCAGGTGTCCCGCAACGTCCGAGCCAGGTGCCGTTGGTCGCAGGCGGTTCCGCATCGTACGAAATCATTCCAGGGGAGACGCTGTTCACGTTTATATTGTATGGCCCCAGCTCCATCGCCAGGGTTTTCGTAAAACCGTCGATCGCTCCTTTGCTCGCTGAGTAGATCGATCGTTTCGGGAGTCCAGTCTTCGAAGCGATTGAGGAGAAGTTCATGATCTTTCCATATTTCCTTTCGATCATATGCGGAATAACGGAGTGCGTGAAGTTCAAGGTGCCGTTGATGTTCAGGTCGAAGACCCATTGCCATGAGCCTGCGGGAATGTCCTTGAAATCAATCCCCTGCTGGAAGCCGCCGCCGGCGCAGTTGATCAGTATGTCGATTTTGCCGAAGTCCGCGAGAATCTTGGCGACGCCTGCCTTGACTTCGTCGATCTTCGTGATGTCGACAGCAAGCTCCAGCACGGCTCCGCCAGCCTTGCGGATCGTTTCAGCCGTTTCCTCCATATTCGCCTTGTCTATGTCGACTGCTGCGATTTGAGCTCCCTCCCTGGCAAGTCTTAACGCGATGGCCTTGCCAATTCCGTGTCCGGCTCCAGTCACGATTGCCGTCCTGCATTCGAATCTCATGAATTTCCTCCTCGTATTTTTTAATCCATGCCGCCGCAGGTGCGGCCGCCGTCGATCATATGGTTGGAACCGGTGATGAACGCGGCCTTGTCTGAGCAGAGATACAATATCAGATCAACGACCTCCTTCGGCTCCGCGGCCCTGCCGAGACGTGTCTTCATGTTCGCCATGCCGGGCCGGGTCATAACGGGCCCGGGCGATACGCAGCAAGCCCTGACTCCGTGAGGTGCTCCGCAGAGCGCCAACGCCTTGGTGAGCCCGATGATCCCGCTCTTGGCTGCGCTGTAGTTCACCGCGCCCGCGGAACCTTCCGTGCCGGAGACCGAACCCAGATTGATCATGACACCGCTTTTCTGACTTATCATTGCGCCCATCACGGCGTGGCAGAAGTATACTGCGCCCTTGAGGTTCACGTCAAGACCCCAGTCGATGACTTCTACGGGAAGCTCATGGAACGGCTTATGGCAGTTGCAGACCCTTGTCTCCGCACCGCCCGCGAAATTCAGCAGGATGTCGATGCGGCCGAACTTCTCCAACGCCATGTCGGCGG
>MHBH01000054.1 GCA_001804805.1 Lentisphaerae bacterium GWF2_49_21
TTACGGACGGAGCATGTTACCATATCACCCACAGGTGCCATGGGCGCAAATTCCTGTTCCGGTTTCAGAAGTACCGGGACTTCTATGTCCGGCAGTTGTTTGAGATGAAAAAACGCTACAAGGTGGATGTCCTGGACTACATGGTCACGAGCAACCATGTGCATCTTCTGGTCACCGCCAGGAAAGGCGTGGAAATATCTGAAGGACTGCGCTTCATCCACGGGCGTGTCGGACAGTGGCACAATGGTCAGAGGAGCGGTGAAGGCGCATTCTGGGCAGGCCGGTTTCATTCGACGAGGATTCAAAACGGCGAACATCTCGGACGCTGCCTGTTCTATATTGACCTGAACATGGTCCGCGCCGGGGCTGTCAGGCATCCGCGTGAATGGAAGCACGGTTCGTACGGCGAATTCATGGGCATACGCAGGCGCTGCCGGGTCGTGAATTTGAAGAGACTGTTGAAATGTCTCAAGACTGGGAATGCAGGAATGTTCCGCGATTGGTATGTCAGGACTCTTGAAGAGAAGCTCAGGGGCTTGAAAATGGAACGCGCTGATTTCTGGAGCAAGGCGGTGGCGGTGGGGGATCCGGACTGGCTTGGGAAGAAGGCTGGCGAATGCGGCTTGAAACGGTTCCGGATTGTCAATTCCGATTCAGTGCATTATCTTATCGGAAAATGCCCGTGAAACCATTGAGTTTATTAACTTGATATTCTATCGAATAAATACTTGATATAAGATGCAAATATGACAATGCTCAGCCTAATTATGAGTGTGTATTTTTGTAAAGATGGTGCCAGACCCCGTATCGCCAGAGTGCCAGACCCCGTATCGCCAGAGGCTTAGGCTTCAACTTCCGGAGTCAGAAGGAGGAAAAGGAATTAATCAGTTCAAAACCCGCTTAACTTAGCGCCATTCGTGCCAGACCCCGTATTGAGAGTCCAGACCTCGTATTGAGAGTGATAATCAGGCAGTTATCACGTGCCCGGGCGGATGATATTAGTGGGCATAATTTCCTTTATAGGCTATATTACTCATTAAGATAATACCAGTAAAGTCCACGGGTTTAATGATGGAAAGCATGTTGATTATTCTCTTTCTGATAATTTTATTGCCAAGGTGTGAAGCATGGATTATGAATCAATCATCAAGGAAACAGATTCCCTGTTAAAGGAAATCAACTCGTTGCGCCCCCTTGAAAAGGTGGAACTGGCGCAATTGCGAGAATATTACAGGATTGGACTCACGTATTCCAGCAATGCAATCGAGGGTAACTCCCTGACGGAAACTGAAACCAAGGTTGTTATTGAAGACGGATTGACAGTCAATGGAAAACCTTTGCGTGATCATCTTGAGGCTGTAGGGCATGCAGAAGCGTTCAGTTTACTGTACGCTTCCACATCTTCAACAAAAATAAGCGAAGATATCATAAAAAAACTTCACCGTGTCTTTTATCATGGAATTGATGAAAAAAATGCGGGTGTCTATAGAAATGTCAGGGTTGTTATAACCGGAACTGACTATCTTCCGCCTTCTCCAGAGAAAGTGCCAGACCTGATGAAGAAGCTTGTTTCCAGAATACCAGAGATTGAAAAGAAGAATCATCCCGTAGTAGCCGCAGCCGATCTTCATACGGAGTTTGTGAATATCCACCCCTTTGTCGACGGGAACGGCAGGGTGTCGAGACTGCTGATGAACATGGTTCTTATTAAATATGGATATCCTGTTGTCATCATTCCACCCACCAGAAGGAGGGAATACATATCAGCTGTGATGAGTTCCAATTTTGGAAACTTCAATGAAATAAGAACTCTTGTCGCCGAAATGTCACGGGAAAGCTGCCGGGACTATTTGAGAATGTTTTCAGAGAAACAAACAAGAGGCGTGATAAATCCCGGCTCAAAAGGGATGAAAATCACTCCATATTGAACTTTCCCGGGAGTTCCAGCCGAATATTCATTTGCCGACACTGATGTTTGCCACGATATATGTTGATCATAGTATATTTGGAAGACGGTGCCATTCCAAGCAAGTGAATGATAAGCCATGAGACGAGCAGATAATATACAGTTAACCTCCCTCTCCCCCGTTGGTCATTCGGGGGATCTCTCATCCGCATTCGCTCCTTCGGGCAGAACCAGCTGCGGAGTGCGGCAGCCTTCGTCGGAAAAGTGCGTATGGGACTATGCCCCCGCATAATCGCGTGGATTATGCGACGCGGTCCGAGCACCTACGGTCTCGGACTTTTCCGGTCAGTTCATCCCGAGACTCGCAGACGTGCTCGGGATGATGCCACATTAGCCGGAAATGCATGTGTTTTTGACCCTTTACACCGGATAGAATTTTCAACTAAAAATTATATCTACCCTTGAATGTTATATCATATAAGGATCTTTTCGCCATCAGGATCACTGGTTCCAGGAACATCAGGATATTTTACGTCTATATGCGGAATGACGAAGTATACGGCATCCACGCATATGCAGATTGCAAGACGGCTGCACACCTCGCAGTCGAATCTTGCAAGGATCGAGCGGGTGCAGAATATATTTTTCTGTTTTTTCAATTGTCAATAGAATATTCCTCAAATCAGGCTTATATTATTTATTCATCAAAACCGGAGTATAAATGTTTGCGCTAGGGATCGAAGAAATAGGTTCGTACATTCCCCATGGAAGGATCTCGAATTATTCCCGCAAGGAGAAGTTCGGGATAACGGACCAGTTCATTGAGGAGAAGATTGGTGTCCAGGAAGTTTCCATCAAGGAAGCGACCGAGGAAACATCCGATCTCTGTGTCCGGGCATACCAGAACCTCAGGATCAAGATTGATTTAAGTCCCGATGACATTGAAGTCGTTATAGTTGTAACACAGAATCCCGATTTCAACATCCCCCACGTTTCCGCCATGCTTCATGGAAGCCTAGGATTCAAGTCTTCATGCGCCTGTTTCGACATATCCCTTGGATGCTCAGGCTATGTATATGCCCTGTCGATAATACAATCATTCATGCACGCCAACGGATTGAAGAAAGGATTGCTTTTCACTGCAGATCCCTATTCCAAGATAATCGACAAGGAAGACAAGAACACATCTCTTCTTTTTGGCGATGGCGCCGCAGTCACTTTGATTTCCGACAAGCCCCTTTATACTACAGGAAAATTCACTTTCGGGACAATGGGCAAGGACTACGATGATTTGATCTGCCGTAACAAGAAGCTTCACATGAACGGCAGGTCCGTATTCAATTTCACAGCCAAAGTTCTTCCAGATGACATTCATAAGGTTTTGAAGATCAACGGGACAGAAATAAGCAAGATAGACAAATTCGTATTCCATCAGGGCAGTAAATTCATAGTGGATACTCTTACAAAGAGAATCGGACTTCCGCCGGAAAAGGTTGTTTTTAACGCAAAAAGCTTCGGAAATACTGTTTCCTCTTCCATACCAATCATCCTTGAAAAGGAAATCCACGAAAAACAAAACCGACTTATGGTCATAAGTGGCTTTGGCGTAGGTCTTTCATGGTCGAGCGCTGTCATCAAAAGAGCATAAATTTTCATAAAATCCCCCGAAATACACTTGCAATTTGCCGATGAGGACCTAGTTTAGTTTTCGAACTTTTACAGTTTTGTAAAAGCTTAAAAACTATGCATACAGGAACTGAAAAAGCGAAGAGGCATCTCGTCGATGCCGCAGGCAGGATCAGCCAGGACTTCGGCCTCAGCCGGATTTTCGGCCAGGTCATGGCCGCCATCTACCTGCACGAAGGGCCTTCCTCGCTCGACGACATCGGAAAAGAGCTCAACCTCAGCAAGGCTGCAATAAGCATCGCCACCCGCCAGCTGGACAAGCTCGGTGTGATCAGGCAGGTCTGGATCAAGGGCGACAGGAAGACCTACTATCAGACATCCGACCATCTCGCCTCCACCCTCCAGAAGGGGATCATGGAGCTTCTCAGGAACAAGCTCCGGATGACCGACGAGATCCTTGAGGAGGCGAAAAACTGCCTCAAGGAATCCCATGACACCACAGAAAAGAAATTCCTGGAAAATCAGATTGAACGGGCCCGCAAGATCCATAAGAGGGTGGACGGACTTATAAACAACCCCCTCATCAAAATGGTAAGCGGATAAAATCAGACCGCCGGCATGCTGTCTGATTTTATGAATCGATTATGCCGTTCCGCATAATCGATGGGGCGAAGCACGGAAAGACAAATTCGAAACTCAATATTCAGAATATTAATTGATACGTTTGGCAATGAAAAAATCTACGATCTGATTCTCAACACGAAGCCGGAAAAATGAAAGACTGTTCTCCATTCCAAGCCTTGCTTGAAACCTAATACTTAACACATAAAAACATGCCTCCCAATGATTTTAACTTAAAACTAATCTAAGGAAATTAACATGTTCAACGGAAAAACAATCCTGGTCACCGGCGGAACGGGTTCATTCGGCAAGAAGATAGTCAAGACCATCCTTGAGAGATACAATCCGAACAAACTCATTGTCTTCTCCAGGGATGAACTCAAGCAGTATGAGATGTCCCAGGCATATTCCGACACAAAATATCCATGCATAAGATATTTCATCGGCGACGTAAGGGAGGAGGCCAGGCTTGAAGACGCCTTCCGGAATGTCGACTATGTCATTCACGCCGCGGCCCTCAAGCAGGTCCCTGCATGCGAATACAATCCCTTCGAGGCGATCAAGACGAATGTCCTGGGGGCCCAGAACATAATCCGGGCCGCAATCAAGCAGAAAGTGAAGAAGCTGATCGCCCTCAGCACCGACAAGGCTGCAAATCCGGTAAACCTCTATGGTGCCACGAAACTATGCTCCGACAAGCTTTTTGTCGCCGGAAACTCCATGAGCGGAGATCTGAGCACGATATTTTCAGTCGTGCGATATGGCAACGTCGTCGGCAGCCGCGGTTCCGTGATTCCTTTCTTCCTCAAGAAAAAATCTGAAGGGATCCTGCCCGTGACCGACAGCAGGATGACCAGATTTTCGATAACCCTGCAGCACGGGGTTGACTTTGTACTTGACAGGCTTGACCACATGCATGGAGGAGAGGTGTTCGTCCCTAAGATACCGAGTTACAAGATCCTTGATGTTGCGAAAGCCATCGCGCCCGATGCTAAAATAAAGGAGATCGGAATCCGTCCCGGCGAGAAACTGCACGAGCTGATGATCCCGGAAGACGATGCAAGGCACACCATCGAGTTCAACAATTACTACGTGATCCAGCCGGACTTCATCTGGTGGAACAAGAAGGACCATCTCCTCGGGAAGGGCGGGAAATTATGCCCTTCCGGATTCTCCTACAGGAGCGACACCAACAGCGACTGGCTCACGGTTCCCGCCATAAGGAAGCTGGTGGACGATTTCGTGAAGGAGCGTCCGGAGTACAGGTAGAAGTTCGGAAGTTCGGGAATGCGAAAGTTCGAAAGTTTAAAACAAATAAAAATATGGATAATAGAGAATTTAAATTAAGCTTGGAAAAGCGTACTAAGGCTTTTGCAATTGCTATTGTTCAGTTCTGCATATACCTGCGAAAACTGAATCTTCCGGAAGCTTTAATAAACCAGCTGCTGAAGGCTGGAACAGCGATAGGATCTAATTATCGCGAGGCGAACAGGGCTGAGTCGAAAAAAGATTTTATCCACAAGATCGGCATAGTTGAAAAAGAAGCATCTGAAACAGAATTCTGGCTGGAAGTAATAGATGAAAGCCGCATCCTTGACAAGACTGCATCGGAGGAATTGACTCCTCTTTTGAAGGAATCAAAGGAACTCCTGGCTTTATTCACATCAATATCGAAAAACAGCAAAAGGAAGGAAGAAGTTCGTGAGTTCGAAAGTGCGTAAGTGCGGAAGTTTCAATAATCAAACTCTTGAACTATAGACTCTACAGCTTTCGCGTTTTTTATTTATAACTTTCGCATTTTCAAACTCCCGAACTTTCGAACTTAATTATGATTCCCTACGGCAGACAATCCATCGACCAGTCGGACATCGACGCGGTCGTCGAAGTCCTCAAGTCAGACTTCATCACCACCGGTCCGAAGATCGCCGAATTCGAACAGGCGGTCTGCGCCTTCACAGGTGCGAAATTCGCAGTTGCCGTCTCCAGCGGTACTGCCGCCCTTCATTGCGCGATGTTCGCAGCAGGAATAAAACCGGGAGACGAGGTGATTGTCACTCCTATGACTTTCGCCGCCTCTTCGAACGCAATACTGTATTGCGGCGGGACACCGGTTTTTGCGGATGTCATTCCCGGCACTCTTCTTATAGATCCTGCGCAGGTCGCCAGGAAGATCACAGGGAATACGAAGGCCGTGGTTGCGGTGGACTACGCCGGACAGCCATGTGATTACGACGCGCTCAAGGACATATGCTCGAAACACGGCCTTGTCCTCATATCCGACGCCTGCCATTCCATGGGAGGCGGATACAAGGGCAGAAAAGTCGGAACGCTGGCTGACATGACGGTCCTCAGCTTCCATCCTGTCAAGCATATTACGACCGGAGAAGGAGGGATGATACTCACCGACAACGCCGATTTCGCCGGAAAGATGAGGATGTTCAGGGGCCATGGCATAACGACCGACTACCGCCAGCGCGAGGAGAAGGGTTCATGGTTCTATGAGATGGTCGACCTCGGCTACAATTACAGGATCACTGATTTCCAGTGCGCCCTCGGGATCAGCCAGCTGAAAAAACTGCCTGGCTGGATTGAAAGAAGACAACAGATAGCTGAAGAATACGACAGCGCCTTCAAGAGCAATTCTTCAATAGTTCCAATCTCCAAATCACCAGAGGTCTCCCATGCGTACCATCTTTACGTTGTCAGGATTGAAAAGGCCGGCAGGAATAATATTTTCACGAGACTCAGGAATGCCGGAATCGGCGTCAACGTCCATTACATCCCAGTACACCTGCACCCCTACTACAGGAACAAGCTTGGCACAGGAGAGGGGCTTTGCCCGGTCGCAGAAGAAGCATACGGACACATCATTTCCCTCCCGATTTTCCCGGGAATTGGAGACAAGGATATCAAACACATAGTAGAAACTATAAAACAGGAAGTGGAGCTATGACCTACAAGACGGAACAGGAAAAATTCTGGGCGGGTAATTTCGGCATGGACTATATAGATCGCAACAAGGGTGAAGAATGGGTTGCCAGCAACATCGCACTGTTCTCGAAAATCCTAGAAAGGACAAGATCTGTTTCTTCGGTCCTTGAACTTGGTGCGAACATAGGGTTGAACCTGCAGGCAATCCACAGCCTCCTGCCCAATGCCTCGATTACTGCAGTGGAAATAAACAAGGAGGCCGTAAAGGAACTGCGCAACTTCGACTACATAAATGCCAGACACTCCTCAATCCTTGATTTTAAACCATCAGGGAAATGGGATCTTGCCTTCACCAAAGGAGTGCTGATCCATTTAAATCCCGATGTCCTTCCTGAAACATACGATCTGCTCTACAAGGCAAGCAGACGATACATTCTGGTCTGCGAATATTACAACCCCTCGCCGGTGGAGATTACATACCGTGGGCACAGCGGGCGTCTTTTCAAACGCGACTTTGCCGGTGAAATTCTTGAACGGCATGGTGATCTCACCCTGGTGGACTACGGCTTCTCATATCACAGGGATCCCAACTTCCCGCAAGGCGACATCTCCTGGTTTCTCATGGAAAAATCATGAACGGCAAAACTGGCAACCAAAACACCTCGAATATTGCAATAATCCCCGCAAGGGGAGGAAGCAAGCGAATTCCAGGGAAAAATAAAAAGGTCTTCTGCGGGAAGCCTATGATTTCCTATTCCATTGCGGCGGCAAAGGCTTCCGGGATATTCAATAGGATAATTGTCACTACGGACTCACAGGACATAGCCTCCATGGCCACAGGATATGGTGCCGAAGTTCCTTTCATGCGGCCGCCGGAACTTTCCGACGACCATGCCAGCACTGATGCCGTAGTACTGCATTCCCTAGACTGGATCAATGCAAACTGGGGCCAGGCCGACTATATCTGCTGCATTTATTCCACGGCACCTTTTGTAAGACCCGAATATCTGAAGGCTGGACTGGAAATTCTCGTTCGGGAAAAAGCCACATCCGCATTTTCTGTCACATCCTTCCCCTACCCGATTTTCAGGGCGTTGAAAATTGAAACCGACGGCAGGCTCAAGATGTTCTGGCCGGAGCACCGTATGACACGTTCACAGGATCTTTCCGAGGCATACCATGATGCTGGACAGTTCTACTGGGCGGACGCCAGGAAATATGCAGCGGAACGAAAGCTCTTTTCGTCCGATGCCGTACCAGTTGTGCTGCCCCGCAAGCTGGTCCAGGACATCGACACTCCGGAAGACTGGGAACGGGCCGAAGCAATGTACAAGGTCCTTTTCGGACAGGAAAAATGAAAAAAACGCGCGCATCGAAAAAAACAGCAATTGTCATCCGCGCCGACGCATCGGTCAGGACCGGCACAGGACATGTCATGCGCTGCCTTGCATTGACTCAGGCTCTTGCCAATGCCGGGAAGAATGTCGTTTTAGCGATGGCGGAATGTCCTGAAGCGCTGACCAGGAAGATAAAGTCCAGCGGCATGTCAACCCAGAAGATAAAGTCCAGGCCCGGAAGCCTGAAGGACGCCGAGGAAACTGCAAAGTTCGCAGCAAGGAAGAATGCTACATGGGTAGTTGTCGACGGATATATCTTCTCCGACAAGTACCAGGACGCCCTCAAGAAGGCTGGGCTGCGGTTACTGTTCATTGATGACTTCGGCCACTGTCCCAGCTATCCATCGGACATAATCCTCAATCAGAACCTTTATGCCGGCACGCATTTCTATCCAGAGACGGCGCCGTTCACCAGGATACTTCTCGGAACGCAGTATGTCCTCCTGCGCAATGAGTTTTCACCATATTCCAATTGGAGGAGGCAGGTTCCAGAGAAGGCATCGAAGCTGCTGGTCACGCTAGGAGGAAGCGATCCGGACAACACTACTCTTAAGATAATAAGAGGGATCAAAGCCTCGAAACTGGGACTGGAGGTCAAGATCGTCGCTGGAGGCGCCAATCCTCATCTGAAATCCTTGGAAAAGGAAATCAAAAAATCTCCAAATCTCCAGATTCTTAAAAATGTCTCCAACATGCCTGAGCTGATGGCATGGGCTGATATCGTGATCACCAGCGGCGGAAGCACATGCTGGGAGACATGCTTCATGGGCCTGCCTAACATCATCATATACTGCGCGGACAACCAGAAGCCTATAGCGCTCAGTCTTGATGAAGCCGGAGCCGCTATCAATCTCGGCCAAAACAGCGAGCTTGTGGAGAAGAAGTTCATCTCAACTCTGAAATCCCTGGCAAACGACTTCGAAGCCCGCAGCAGGATGTCAGAGAAAGGCCGCCTGCTCGTGGATGGCAGGGGCGCAGACAGGATTATCTACGCGATGGGCGGCCTTTTCCTGAGGAAGGCGTCTAAGGACGACTGCAAGTTCATATGGGAGCTTTCAAATTCCAAGCCGGTGCGCGATGTCTCCTTCACCAGGGATCCGATTCCATGGGATCATCACAAGGGGTGGTTTGACAGGACGCTCGCCGACAAGAACTGCTTTTTTTGCATAGCTGAGACAGCCGGAGGAAAACCTGCAGGACAGGTTAGGTTCAGGATGAACGGCCCTGATGCTGTGATATCCACCAGCCTTGCGCTAGAGTTCAGAGGGAAGGGATATGGGAGCATACTCATATTCGAGGCGTCAAACGCGCTTTTCAGCAGCACCGGGGTAAAGACCGTGCATGCCTATATCAAGAATGAGAACAAGGGTTCCTTGAAGTCGTTCCAGAAGGCCGGATTCAGGCAGACGGATCTCGACAGGTTCGCGCTGGAAAAGGAATCACTGCACCTTATAATGGAGAAACCTGCGGAATGAGCTGCTGCATAAAAATCGGCAGGCGCGTGATCGGCTCCGGCCATCCCGCCTACATCATCGCGGAAATATCCGCGAACCATGGGCATAAGTTCGAGAAGGCCGTCGAGATCATCGGGGCCGCAAAGGATGCCGGCGCAGATGCCGTGAAGCTCCAGACCTACACTCCTGACACCATCACTATCGACTGTGACAACGAATATTTCATGATTAAGGGGACCATTTGGAAGGGAAAGAACCTCTATAAGCTATATGGTGAGGCGTATACCCCATGGGAATGGCAGCCTAAACTCAAGAAGATCGCCGATAAGCTGAAAATAGATCTATTCTCGACGCCATTTGATCCCGCTTCAGTAGATTTCCTCAGGAAAATGAATGTTCCTGCATTCAAGGTCGCTTCTTTCGAACTCGTCGACATCCCCCTGATCAGGAAGATAGCCCGGGCCGGCAAGCCGGTAATCATGTCTACAGGGATGGCGACCATGCCCGAGATCTGCGACGCGGTGAAGGCTGCCAGAGCGGAAGGAAACAACCAGCTTGCGCTTTTGAAATGCACCAGCGAATATCCTGCGGATCCCAACGACATGAATCTCAGGACAATCCCTGACATGAAAAGGAAATTCGGTACAGTTGTCGGGCTTTCCGACCACACCCTCGGAATAGCCGCATCGGTTGCGGCAGTGACGCTGGGTGCAAATATTATCGAGAAGCATGTGACCCTTTCCAGGAAGGAGCCTGGCCCTGACAGTTCGTTCTCGCTGGAGCCTTCGGAGCTGGAGGAGCTCGTGAAGGAGATCAGGACAGCCGAATCAGCTCTTGGGAAAGTGAGCTATACTTTCACCAGCAAGGAGAAAGCGACAAGGATATTCAGACGTTCGCTATTCGTTATAAAGGATATTGGCAAGGGAGAGCCTTTCACCGGCGAGAATGTAAGGTCCATAAGGCCAGGACATGGACTGCCTCCAAAATATTTTGACATGGTCATCGGCAGGAAGGCATCCTGCTCCATATCCCGAGGCACACCGTTAAGTAGAAAGATGATAGGGTAAAAAATGATAGAAATTGTAAACGACTACAAGAAGGCTTCCTTTGGGGGTTCCATCAAGAATGCGATTTCCTTTTCTTCTAAGCTTGGGGAGATGGCGATGCGTGTAAGCAGGAACAAGCTTGATGCAAGATACGATTCCCAGATCAGGAAGCACATCGAAAAGATGAATTCCGGGAAATTCCGTATTTTCCGCCATATATACATCGAAACCATCAACAGGTGCAACGGGGGATGCAGGTTCTGCCATGCAAACAGATTTACCGACAAGAGGGAAATGGAGCTGATGGACGAGGGTCTGCTGGAAAAGATCCTCAAGGAACTGAAGGAAATGGAATTCAAGGGCTGGATCTCGTTCCACAGGAACAACGAACCTTTCCTCGACAAGAGAATTTTTGATTTTGTAAAAATGATGCGGGAGTCAATGCCAGATGCATTGATAAACATCCATTCAAACGGGACTCTGCTCAACATCGAAAAGATATATAGGATCATGCCACATCTTTCATTCCTCAACATCAACAATTACAATGACAAGCTCGAGCTTCATGACAACATCAGGGAGACCGTAGAGCACTTCAACAGGACAAATGAATTTGACGGCCTGATAAAGGTCTGCCTCAGGAAAGAAAATGAAATTCTCCTTAACAGGGCTTCTTCCGCCCCCAACAGGAAAATGGGATATACCATGAAATCTCCATGCCTGTATCCGTTTGAACAGTTGAATGTCTGCTCCAATGGGAATATTTCCATCTGCTGCAACGATGCGTTCGAGGATGTTGTTCTCGGGAATGCAGGAGAACAGACGCTTGAAGAGATCTGGCACGGCGAAAAGTTCAAGGATATAAGGGATAAGATGCTGATGGACAGGAACTTGATAAAAATATGCGGAAAATGCGACATAATAACTCCGCCGACCAGGAATCCCAATGAGAACGACTGAGATTATTGCCGCCGGCGGCGACATTGGAGGGGCGATGGCCCTTCTGCCTGTTCTTCGTGAACTTGACAGGAGAAAAATCGGATTCAGCCTTGTCGACCATGGCATAATCTCCGGAAAATCGGGAAGTGGATGGGAAACCATCACCGAAGAGGAGAGCTTCTCCTGTTTTGAATCTGGAAAAGCAGGCGTTCTTATCTTCACGACCAGCGTGAAAGACGACTTCCCCCTGAAACTTGCGAGATTCGCTAGAGGTCACGGCTCAAAGGTCTTCTCCCTTCTTGACAACTGGATGAACTACCGCTACAGGATGGAAATTGATGCCGGAGGATTTTTCCAGCCCGACATGTTCTTTGTCATGGATGAATATGCCAGGCAGGAATCTATAAAGGACGGCTTCGATGAAAAAACTGTCGTTGTAACCGGACAGCCTGCCATTGCAGGCCTGAAGGACGAATATGCCGCATGGCTTTCAAAAGGGGAGGTGATTTTCCGGGACTCGTCAAAGATCAACATGGTTTTCATATCCGAGCCGGTGGAACAGGACAATGGAAAATCAGCCGCTGACAATCCAAATTTCAGAGGCTACACCGAAAAGACTGCCCTGAAAGCACTATTTGAATCGCTTGAAGGCCTTGCTGGCAAATACAGTCTTTCCATCATTCCCCATCCCCGAGAAGACAAGCTCCAACTTGAATCCTTCATCAATGAATTTTCAGGCGGCTCTGATATAAGGATGGGGTCAGGGATCAGTGGAAGAAACGCTGTTTTTTCAGCTGATATTGTAATCGGGATGGCATCGATACTCCTTTATGAAGCATGGCTTATCGGAAAGCCCGTTGCAAGCCTGCAACCATGTCTTAGAAGACCGCATCTCCGCTTCCTCAATCAGGAAGGAATATTATTTTTAGATGTTGAATTGCCAAAAATAAATAATATTTTAAAAAAATGGTTGCAGAATTTCAAGAAAACAGGCTTCCCTTCGGAAATAAGGGGTGAAGCCGAACTCCACTCCCATTCGGCAGATTATATTGCCGATATATTATCCAACCATCTAAACAGAAGAATCACATGAAACTTGCTATAAATGGTGGCAAAACCGTAAGAAAAAAACCTTTCCCCGGATACAGGGTGATTGGTAAAGAAGAGAAAAAGGCTGTCTGCCGTGTCATTGATTCAGGAATCCTGTCGAGATATCTAGGCTGCTGGCATGACGATTTCTACGGCGGTCCTGAAGTACGAATGTTGGAGAAGGAATGGGCCGAATACTTCGGCATCAGGCATGCTATTTCAGTGAATTCCTGCACCTCAGGCCTATATTGCGCCGTCGGCGCGGTCGGCACAGAACCAGGAGAGGAGATAATTGTCTCCCCTTACACAATGTCCGCCTCGGCAACAGCTGCACTTATATACAATGCCATTCCTGTATTTGCCGACATAGAGGAGGATTATTACTGCCTCGAGCCTGAATCCGTTGAATCGAAGATAACTTCAAGAACCCGCGGGATAATCATCGTTGACATATTCGGCCAGCCTTTCAACCGCGATAAAATCAAGGCTATCGCCAGAAAGCATGGACTTTACGTAATTGAGGACGCAGCCCAGGCGCCAGGAGCGAAATTCGCAAACCGCCATGCCGGAACTCTAGGAGATATCGGAGTTTTCTCCCTGAATTATCACAAGCACATCCATACTGGGGAAGGAGGAATTGTCGTGACAGACAACGATGATCTCGCTGAAAGGGTCAGGCTCATACGGAACCATGCGGAATCCGTGGTGGCCGCCAAGAAAGAAAAGAACCTTGTTAATATGCTGGGGTTCAACTACAGGATGACCGAGCTTGAAGCGGCGGTCGGCAGATGCCAGATCAGGAAACTCAGGGGACTCCTAGATGCACGGCTTGAGAACTGCTGCTACATTGAAGAGCATTTGAAGGGAATACCTGCAATAACGCCCCCCGCGATCAGGAAGAACTGTGTCCACTCATTCTATGTCCATCCTTTTAAGTTCAACAGTGAAATTGCCGGTATTTCCCGGGAATCATACATAAATGCCGTCAAGGCTGAGCTTCCAGAGACCGAGTTCAGGGAAAACCACGGTCCGCTCCTGTCCTGTGGATATGTAAAACCTCTTTATCTCCAGCCACTTTATCAGAAGCAGATTGCCTTCGGTTCAAAAGGCTATCCATTCAAAGCTCCTTTCTATAAAGGAAAAACTGATTATAGAAAAGGGTTATGCCCTGTTACTGAAAGAATGCATTACAAAGAGCTTTTTTCGCATGAGTTCATGCTGCCGAGCATGAGCAAATCCGACATTGATGATGTCATTAGCGCATTTTACAAGGTCTGGGAGAACCGCCATGAAATCAAAAACGGCTGATAGCCTGAACTACAGGACTCTTTTCTCAAAATCGAATGAAATCTATGATGCCGCGTCCAGGAGGAAAGCCTGCAAGACGTATCACTCGTTATGGACTACCAAGAGCGGTCAATACCACAGGTTTTCTGAAATCCTGCATTTTATCGACAACATGGACTGTTCCATACTTGATATAGGCTGCGGCAATGGAAGGCTGGTGGAATTTCTCAATTACAATGGCTTTACCGGCAAATACACGGGAGTTGATATAAACAGCAATCTTTTAAAGGAAGCGCGCCATGATTTCCCCGGACAGGAATTTGTCAACGCCGATTTCTTCAAAAAGAGAATCCCCCTCCATGATTATGTTGTCATGAGCGGAACCCTCAATGCAAATTTTGGGCAGGACATGGACTTCGTATTCAACTTTATTAGGAGGATGCATGAGCTTTCAAGGAAGAAGTCCGTCTTTAATGCGATAACCGAATATGTGAATTTCAAGGAAAAGGAGATGTATTATATCAATCCAGCCGCCCTCATAGAATACACCGTCAGAAACCTCAGCCCTAAATTTGAAATAAGGCATTCGTTCGTCCCATACAATTTCACAATGTGCATCCATAAGAACATCAAATGGATACCGTTTTAAAATTAACTTATCACAGAACTTATAATCATGAATAACAAATCATCCAGTGTTTTCCTTCTTGTCAGGGTTCCTGAAATAGAATACGGCATAAAGACCGGTGATGTCAGAACCAGCGCAAGATCGGCTATTGTCATACCCCTCGGATTTGCCAGCCTTGCCTCAACAATCAGGGAAAAGACCGATTACAAGGTGAAGGCGGTCGATCTCTACGCGGAGCTGTTTGACAAGCTTGAAGATCTTAGGAACAAGGAAGAATCAGAAACCCTCAGATTGATAACCGAAAGTCTTTTTGAATATATTGGGATGCACAAGCCTTCTGTCATAGGTTTTTCAGCCCTCTATATCTTCCAGCACAAACTGGTAAAAGAGATATGCATGGCGGTAAGAGGGAGATATCCGGACATAAGGATATATGTCGGAGGCTATCCTACCATATCTCCGGAAATGATATTCAATGACATGGATGGGTGCTGTGATGTCATATTCATTGGAGAGGCGGAAAATACAGTTGTAAAAGTCCTCGAGGCCGAAAACTCCGGCGCATCCCTCGGCCAGATAAACGGGATTGCATTCAAAGACGACAAGGGGGTGCATGTCGTGCACACCCTCGACCTCGTCCAGGATTTAAATTCATTCCCCCTGCCCGCATATGACATGCTCCCGCTTGAAAAATACACATCAATAATAGGCCGCAGGGAATTTCCCATAATGACTTCAAGGAGTTGCCCGTTCGACTGCAGCTTCTGCTCCTCCTTCCTTTATTCCGGGAGGAAGATGAGATTCAGATCCGCCGCCTCGCTGATGGAGGAGATAAGGATTCTGAAAGACCGGTTCGGAGCCGAATTCCTATGGATCCGCGATGATAATTTCAATGTGAATAAGGAACACGCCAAGGGTTTCCTGCGCAGTCTCATATCAAATAATCTTTTAATGCCCTGGTGTGATTCGAGCTCCTTCAATGCAAACAGCATCGATGAGGAACTGCTTGATCTCTGCAAGGAGACCCTCTGCAAGGAAATCATTATCGCAGTGGAGTCCGGCTCGCAGAGGGTTCTCAAGGAAATAATGAAAAAACGCGTCGACCTGGATCATGTGAAAAAAATGGTGGCGCACACGAGAAAGCTGAAACTTCCCGTGACAATCTACTTTGTCGTCGGCAATCCGGGCGAAACAAAAGAAGAGATACATGAAACCATAGCTTACGCCGGCGAACTCAAGGCGGATCATTATGTGTTCTCGATAGCCACTCCGTTCCCGGGCACAAGATACCATAAGGTTGCAATTGAAAAAGGATATCTCTCAGATAATCCTGACTACATTTTGACCCTGAAATATATGGGGTCTGTAATGGATACGGAGAATTTTACGGCGGAATGGCTCAAGGACACGCAATATGATGCGAACATAAGGCTGAATTTCCTGGAGAACAGAAAAGTCCTGTCATCAGATAAGGAACTTATGCTGGAAGGCCTCGCCAGGTATTCAGCAACATATCTACAGTATAATTTCCATGCTGTGGCCAGGCTCCTGGAAGGATATCTGAACATGAGGGTTGGAAACGTGGAAAAAGGCGGGAGGATCTTCGACAACGTTGAAAACATGCTCAAGAACAAGACCATTTCCGATTCCTACTCGAAATATTTCCTCTGGGATACCCCTGCCACAAATGCATATAATAAATGGCTGGCTGAAAAGAAAGGACGGGGCGGCAAATAAAGATGAAATACAGGATTGTCATAAGGGCTTTCACTTTAAGACGGGATATCGGCATATCATATATCCTGGCGGAGATCCTCAGGAAAGCCGGATGCGAGGTGTATATCTCCTGCTGCAGGAACTATACAAACGCACTTGTGAAATGGAAGCCACACGCTGTAATAATTAACACGGTGGGAGCTGTCGACACATCCAAGAGACTTGCGCCTGACGCGAAAATCATCCTCTGGCCCGGCGAAGGCAGCGAGCCAATAGACAGAGGTGACGCCTACCATTTTGCAAGACTCGGGAATTTCAAGGACATAGACCTTGTACTGTTATGGGGCAAAGCCAACCTTGATGCATTTGAAAACCGCTTCGGGAAGAACGACTGCAAGCTCAAAGTATGCGGAAACCCCAAGTTTGATCTCATCAAATTCAGCCCTTCGCCCGTAAAGAGGAACACCATAGGAATCATCGGCAGGTTCGGCGAGATAAACCTATATGATAAAAAGCCCGGAATATTCATCCTGATGAACACAGACCATCTTGACGTCTTTAAAATGATATGCGACCAGTTTGTCACGGTAATCAAACTGATTGACTTCATTGTCAAAAACACCGACTTCAATGTCAGCATCCGTCCCCATCCGCACGAGGCTCCGGAAGGATATTCCAGGATCTATGATGAGTTCGGAGACAGAGTGGAGGTTGACAGCTCCTATGAGTTCTCCCCATGGGCCTCAAGGCAGAAAATGCTAATTGGCACAGCCTCTTCAAGCTTCCTCGAGGCATATCTTTTAAAGATTCCGGTAATAAGCATAGACCGGCTATCCGGAGCGGACAAGACAGTTGAAGAAAAGTGCAAGTCCAACACCATGCTTTATTCTATGTCGATAAATCCTTCTTCCTTTGAAGAGCTCTGCCAGCTTGTCAAGTCTGAACCGAAACCCGCTTCAGATATAAAGGAGATTGACGACTTCCTAAAATATTTCTCCGAATGGCCCCATGACGGTTCGGCAATAAAGAAGGCTGCAGATACGATTCTATCGCTTCTCCGTGGAAGCAAATTCAGATTCCACATGAATTACCCTATTGAATATATTGATCTGATTGACTGGTATTATTTCTGGAAATCAACTCTCCTAGGTGGTACAAACCATCCGAATTTTAATTATAAGAACGGTTATCACAAGATGCCGCCCGAATACAAGACCATCATCCAAAACGTAATGAGCTGCAGAGACTAAGCCCACAGGAGGACATATGCCTGTAAGCGAATGGAACAAGACCGACTGGGATAATTTTGTTGATAGTTCCCCACAGGGTACTATTTTCAACAAAAGCATATTCCTCGAGTGCTACGGAAAACCGGTCAGATACATCTCCGTCTTGAAAGGAAATGAAATCCTCGGTGCAATGGCCTATGTGGAATCGGAGAACGGCATAGAAATCAATCCTTTTCAGATGTACTCCGGATATATCTTCAAAGATCATTCGGATTTGAAGGAATATCGCAGGAACGAGATATGCTTTTACACGGCCGAGGCTGTTTCCTCCTACCTGTTTGAGAAGTATGAAGAGATCGCATTTTTGAATCACTGGAGCGTCTCAGACCTCAGACCTTTTCTGTGGCACAACTACCACTGCAGGGAAAACGGCTATTACCATATTGCCCCCTATTATACCAGCCTCCTGGAGGTTGAAAATCCTGAAGACCTGTCGAATTATTGCAAGGGGAGGAAGCATAGCCTCTCAAAAGGGATGAGGGCAAACTGCACGACGGTTGAGTCGACCGAAATCGGCGTCCTGGACGAGCTGCATACAAAAACATTCGGCAGGCAGGGAATAATAAAATCCGAGCACGAGCAGAAATATCTCTTGACCATCTGCAGCAACCTCATGAAGGCTGGTAGCGCTAAATTATTCATAACAAGGGTCGGGGACAAGCACGCCAGCGCCTCCCTGTTCCTGATTGATAGATTCAGGGTCTATTATCTTTTTGGCGCAACAGATCCTGAATACAGGAATTCTGAGTCAGGCACAAAAAACATGTATGACTCATTCTGTATGCTAAAAGGACTTATTAACTTCAAGGAAGTTGATTTTGTCGGCATAAACAGTCCTGCCAGAGGCACATTCAAACTGAGCTTTGGCGGCAGAGTAGTCCGTTGCGACGTAGTAAGAAAAGCTGGCGCTTCTGCAGACAAAGCTGCATCCGGAGCTGCCGGACGGGACGCTTCCACAGAAAACAGTGATTCCTGACGCATCGTATAAAACACCTCAGCATTTGACGTCCGTTATATTATGGAACATGGCAAAACAGCAGTTGCAATAGTGATGGCCAGAGGAGGCTCCAAGGGCATACCGAAGAAAAACCTATCCCTGCTCCGCGGGAAACCACTGATCCAGCACGCCATTGAGTCGGGATTGAACTGTCCCGAAGTCGACAGGGTCATCGTCAGTACCGATTCCCCGGAAATAGCTGATGCCGCAAGGAAATGCGGGGCGGAAGTCCCGTTCCTGAGGCCTGCGGAACTCGCACAGTCCGATACGCCCGACAGACCTGTAATGGTCCATCTCATCAAGTGGCTGAAGGAAAATGAAAACTATGAATTCGCCTATCTTGTCAATCTGCGCTGCACGACTCCGCTCAGGCAGCCCTTCCATGTCAGCGAGGCAATGGGCGTAGTGACAGGCTGCGACTGCGATTCCCTGAGGACGGTGGACAAGATCCAGGGGAAACATCATCCCTACTGGATGCTGAAGATGGACGAAAACGGATTTTCCGCGCCTTTTGTCGACGGGATAAGCACGGTGAAATACCATCAGCGTCAGCTTCTTCCTCCTGCTTATTCGATAAACGCCCTTGTCGATGTTATAAAAGTAAAAACAGCGCTCGAAGCGGAATCCCTTTACGGGAAAAAAATGAAGATTCTCGAAACCGACCCTATTTATTCTGTAGACATAGATACTGAAGAGGATCTCATAATATGCTCTGCAATAATGGAAAAATTAAATCTGCTGATAAAAAAGAAATGAATAAGATCAGCATAGGGGCCGGCGACGGCTGGCATAAGGAAGGATGGGATTCCCTGGACAACGCTCCAGCTTCTTTCAAACATCCCGGACAACATTTCGGAACTGCCTGGAACAGCAGGCTTTCCCATTCTCATTATGACATTGTATTTTGTGCAAATATGCTGGAACATGTCCCAACCTCCAAAGTTGAGAAGGTATTTGCTGAATTCAATAGGATCATGAAGATCGGCGGATTCATCAGGGTGACCATGCCCGACCTGAAAAAAGCGGCTGAAGCATATGTAAAGAACGACAAGGAATACTTTTCCAAGGGACAGATCCATAAATCCGACCATCTCGGAATTGGTTCAATGTTTCTCAACATAATGATATCCCCAGGACACGACACTGTCCTTATGAGCCGTGACTTCAATGAAGTGCTGGGAGGATATGGGCATGTCACATCATACGATTTTGAAATGCTCAAGACTTATTTCGAAAAATGGGGGTTTGGAGAGGTCAGGCAGACCGGATTCTGCATGTCGGCAAATGAGGAGCTCCGTGAACGACAGCGCATCTCCGCAAACGGCAAATACTATCCCGTAGATGATGAAAATGCCCAGAAGGAAATGAGTAATTGCCCACAGGAATGCTTTATCACAGGTTTCGACAACCAGCCGGAGCATTCGCTTTATGTCGAAGCCCGGAAGACAAAGGAGATCCCATACAGCATTGATCTGGAGTTCGACTATAACAAACGCTACAAATGCGATGACATAGTGACAAGGATAAAGCTCTCGGTGATGAGGATTTCATGCCACATCATTGATCTGTGCCTTGTAAAATCGGGTCTCTTGTCGCTTGCCAGGAAGATAAGGGGGAGATAGTTCAAAGTCCCAAGGAAAGGATATTTCTATGAAATGGTTCGACAAAAACATTTTGAGGAACAAGCATGTCTTCGTGATCGCCGAAGCCGGTATAAACCATAACGGCGACTTTGATCTCGCCCTCCAGCTTGTTAAAAAGGCGAAGGAGGCCGGAGCCGACTGCATCAAGTTCCAGACATTCAGATACTCCTCCAGCGAGTCGAAGAATTCCACAATGCCCGGATATTTCACCGGACGCCTCAGCTGCAGGACAAAGAAAGACTGGTATGATTCCATAGAATTCTCCCTGCAGCAGTTCAAGGACCTCAAGGAATACTGCGAGGAGATGGACATAGCCTTCCTTTCAACGGCATGCGACATCGAAGGTCTTGAAATCCTCAAGGAAATCAAGGCGGAGGCGATAAAGATAGCATCTGCCGACATGAACAACGACTATCTGCTTTCAGCCCTGGGCAGGACCGGAATACCGGCCATTTTCTCGACCGGCATGTCAACACTGGCAGAAGTCAGGCATGGCCTTGACACATATCTGTCGAACGGTGGTACTAAATTCGCGATGACCCAGTGCACTTCCCAGTATCCAACTCCTTACGAGGACATAAATTTGAAGGCGATGGAAACATTGGGCAGGGAATTCAAATGCCCCATCGGCCTTTCAGACCATAGCGAAGGCATCTATATCCCGATAGCTGCCGCCGCGATGGGCGCGAGAATAATCGAGAAGCATTTCACGATAAGCAGGGATCTTCCAGGCGTGGATCATCCGGCTTCCATCGAACCTGCGGAACTTGCGGAGATGGTAAAAGGAATAAGACAGGTCGAAACCGCCCTCGGCACAGGAAGCAAGACTGTACAGAAGGCCGAACTGGACAATGCCAAACATATGAGGAGAAGCCTGATGGCCGCATCCGATATATCGGCTGGAACAGTCCTGGAGATTAAACATATCGCGGCAAAACGCCCGGGCACTGGCCTCCCCCCCTGCATGATGGACAAGATCATAGGGAAAAAGCTGCGTGTTAATCTCAAGAAGGAAGATATTTTCAAACTGTCTATGTTCTCAAGATGATAAAACGCCAATTTATTAAAAGATTTAGGAATCTGAAAAAGGATGACCTGCATGTGGACCTTCACATGCATTCCACTTGGACTGACGGCGCTCTGTCCCTGAGGGAAATTGCGAAAACCGCAAAGAAGATGGGCCTCACCATGATCGCCATGACCGATCATGTAAGAAAGAATTCCACCTACTGCAAAGATTACGAAGAGGAAATAGGGGAAGTTTCAAAGGAGACAGGCCTGGAAATACTGACCGGATTCGAAGCGAAGGTCGTCAGCGCCAAAGGGGAACTGGATCTTCCTCCATACTGCAGGCGCGGCAGGCATCTGATCATAGGCAGCGTCCACAGTGTTCCCATGAAAGGGAAGACCGTCCATCCAAAGGATATTTCTCGGGATGATCTCCAGGACCTTGAACTGAAATATTCCCTTGCGATCATCAAGGGCGGCAAAGCGGACATCCTCGGCCACGCAGGAGGGATGACAATAGGCATATACGGCGGTTTCAGCCTTGTTTATCTGGAGAAGATCATACGCACATGTGGAAAGGGAGACACGGCATTCGAGATTAATTCCAGATATCATGGAAGCATCATCAGGGAAATATGGGAACTGCTTTCCAGGTACAATCCGCTTGTTTCGTTCGGCTCCGACGCCCACTCCAAATCTGAAATTGGAAACTGCATAAGGATGGCTGATTCCCTAATATGAAAAAGACAAGCATAGGCATAAGCGCCGCCGATTCAATAGTCGGGCACGGCATCATCAAATCCCTTAAGAAGTCCGATCTCAGGGACAGCATCAGGATAGTTTGTTTCGAATATTTCGAGGGCACGGTCGCCTCCCAGTGGACCGAAAAGACATATATGATGCCTGACATCCTTAAAAGCGGCGTCTCCAGGGAAAGCTATATTGAAAAACTCATTTCCTCGATCAAAGCCGAAGACATCAAGATCCTTTTTGTCGCCATAGGCTTTGAACTTGAGATGATGGCGGCCAGCCGTGATCTCATCAGGAAGGAAACAGGCTGTGAGGTCATAGTAAGTTCGCCGGAAGTGATAAGTATCGCCGAAGACAAGTATGAGACATTTAGGTTTTTAAAAGCTAACGGCCTCCCCTACCCGCTCACCTGGCTTCCCGGAGAGATTGACAAGGCAATATATCCTGCGATCGTCAAGCCCAGAACCGGAACTGGAAGCAAAGGGGTCTATGTTGTGAATTCAAAAGATGAGCTTTTGAAGAGGCTGTCTGAAATTAAAAATCCTGTCATTCAGGAAAACATCGGTACGAAGGACGATGAATACACCTGCGGAGTGATTTATCTCGACGACGAGGTAAAGACATACATCTGCCTCAAGAGATATCTGAAGTTCGGGAACACCATATCGGCATATCATTCGAAGAATGCTCCTTCAACCATACGGCCATATATAGAGAAAATATCGCATGCCTTGAAACCTTTCGGACCGTGCAATTTCCAGCTCCGCATTGACAAGGACGGAAATCCGAAGCTCTTTGAGATCAATGCCCGTTTCTCTGGTACCACATCGATGCGCCCGTATTTCGGGATCAACGAATCCGAATACATGGTCAAGCATCTTCTGGGAATGGAAGTCCCTGCAACATCGCTGAAGTATGGAAAAGTCCAGAGATACCAGGAAGACCTTTTTATCCAGGAATGAAATGAAAAAGAAAATACTTATCACCGGCTGTCTTGGATTCATCGGAAGGAATCTTTATGCGTCGCTTAAAGACAGATATGAGGTCTTCTGCGTCGACTGCGCCGCCAAGCCTGCTGGAATTCAAAAGAACTATTTCCGTGTCGATCTCCTCGATTCAAAATCCGTCGCCAATTTTGCAGGGAAGGTATCCGGAAAGCATTTTGCAGCAGTCATCCATACGGCATTCCTCCTATGCGGAAAGAATGACCGCAGAAGCTTCGATTATTTCAGAAAAAACAATTTGATCACGGAAAACATGATACGTCTTCTGGATGCTATCAAATTCGACACCCTTATAAACTTCTCAAGCCTGGCCGTATACCCCGTCAGAAACGGCTCCTTCAGTGAGGAATCGGAGAGCAACATGTCAGCCAACACCGAATGCCTTTACGGGATCTCAAAGTTCAACTCGGAAATGCTGTTCAGTTTTTTCCTGGGAGGAAAGTCGAAAGTCGTAAACCTAAGGCTGTGCCAGGTGTATGGTCCCGGAATGCAGGATGACAGGCTGGTCGGAGCATTCAGGAAGGAGCTTTCCGAAAAAAACACGATAACGGTTTATGGCAATGGAAAAAGAATAAGTAATTTCCTCCATGTCAGTGACCTGTGCGGAGCAGTCAGGACGGTACTTGAAGAACCTGTCACAGGCACCTATAATCTCGGTTGTTCCAGGAATATTTCCTATCGGGAACTCGCTGAAAAGATTATTTCCGCCAAGGGAGACAAGTTCTCGAAAATAGTGAAGGTCCCGCAGGGAAGCAGCGCAAAAGCCGCAATAGGAACCTTTAAATTTGAAAAGACCTTCAAATATAAATGCAAAACACAGGACTTTGGATTCTGAACATGAACACAAAAATCAAAAACATTCTTCTCCTGCGGTCAGCCGATCTTAAAAGCACGCTGAAGGCGCTTGAACTGCTCAGGATTAAATTCCCTGGAAGCGCAGTCCATGTGCTCGCCCAGAAAAACGCATCCGAATTCATTTCAGAAAATGCGAAATTCGCAAAGATAATACGGTTCCCGTACCGCGACTTCAACATGGCAGTGCCTGATTCGGCGCTGTCCTCAGTTACCGCGATGGACATAGCACTTTCCCTCTACAAGAACGACGGCGGCGGATACGACGAGGTGGATGCATTCCTTGTATCACGAATAAAAGCCGGTGCATATGGAAACATAAACGGCTCCTTTGAGATCTCATATTCAAAGCTGTCCCCCGGCCGCAGGAAGAAGATCTCCGACAAAGGGATGTCCCTGCTCTACGGCGGAGACACGAAAGCCATCGCGAGGAGTTCATCCTTCAGCAGGAAATTCGCGTCCGCCAAATCATTTGTCGTATTCTCCGGAGATTCTGAAATAATTGTCGACGAGGGAGGCGGATTCAGAATGGCACCCGGATCCATCTGCAGGTTCGGATATGTCGCTCCTGACTGGAAGGGAATCCGGGATGACGGAAAGGCGGTTGCAAGGATCCAGAAAGGTGCGACCTTCGAGATAAATGGCAGCTGCAATTTCTTCAACGGGGTCAGGATAAACCTGTTTCCTGGCGCTAAATTCTTGATCGGGGACGGTTCATATATAGCTTTCAACAGCAGGATCTTCTCGGAAAGGGAGATCATCATTGGAAGGAATTGCGCCATCTCGTGGGATGTGGAGATGATGGACACTGATTTCCACAGGGTGAGTCTTGCCGATGAGAACATCCGCAGGGACGGGATACATATCGGCGACAATGCATGGATTGGCGCCGGCGTGAGGCTGATAAAGGGAGTCCGGCTCGGGAACAATGTGATAGTCGCAGCCAGTTCGGTTGTGACAAAATCATTCCCCGACAACTCCATCATAGCTGGAAATCCCGCGCAGGCCGTAGGCATGAAAAAAGAAAATTTAAGAATTTAAATAACAAGGAGCTCTCTATTATGAAGTATAAGATCCAGCAACTGCTCGAAGAAACCCTCAGGGAGGAACTGCAACGTTATGAATGCATAAAGAACCGCCAGACGTCCTGTCCTGTGCCTCCTAACCACATCTATGTGGAGCCGACGAACAAATGTTTCCTGAAATGCGTAATGTGCACAGACAAGGAGATCCGCGGAAAACCCGGGGAGATGTCCTTCTCTTTATGGAAGAAGATCGTCGACTCCATCGCCAAATACAAGGTGAAGTCCCCTATCAACATCATCGGCAGGGGCGAACCGCTGATGAACAGGAATCTCCCGAAGTTCGTGGAATACGCCACGTCGAAGGGACTTGAGACGGCGATAATATCGAACGGCGTCATGCTTGACAAGAAATATGCCACGGCCCTGCTCAAGGCGGGGATAAACAAGATCCAGTTCTCCATCCATGCATTCAGCAGGGAGACTTATTTCAAGATCACCGGCGTGGATGTCTATGACAAGGTGAAGAAGAACCTTCTTGACCTCTTAAAGCTGAACAAGAAATTCGGAGGCAAATGCTACATCAATGTGATGAGCGTCGAATCCCACATAAACAAGCACGAGAGCGCAGCGTTCCTGAAATACTGGACGCCACGGGTCGACAGGGCGTTTGTAACGCCGATCTATTCCATTCAGGGCGAAAGCAAGATGGCAAAGGAGTCAATAAAATCCATAGAGCAGAAATCTGGCGTCAAGATTGGCAAGTCAAAGCACAAAGGCTGCGCGTATCCGTGGTTTTTCCTCAGCTACCGCCAGGACGGCACCATTAATCCATGCCCATATGACTTCAAGACTTTTTTCAATATCGGAAATGCGAATGATCGTGACTACGATCTGATGAAGGTATGGAACAGCAAGGAGATGCAGAAGTTCCGCCAGAACCATCTCGACGGCGAGTATTCATACTGCAAATCCGTAAACTATACCTGCGAGGAATGTGAAGTCCCTCTGGCCTTGCATACATACAAGGGGCTTGACCAGTATGTGAATGACTTCCACATCGTGTTTTCAAGGGAATACGCCTCCATCCTGAAGATGGCGGCCGTCTCAGAAGGCGATACAAGGAACTGACATTATCATGGTCAAATCCGGAAAAACAGTCCTTATCACAGGTGCGAACAGGGGCATAGGCCTTGCACTTGTCGAAAATTATCTTGAGCATGGATGGACCGTCTTTGCATGCACCAGGAAATGCGAAATTCGCAGCCCCCTCTCGAGGCTTCGCAGGAAATTCTCAAATTCCATCGTGAAGCTGAGGCTGGACGCAACCAATGAAAAGAGCATATCACATGCGGCAAAGGCTGTTTCAAAATATGCAAAATCCCTCGATCTCCTGATCAACAACGGTGCGGTCTTCCATGACAATGAGAGCATCCTGAAGTTTGATGCAAAAAAATCCGCGCAGTCGTTTGCAACAAACGCCACCGGACCGATGATTATCGTCAAGCACTTCATCCCCTTGTTGAAGAAGTCTGAGAGACCTGCAGTAGTGAACATATCATCAATTTCCGGTTCGCTTTCAAGGGTCTCGTCCTTTTCCGGGCTTTACACCTACAAGGCGAGCAAGGCGGCCTTGAACATGTTTTCAAGGCTCCTCAGCCATGAACTCAGGAAATACGACATCCCCCTCTTCATCCTGCACCCCGGACTTGTAAAGACCCGCTTGAATCCGAAGGGAACTATCTCACCTGAGGAATCTGCCGGAAAAATATTTGCAGCAATAGAGAAGCTTGGAATCCAGGATTCGGGAAAGTTCATCACATTGGATTCCAAGGAATGCCCTTGGTGAGCAAGTCTTGATGCCTAAACTTAAAATATCCTCCGAAAGAATATTCATTTCAACTACCTGCCTGAAGGCCGACATCATGGCATCGGGAGTTCCCGAAGGTGTAAGAGGAGTCGAATTCAGCGGCGGATTCAGCTACAGGCCGGTGGATGAATTCAGGAAATGCATAGGGAGCATTAAAGCCTCTGGAACAAACATCCTGATCCATGGATACTTCCCTCCACAGGAGAAAAGCTTCATCCTTAACTTTGCAAGCAAGGACAAGGAAGTGCTCAGACAATCCATGTCGCTTGCGGACGAAGCGCTCAGTCTGTGTGCAGAGTTCGGAATACCCTACTATTCCTTCCATCCGGGATATCTTGCCAGCGGATATGAGAACGGAAAGGGCCATTTCATATTCGACAAGACAGGATTTGACGATTATGCGGACACCCTGACCAGATTCAGCAGGAACTTTGAAAAGCTTTATGATCTTTCAAAACGGCATGGAATAAGGCTTGCCGTTGAAAATCTCTTCATAAACAGGGGCAATGTCAAAGATTCGCTGAACAACTCATTTGAAGAAGTTGACGAACTGATGTCATCACTGCCAGGAGACGTGGGCCTTCTTCTCGATCTCGGGCACATGAACGTATCCGCCAGCTACATGAATTTCAGCAGGGACGGATTCATCGGCAGATATCTGGAGAAGTTCGGACGGAGGCTTTTTGAGATCCACATGTCGGAGAACAAGGGGGATTTCGACACCCATGATCCTCTGACGGCGGACAGCTGGCAGCTCGAGGCGCTGGATAAATTCAAAGACTGCCCCGGTGTTTCAGGCGAAGGGATAAACGTCACCCTTGAATCAAGGAAGATGGAAAAAGATTTGATAGCCGGGAACATCTCGCTGATAAGGAAGTCCTTAAATTAATTGATCATATAGGAGAACAGAAAATGGATGCTTTGCTTAAGAAAATGATATTCGACGAGAAGGCAACTGTATCAGATGCTATTGAATGCTGCCTGCATGGTTCCAAGAAAGTCGCGTTCTGCGTTGACAGGAAAGGCAAGTTCCTCGGTCTTCTCACCGAAGGAGATCTTCTCCGGCTCTTCAAGACGGGAGTGAAGCTGACGGACAAGGCAGTCAACCACATAAACAGGAATCCAATTATGGCTTCCGAAGAACTCTCCATTTCCGAAGCAAAGAAAATGCTGGGCAGCAGGATACAGATAATCCCGAGGGTGGATGCCAAGGGAAGACTTGTCGGATATGTCGACATGACAAGCTACGAATACGGATTCATCACAATCAAGAACAAGACCGTGATGATCCTGGGACTCGGCTATGTCGGCCTTACCCTGGGCCTTGTGATGGCCGATTCAGGATATGCGGTCAAGGGATTTGACGTCAACAAGGGGCTTATGGCGAAACTGAAGAGGAAGGAACCGCCCTTCTATGAAAACGGTCTGCAGGACCTTCTTGACGACCACATAGACAAGAGGTTCAAGCTGGTCGACTCACCCGAGGGTAATGCCGCGGAAGTCTTCATAATCACCGTTGGAACTCCGATTGACAAGGAGACAAAGGAACCCAAGATGGATATGATAAGGGGCGCAGCCAAAACTGTCGGCAAGATGCTTTCAAAGGACAACATTGTGATACTTCGTTCAACTGTAATGATAGGTACTACGAGGAATGTCGTCATCCCTGAACTTGAAAAGGCGTCCGGCATGAAGGCGGGAAAGGACTTTTTCGTGGCGTTCTGCTTTGAAAGGACTGCAGAGGGACGCGCCTTGAAGGAACTGAGGGTGCTTCCCCAGATCATAGGCGGATATGATGAGAAGAGCTGTGAAATCGCTTCCCGTCTCTTCAATGAATACACTCCGACAATCATCAAGGTCGACAGTGTTGAAACCGCCGAATTATGCAAGCTGATGGACAACTGCTACCGCGACGTGAGGTTCGCCTTCGCAAACCAGCTTGCGACGCTGGCGGAAAAAATAGGGCTCAACATCCACAAGGCGATCGACGCGGTTAATCTCAATTACCAGCGCAACAGCATTCCCAAGCCCTCTCCCGGAGTCGGAGGCCCCTGCCTTACAAAGGATCCTTATATTCTTAACAAGGTTTTCAGGCTTTGCGGAATGGACGCCGATCTGCTCCTCTCCGCCAGGAAGATAAATGAGACGAGTGTCAAAGTCATACCGTCACGTTGCGATAAGATCCTCAGGGGATCAGGAAAGACTCTGAAAGGCGCCCGGGTTTTCGTGGTCGGCTTTGCATTCAAGGGCGAACCGGAGACATCGGATCTCAGGGATTCGACAACCCTGTGGTTCCTGGAGAGCCTCAGGAAATATACCAAGGACATAAGCGGATATGATCCTGTGGTCACGTCGGCGGAGATAAAAAACCTTGGAATAAAAGCCGTCGGGATCGAGGATGGATTCAGGAATGCAGACGCCGTCTTCATAATGAACAACCACCGGTCATATCTCCACTGGAACATCGAAAAGCTCGTGGTGAAGATGAACAAGCCGGCGATATTTTTCGACAGCTGGTACGTTTTTGCCGAAAGAAACATGGCGCAGTATAAAGACATAATATATACAAGCATCGGGATTGGATAAGATCACATGAAAAAACAGAAAGTTCTTGTCACGGGCGGTACCGGCTTCATCGGGGCCGCATTGGTTAAAAAGCTGGTCGACCTGGGATATCCTGTCAGGGTGTTCGACAACAATTTCAGGGGGAAGAACACCCGTCTTGAAGGGTATCTCGGAAAACTTGACCTGATTGAAGGCGATATCCGGGACGAAAAGAAGGTCATGGATGCTGTCAAGGGAATGGACATCGTCTACCACCTTGCGTTCATAAACGGGACAAGGCACTTCTATGAGATTCCCGAGCAAGTGCTGGATGTCGGCGTGCGAGGGGCGCTCAACACCCTGAAGGCGACCCTTGAATACAAGCCCGCCCGCTATATCCTCGCCTCCTCTTCCGAGGTCTACCAGACGCCGACAAAAGTACCGACAGATGAGAAGGAGAGGATATTCCTGGACGATGTGACCAATCCCAGATACAGCTATGCCGGAGGCAAGATCATAAGCGAGCTCCTGACATTGAATTATCTTAGGAAGTCCACAACTGAACCCGTGATTTTCCGTCCACACAATGTCTTCGGTCCCGACATGGGATGGGAGCATGTGATACCAGAACTCCTTGTGAAGCTGGGCAAGTCCACGAACGGTTTTAAAAGCAGGAAGACGAAGATAGAGATCCAGGGCACTGGCGAGGAGACAAGGGCGTTCTGCTACGTGGACAGCGCCGTTGAGCAGATTGTCCTGTGCTCCGAGAAGGGCGCCGCAGGCGAGATATACCATATCGGAGAGATGAACGAAATAAGCATATTGCAGCTGATTGAAATGATCGGGAAGGTGCTTGGAATTGACATAGAGACCGTTCCGACTCCTCTCCGCAAGGGAGGTACGCCAAGGCGATGTCCTGACCTAGCGAAGATCAAATCCCTCGGATACAAGCAGCCTATTTCATTTGAGGAAGGATTGAAACGCACTGTTGACTGGTATAGGAAGGAGAGCAAATGACAAAGGCCTCTGCTCCGAAATGCTGCCCTATCTGCAATTCTAAAAAAATAAGCCTCTTCTGGAACCGCTGCTGGCGGAGGAATGACATAAAGGTCTACAGATGCGACGGATGTTCTGTAATCTTCCTCAATCCGATGATGGACGATCCGGAATCCGGCAGATATTATCTAAATTACGTCTCACATCTCACTACAAGAGGTGTTGCACTCAATGAAACGCCGGAGCAGACCTTCAAGCGGAGGGAAAAGACCGGTTCCTACAGGATAGAAATCGCAAGGAAACTTGTGAAACACAGCTTCAACGTACTGGAGATCGGTGGCGGCTGCGGGAATTTTATCGGCGGAATGCTTGACAAGAAACTGATATCTTCCGGTACCCTTGTAGAATCCTGCAGGGAGCATCTCGATTATGCCGGTGGCAAGTTCAATCTGGAATGCCACCAGTCCCTCGAGGATCTTCCTGAGGGGAAATTCGATGCCATATTCATGTTCCATGTGCTTGAACATATCAGGCAACCCGGCGGTTTTCTGAGGAAATGCTCTTCCCTCCTGAGGAAGAAAGGTCTTTTCATTGTCGAGGTGCCATGTTCTTCGGATCCGCTTTTATCATTATATGGCTGCGAAGCCTTCAAGGATTTCTATTTCCAGCCCATGCACCACCACACCTATTCGGAAAATTCTCTGAGGCATACATTCGGAAAGGCCGGATTTATTCCATCAAGCTTCATATTCCACCAGAGATATTCCCTGTTGAACCATCTCAACTGGCTTAGCACAGGCAAACCCGGAGGCAAGCTGGACTTCAATGGCGTCATCGATGATCTGATTGAGAAGCAATACAAGACCAACTTAATTAAAAATAGAACTACGGACACAATTTTTGGCGTGTTCGTAAAAAAATAAAAGGGATGGCTGCAATGGAATATATACCAGTGGCAAATGTCATTACTGAAGAAGCCGATGCAAAAGCTGTTTATGATGTAATCAAGTCTGGATGGATCAGCAAAGGCAGGAAAGTCGACCAGTTCGAAGCTCTTTTTGCAAAGGAAGTAGGAGCAGATGAGGCGATAGCGGTGAACAACGGAACATCCGCGCTTCATGTCGTCCTTGCCGCCATGGACATCGGCCCTGGAGATGAAGTAATCCTGCCCTCATTGACATTCATATCAACGGCAAATGTCGTCCTCTACCAGGGTGCGACACCTGTCCTTGTCGAATGCGATCCTCGCACATTCAACACTTCAGCGGAGATCATCGAAGCGGCTATCACCCCAAGGACAAAGGCTATAATGCCAGTCGACATGAACGGCATGCCCATTGACTATGATGCGATCCTCGCAGTTGGCCGCAAACACGGGATACCGGTCATAGCCGACAGCGCCGAAAGTCTGGGCGCCATATATAAAGGTAAAAAAATCGGATGCATATGCGACATCCACTGTTTCAGCTTCTTCCCGAACAAGGCCATAACGACCGGTGAAGGCGGAATGATAACGACAAGGGACAAGAAGCTTTCAGAGCGGATGCGCAAGATACTCAACCAGGGGCAGGACGGCAGATACAATCACGTGGAGCTGGGCTACAATTATAGGATGAACGACATCCAGGCGGCATTTGGAATCGTCCAGCTATCAAGGCTCGAAAAGATCATGGAGGCAAAAGTCGAACTGGTAAAGAAATATACAAAGTTCTTTTCAGGCCACCCGGAAATAACTCTGCCTCATGTCCCTGATTTTGTAACAAGGCATTCGTGGTACATGTATTCCATACAGGTTGATGAAGGCAAAAGGGATGAAGTGGTCAGGAAGCTGGAAGCCGACAAGATCCAGACCCGCCTGAGCTTCCCTCCTGTCCATATCCAGAAGTATTATCAGAAACGCTTCGGTTGGAACGACGAGTTCCTGCCTGCAAGCTATCACACATGGAAAAGGCTCATCAATATCCCGATCTGGCCGGGCCTTTCCGATTCACAGCTTGAATACATAGCTGAAAAACTCATTAAGCACGTCAATTCCTGATATTTTCCAGCCACAATCAAATGAGTAAACCTTTCTATTACGATTATTTTTCTTTGCGGGTCACTGATCCGGAAGAATGGCATCGTGATTTCTTCTGGCCCGTCTCCCATTCCGAGACGCAGAGAATAAATGGTGACTTTAAAAAATTCCATTGTGCTCTGATAAACCGTACAGGAAATACTTTCGAAGGAGACTGCCTGCTGATTGCATATCATATCTCGAGCCGACTCATAGAGGTTGTCAACCATTACCTCTCACTTCAGCGGCTTGAAAGTAAAAACTACCATGTCGTCCCAAGCAGCAGGCTAAAACTGATCCCTCTGCTCCAGAAGAATAACGAGCCAGTTGAATTCAGCCACGCCGGTCTCATAGAGGCAAATTACAGCTCAAGGGTTTCTCTCAGAAATAATGTAAATTCATTAAAGTTCAACTTGGCCAAAGGTACTTTCTCTCTTCACGGGCAGTTCAATGGCAATATCCATTCAATCGCATCTGCCGGAGTGCTCTGTCATGAATACGTCCATGGATCCAGAGACTGGATAAAGATCATATCCTCGGGGTACCTGCTTGATAAAGACTTCCATGATTTGTCAGTTCTCCCAAAAGGATCTTCTGGAACCCTGGAGGTGATGGCGGAGGAGTTTGTGAAGTTTACATCTGACTACGCCTCAAGGAACCTGGACATCCGGTTGCCAGTGAATATTCTCGATGGCCTTCACATGTTCGTCAAAGGCTATCTTTTGAAAATTGCATGTGCATATTCCACTCTCCTTGAGAAAACCTCACATATGAAGATATATTCCTTCCTTTCCTCAACCGCAGGGAGTCCGTATAACAGGGCTCTCAGCCTGGCAATAAGCAAAAATGGTGGAAAAGTTACAGGATTCCCCCACGGATTCTTCATCTGCCATCATTCCGGTAACAGGCCCGGTTTCCATGAATTCGCAACCGTCGACCAGTTCGCAACATATACTCCCAGGAGCATCTCTCTTTTCAAGAAAAACATCGAGACCAATCCGCTGCCTCGTGGCCATTCGATCTCTTTTGTCAGCGACAACACATCCTTTTTCAAGGATCTGCACGAGTCATGGGACGGCAGAGCTCTTTCCGACAAGATCAAAACAGTCATGATACTCGAATTGTCCATGATCCCGGAATGGGCGGGATATTACGCGGCTGAAGCCATGGTGAACTACCACTTTTATTACAGCCTCTGCAGAACTCTCTCGAAAAACGGATATAAAGTCATTTTCAAGAGACGTCCGAAGGATCTCTCATGGGATGGCTATAACATTTTTGAAAAGATCCCGAATGTTGAAGTAATCCATGAACATTTTGAAGATCCGGGGGTGATCGACAGGTGCGATGCCGTTATAATGCAATACGGCTACTCCTCTACACTGAACTGGTCGATGTGCACCAATAAGACTGTAATCTACACTGATGCCGGATGGGAGCCGTGGTTCCCTGAAGTCTATGATCTCATGAGCAGGAGATGCAGGGTGCTCCACTGCAGCTATGATGAGAGGAACAGGGCGGTATTCAAGGAGGATGAACTTCTTTCCATTCTTGGGAAGAAACCCGGGCCTCCCGACAGCCAGTATGCAATCAAATATCTCTACCCGCAGGACTGACGAACCGGAATGAAAATAGCACTCATAAGATTCAAACAGCGCGAAGGGGCCAGATCGAACATCCCATGGCACTTCAGCTTCTACAAGGATATCCTGGAGCCGAAGGGACATCATGTCGACATCATCGACGACCAGGTCGAAGATCTCGGGGTCGACCGAATGGTCGGACTCTGCATAGACAAGGCATATGACGTCATCGGCGCAGGCGGGATCGGAACCACCTACAACCAGCTCATGGAGTTTTCAGAGAAGATTAAACAGAGGAAAAAAGATATTGTAATTGTCGCTGGCGGACAGATCGTGGCCGATTATGAATTCATAATGCAGACATGCCAGATCGACATCATAGTCCGTGGCGAAGGGGAAATGACACTTTCAAAAATTATCGATGCCCTGGAGCGGAATCTCCCATTCGACGACGTGAAAGGCTTGGTCTTCAGGAAAAACAGAGAGCTGGTGGTCAATCCTCCGGAGGATCTCATCAGACTGGACGATCTGCCGGACTTCAACTTCAACAATATCGACATATCTAGGTATGATACTTCTGTCGGGGACATCTACCTGATTGACGAGACGGCTAGGAAGCTCAAGGAAAAGGGTGACAGATATATAGGGGTATTCCTTGCTAGGGGGTGCCCTTACAACTGCTTCTTCTGCTACAGGCACCTCAAAGGATACAGGGCATATACCCGCGAAAGGCTGGAAAAAATACTTTCCGGCCTCAAGGAGAAAGGTTTCAGCTTCATTTCATACAGCGACGAGTGCGTCACAGCAAATATCAAGAATCTCAGGAACATCTGTGAGATTTCAAAGAAATACGACATCTACTGGATGACCAGCGGAAGGGCGGATCATCTAGACGACGAAGTTCTTAAACTTCTAAAAGAAAATAATTGCGTAGGGATCCAGGTCGGAGTCGAATCATTCGACGACCGCATGCTCAAGGCGATGAATAAAGGTACTTCAGGACAGCAAAACATCGATGCCATGAATTTGATCTACAGATACGGACTCTATACCGTGCTCCAACTGGTGAATGGTGCTCCGGGGGAAGACAGAAAAACAATTTTGAATACGCGGAAGGGAATGTGGAAGTGTTATTTTAAGCTTGATAAGATAGCCTCTGCAATCATGAATCCCTATCCCGGCTCCCCAGCATATTATTATGGCCTTGAAAAGGGATACATCAAGGACAAGGGCTGGATCCACAGGAACTTCTCGAGCAAAGGGGAGATCATTGTAAACTTCTCAGATCTGAGCATGCGCGAGCTGAAAACCTGGCAGATATGGCTTCACCTTGAGGCCGGACTCAGCTTCCGCATGAAGAATAAGGCGTTTCTTTTCAACAAATCATTCCTTATAAGGATGAAGAACTTCCTGTCATGCTATTTGAAGCTGCTCCAGGAACCAATCAACTTTGCAGCATTCAGCTATTATCTTCTCCTTGGATTCACATATTGGTTGAAGCCAGTCAAAAGTCCGGAACTACAGTAAGGCAGATCAGGAATTTAAAAATGAAAATACTTTTCAATTTCAAACATCCTTCAAGGGGGCACAAGATAGACTTCAGGCCCATTGCTGCAATGTGGCTAATTGGGTTTGTTCTTTCATTCGCCGCAATATGCCTCATTTCCTATCTCTTCCATGATTCCATCGAGCCGTCCGACTGGAATGAACAGCTAAAGAAGCTCATCCCCAGGGAGAACATCACATTGCGTCACCGCTCGGAAGGATGGGGGGACAGCAGGTTCGGGAAATATGGGATCTGCGGAATTGACGATCTGGCCAAATACAGGTGCCCGAAGATCCTCATCTGGGGAGATTCATATGTCCAGGCGCTCCAGATGGACGACAAATACAAGATGGCGCAGGTCTTCACAAGAAACTGGAAATCGGAGGACGGGGGCCGTCATGAACTGCTTGCCGCATCCATTGCATTTGGCGGAACAAACATAGCTGATTACTATTTCATGATGCCGTATTACCAGAAGACTGCCGGCAATCCGATCTGCAACTTCATCTTCCTTCACAGCTTTGCCGATGTCTCCGCAGACGTGCCTGGAATCTCAAACGCAGTTTTCTCGTCAAAACCCGAGTTCAATCTCAAATTCAACTACATCGAACCCGTCATGTGGAAGCAGGACCTGATCCAGCAAATGTCCAATCTGGGCATGGACTTCCTATGGTTCCTCTACAAGGACATAAATTCCTACGAGCTCAATTTCCGTCTGGAGACCTTTGAGCAGAAAAAGGGCCATAAGAAGGTGGAGAAGGGAAGCAAGTTCTTTGAGATAAAGAAACCAAATGCAAAAATGGTCGAATCATGGGATTTCCTCATGAAAAAGCTCAAGGAGGTGTCAACGGTTCCGATAGTATTCGTCTACTGCCCGGATCTCCCGCAGGTCACAAAGGATGAAACAATCCTTGATGACTCCCAGAAGGACTCTGTTCCCGAATTCAGGAAGATATGCAAAAAGAACAATATTGACCTTATAGACATGACACCAGACTTCACCGACTTCTACAAGAGCACGCACATCTTCCCCCGCGGTTTCCAGAACTCATGGCCGTATGGCGGACATATAAACAGATACGGGCACGTGCTGACCTCCAAGGCGATTCAAAACTACATGGAAGAACATATAGATGCTCTTTACCCAGATTGAATTCTTCATACTCTTTGCAGGCGTAATAATTTTCCTGCTGCTGGTGAAAAATCACCGTGCACAGAAAATATTCCTCCTGCTCTTCAGCTATTATTTCTATGCCTACTGGGACTGGCGTTTCCTCTTCCTGCTCCTTGGTTCCACCTGTATCGACTATACGATAGGAATAGCCCTGGAAAAATCCAAGTCGCCGGTAGAAAGGAAATTCCTGATAGTCGCGTCCCTCATAACAAATCTCGGAGTCCTGTGCCTGTTCAAATATTTCAATTTCTTCATCGATAATCTAAGGCCGATTCTTGAATCATTCGGATTCAGGCCCACGAACTTGAGCCTTATCCTTCCTATTGGAATTTCATTCTATACATTCCAGTCTCTAAGCTACACCATTGATGTTTATAGAAGGACTATCAAGCCGTGCAAGGACTTCTTCGATCTCGCACTGTGCATCGCTTTCTTCCCCCAGTTGGTGGCCGGGCCGATTGTCAGGGCGTCATATTTCATGCCGCAGATCAGGAGGCCCAGGGAGATGACGCTGCTAAACGCCTATTACGGTTTCAGGCTTGTCGTCTACGGGCTTTTCAAGAAGGTCTTCATCGCCGACAACATCGCCATGTTCGTAGACGATGTCTTTGGCAAGCCCGGCATGTATTCCTGTACCACCACCTGGCTGGCCGTCCTGGCATATGCCGTTCAAATCTACTGTGATTTTTCCGGCTATTCCGACATGGCGATAGGTATGGCGCGCATAATGGGATACAAGTTCAGGATGAATTTCAACCTGCCATACATATCGAGTAACATGAGCGAATTCTGGCAGAGATGGCACATCTCCCTTTCTTCCTGGCTTAGGGATTACCTTTATATTTCACTCGGAGGAAACCGTCTCGGAACCGTAAGGACTTATGTGAACCTCATGCTGACAATGCTTCTTGGCGGACTCTGGCATGGTGCCGCATGGACATTCATCCTCTGGGGAGCCCTGCACGGGGCCGCACTAGCCGTCCAGAGGATATTCTCCTTCAAGCGCCTCTTTGCTGAAACTAAGGCATCCCAGTTTGCATCATCAACTTTGGGCTGGGCTCTTACCTTTTTCGCAGTTCTAATAGGATGGGTTTTCTTCCGCTCACAGGGTTTTACAGCCTCTTTCCTCACCCTCAGACAGATGTTTTTCCCTTCCGAAGGCATTATATGGTACCATCCTTTTGTCATAGGAGTAATAATAGCAATGTTCATATTTCATCTTGTTCACGCCTTGGAACATGAAAAGATATTCCATCTTGGCCCATTTCAGCTCAGGAGCCCGGCAATTCTTTTCACCATGCTCTGGCTGATAATTGTCTTCCACCCCAAGACTTTCAATCCGTTCATATATTTCCAGTTTTAAACCAAAGGAAACCTGAATATGGGACTCTCGACTCTTCCACATGTATTGAAGAACCGCGGAATCGCGGGAACTGCAAGATATCTTTTGAGGGCCAGCCGCTTCTTCGGATGCAGGCTTGTCCCAGGATGCCAGTTCACCAGCTATTCAATATGGGACGGCGAATACAGGATGCTCCTGAACATCCATGACAATGGAATATCAAGGACCCTCGCCTTGAACGGCAAGAGGGAGATGCAGCTCAGGGCCATACTCGAAGAGGAGATCAAGCCCGGCATGTGCATATTCGACCTCGGCGCAAACATCGGATATTATGCCGTCTGGGAGGCTCTCCGCGTCGGTCCCGAAGGCAGAGTCTACTGCATCGAGCCAAGCCCTGCGAACTTCGCACTTCTCCAGAAAAATGTCGAACTCAACGGGATGAAGGACAGGATGGAGATGTATAATGTCGGCGCCGCAGACCGCGTCGGAGAAGCCGACTTCCACCTCGCTGAATACTCCAACCTCCACACCTTCATGGCGGAACAGTACAAGTTCGGCGACAAGTCCAAGAAACTTCTCAAGGGGCAGACCATCAAGGTCCCTCTGACAACTGTAAGCGAATTCGCCAAGGGCAAAAGGAAGATAGACCTTATCAGGATGGACGTCGAAGGTTTCGAGGTTGAAGTCATCGACGGCATGGAGGATGCGTTCAGGAACGATCCGGGCTTCGGCCCGGCAATCTGCTTCGAAACACATTTCCCTAAATATGACGACACCCATCACAGCATGAGGAAAAGGATCCGCGGTCTTTTCGACAGGGGATACAAGGTGACAAGGATTTCCAGCAACAGCGAAAAGAAGAACCAGCACATCCTCGACATGGGATACAAGCCTTATAAGACAATGATGACATCCGATACCCATGTCCAAGGGCTCTACAAGGACATCAAAAACGATGATGCGGAAAAGCTTGTCTGCGATCTCGGAGGCATCCGCGACGTGCTGCTGAAAAGGGGATAAACGATACGCGAGCAAAAGCGATAAGTTATTTCTTAGACTCTCTTCCCTTGAAAGCGAATATGCTAAAGAACTGCTTTGTGAGCTTCAAAGCGTGCATTCAAAATCCATTGCTGTACTTCCTGATAGACATGCTGGGGGGAGCGAACATTTAAAGGAGGATTTATGTGAAATCCTCAAAAAACAGTTCATTAACTCATGAAAATTACAGTCCCATGGGGACGACAAGATAATAGGCAGGCGTTTTAACGCCTGTATAAATGACAACAAATAATTCGCATGCCGTCAGGTATGCGATGAATATAAAAAATGTCCAATAGTTATATTTCAATTTATATCCACGCGGTTTTCAGCACTAAAAATCATGAACCATTCCTGACATCAGAAATAAGGAACCGTCTTTTCCCATATTTTTGTGGAATTGCAAAATCAAATGATTTTCTCCTTCTTAATGCTGGAGGAATAGAAAACCATTTACATCTCCTTGTCTCGCTCCGTCAAGACATGGGAACATCCAAGGCTCTTCAGCTTTTGAAAGGTGGCAGTTCAAAATGGATTCATGACACTTTTCCTAACATGAAGAACTTTGCCTGGCAGGAGGGATATGGTGCATTCAGCATCGGAGTATCGCAGATCAAGGCGACCGAGGACTATATAGCCAAACAGGAACAACATCACAGGAAATTATCCTTTAGAGAAGAATATCTGGCATTCCTCAAAAAACACAATATTAAATACGATGACAAATATGTTTTTGGATGACATTCACCGCATACCTATGGCATGCGTCTTTTGTATGCACGATTGCAAACAGGCGTTAAAACGCCTGCCTATTATCAAACCATCCCTCTGGGATTTATAATTAAAATGTCAAAAATCAACGTCCTTACAAACAATTCATGCCCTAACTCCAAGGCGTTCAACTGCCCCCTTCTCGCCTCCAGGCCGTTTTTCGAGGAGAAAGGACATCGCCTTGACTTCCATTGGAAGATTTCGGACAAGGTCCATGAATGCGACGTTCTTTTCATAAATTCCAATGTCTTTAGGACTTACTGGCATGACAGTAAGTCTTATATTTTTAGTTTTCTCGAGGCTGCAAAGTCGAGAAAAATAAAAATATTATGGTTCGACACTACCGACAGCACCTGGTGCACCCAGTTCGAGGTCATGCCATATGTGGATCTCTTCCTCAAGAGCCAGATTTTCAAGGACAGGAAAACATATCTCAGGCGGTTCAGGACCGGCCGTATATTCACTGATTATTTCGATGAGCTATACTCCTCCGGCGAAAAGGAGGAGAACTTCCCCCTGCCCCTGGAAAAGGATCTTGACAAGATAAGGATATCCTGGAATACGTGCTTTGAAAACTATACTGAATCCCGTTTCGGCATCACTGCCAGAATCAGGCAGAAGGCAAGACCGTTCCTGTCGTCAATGCTCTCCCAGGGATTGGACATCAAATTCACGCCGTCGAACATCAAGCGGAGCATAAACACGAGCTGCAGGCTCGGTCTTTCGCATTCACGTCCCTCGGTTCTCGCCCACAGGAAAGCCGTCATGAAGATTATGGATAAGATGGGAATCCAGACTTCAAAAATTTGCCTTCCAGAATATTTCTCGGAACTGCGGAATTCGCAGATCGGGATAGGCCCGTTCGGAGTCGGGGAGATCACATTGCGCGACTTTGAAATAATAATCTGCGGTGCAGCCCTGGTTAAGCCCGACATGGCTCATCTGGAGACCTGGCCGGACTTCTTCCAGCCGGACAAGACATTTATATCACATAAGTGGGACTTGTCCGACATGGGGGAGAAGATTGCATCAGCGCTTGAAGACAATGACCTGCGGCTCCACATCGCCATGGAAGCCCAGAAGATATACAGGAACGCAGTTTTGGCTGAAGGGCTTGAGAAATTCGCGGACAGGCTGATAGGACTGGTGAAATAGCAAATGACTGGAAAACTCATAATTGCATTCATAGCTCTTCTGGCAGATTTAACCTTATCCGCGGAGCTGCCCGCCACGGCTTCCTCCGGCAAGGTCAAAGTTGCAGCAATTCAATGTTATAGCCGGATGGGGCAGGTCGAATACAACCGGAAATTGCTGACAGGCCTAATGACTTCCGCCTCGGAAAAGGGGGCGAAAATAATTGTGACTCCGGAATGCGCTGTACAGGGATACATGGATCCTGCAGGCGGCGTGGCTTGGACGAAACAGGAGAAAAAGGCGGAAGACCGCATGTCCGTAGGAGAATATGCTGAAACTGTTCCCGGACCGTCGACGGAATATTTCGCCTCTCTCAGCAAAAAGCTTGGAGTCTACCTCTGCATCGGAATGATTGAAAAAGACAAGAAGTCTTTCTTCAACTCCCAAGTCCTCCTAAGCCCTGAAGGCAAAATAATCGCCCATCACAGGAAGAAGAACCTGTGGCCGCCCGGTGACGGGCTCTGGGCATCTGAAGGTGATCTGCCAGTGCAGATTGTCCAGACCGAATTTGGAAAGCTTGGCCTCCTGATCTGCTATGAAATCCATCTTCTGCCCAAAAAATTAGCCGAGGGCAAGACGGACATCGCTCTCTATTCCGTAGGCTGGTATGGGCCGAACGAGGACAACTGGTTCTTCATCATCCTTCCCAGGGATTATGTCAAGCCATACGGATATTCTATTGTGGTTTCAAACTGGTCTGCGGATAAATCATCTGAAGGCTGGGTCGGGATTGGAAGGAGCTGCATAATCAACAGTGACGGAAAACTCCTCTCGTCAGCTGAAAAGGACAAGGGTGAGGAGATTGTTATTTCGGAGCTGAACTTGAAATCATCCCCAAAATGAGAGTTGCCACTGCAGATGAAAGGCATATACATCCTGGTAGTTAATTTGCAGAATGATTCCAAAATAAGGATCGGTTCAATGGGCATCATTCCCTTCCGCAAGGGCACTTATGCATACGTCGGTTCTGCCATGGGAGGACTTGAGGCAAGGATAAGAAGACATCTGAGAACCAGGAAAAAGCTCCACTGGCATATCGATTATCTTCTGAAAAGGGCCGTAGTGATGAAAGTCCTTGTGAAGGGGACATCGTCAAAGTCTGAAGAATGCAGGACTGCCGGACTACTCCAGTCCTTCGGAGCAGCGGCTGTTGAAGATTTCGGATCTTCCGACTGCAAATGCGCAAGCCATCTCTTTTATTTCAATTCAATTCCTGAACTTCAAATTTCAAACTTTACAAAACATGAAAATCCTGCTTGCATGCAGTAAATATCTGCCGGAATATTCAGGCGCCGGATACCGGGCCCACAACCTCTACAGGAGGCTTAAGGCAGTCAATCCTGACATCAGCCTGACGGTCGTCTGCAGTTCTGAAACTGAAAATGACTGCAGAAAATACGAGTATGATGGAATTGATGTGAACAGAATCGCCTGCAAGCAGTATCCAGTGCTTGACCATGGATTCATCAGACGGTGGCAGAACTTATGCAATTTCCATTGTGAAAGCTCGGAGGCAAGTAAGTTCCTGATGGGGCTCGGCGCAAAACCTGATCTTATCCATGTATTTGGACAGAGCTATGTGACGGTCACGGTAATTGATCATGCCATAAGAAACAGAATACCTCTGATAATTGAGCTGGTCACGGATCTGGAGAGCCCCTTCCAGTATGTACCGTTCCCGTTGAAATATTTTCTGAAGACGAGGCCGGTGGATAATTTTACATTCGTCTGCATATCTGAGAAGCTGAAAACTCTTTGCCTGTCAAACGGGATCAGCGATACTAACATCTGGTGCAGGCCGAATCCCGTCGACGAAAATAAATTCAAATCTGTCTCCCCCGAGGTGAAATGCGAACTTCGCAGGAATCTCACTAAATTCACAGGCAATGACAAGCTTATAAGCTACATAGCGAAATTCCGTCCCAGCAAGAACCAGAAGTTCCTGGTTGAGGTCATGAAACATCTTCCGGAATCATTCAAGCTCTTCATCAAGGGGCCGCTCGTAAAGGAAGGCCCTTTTGCAGAGCGGGACAACAGATATTTCAATGAAACAAGAGAATCAGTGGAACACCTCGGGCTTTCCAACAGGATACAGGTGGAAGAAGGCTTCTGCGAAAATCCAGAGGGATACTACCAGATGTCCGATATATATGCGTTCCCTTCTGTCTCCGAGGGGCTTGGCACCCCGGTGCTGGAAAGCCTTGCCTGTGGAGTCCCCGTCGTGGCGAACAATATTCCGAAAGTGACGGATGTCTGGATAAAAGAAGGAAGAAATGGATATCTGAGCCAATTGGAGGAAATTGAATTCTCCCATAAGATCATTAAGGCGGTAAAAATAGCAAAGGATGCCCTGCTCGAAGAATCCAAGTCCCTCATGTCTGAGGCATCAACAGAAATTATCGACAATAAATACATACAAACAATAAAAAGGCTGGCCAAGTCCTGACACCCCATGAATCTTATAAAATACTTCTCGTTTTTCCTTTCTCTGACAAAAAATAAATTCCTGGTCTTCATAGGTTTTATCTTCACAGCGGCCTTCATGGAACTCATAGCAGGCGGTGTTTTCCTGGCTGTGCTTGAATTTGAATCTGCAAAACGCGGGAACAACTTCCTGACCAGGACCGTATATTCCATATTGTCCTCGATGCACCTTCCTTCAAAGGAATATGAACTATGTGCGCTTCTGGCCACGTGCTGCATTGCATTTGCAATTGGAGCATCGGTAATGATCTACTCCAACTGGTTCAGCGCAAAACTGGAGGCCCGCATTTTTATGGAGCTTCAGGAGGACATGGTTATAAGGCTCTTCGGTGCAAAATTCGAATATTTCATATCAAAAAACATCGGTAATCTCAACAACATCATCGTACACCAGATATTCAAGGTGAGTTCTTCCTTCAAGTCCTTTGCAAATATCCTGTCAAATGCCACACTTGCTTCGGCATATCTTGTATATCCTTTGGTACTGGAACCAATACTGCCAGTTCTGATGTTTGTGATGACCCTGCCTCTTCTTTTTGCGTTCAGGCACATAAACAGCAAGACAAAATATTATTCCATAAGGAACACGGAGGAGCTCGGGAAACTCTATGGCATCATCTATCAGATACTCGCCCATTTCAAATATCTCAAAGCCACTGCGAATTACCGGAAAATAGTCAGCAAGCTCCGCGAACAGAATCTCGGACTGACCTATGTCATGCGCATGCAATCGCTCTGGGGCGCCATAAGTTCCGACGGTTTCAGGCCTGTAGTCATAACTGAAATCTTCATCATTGTAATATACATGGTCGTTTTCAAGCACCACAGGATCGATTATGTCATCGTCCTGATGGCATTCCTCTACATGGCCTATCAGAAAGTCATTTCAATTCAGGGAGCCTATCAATCATTCCTTGTATCATCCGGAGCCATACTCGTATATGAGAAAATGAAGTCCGAGCTTTTTGAATCCGATGAAACAAAACTTCTTCCTGGCAGCGATATGCCGGTATTTACAGGCCCCATAACATTTGAAAATGTGACTTTCCGGTTTGAAAGCAAGGATGAGCCTGTCCTAAAAAACATGAGCCTTGAAATAAAGCCCAATACCACCGTTGCTTTTGTAGGCGGTTCCGGAGCCGGCAAATCAACCCTGGTGAACCTCATATGCGGACTCCTGTTTCCTCAAACAGGTTCCATGAAGATTTCTGGCAAGGATTATAAGACCCTGGATGTTTCCAGGCTCCGTGAATCAATTGGTTATGTAACACAGGAACCGGTAATATTCAATGACACAGTCTTAAACAACATAACACTGTGGGATAAATCATTCTCGGACAGCATAGTCAGCGTCTCAAAAAGGGCGTCAGCGGATGAGTTTATTGAACAGCTACCCCAGAAATATGATACTCTTCTCGGTGACAACGGTATTAATATTTCAGGTGGCCAGCGCCAGAGGATAACTATCGCCAGGGAACTTTCCCGTAATACTCCAATCCTTATTTTCGACGAGGCCACCAGCTCCTTGGACACCGAGACTGAAAGAAAAATACAGGAAAGCATAGACCAGTCACATGGAGAAAAGACAATAATCATAATCGCCCACAGGCTGTCAACCATCAAAAATTCAGACATGGTTTATCTTCTAGAAAACGGGGAAATCATAGAAAAGGGGCCTTACACCGAACTTTATGAAAAAAATGGCAGGTTCCGCCAGATGGTTGACAGTCAGTCCCTAAGCTGAAAGTGCGGAAGTTCGGGAATGCGGAAGTTCGGGAGTTAGTAATAAAATAATGGTGGATTTGACAAAAACATGGATAATCGGGAATTTAAGTTAAGATTGGAAAAGCGTACAAAGGCTTTTGCAATCGCTGTCGTACGATTCTGCATATATCTGCGCAAACTGAATCTTCCTGAAGCCTTAATAATACAACTCTTGAAGGCTGGAACAGCGATTGGATCAAATTACCGCGAGGCAAACAGGGCAGAATCGAAAAGCGATTTTATCCACAAGATCGGGATAGTTGAGAAAGAAGCATCTGAAACGGAATACTGGCTTGAGGTAATTGACGAAAGCCATATCCTTGACAAGCATGCTTCGGATCAGTTGATTCCATTAATAAAGGAATCAAAAGAATTATTATCATTATTCACATCAATATCAAAAACCAGCAAAAAGAGATAAGAAGTGCAGAAGTTGCAATTTCCAATATTTCGAATTTAAATTACAACTTTCGCATTTTCGAACTCGCGAACTTTAGAACTTCTATATCATGTGCGGTTTCGTTGGAATAATTTCAAAGAAGAAAAGCCGGTTCCCCGAGAACAAACTCAGGGAAATGACAGGCATGATAACACATCGCGGCCCTGACGATGAGGGTTTCTTCTTCCATGAAGACTGGCTCGCGCTGGGTTTCCGCAGGCTGAGCATCATAGATCTGAGCTCCAAGGGACACCAGCCGATGATCTCCCATGACGGCCGTCACGTCATAGTGTTCAACGGCGAAATCTACAACTACTGCGAAATCCGCAATGAGCTTGAAAAGGAGAATTATCCCTTCCAGTCGCATACCGACACCGAGGTCATACTTGCTGCATATCGGAAATGGGGCACGCAATGCATGTCTAAATTCATTGGAATGTTTGCATTCATTATCGCTGATCTCAAGGAGAAAACCGTTTTCCTATCCAGAGATCAGCTCGGTATCAAGCCTCTTTTCCATTACGAGGATGCTGACAACCATGTCTTCTGCAGCGAGATAAAATCACTCCTTCCGTATTGCAGCCTTGAACCAAATCTGAACTCAGTCAACGAATACCTTGTCTTCAGGTCAGTCGTTGGAAAGAATACCCTGTTCAAAAATGTGTTCAGCCTCGAAGCAGGCCATTTTATGGAGTACAAGGATGGATGTTTTTCCGAAAAGGAATATTTTAATCTATCTGGGACGTTCAAGCCTGACTATTCAAAATCATTTGAAGAAGCCTGCACCGAAGTTGAAAAGAGCCTTGAGGAAAGTGTAAGGCTCCATCTAAGAAGCGACGTTGAACTTGGTGTACAGCTCAGCGGGGGCGTCGATTCAAGCCTGATCGCTGCGATGGCGTCCCGGCAGGTCAGAAAAAAGTTCCATACCTTCTCCATCTCTTTCAAGGAATCATCTTATGATGAGTCTGAATATCAGAAACGAGTGTCCTCAAGATATAACACGGAACATCACGATTTCCCGATGGGTGAAGGTGATTTCACAGATCTTCTCATGAAATCGTTATGGTATTTTGAACATCCGATCAACGATCCAAATTCAGTATGCACGTATTTCCTGGCGGAAAAGGCCAGGAAATACATAACTGTCATGCTAGCCGGAGAAGGCGCCGATGAGTCCTTCCTCGGATATTCAAGATTTCTTCCTTCGTCGATAAGGACACTCAGGACAAGGTCATTCCTGCATAGGAATCCGGCAATCCGCGAAATCTTGTTCAAACTCACAGGAAAGAGCATATTCAATATAACCCGGTATAATCCGGCAATGTATGTCCTTTCCTACTCGGATCTCAACCTGACTGACAAGCTCCTGAAAGGCGACGATTCATCTTTTACTGGAAGATTGAAGGCAATTGAGGAGGCAGGAGGAGATGTCTTGAATGAAGCGCTTCTCCAGGATCAGGATTGCGATCTTGCGCAATGGTTCTGGCGCGCGGACAGGATGGGGATGGCGGCCTCAATGGAGCTCAGAGTCCCGTTCTGCACTGTTCCCATGTTCAGGCTTGCCAACTCAATACCCTATGAAATGCGAGTGTTCAATGGGGAGAGGAAGGCCGTATTGAAGAAAGTGGCGGAAAAATATATCGACAACGACCAGATATACAGGAAGAAAATCGGATTCGGAACGCCAATCGACGTCTGGTTGAACCGGGAAGGTCCTTATAGCAGGCTGTATTCAGCAACAGTTGAATCCAACAGCTTTAGATCCCGTTCCTTTATTGATCAAAGCCACTTCAACCATATTTATTCCTCCCATAAAAACGGTTCATACCGGGAAGTCAACAGCGGATATCTCTGGACATATTTCAACTTAGAACTCTGGCACCGGATCTTCTTCGAGGATGGATGGAAGAGTTTGTGTATTTAAAAATTAGAATTTAGAAAACAACCAATTAAGAAAAGGAGGAGAGATAGCATGATAGGATCCTCAAAGAAAGCTGATCTTGAAAGAAGAACAAAATTATTCTCAATTAATCTTATTAAGTTTATTTCCGTCCTCCCTCGCTCCAATATTAATGATGTCCTTTCATATCAGCTACTGAAATCTGGAACTTCCATCGGGGCAAACTATCGTGAAGCTAATCGAGCCGAATCGAAAGACGATTTCAAACATAAAATTGGAATTGTCCAGAAACAATCTTCAGAAACCCAATATTGGCTTGAACTGATGGACGAAACAGATTTGTTCGACAGATTCCAATTCCTGCCCTTGTTGAAGGAATCCTCCGAACTTCTTGCAATATTTACTTCAATAGGCAAAAAATTAAACTGTGGTACTGTACTTTAGAATTAATGTTTTCTAATTTCTAAATTCTACTTTCTAAATTGAAATCATGTGCGGAATACTTGTACATATTGGCGATGAGGTAATCACCTCCGGGCATTACGCCCTGGAGATAATAAGGCATCGCGGACCGGACGCATTCGGGGTAGTTAACTTCGAGACTAACCTTGGCCCGATGTCATTCGGACATCGCCGCCTTGCGATAATTGATCTCGATCCCAGGTCCAACCAGCCGCTTTCATATGATCATGGTGATTTCTGGATCGTCTACAACGGGGAGATATATAACTATCTTGAGCTCAAAAGGGAGCTGAGTTCGTCTGGCTGCGAATTTCGCACGCAATCGGATACTGAGGTAATTCTCGCCGCCTACCAAAAATGGGGAAAGGAATGCCTGAAGAAATTCAACGGCATGTTCGCCTTCTGCATCTACGAGAAGAAGAATCAGAAGCTCTTTTTTGCACGGGATCGTTTTGGAATCAAACCGATGTATTTCTGGAACAAGGCCGGGATCTTCTGCGCCGCTTCCGAGATAAAGCAGTTCTGCTGCATACCCGGATTCCGGGCGGAAGTCAACATGGGAAAGCTTTATCATTTCCTCAACAGCAGCGATTTCGACTATGACGATGAAACCCTATGGAAAGGCGTGCAGGAACTCGAGCCCGGATCCTACGCTGAAATTGACTTCTCAAAATGGAGGCCCGGACGCCCATTCAAGACTGAAAAGTGGTACGAACTCAATTTCCGGCGTACATCAAGCATCAAATATGATCATGCCGTTGAAAGGTTCCAGGAACTTCTGACTGATTCCATCAAGCTCAGGCTGCGGGCGGATGTACCGGTAGGATTCCTTCTCTCCGGAGGACTTGATTCTTCATCGCTGGTAGGGATGTGTACAAAGATTCCAAGGAAAAGCGATGCAACACTGAAAACCTTTTCCTCCTGCTATGAGAACAGCCCGGTGGACGAAAGGAAATACATCAACGAGGTTCTCAAGCATACCGGAGCAATGTCCTCGCTGCACTTCCCAAAGCCTTCTGAAGTCGCGGATTATCTCGACCTTGTCATATGGCATAATGACATACCGGTAAGGCACGGCTCGCCCGTTCCACACTGGCTCCTATATAAGCATATCCAGGAAGACAATGATTTCAGGAAAGTCATAATCGAAGGCCAGGGTGGCGACGAGATAATCTGTGGATACAGGGATTTTTTCTGGAGCATGATCTATGATCTGCTCAGGACCAAGAAAATCCCCCAGTCACTCCTGCAGCTCATCTCCCTTCGCAGGAAACATGGATACAGTCCAAAAATCATCCTCAGGAAATTTGGCAGGCTCGCATTCCCCTCATTTGTGAAATATCCTGCTAATCCCGCAATCAATGCCGAAGCAATTCTCGATTCAACAAAAGTTCCTGAGATTCCTATCCGAAGGGAACAGCCTTCTGTCAAGGATATGCACAAGGCCAGACTCCAAATCCTGAGGTATATCCTTCACAACGTCGACAGGAATTCAATGGCACATTCGAGGGAGACCAGAGTTCCTTTCCTCGATTACAGGCTTGTGGAGTTCTGCGTAAACCTGCCGGACAGATACAAGATCAGTAACGGTACTACTAAACGTATTCTGAGAACTGCCATGAAGGACATTGTTCCGGAAACTATTATAAACAGGGGTGACAAACAGGGTTATTCGAGCCCAATCCCATCATGGCTCGGAAATGAGATAAAACCGTTCTTCATGGACAATATCAACGACGCAGCCAATCTACCGTTTGTAAACAGGGACATCGTCCTGCAGGGTGTGGGAGAATTTTATGATGGCAAACGCACCTTCGATCCTGTCTGGTGGAACTTGATCACAACAAACAGATGGTTGAAAATATTCAGGATGTCGGTATAGCTATGGATTCTGCTGAATTCAAACCTGTATTTTCAATACCATCTTTTCTTTTGTCGCTAAGCGACAAAAGAAAAGATATAAAGGGAACAAAGAACATTAATTTTTCCGTGGAAACGGAAAAATTAAAGCTTTCTCTTACCTTTTCGGATGTCAATCCTCCCCCTCTCATCAAGGAGATCGGAGACAAATGCATAATCCTGCTGGGAAGCCCGGTCATCGGTGACAGGATCGATCGGGAAAAAGCCGTCAAGACGGTTTCCGAGGACACAAATCTTCCAGAAAGGCTCTCCAAGGAGATAAACGGTGAGTTCCTATTTATAATTTTCAATCGCGCCAACGGCGGATTGAAAATTATAAATGACAGGTTTACATCGATTCCCTTTTATTACTGCCATAATAAGGTTTCAGGAGAATTTCATGCCACTCCATATTTCACAAGCGTTTGGCAGATCAGGAAAACGCTTGGCCTGAAGATCAACCAGGAAGCATTATGCGAATTCCTTTTCTTTCAGAGGCTTCTCGGGACAAAGACATTCCTTCACGATGTCCTGTTCCTGCCTGACGCCTCAATTCTCGATGTTGAAGGCAAAGAACTTTCCTTGGAACGTTATTGGCAGAGGAACTACCAGAAGAACAATGCTTCATTGGAAGAAAACGCCTACAGGCTCGCGGAACTTGTGGAGAGATCCGTCAGGAATAAGACTAGCGATGGTAAACGCTATGGCCATTTCCTAAGTGGCGGGATGGATTCGAGATCAGTGCTTGCTGCATTCGAGAAGAACTTCCCTACTTGTTTTACAGCCACCATCTCTGAAAACCGCGAACTTCGCACTGCCAGAGAAATTGCGCATACAAAAGGCGCGAAACATATATTCCTAAAGCTTCATCCAGAACATTATTCCCAGATACTCGAGCCTTCGGTCAAGATCATAGGGGGGATGTACAACTATGACCATGGGATCTTCCTCGGATTCAGCGAAGTGGTGAAGCAGAACGCCGACGTATGTTTTCATGGTCACGGTTTCGACTACATGTTCCAGGGCATGTATATTCCTGGCAAACCAGTTGTCCTCGGTGGCAGGACACTTTATTACAAGACCCTGCTTGAACTTCCGGACGACCTTGTCTCCTTCTTCATTTCTAATGTCTCCTACAGGATAAAGCAGGCGGACATATGGAGTTTCATACGGACGGAACGGCGTCCCGGACTCCAGTCCTTCCAGCGTGAAAGCATCTCAACAGTTCTTTCCGAAGGTAAAAACCTGACCGATTCATCAAATGATCTATGGGAATACCTTACCTTCCACCATCTGTCGCGGCACTACAGCTATCCGAACCATGCGACAATCGCAACGCTCGCGGAACAGAGGGTGATCTCATTCGACAACGACATATTCGACCTTTATCTTTCATTGCCGGTCGAACAGCGTTTCACCGGCAGGATCGAGAAGAGATGCCTGGAAGTACTTGATCCGCGCCTTGCTGAAATCTGGAGCGCCAATACGAATCTTCCGGTGACAGCCTCGGCTTTCACTCAGACTGTCTACCAGCTTGCCGGCGCCGTCAAACGCAAAATTTTCCCAAAAGATGACAAGCCTGAATGGATGGAACGGACATGGCCCTCCAGGGAACACGCGCTCCGCAACCAGCCTGGGCTTAAAAACGCCGTGATCGACCTGTGCAAGTCTGACACTCTCGAGGAAGCTGGATTCCTTGACGTCCAGAAGATCAGGGGAGAATTTCCACGCTGGCTCAACGGAGAGAACATCCCAGGCATCAGTGGAGACCTTGTCCAGACAATGCTTACTCTTGGCACTTTCTTGAAAATTTAATTCGATTATTTCCTTTTTTGATTTAAAATTACTTATAACCCATTTAACGAGGAAACATATCCCATGCATATCTTAGGAATAAACACAGGGCTTAATTCATCCGCGATCCTGATGAAGGACAACAAGATTGTCTTTGGAATCCAGGAGGAACGCCTTTCAAAGATAAAGAACCAGCCCGGATTTCCGACGTTGTCCATCCAGGCTGCGCTCAAGGCCGGCGGGATTACCCTCGACCAGGTAGACAAGGTCTGTGTTGCTGGAAAAAGTTCAAAGATCCCGCACAGCAGGAACGAAGATCTAAACAAGTTCCATGACAGGTATGGGGAGATAAAGAAGATCTGGTTCGGTGATCGCGAGAACATTTTTGCGAAACTCGCGCAGAAGGGGCTCCAGAAGTTTGCACATGCCGAAAAGAAGGAGAATATAAAGAAGCTTGATGATTATCTTGAAGAATACCATCTCACTTCAAAACATGAAAGATTCGACCATCATCTCTGCCACGCCTCTTCAGCCTATTATGGACTTGCAGAGAATAAAAATGACAAATACCTGATCTTCTCCTTGGACGGCGGTGGCGACGGCAGGACCAGCGCAGTCTATATCGGGCATGAGAACAAGCTTGAGGAAATCGCTGCATCAGATTCATTTTCTCCCGCCTGCCTCTACGCACACATAACATACATAATGGGATTCATGCCACATGAACATGAATATAAACTGATGGGGCTCGCCCCTTATGCACAGCCGAAATATGCGGATATCGCAAAGGAAATGCTTTACCAGTTCATAGGCTTCTCCGATGAAAATCCTCTAGTATTTACTAATACCCCGAAATATCAGGATCTCCGGAATTCGGGGAGCCCGCAGAAGCAGCAGCTGATCCATGACCTCTACAAGTCGGTACTCGGTGTGCGCTTCGACACCTTGTCCGCCGGACTCCAGCTGCTCGCAGAAGAAGTCGCAATCAAATGGGTGAAGGCAGGAATAAAACAGACGGGAATAAAGAAAGTCCTTCTCACAGGCGGATTCTTCATGAATGTAAAGGCCAACAAGCTCATATCCGAAATTCCTGAAGTCGAATTTGTTAACGCATTCCCTTCCTGCGGTGATGAGTCGAACGCCTTTGGAGCAGCCTTCCTCGGGTACCAGAAGCTTCGGAAGGAAAACTCACCGGAGATTGTGTTCGAAGGATGCTGTGTAGGAACAGAAGCCACATTCGACATTGAAGAAGCCATGAACAAGTATAAGGACAAGGTCAGCTTCGAGAAGGTTGCAGACATTAACGGGAAAGTCGTGGAACTCCTGATCGCAAGGAAGATCGTCGCAAGATGCTCCGGAAAAATGGAATTCGGCGCAAGGGCTCTTGGCAACAGGTCCATCCTCGCCTCCCCAGACGACATGAGGATCATAAACAAGATCAATGCGGCAATCAAGAAGCGTGACTTCTGGATGCCGTTCGCACCGGCGTCAATGGAGGACAAACTCGACCTGGTTGTCGATGTGCCAAATTCCCTCAAGAAATCCTATTCTCCATACATGATGTTCACGTTCGATGTAAAACCGGCGATGTACGACAAGATTGTGGCAGGAATACATCAAGCGGACAAGACTGCACGCGCTCAGACCGTCAGTCAGAAAATCTATCCTGAATTCTATGATATAATTTCAAAATTCTTCCAGAAGACTGGAATACCTACGGTTCTCAACACATCCTTCAACCTGCACGGCTTCCCGATAGTCCAGGGCGCATGCGACGCCATAGATGTCTACCTCAACTCGGAACTTGACGTTCTGGTCGTCGGGAATTACCTGATAACCAGGAAATGAAGATTTCCACAAAATCTATATGCGATACGCCATAATCTCCGATCTACATGCCAACAGGCCTGCATTGAAATCTGTCCTTGCGGACATCGCAAGCGGTGACATAGATGAAATAATCTGTCTCGGTGATATTGTCGGATACGGTCCCAGCCCTGCGGAAGTCCTTGAAATAGCCTATTCGAAGATCCATCATTTCATCCTTGGAAACCATGATGCCGTCATAGGCGGCAAGCTTTCTCCGGACTGCTTCAATGACAATGCGAAGAAGCTGATCGAATGGACTTGTAATTCGCTGGACAGGAAGGCCGCAAAGTTCTTCAACTCACTCCCTCTCGACGCCAAAGGGGGGAATTTCAGATGTGCGCACGCTGAATTCTCAAATCCCGGAAGGTTCGGATACATCCTCGAACCAGTTGATGCCGAGGACTCGTTCAAATCATGCCCCGAGCAGGTCCTTTTCGTAGGACACAGCCATGTCCCTGGGCTCTTCGTGATGGGCGACAGGCGAGTCGCGCACTGGCTCGAGCCAATGGATTTCGGCATCGAGGACGAGAAGAGATACATCGTAAATGTCGGCTCCGTCGGCCAACCCCGCGACAATGACATCCGCGCCTGCTACTGCATCTTCGACACGGAAAAAAAGGATGTACTGTTCAGGAAAGTCGCATTCGACATTGAAGAATACATCAGCGAACAGAAGAAGAACCGCCTCCCTGAGACTGCAACCTATTTCATCGACATCTATCACAAGCAGGCACCGCGTTCTATCAGGGACATAATCGATTTCCACAGGGTAAGCGTAGAAAATTCCGTCAAAACCGGAGCAGAAACCGCCAATCTGCAGAAGGCCGTATCAAGCCTTAAGAAGACCAGGCTGGTGCTCCTCATCCTTCTCGTAATTTCCGCGGCATTCCTTTTCATTCTTGTCTTCTTCTATTCGTCGGAGAAGACAGCTGCCGTCAAGGCGAAAAGAGAAGCTGATAATGCGAAAAAGAACCTTGCGGACGCCAGCAAGGAGATTAAAAAACTTCAGAAGACCGTCTATGGAAGCATGTCCTTGTCCGCGGCTATTCCCCCCAAGGGCGAGGTCCAACTTGAAATTCCCAGCTTGAACTCGCCTGTTTCACAGTCCAATCCTCTCAAGGGCTGGGTGATACAGCTGGAAAATCCGGACACTCAGAAAATTTCAGTTGAGAAATCCGAAGGCCAGAACATATTGCGTTTGAGCTCTGGAAATCCCGGTGAAATTTCCATCAGTTCCAGGGCGACACCCGTTTACAAAGGCATGAGGTTCGGCGTTGAGGGCTACGTCAAAAGCGAGAACTTCTCTTCAGGAAACGTGGAAATGCTATTGGAACAGATAGTCCCTGACGGAACAAGGAAAACTGTCTATCTCACCTCAATCGACGGGGTCAGGAATTTAGACAAATGGAAGTGGAAATCAATGACAGAAGAAAAGCCTATCCAGGAAGACGGCAATCTTTTTCTTACGATCCGGGGCCAGTTCAAGGGGGATATTCTGCTCCGCAAGTTCAGCATAAAGAGGGTTGACTGATGAAAATCGCGCATCTCATAGCACAGTTCTATCCGTATCTCGGAGGGGCGGAGATATGCGTCCACAATATCTGCGAGAGCCTGTCCAAGGCAGGCCATAGCGCTACAGTCATAAGCACCACCCCTGCCCCGGAGTCAAGACCGGAGATAAGCTATGAAGTAATACACATATTCAACAGGACCTGCGGACTTCTAAGAAAATTCCCTGCTGCCGGCAAATTTTATCTCGAGCATAAGCTTTCAAGTCTTCAGGAGAAGCATCGCTTCGATCTCTGGCAGGTCACCATGGGATATCCCCTTGGCATCTACGCCGTGGATTTTTTCCGTAAAAACAAAATCCCCTGTGTCCTGCGATGCTGTGGGGAGGACATCCAGAAATACCATGAAATAGGCTACGGATATCGCCTTGATGAGAAAATAGACAATCTTGTCATGGAGAAATATCCCTTGTTCGACGGTTTTGTCGCCCTGACCCCGAGCGTCAAAGAGGAATATCTGAAGCTTGGAATTCCGGAAAAGAAGATCCATATCATCCCAAACGGAGTTGACACTGCGAAATTCGCGGAGATCAAAGCCGGTCTCGACAGGAAAGCAGTCAGAAGGAAATTCGGTCTTGATGAAAACAAGACATTGATTCTGACTGTCGGCCGATATCACCCTAAAAAGGGATTCGACTTAATCCCTCAGACCGTAAAAATGCTTAAGGCAAAGGGATTGGATTTCCAATGGGTCGTCGCAGGAAAGAACACTTCTGAAATACTTGGAAAATTCCCTGAGAGCGCTGTTGAAATCAAAACCATTGAAAATATGGCAAAATCCGGAGGAGAGGTATTCTCCCTTCCCTCTTCCGAACTGATTGAGCTATACTGCGCCGCAGATATCTTCGTCCTTCCGACACTGATAGAGACCTTCGGGATGGTTCTTGTAGAGGCCATGGCGGCTGGACTGCCCATAATAACAACTGACGCTCCAGGCGTCAGGGATGTGATATTGGACGGTCTAAACGGTCTCAAGGCGCCCGTTGGAAATCCCGAAGCGCTCGCGGAAATGATCTTTAAGCTCATCAATGACAAGGAACTTTCCTCCAGTCTGTCAGAAAATTCAATCAATCATGCAAAAGACTTTTATGAGTGGGAAAAGGTGACCGGCAAGTATATAGGTTTATATAAAACACTAAAAGGCCATTCTTAATATGTGCGGGATCAGCGGTTTCTTCAATTACTTGAATCCTGCAGGCAGGGATATTCTAGACAGGATGAACATGTCGTTATCCCATAGAGGGCCTGATGGCGAGGGGAGTTTTCTTGAAAACGGGACCGGACTTGCACACCGCCGCCTTGCGATAATTGATATTGCTACTGGAATGCAGCCCATGCATTCGCAAGACGGCCGTTATGTAACTATTTTTAACGGTGAAATCTATAATTATTTAGAGCTCAGGGATGAACTTGTAAAACATGGCTGCAAGTTCAGGACAAATTCCGATACGGAGGTTATCGCCGAAAGCATTAGAATCTGGAGCATCGGGGAAGGAATTAAAAAGTTCAGAGGAATGTTCGCCTTTGCAGTTTTTGACAGGATAGAAAGGACTCTGTATCTGGGCAGGGACAGAACCGGAATAAAACCTTTGTATTGGTCAGAAAAAGGCGGAAGCCTTTTTTTCGCTTCAGAAATCAAAGCTTTGCTTACAATTCCCGAAGTGTCAAGGAGAGCCGATTTCACCGGACTGAACGATTTCCTCACGCTTGGCTTTCCAATACCACCAAAGACCTGCTGGCAGGATATATCCAATTTCCCTCCTGCCCATTATGGAATAGTCCGGCATGGGGCTGATTCCGTTCTCAAAAGATACTGGAAATGGGAAATTTCCAAATCACCTATTTCCGAGGATGAAGCAATCGACAAGGCAGTAGATGTCCTATGCAGATCCCTGAAATTCCATATCCGTTCCGACGTGCCTCTGGGAGCATTTCTTTCAGGAGGAATTGATTCTTCCCTTCTCGTCTATCTCATCACCAATAATAGGATAAAAGAAAAACTCAGCACATTCAATGTTAAATTTCCCGAGTTTTCCTTTGACGAGTCACAATATTCCGAAGAGATTGCACGAATTTGCGGTTCCAACCACCACGTCATCGAAGTATCGAAAGGCTCACCGGACATGCTTGAAAAAGTCCTTTCCCAGTATGACGAACCTTTCGGCGACAGTTCATCTGTACCAACATATCTGATAAGCGCTGAAATGAAAAAACACGTCAAGACTGTCATATCCGGGGACGGAGGAGATGAGCTTTTCGGAGGTTATGATCGAATCAGGTATGTGTCGTCCATTTACGGGCTTAGAAATCTCCCCATGAAAGACATCCTGTGCAACATGCTATCGTTTAATTCCTCATTTCTAGGAAGTGAAAAACTTAGGCAGTTTAGGAAGGCAATTGCTTTTTCAAAGGTCGGAATACCGGAATTGTTCTGTCTCCTCCATTCATATTTCACTGAAGAAGAAAAAATAAGAATGTGCAATAAATCTTTTCTGCTTCAGGTGAAAGACGACCCCACCTGGTCTAGGATGGAGAAATTCATCCCCAATGATAAAGAGACTGGCATCGGGAACATGCTTATGGGTACTGAATTAAACCTTAACCTCCAGGCGGATTATTTGAGAAAAGTGGATATTGCAAGCTCAGCCCATGGCATAGAAGTCAGAGTTCCTTTCCTTGATAATGAAGTCATTGACTTTGCAGCTAAGCTCCCTATCGGAATGAAAATCAGAGGTAAAGAGTGCAAATATCTTCTGCGTGAAATCATGAGGAAGAATGTCTCATCTATTATAGGGAACAGGAGGAAGCAGGGATTTGGCATCCCGTTTGACTCATGGAGCAAAGGTTCTCTCAGCACATATATAAAGGATCTCCTGTTTTCTCAGAAAGACGGTGAAGGCATATGGAGGATTCTAAACAACAAGAAGACTGTCGTTTCGCTTTTCGATAAATTCACAGATCCGAGTCCCGTGAATTACAGCACTCTGAGCAGGCACCAGATTTACCAGAGGATATTCATGCTTTGCGGAATTCAGGTTTGGATGAACAAACACAATCCGGAATTATAAGAGCAATCCTTATAAATATAAGGGCTTTCTGAATTATGGAAATCAAAATAACAATTATTTGCCTTATTGGCCAGCTCGGAAACGGAGGCTCTGAAAAACAGCTTTATCTTTTTCTGAAATATCTCGACAAAGACAAATACTCTCCCGTTGTCGTTGTAAGCTCAATATGCACTGAAAGCCGATGGGAGAAACAGATCAGGGATGAACTTTTAGTACCCGTCATATTCCTTGGCAACATACCAAAGATATTAAAGTTCGTAAAATTCGCCTGGCTGGTTTTTAAAAAAAGAGCAAGTATTGTCTTCTCCTGGAGCTTTTACACCAACGCATTCTTCATTGTATGTCCCGGCATCAAATTCATCGGTTCCCTAAGAGGGGATCTTTTCATAGCAAAGTCTCAAATCGGCCCTGTAAATTACAAATATTCCCTAAAGCCAAACTATTTCGTTGTAAATTCAAGATTTCTTGCCAAAGAACTGACGCTTGAAGGAATTCCAATGGAAAATATTTCAGTAGTTTACAATATGTTTGTCCATGAACACTGCTCAGTTGAACCCAGCAAAAGAGCCGAAGAGAGAAACATCCTGAGGAAAAAGATGGGGATACCTCAGGATGCAGTTGTTGTAGCTGGAATCGGACGGAACTCATTTGAAAAAGATCTACCATTTTTCCTTTCCGTCTTTGAAAAAGCAAGTTCATCCGATAAAATTATTTTCGGTCTGCTCATAGGCGACATAGACAAAAGCATTAGAGATAAAATCCGGGAGATGAATCTCCAGGACAGGTTCGTCCTCACAGGTGAAGTGGAATCAGCCCGCAAAATTCTTCCCGCCGCAGATATTTTCTTTCTAAGCTCCGTCAGCGAAGGAATGCCAAACTCCTTGATTGAGGCTATTGATGCTGGCTGTGCCATTCTTGCCACAGATGTAGGCGGCGTATGGGAAATCCTCGAACCACTCGGAACTGATATCACAGGCAAGATAATAGTATCTGACAGAGAAGTGCCTTCCGCCTCCGACAAACTCCTTTTCCTGTCTCAAAATCCTTGTTTCAGGAAAAAAATCATGGAGGGCAGGATGAAGATACTTGAAAGGTTCAATCCTGACAAGATAATGAAAGATTATTGCATGATACTGGAGCATCTCTCCCCTCCAGATCAGATGTGATGAACGGAAAAAGAATCCTCCAGTTCTCGTTAATGATTTTGAGTTTTGGCTGTACGGAATATATTAAATATCAATCTATATCCTCAATAAGGTAAAATGATCATGAAAAACACCGCACTTATCGGAGCCGGATACTGGGGAAAAAACATAGCCAGGAGCCTCCATGAACTTGGCGCCCTCAAGACTGTCTGCGATTCATCCGACGCGGTCAAGGCGAACCTCGGGAAACTCTATCCCGACGTATCGTTCACAGGAGATCTGAAATCCGTACTTTCGGATGGAGAAATAAAATCCGTATTCATCGCCTCTCCTGCGGTAATGCACTACCAGCAGGCGTCCGAGGCGCTCAAGGCCGGGAAGAATGTGTTTGTCGAAAAACCCCTTTCATTAATAGTCGAAGATGCCGAAGAACTCATTAAACTGGCGGAATCCCTGAAGAAGATCCTCTTTGTCGGCCATATACTCCATTATCATCCCGCCGTCATCAAGATGAAGAAGATCATTGCCGATGGAACAATAGGCAAGCTCCAGTACATCTACTCCAACCGACTCAATCTCGGCAAGATCCGTACCGAGGAGAACATACTCTGGTCTTTCGCCCCACATGACATTTCCCTAATTCTCAGCTTGACCGATGAAAATCCCTCATATGTCAACTGCGCTGGAAGCTATTTCCTCAGCCCAGGGGTCGCCGACATAACCATGACCAATCTGAAGTTCCCGTCCGGCATCGGCGCCCATATATTCGTAAGCTGGCTAAATCCTTTCAAGGAACAGCGCCTGATCGTGACAGGCTCAAAGGGAATGCTAGTCTTTGAGGACACTAAACCGACTGACGAAAAACTCATATCCTATTCACATACTATCGAATGGAAGAACAGCATCCCTATCCCGCAGAAGGCAGAACCTTCCTTCATCAAAATCTCAGATATCTGGGAGGAACCCCTCAAAGCCGAATGCAGCGCGTTCCTGAAAGCCGTTGAAACCGGCAAGGAACCTCTCACATCTGGCAAAGAAGGGCTCAAGGTCCTCAAAGTGCTCAAGGATTGCCAGACATCAATAGAAAAACAAGACAGGTCCTCTCCTTGTAAGGGTTCCTTAGTGTAAAACAGGCGTCCAGCCTGTTTCTTGACGACAGCCGGGACGACTGTCCTACATTCTTAAGAATATCGGAAAAACATTTGCTGTAATTATCAGAAAGGATATTTAAACATGGCAACTCTTCCTTATTTCGTACACGAGACTTCATATGCAGACGAAGGCGCAGTAATCGGCAAAGGCACGAAGATCTGGCATTTCTCACACATCTACAAGGGCGCGGTCATAGGTGAGAACTGTATCATCGGACAGAACGTCAGCATCGCCGACGGCGTGAAGATGGGCAACAACGTGAAGATCCAGAACAATGTATCCATCTATACCGGCGCTATCGTCGAAGACGACGTCTTCTTCGGACCGTCATGCGTCCTGACAAATGTGACAAATCCCAGAAGCCAGGTCCTGCGCCACTCACTTTACGAGAAGACCATCTTCAAACGCGGAACTACCATCGGTGCAAACGCCACCGTCGTCTGCGGAATCACGCTCGGACGTTATAGCTTCATAGCCGCCGGCGCCGTAGTTGCAAAGGATGTTCCGGACTACGCCCTGATGATGGGAGTCCCTGCAAAACAAAAGGGCTGGATGAGCCGCCATGGGCACGTCCTCAAGAATCCCGACAAGGACGGCGTCATGACCTGTCCGGAAAGCGGATTCAGATACAAGGAAGTCAAGCCGGGCGTCCTCAAATGCCTTGATCTCGACGAGGAATCTCCCCTGCCCGAGGAAAAGAAGGTCGGCAAGAAGACCTACGATGAGTTCAAATAAATTCCGGACGGAATTTATGATTAAATTGAAAATTGGCATAATGTCAATATTATTTCGAGACAATTAGTAATGCCGTAAGGCATGTTAGTTATTTAAACATGAAATGCCTATACTTCATTTTCATATTGTTCATCCTTTCCCAAGCAAGCATCTTTGCTGACGAATATAAGGAAACAACCTTTAAGGATACAAACTACAGGATCTACATTACCGATCCCCTGAAGATTGAACTTTACTGGAAGGATAAAAAGACAGAGAAGCCGCTGCAACGTTTTTCAAAAGTCCAGGCAATCATAGAAGCAGGCGGACGCAAGGTCGTTTTCATGATGAACGGTGGAATTTTCGACCAAGGGAATCTCCTTGGCCTTCACATTGAGGATGGAGCAATCTTAAATCCTCTAAATCTCAAGGATGGCGACGGAAATTTCTATCTCAAGCCCAATGGTGTATTTTTTGTCGATTCTGATGGAAAAGCAGGAATCATGGAGAGCAATGAGTATTCCAAATCAAATATCCAGCCTAAAATCGCGCTTCAATCCGGTCCTTTGCTTGTCCAAAACGGCAAGATACATCCCAAATTCGATCCCGCATCGAAAAACCACAAGCACCGCAATGGAGTCGGCATCGGCAAAGATGGAAAGATTGTCTTTGCCATAACAGAGACAGGAGAAAAGCAGAAGAAATTTCCCAGCCTATATGACTTCTCGGAATTCTTCCTGTCATTGGGCTGCGACAATGCGCTCTTCCTGGACGGTGATCTTTCGATGATGGTTGTAAATCCTGAAGGGAAAATAAAAGATGGAAACCTGCTAGGCGCGATCATCGCTGTATCTGAAAAAAATGCGAAGAAGGTGGAAGAACCAGACAAAGCCCCTTGAATGAATTCACTTTGACATTATAATATAACCATAATAGTTACATTATATAACCAGAGACGACAATGAAATCGATAACCGTCAGAAATATTCCGGATGAAGTTCTTGAGACTGCCAAGATGCTTTCAATAAAGGAGCGCAGAAGCCTCAACAATGAGATTCTAATCCTTTTGGAAAAAGGGCTGGACAGATCTGCTTATCCTGCCAATCAACTTTCAAGGCAGAGCCGAGTCAAGGAAAGCTTTGCCATGTACCGGGATAAAAAGCTTCTCAAATCCCTTTCCAACGATAAAAAGATGGAGCGTGAATTTTGAGCGGTCTTAAACCAATTATCCTAGACTCCTGGGCTGTCCTGGCATACCTTCAGGGCGAGCCATCTGCAGAAAAAATAAGTTCTTTAATTTCAGGTTCACAGGAAAACAAATATAAAATCCTGATGAGTGTCATCAATCTCGGAGAGGTGTGGTATATAATTGCCCGTGAAATTTCAGAAAAAGAGGCAGATGCGGCAATAAGCACAATTGTCAATTGGGGAATTGAAATCAGGGATGCAGACTGGCAGATTGTCAAAGAGGCGTCGCGTTTCAAATCGAAAAACAGGATTTCATATGCTGATTCATTCGCCGCGGCACTGGCGAAGATGACAAATGGAGAACTCGTAACAGGTGACAGGGAATTCAAAACCCTGGAAGCTGAAATACAAATAAATTGGTTAAAATGAAGGAATAGCTCAAATGAATGTTCCATTGCTTGACTTGAAGGCCCAGTTCAAACCCATAAAAGACGAAGTAATGAAGGCCGTAGAGGCCGTCTTCGAATCCCAGCAGTTCATCAACGGACCGCAGGTGAAGGAGCTTGAGAAGCAGATCGCCGCATACACCACATGCAAGTCGGCGATAGGAGTCTCCAGCGGCACCGACGCCCTGCTCTGCGCGCTCATGGCATTCAACATCGGGAACGGTGATGAAGTTATCACCACCCCCTTCACATTCTTCGCTACCGCCGGCTGCATCTGGAGGACAGGCGCAAAACCGGTGTTCGTCGACATCGATCCAAAGACCTACAATATAGATGTCACCAAGATCGAGAAGGCCATCACGAAGAAGACCAAGGCCATAATCCCCGTACATCTCTTCGGACAGATGGCCGACATGGATCCGATCATGGAGATCGCGAAGAAGCAAAATCTATTCGTGATCGAGGACGCATGTCAGAGTATCGGCTCGACATACAAGGGGAAACAGGCAGGCTCCATCGGAACTGTCGGTTGCTTCAGCTTCTTCCCGTCGAAGAATCTCGGCACGGCGGGCGACGGCGGAATCATCACCGCACAGGATCCAGTCCTCGGAGAGAAGCTCGAGATTATGCGCGGACACGGTTCAAAGCCAAAATATTTCCACCAGGTAGTCGGCGGAAACTTCCGTCTCGACACCATCCATGCCGCAATCCTCATAGTGAAGCTCAAATATCTCAATTCATGGTCCGAGGGGCGCCGCAAGAACGCCGCAAAATACAATGAGCTGCTGAAGGACGTAAAACAAGTTGTCATCCCTTTCATCGAGAAGCACAATGTCTCCATCTTCAACCAGTACGTCATCAGGATTCCGAAGAGGGACGAACTGAGGAAATTCCTCACCGAGAAGGGAATCGGGACTGAGATATACTATCCTCTCAGCCTGCATGAACAGGCTTGTTTCAAGGCTCTCGGACACAAGAAGGGCGATTTCCCGGAATCCGAAAAGGCCGCAGCCGAAACTGCCGCTCTTCCGATCTACCCGGAACTCTCGTCCGACCAGATCAAGTATGTGGCAGACTGCGTCAAGGAATTTTACAATAAATAAATTTCGTAGAAATTTATAAATGAAAATCCTTCTTTGTGCGGACGACAAAAGCGCCAACACGCTTGCCTGGGCGAAGGGCTTCAGGGAACTTGGCGTTGAAGTCATCATTGCCTCGGTCAGGGCTGATAAAAGCGCCGATGGCGTTGTTGCAATAGGCAATCCCCATCTTCCGGCGAGGTTGAATTTCCTTCTCTGCGCCGGAAGCTTGAGAAACCTTGTTGAGAGGGAGAAGCCTGACATCATAATCGGTTATCGTGTGACCAGCTACGGCTATCTCTGTTCATGCACCGATTTCCATCCCCTGGTAATCGCCGCGCAGAACGAGCAGATAACCTATCTCACGAAACCGAACCATCTCAGGAGAAAGCTCCTCGAGTTCTTCGCCAGGAAGGCGATCAGGAGGGCCGATCTCATACACGCCTGGGGCGAGAACATGCTGCCCAGGCTCAAGGAACTTGGAGCTGACGAGAGAAAGATCCTTGTCATGCACCGGGGAATAGATCTTGATCTGTTCAAGCCCCTTCAAAGGAAAATCGAACCTGAAAATCCTATTTTCATTTCCTCGCGCTCTCTTTACCCCGAATACAAGATCAGCCGTATCCTCAAAGCTTTCAGCATAGCACTTGTGAAAATCCCCGGAGCTTCCATGAGGATCATGGGGGAAGGTACTGAAAAGACCAACCTGGAAAATCTCGCAGAATCCTTGGGGATATCTGCAAAAGTATCTTTTTCGGGAAGGCTTGAGCCGCAGAAAGTGGCGATTACGCTCCAGAGCTCCGATATTTATGTTTCGGTAATCGAATCAGAGGGAGTCTCGAGTTCACTCCTCGAATCGTGCGCCTGCGGAGTCTATCCCATCGTCACCGACATGCCGGCATCGAGAGCGCTTATAGAAGATGATCGCAACGGAACCCTCATAGAACCTGAAATATCAATTCCTGAACTTGCAGAGACAATGATCAGTACCGCCGGCAATGTCGAAATGAGGGAAAACGCCTCCAAAATAAATGTCGGATTGATCAAGGATAAATTCGATTTCAAGAAGAACACCGGGAAATTCCTAGATGCCTACAAGGAACTTATTTTAAAGCATAAGAAATAACATGTGCGGAATAAGCTGTATAATCGACAAAAGCGGCCTGCTTGACAACGGGACACTGTCACGCTTCACCGACGCGGTCGCTCACCGGGGCCCTGATGGGCGTGGCTTTGCGAAATTCGCAGACTCGGAAGGTTTGCCCGAGGCGGACGGAGAAAAATTTTATGTTGGTCTTGGACACCGCAGGCTTTCAATCATCGATCTTTCCGAAGCGGGTTCCCAGCCGATGTTCTCGGCGGACAAAAGCCACGCCATCGTTTATAACGGCGAGATATACAACCATATCGAGCTTAGAAGGGAGCTTGAAAATGAGGGTGTCGTCCTCCGTTCGCACTGCGACACCGAGGTCGTGCTGGAAGCCTACAGGCGCTGGGGCGCCAAATGCCTCTCGAAATTCAACGGGATGTGGGCTTTCGTCATTCTCGACAGAAAAAGGAGGAAACTTATTCTGTCAAGAGACAGGATAGGTGTGAAACCTCTTTATTTCCTTTCGCGAAATGGGTTTCTGGCCGTGGGCTCGGAGCTCAAACAGTTTTTTGCTCTTCCGGATTTTAAAGCCGTGCCGAACAGGAGTTCATGCCTTCTCTATCTTACAACCGGCTACGAAGCGCCGCCGGAAACATTTTTCAGCGGTGTTTTTTCTTTCCCTCCTTCATCCTACGCAGAGATTTCGCTTGATACCCCCCTTGTGAATCCCGTCAAGTACTGGGATCCGGACAGTTTTTCGGTTCGCAGGCATAATTACGCGGGAATCGTGCCTGAAATCGGAAAGATTTTTTCCTCCGCCGTAAATTTCAGGCTTCGCTCGGACGTTCCCGTTGGCGGCTGTCTTTCCGGGGGTCTAGATTCATCCTCAATTTTTGCGGAGATGAAAAATCTCAGCCCGTCATCGCGGACTTTCTCCGCTTTTTCCGCCTGTTTCGAAGATCCCGCAGCGGATGAGCGGCCGTTCATGAAAAAGGTGATCGACAGGACTTCAAGCGTTCACGTGAAAGTCTTCCCGAATGAAAAAGAGCTTGTCGAGGATCTTCCCGCTTTTCTGCGCCAGCATGACGAACCGGTCGGCAGCATCAGCATGTACGCCCAGTATAAGATAATGCAGGCGGCCCGAGAAAATAAAATCCCCGTCCTCCTCGACGGACAGGGAGGCGACGAGCTTTTCTCCGGATACTGGCCCTCGTACATGATGAATCTCAATTTTCAGGTGAAAGACTTCTTCCGCTTGAAATTCACACCACCCTTGCCGACGTTTCTTCCGGATATTCTTGGCGCTTTGACACCTTACGGCAATCCCGAAATCTTCAGGCAGAGCTTTTTAAACTACATGGAATACAGGAAGAGGTCGGAAAAACATCTCCCCTTCGAAATAAAAAAGAAATATCTGCCAGAGATCGCGGAACATCCTCTGTATTCCTGGCACATGACGGCTCGAAATCTCCCTCCGGACGAATACAGAAAGGCCGAAATCTTCAAGATACATCTACCCCGTCTACTGAAATGGGAGGACAGGAATTCAATGGCGTTCTCAATAGAATCCAGGGTTCCGTTCCTTGACGTCAGGCTTGTTGAACTGCTCCTGACGGTCAAACCAGAGATGAACATGAAAAACGGCTGGACAAAATATCTTTTCAGGAAAGCCATGGATGGCAAATTGCCATCGGACATCTGCTGGCGTAAGGACAAGAAGGGATTTGAAACTCCCCAGGAGAAATGGATGAAGTCAGGTCCGTTCAACAAGCATCTCATAAGCTGGGCTTCGGAAAAGAACCATCCCGTCTCGGAATTCATCTCAGACGACTTCCAGGAGATCCAGATGAAGATCATCGACGGCAGCTTCGACGCGACAAGGATGTTCAGACTGTTCTGCATGGATTATTGGATGAAAAATATAGCTTCTCGATGACTTCGAGATAAAACTATGGCTAAATATATACATAAGGAACTAACGGAAAAGATAATAAAGTGTGCTTATCAGGTTCATAATGAGCTTGGTGCCGGCTTCCTTGAGAAAGTATATAAGAAAGCTTTGCTGACATACTCGTAGAAAATTCAATTATTGTAGAAACCAAGGCAATAGAAGGCTTAATCGACATCCACGAGATCATATTGAAGAATTATTTGAAAGCTACTGGAATTGAAGTCGGCTTATTGATAAATTTCGGAGAAACAGTTGAGGTTAAGAGAAAATTCGTAAGCAATTCAAATTCCCCTTCATCCTAAATAAAAACATCTTGAAGTAATCGTGAAGCTAACAATTCTAACACAATACTATCCTCCGGAGCATGGGGCGCCACAAAACAGGCTCCATGACCTGGCACGGCGCTGGGTGCTGAAAGGGCATGAGGTCACAGTCCTGACAGCAATGCCGAATTATCCGGGCTGTAAAGTTTTCCCTGAATACCGTGGGAAGTTTTCCCATTCGGAGGAGATCGACGGTGTAAGAGTCATACGCAGCTGGATACTTCCTGCAAGCAAAAAGAGCACCTTGAGGCAGCTGATATGCTATTTTTCCTTCGTGAAATCCTCTAGCATAGTCGGACTGTTCAAACTGAAGAAATCAGACTTCCTCATCTGCGAGAGCCCTCCCCTGTTCCTCGGATTCACGGCGCTGTTCCTGAAATTATTCAAGAGTAGAAGACTTGCAATGAACATAAGCGACCTGTGGCCGGAGAGCGCTGTCCAGCTCGGAATGATTGGCAAAGGTCCTGCGCTGAGCTTCCTGGAATGGTTCGAAAAACTGCTTTACAAAAAATCCGCGCTTGTGTCGTGTCAGACAGAGGGCATAGTCGAAGGCGTGAAGAAGAGATGTCCCGCCGCAAAAACATTCCTGTTCCCCAACGGCGTTGATCTTGAGATGTTCACTCCGGAAAAGCCGGATCCCGCCCTTAAGAAGGAACTGGGAATTCCAGAAGACTGTTTCGTTGTCGGATATGGAGGCAATCACGGCAGGTCCCAGGCGCTTGAACAGATCCTGGAAGCCGCGAAAATCCTCAGGCATGAAAAGATATTCTTCGCAATGTTCGGAGACGGGCCGGAAAAATTAGCGCTTCAGGCGAAAGCTTCTGAAATGGGATTAAACAACCTGAAATTCTTCGATTCTGTCTCGCGGGAGAAGATGCCTCGCCTGTTGTCCCTGTTCGACGTATCCGTCGTACCTCTCAAGGACATAAAAATTTTCGAAGGGGCCCGCCCTTCGAAAATTTTTGAACTGATGGCGGGGCAGATCCCGTTTATATTCTGCGGAAAAGGGGAAGGTGCTGAAGTCGCCTTGAAGAGCGGATGCGCGAAGGTCGTCCCTCCCGAGAATCCAGAAAAGATTGCAGAAGCCATTATGGAGTTTTCGAAACTCGCTAAGGACGATCTTGCAAAGTTCGGCGAAAAAGGCAGATTATTCGTGTCAGAGAACTTCAATCGGGCAGTTCTGGCCGACCAGTTCATGAAGGAATTAACGGAGATAATGAAATGAACATTTACTCCCCTCTTCATCCTGCCGCGTTCTTCATGATCCAGAAACGGCAGCGCGAGATCCGAAGGATACTCGCATCGGCGTATCCGGACGGGGTGGAGAAGGTGAACCTTCTCGAGACAGGTTGCGGAAACGGTCAATGGCTGGCGGAATTCCAGACTTTCGGGTTCATGCCTGAGAACCTAGCCGGCATAGAACTTGACGCAAAGCGTGCGGAATTCGCAAAACGCAGGATACAGGGTGCTGACATCCGTCAAGGCAATGCCGCAGAACTCCCATGGAAGGACGATTCCTTCGACATTGTCTTCCAATCCACTGTGTTCACTTCGGTAAAAGACGGGGCCACGAGAAAAAGGATAGCTTCCGAGATGAAACGCGTTTGCAGGAAAAATGGTTTCATCCTCTGGTATGATTTCATATATGACAGTCCAAAAAATCCAGACGTGAGCGGAGTAGGCAAGAACGAAGTCGCTGCTCTTTTCGCCCCCTGGAAATGCAAATTCAAGAAGATCACCCTTGCTCCTCCGCTGGCGAGGGCAATAGCCCCGCATTCAGTTCTTGCAGCAGACATGCTAGAAACACTCGCCCCTTTCCTCCGTACACATATCATCGCGAAAATCACAGTTTCCGCGAACTGATTTTTACCTCCCTTCTTCATTGTAAGCCCTCCCTAACCAAGGTATATTATCCCTTTATTTTCCACGTTTTAAATCCAAGGTACCATCCATGAAAATTTGCACGATAATAGGAGCGAGGCCCCAGTTCATAAAGGCGGCGGCCGTTTCTGCGGAAATCGCAAGGCGAAAGGCTGTGAAGGAAGTCGTAATCCATACTGGACAGCATTATGACCACGAAATGTCCGAGATATTTTTCAGGGAACTTGGAGTTCCCCATGAAAAATATAACCTTGAAGCAGGTTCCGGCCTGCATGGGCAGCAGACGGGAAAAATGCTCGAGGCGATGGAGAAGGTGCTGTTGAAGGAGAAACCGGATATGGTACTTGTATATGGTGATACCAACTCAACCCTGGCTGGCACCCTCGCGGCTTCCAAGCTCCACATTCCAATCGCCCATGTCGAAGCCGGCATGCGTTCATTCAACCGGAAAATGCCAGAGGAAATTAACAGGATCGTCGCTGATCATCTTTCTGACGTCAATCTCTGTTCGACTATTACTGCCATGAAAAATCTTGCAGATGAGAATCTGGGAAAATCAGCGGTTCTCGTAGGTGATGTGATGTACGACTGCGCTATCATGTTCGCTGAGCTTGCCGGAAAAAGATGCGATCCCTTAAGAAGATTGTCTCTGGTAAAGGGGAAATACGCCCTTATGACCTGTCACAGGGCGGAAAACACCGATGACAAGAAGAGGCTGACGGGGATCATTGACGCGATAAACATGATTTCCCGGAAAACCACAGTTGTCTATCCAGCCCATCCACGGACGGTTAAATTTATCGGTAAATACGGTCTTTCACTTTCAAAGAACGTCAGGATCATCAAGCCTGTAGGCTATCTTGAAATGATACTGCTTGAAAAGAATGCATCCGTGATCATCACCGATTCGGGAGGTATCCAGAAGGAGGCTTTCTTCTACAGGATCCCATGCATAACAATGAGGGACGAGACGGAATGGGTTGAAACAGTGAAGCTCGGATGGAACAGGATCACCGGAGCTGATTCCACAAAGATCACCGCCTCCTTTGCGAAGTTCGCAGGGAAAAAGCCTCCTGCGACCTCTGCAAAGCCCTATGGTAATGGAAAGTCGGCGGCAAAGATCGTAAACTACCTGGTCAAACTTAGATAATGTATAAAAACTCATTAAAACGATTCTTTGATTTCATCATATCCGCTTCCGCGCTGATTGTACTGTCCCTCTTTCTGGCATTTGTCGCCGTCTGCATAAAGATCGACTCAAGAGGACCCGTGTTTTTCCTTCAGAGACGTGGAGGAAGGAACGGAGTTTATTTTAAAATCTACAAGTTCCGCTCAATGGCCGTAAAGGAAAAGACCGACGGAAAGGATTTCGAGCCTGGCTCAGATTCAAGGATAACACGTATCGGGAGGATCCTGAGAAAGACAAAGATCGACGAGCTTCCACAGCTCATAAATGTCCTCAAGGGCGAGATGTCCCTTGTAGGTCCCCGTCCCGAAGTCGAGCAGTACATCAAGCTCTACCAGGACCGCTGGGATAAAATCCTAAGATCTAGCCCTGGCATAACGGATCCCGCCTCGATCACGTTCAGGAACGAGGAAGATCTTCTGGCGGCCACAAAAGATCCCGAGGAGGAATACAGGAAGGTGATTTTGCCCCGGAAACTTGAAATATACGAGGATTATGTTAATAACATTAGCTTCATAAACGATGTAAAAATCCTGATAGGAACTATATTTGTCGTCTTGAAAGGATAAAATTTTTATGGATAAAAATTTTATAAACTATCACAGGCCGGCGATCGGCACCGAGGAAATACGGGAAGTCATTGCCTGCCTGAAATCAGGATGGCTGACGACCGCCACCCGGACAAAACAGTTTGAGGCGGATTTTGCGAAATTCGCAGATGCGAAGTTCGCAGTCGCAGTCAATTCCTGCACTGCGGCGCTGCACCTGGCGCTCGAGGCCGTCGGCATCAGGGAGGGAGATCTGGTGATCGTCCCGACGATGACATTTGCGGCGACCGCCGAAGTCGTCCGCTATTTCAACGCAATACCAGTCCTCGTGGACGTCAATGAAGATGATTTCTGCATAGATCTCGATCAGGCCGAGGACATAATAAAGAGGATTAAATCCAGGGAAAAGGTCGTCGGAGTCCCAAAAAAACATAATGGAGTAAAGGCGATAATTCCTGTCCATTACGGCGGACAGCCTTATGATGTCAATAAATGCAGGAAGCTCTGCAGGAAGCACGGGCTTTTCCTCATCGATGACGCCGCCCATGTGTGCCCCGCATATTACAAGGATGAGAAAGGCAGATGGCAGTATGCGGGAAAAGGTGCTGATATCGCATGCTATTCCTTCTATGCGAACAAGACCATCACCACCGGCGAAGGCGGAATGGCGACTACCGACAACCAGGCCTGGGCCGACAGGATGAGGATCATGTCGCTCCATGGCATAAGCAAGGATGCCTGGAAAAGGTTCACGAAATCCGGTACGTGGTATTACGAGATCGTCGCGCCGGGATTCAAATACAATATGACAGACATAGCCGCCTCACTCGGCATTCATCAGCTGAAGAAGGCCAACAAGTTCATGGCCGAGAGGAAAAAACTGGCGGAGGCATATGGCAAAGCCTTGAAGGGGACGCTAGGCATCATCCTCCCGAAGGAGAAACCGGGCACGAAACATTCCTGGCATCTTTATGTTATCCGGATCGACAGTGCGGTCACAGGCATACACAGGAACAAAGCCTATGACAAGATGAAAGCGGCCGGGATAGGTTGCAGCGTCCATTACACACCTCTCCACCTCCATCCATATTACAGAAAGAAGTTCGGATTCAAAAAAGGGGATTTCCCTGTTGCCGAGAAACTTGCAGATCAGTGCCTGTCAATGCCACTTTATCCGGGGCTTCCCAGGAAAAGTTTCCAGAGGATCATAAGCACGCTGAAAGGGATCGTCAAATGACCAGCAGGAAGAGATTCAGCCTAGTTGTGTGGCTAAACAGCCAGCTGGAAGTAGTTGTCCAGAAACTTTTCCCGGCAAAGACATTCTTTGTCTTTCTGACTTCGGCGTTCACTATTGCACTGTCTTTCCTTCTGGCTTTCTATCTGAGGTTTGAATTCCAGTTCCCAGTGAATGAGATAGCTTATCTTGATACTGCCCTGCCCTTGGTAGTGGTCGTCAAGCTGCTGGTCTTTTATTTCTTCGGGGTCTACAGCGGAATGTGGCGCTATGTGAGCATCTATGATCTGACGCAGATACTTCTTGCGAACATTGTGTCCAGCTTGCTCCTCTTCGTCATAATCATATTTTCCAGGGAACATTATCTACAGGGATTTTCAAGGTCGGTGCTCATACTTGACTTCATGATCTGCTTTTTTGCGGTTTCAGGTAAAAGGGTGCTGAGCAGGATTATCAGGGAGGCGGCCGCCAAGGGCATGAAAAGGGAATTCATAAGGACTCTCATACTTGGATCCTCCGGATCTGCGAACAACATAATCCAGACATTCTCCACAGGATGGGGCAACAGGGACATCATCGGGATCATTGACAACGACATGAATCCCGGGATTTCCATACGCGGAGTTCCAGTGCTTGGTGAAATTGAGGAGACCGGGCGGTTCGCAAAAAAATACAACATTTCGGAAATCCTTCTCCTGCCACCATATTCGTCACCGAGCTTCATCAGGGAGATTATGGACCAGCTTGAAAAGGAAGATTCAAACTGCGTCCTGAGGATGGTCCCGACCTATGCCGACATCGCCTCCGGCAAGATCAACGTATCCCATCTTAAGAACGTCGAGATCGAGGATCTTCTCGGAAGAAAACCTGTGAACCTGGACAGGACCGACGTCGCCAAATTTATAAATGGGAAGAGGATAATGGTCACTGGCGCAGGAGGAAGCATAGGTTCCGAACTCTGCCGTCAAATCACCGCATATAAACCAGAATGCCTGGTTCTCTTCGAACTCTCTGAATTCAACCTCTACGATATAAGCCGGAAACTGCGGAATGCACATCCCGAGCTCAAGATTGTCAGCATCATCGGGGATGTACGTTCGAAGGACAATGTCTCAAAGGCGATGTCTGAAAACAAGGTTGAGATAGTCTACCATGCCGCCGCCTACAAGCACGTCCCCCTCATGGAGGAAAATCCGACAATGGCATTTGAAACGAACGTGCTGGGATCATCGATAGTGATCGAAACCTGCGAGAAATACAATGTCAAGAGGCTGGTACTTATTTCAACAGACAAGGCGATCTGCCCGACCAGCGTCATGGGTTCGACGAAAAGACTCGCGGAAAGGCTCTGCCTCGAACGCCAGAAGAATTCCACTGAATTCACCGTGGTCCGCTTCGGAAATGTCCTCGACAGCAGCGGAAGCGTGATTCCCCTCTTCAAACAGCAGATCAAGGAAGGCGGACCGGTGACTGTCACTTCAAAAAATGTCGTCCGATATTTCATGTCCATACCCGAAGCAGTTGATCTTGTACTCCAGGCCGGGACCATCGGCAACGACCGCGATATCATGGTCCTTGAAATGGGCGAGCCGGTAAAGATATATGACATGGCAAGGAAGCTTATCGAGCTGTCCGGACTTGTCCCCGACAAGGACATTGAGATAAAGATAACCGGACTCCGTCCAGGTGAAAAGGAGTATGAGGAGCTTCTTACCGACGAAGAGAAGGTGCAGAGGACTCCTTTCGACCGCATCTATGTCGCACGGAAGCAGGAGCTGCCTCTCCAGCCTGTAGATCTCGATCTTATCCGGAAGCTGGTCGGCGATAATAATGTTCCCGCATTGAAGGAGCTTCTGGCGAAATATATTCCTGAGAACAAGTTCAACGAGGCGGCGTAGCAACAATATGCTTTGCCGGCAAGTGGCAAATTTATAATTGATGCCTTGACATCATTTTATCTGATGCTATAATGTTTCCATGAGAACTACCATTACAATTGAAGACGATGTCATACAGAAGGCAAGGAGGATTTCCGCAAAGCTGAAACGTCCTTTCAGATATGTGGTCAACTCCGCGCTGAGGCTCGGGCTCGAAAAGGTGGAAAAGCCCATAAAGACTAAAGCCTACGCCACCAGGCCTCATCCCATGGGGCTCAGACAGGGCTATGACATTGACAACATCCAGGAACTCCTCGAGCGTATTGAAGAGGATGATTCCAAATGATACTGATTGATGCCAACATATTGCTTTATGCCGAAGATACTTTAAATCCTCTTAATCATAAGGCACGGCTCTGGCTTGACAAACAGCTCTCCGACGAATCGCCAGTATGTTTCTGCTGGACAACTATAAACGCCTTCCTGAGAATAAGCACGAACAGACGGGTGTTCTCCAATCCTCTTACAATTTCCCAGGCCATCAGCCGTGTCCAGAGCTGGACAGAACAACCGTCCGTAAGGTTAATTCATCCAACGGACAATCATTGGGATATTTTGAAAGAACTGATAGTCGAAGGGCAGGCTTCGGCGAATCTTGTCTCAGACGCGCATCTTGCCGCTCTCGCAATAGAACATGGATGCATCCTCTATTCCTCGGATTCGGATTTTTCACGTTTTCCAAAGCTGAAGTGGAAAAATCCATTGAAATAATTGAATCTTCCAAAAAGTCAATGAGTTAATAAAAACTATTGAAGAAGCAGGCGGACACCATGCGCAAACGTCCATTCATACCGATAGTATCCGACAAGAAGACAAAAACCTTGCCTGCAGATTTCCCTGTCTATGTCGAGAGGAACAGGTATCAGACGGATGCTCCGATCAAGACCATACACGTCCATGACTGCCTTGAGATCGGATTCTGCCATGCAGGCAACGGGATATTCATCTGCGGCGACAGGATCCTTCCATACTCGAAAGGCGATGTGACTGTCTTCAACGAGGTTTCTGCGCATTTCGCAAGCAGCGCCTCCGGGACCAGGAGCAACTGGACTTTTCTCTTTTTCGAGCCTCCTGTATTTCTCGCCGACTCCTGCGGAAAGACGGATATACTGTCCACATCCAGATTATGTGGAAGATCATTTCCCTATGTTTTCTCCAGAAAAAAATATCCCTTGATCAGCGAACTGTTTGAAAAGCTTCTTTCGGAGCTGAACGGCAGGAAGAAAAACTACCAGACCTCATTCAAGGCGCTCATGGTCCGTTTCCTGATCGAGGTCGACAGGGCTTCCGGTGAACATATCTCCGAACCTTTGTCTCGGAACATCAAGATAAGCCGGAACGCACTTGAGAGGATTTCTCCGGCCTTGAACTATCTCGGGAACCATTACCATGAACAGGTGACTGTCAGGGAGATCGCCAAAAGGACCTATGTGAGCGTTGAGACGCTGAGACGGCTCTTCCACAAGGCTGTCAGGAAATCCCCCGAGAAATATCTCCATGACCTGAGGATCAGCATGGCTGCGAACCTTCTTGAAAACACTTCCGACGCGGTGATCGATATCGCCGGAAGAGTCGGTTACACCTCTCTCTCAAGCTTCAACAGGCAGTTCAAATCGAAAAAGGGCATCTCGCCAAGGGAGTGGAGGAAAAAGGGGAAGTTCTGAAGTTCGCCCGACTTCGCTAAGAAGCTACGCCGCGGCAAGGAAGTTCGAGAGTTCGAAAATGCGAAAGTTCGGGAGCTCTATAATTATTTTATCCGGCAGTGTTATCCTGTGATAAATTTTCAAAAGGGCAGAAAGATAAAAACGGGCTGAGTTCGTTTCAAAACTGCCAGAATCATTTGGCCTAATAACTGAGGCAATTTCAAAATTGCCCTGAGCCGATTCAAAATTAACGGAGGGCGGACTTTCCAGTCCGCCGTTTTGAGTTAGATTTCCGCGGGTAAGAAAACCCGCGCTCCTTTAAATTCGAGTTTTGAAATCGGCTCAACTGTTTAGTCTATTCACTGACGACCGATAACCGACGACTATTCCTGAATCGCCCGATTCATGTTCCTGTTGTGCTGGTCCTGTATCTGCTGTATCTTCTGTTCCTGTTTTTTCTTGATTGTGAGAGGAGTTGCGCCAGTTCCGTAGTCGACGACGGCTGCCGCACCTTCGACAAATCCCATTCCTTTGCCATCAGAATTCTTATTGCCAGTGGAAAGAGATGCCGTGCTTGTTTTGGCAGCTGCTGCTGGCTGGGCATTTGCACCGATGGCTGGCTCCTTGCTGAAGGCAGGAGGAATATACGATGAGCCTGACTTCGATGCAGGGGCATCCTCCCCGCATCCGCAGAGCATCAGCGAAAGGATAGATATATAGGCCAATTTTTTCATCTTACAGTGTATCACGGGAAGATGAAAACTACAACAGGCGTCCGATTTCCAATTGCCGTCGCAAAGGCTCACTTCCCTATATTCAGGGCTTTCCTGCCCGTTACAATCCCCTTCCCTCCGAGCTTGTTATTTTCAAATTTGACGTTTTCGGATTCATCAACATAGATTGATGCGTCAGGATCTACGCCAAAGACCTTGCCGCCTTCCATGATCTTCATGATACGGGTATTTCCGACAGTGTTGTTTTTGATTATGGAATCCTTCAGACAGGTTATCAGCATTCCAATTCCGCCGCAGTCCTCTATGGTATTCCCTTCAATCACGAGATTGCTGTTCCCTTTGCAGGACGGCAGGACATTGTCCGGAGTCAGGGCGTATACTGTGATCGCTCCTACTAAGATGGCCTTCTCATGTTTTATGCTTTTCGCCCCGGTATTCACATCGCGGATCGTATTGTTCCTTACTGTGACATTCTGCACAAAGTCTCCTTCCATCCAGTAGTTCAATTCCGGACCGAGTGCGATTCCTGTCGCCGAACAACCTTCAATCTGATTATCTTCGATTATTCCATCTGTCGATTTTATCCGGATACCCTGGGCGCGATTGTTGCGTATCACATTCTTCCTTACTGTAAATCCGCTGCCTATCCAGTCAGGTGAACCTACAAGATCTCCAGCCTCCACTTTGAAAGGTTCAGCCACTTTCAAATCGTAATATTTTGCGGATGCCGCGTCTCCCAGCTTATACTGCTTCCATAACTGCTTGATGGATTCCAGAGCCACAGGCTTCTCCGCAGCGGAAAAAGACAGGATTTTTGTCTCTTTTTTCAACTGGTAGGTCTTCCCGTCATAAATTCTCAGACGGTCCCCGTCCTTATATGTCACTGCATATTTCGGGGAAACGAGGAGCTTGTCAGAGTCTCCGGCGGAAACTACAAGCATGTAGGCGCCATGTATCGCCACGCCGTCGTCCCCCTGATATTCGAGGACGCAGTTCTCGACAAGCGGGCCTCGGCGCACATTTGAACTGTGGAATGCATCGGCCGCAGAGCTTATCAGGCGTTCCGCTCCTCCGGCAGGGGCAGGACCTCTTGTAACAGTAAATCCATTATATTTATTGCCTCCTTCTCCGCCAATTTCCTGCAGGCCGATTCCTGGCGCCGACCAGAGGGTAACTTTTTCAACGACCATATCAGAACAGTTGATGAGACGAATTCCCATTTTCCCCGACTTTCCTCTTAATACAAGAAGATCTCCAACGACTGCACCACACGAAGAGACCTGATTTGAATTTTTTGCGGTAATTCTCAGGACTCCCTCGCGTTCCTTTGACAGCTTTGCCTCGAAGATATCCCATGATCCGCGCTTGAGAAGACGAGTCTTGGCATCATAGATCAACGCACCTCCCTCTTTGGTGAACATTTCCGGATCTTCCAGATACCCCTTGTCGGACTGAATTTCAATCCAAGGGCCTTCCGGATTTATAGCAGTTATCTTTCCCTGCGGGGAAGGAACGGGATCCCAGTCTATGGTGATTCCGCTGAGGGTCACACGTTTGCAGTTTTCGAACAGAATTCCTCCGGCCTTGGAATTCTCAAATACCAGCGTAGTATTATTCCCCTGGATTTCCAGATCTGAAACGTTTTTGACGTATATATGATAATCATCGTCAGCTTTCACCGGTTTGAGCCTATGGACTCCGGAAGGCAGGACGACTTTTTTCTCCTTTTTGGCAACCGCATCATCGATCAGCTTTCGGATTTCATTTTCCGCCTTGATGGAAAAGGGGACTGCCACCGACACGAGGAAGAGCACTGACAATACAATGAACTGCTTTTTCATATATGCCTTTCTTTATTATATCATCACATAGAATATTATTATTTTACGAGTAAAATAATACACATATAGCATAATTGCAATATATATATTAATTTTTGCTATATTTTTACTTGACAAGAGCAGGAATCCATATTAAAATATATCAGAAGAGGATGAAATATTAGATTTTAAGGAACCAATTATGTCAAAGAAAAAATATATTGAAGTCGCCGAAATCATGAAAAAAAGGCTCTGTGATAAAGTATATACGGCAAGCAGTCTTCCAAGCGAAAGGAAACTCGCAGTCCAACTCGGGGTCAGCTACCTGACCGTGCGGAAGGCAATGAAAAGCCTTCTGAAGGAAGGAGTGCTCCAGAGGAATAAGAACGGGAGGCTCTCGGCCAATTCAACAGTTCCTCAAAAACACCGTTCGCTGAACATAGGTTTCCTCATGCCTCCTTCAATCTGGGCGGCCCAGCATTCCTGGTTGTATGAACTGACAGAACTGGTGAAGGAGAAACAAGGTGTAATAAGGCCGATAACTTATTTCAACGTCTCAGATCCGGTAGTCTTCGAGGCTTTGGAAGGCGATTTCGATGGCCTTTTCATCATATTGCCTCCGGAAGTCCCTAATCTTTTACTGGATCTCCTGGAAAAAAAACGCAGGAAGATAGTCGTCTTATGGCGGGATCTCACCCATCTTGGAATCCCCAGCATTGAAAACGCTCCTCCAAGATTCGTCGGCAAGCTCCTGGATCATCTTTCGGGACTCGGTCATAAACGGATCGATTGCCTCAACACCCAGCGCGTCGAGCCAGTGGTGAGGGAACGTATTGAACATTGGAACATTGGAATCGAGAAAAGAAAGATCTACGGGCGCCTCCACTATTCTGTCCCGCGTCCCTATGTTCCCGGACTCCAGCCCATCAGGAAATTTGTCAGTTCACTAATAGATGACGGACAGCTTAATTCGAGCGCCCTCTTCTGTGTCACCACATCCCAGGCATGGGCGGCAATGAAGGCCTGCCAGGACAAGGGGCTCAAGGTCGGGCAAGACATCTCCATCTGCGGTTTCGGCGAAATGGACATTGCGCAGATGCTTACACCGTCAATAACAGCAGTACAACCCGCCGGCAGGAAACCGTTTCTGTCAATGGGACTGGAATGGATTGAGACCCAGGGGAAGAACTGGTCCCGCCCCTTGCGCCTGGAGCCGGAAGACGTTCCTTTGTTCATAGGTGAATCGACAGGCCCGGCTCCGGCACGGTTTGAGGAGAAGAGCATTTCGATGGTGTCGTAACTGGAAGATAAAAATGAACTTTCAACATCCAACATCGAACTTTGAACATCGAATTGAATCAAGCAGTTCATTCGAAGTTGGATGTTCGACGTTGAATGTTCGATGTTCATATATTTGCAGGATGCGCATGAAGGGCTTTTATTCAAATTTTACATTAATCGAATTACTCGTGGTCATTGCGATCATCGCAATTCTCGCGGCAATGCTCCTGCCGGCATTGAAGAACGCCAGGGAAAAGGCGAAGGAGATCGCCTGCACCGGCAATCTCAAGCAGCAGGGGCTGATTGTCCAAAGCTATGGAGCTGATTACAACTCATTCATACCGCCAAACCTGTGCTATGATCCGGCAAGCCAGTCCGGACATTTCTCCTGTGATGTCTATAATCCCGGCGGTTCGTCCAATCCCCGTGGCGCGTTCATGTCCTTCATCCAAGGTTATTTTTATGAATATGATATCACGCAATGGGGCGATACAGGTGGAGTGGTCAAGAGCGAAATCTTTATATGTCCGTCCGACAACTATCTCAATGGAACTGCAACACACAAGGTCGGAAGTATAAACAAACTCACTCGCATCAGCTATTGTACGCCTCAATATGTATGGGAACGCCTGAACAATCGTATTACCACATATGGAGGAACATACAATGGGAAATACTTTTGCCTGAGCATGACGGCCGATGTGAAAAAGACCGAAAGGACCGTGCTGATAAGCGACGCTGTCAATGGAGCTGCGCCAATCAACGGAACCCTCTCCCCGACGCTTTACACCCAGCATGGCCAATGGAGGGACAATGCAAATGGACGATTCGATCATTCCCTGGGATGCAACTGGGTGTATTTCGACGGGCATGTCGAATATTCGAAATATCCGAATTATCCTGAAAGCCTGATGGCATCATGGTGCAATGCAAACTGATGAAATCCTCAACAAAAGCAATAAGTTGAAAAATGGAATCTAAAATCGACAATCGGAAATTGGCAATCCTCCTGTGCAAGGTCTATGGAGGACAGGTCGGAAATAAGTTTACGCTTATCGAACTGTTGATAGTTATCGCGATTATCGCAGTCCTTGCGGCCCTGCTCCTGCCGGCATTGAAGAACGCAAAGGAATCCGTAAAGAAAGTCGTATGCATAAGCAATCTGCGCCAGCTCGCCACGGGATTCACTCTCTATGCAACTGACTTCAATGGAACATATCCCCCGTTGAATTTCTATACGACCACTCCCAAGACTCTTTCCGACGGTTCAGAATATCCTGGTTCTACATCACTGCAGTATTACCAGTGGTATACAAACAAGCTTCATGACAATGATTATGTCCGGGTGTCAAAATGGAAGAATGAAAAGGCCGGAGAAGTAGATCTTGTCACTGATGTATGGGTCTGCCCATCACTGACTCCAGAGCGTTTCAGGCAGGGTGGAGGATACGGTCCGGCTGAAAACATAATCCGCTACAGCTACAGGGATGAACAGTTTGGCAGCACACGAAACATCAACCAGATCAAAAGCCCTTCAAACCTCTACTTGATAGGAGATGCCTGGCAACCCAGGAATTCCGAGCAGCCATTCTGCTCCTGGAAAAGCATTTTCCCTCCTTCATCAATAGGGCCGACAGGCGGCTGGGCCCTGGTCGGGGGAGTGGACGGCTGGGATGTCGCAGGAATTGAGCAGTCTGCACCGAGACACATAGGTCAGGCGGTCTGCGTAGCATTCTTCGACGGACATTCAGAAGCAATGAAGTTCCAGGCCCTCAGGAACAATGTAAACAATGTATTCGGTCCGGAAAATTAACCTATAAGGATTTTAAATGAAAAGATTTATTTTTTATCGGATTATTTTTTTCACTATAGCCGCACTTTTATCCTTCAATCTTGCCGCTAAGGATATTTATGTCGATCCAGTCAAAGGCGATGACAAGTCCAGCGGATTGGCGGCGGAGCCGCAAGCGGGGGGAAATGGACCTGTAAAGACCCTGTCGCAAGGAATAAAAATCGTCAAGGCCGGAGACACTCTTCATCTTGCAGAAGCAATATTCCATGAGACGCTGCAACTTAACGATACTGCCGGCGAGCCCGGAAGACCGATCGTGATCGACGGGCACGGTGCAACAATCACAGGCTGCGACCCTCTCCGCCTAGATGGATGGAGCGAGGTGAGCCCCGGCCTTTACAAGAGTGAAAAGTTCCTTTCGGAACTCCAGGAATCCGACAATGCCGCCAAGATAATGCGTGTGTTCTTCCTGATCGACGGCAAGATGCAGCACATGGGGCGCACAAGCAAAGGCAAAAAAACTCCTTTTAAGAAACCTGAGGATCTTCAGACTGGAGAGTGGACGGTGGATGAGACCAGCAATGCGTTCTACTTGAAAGTTTCCGGCAAACTGGAAGATGCGAAAATTGAAGCGCCATACCGCAGGAACGGAGTTGGAATATTCGGCAGGAAGACTCCAGTAGCCCACATTGTAATCCGGAATCTCAACTGCATCCACGTCCTTAACGACGGATTCAATCTCCACGGAAAATGCAACGATGTCGTCTTCGAAAACATTTCCGCATATGAGAACGGCGACGACGGCTACAGCGCCCATGAGACCTGTGAGTCCACGATAAACGGATACCGTGCATCCGGAAACTCGACGGGCATAGCCAACGCATACGAATCGGTCAACAAGGTCAGCAATATCATGCTCGAAGGCAATCTCGGCTATGAGTTCCTCGCTGGACACTCCTCCACGTGGGAAATTAGAAACATGGTGGTTGTCGCTGACTGTCCCGAACCTTTCATGGTCGGATATGGCAAGCAGGAGGAGAACCTGCACTCCACCGTCAAAATGGAAAACGTCCAGATCTACGCTCCCGGAAAAAGCAATTTCCAGCTGAAGGTGAAAAAATACACCGTGCTGGAGGCGCGGAATGTGACATCGGTCGGCGTTCCCTGGCTCATAGAAGGATCTGCAAAGGTTGCAGACAGTATCATTTCAGCCCCGACATTGGAATGCACAGCGGATGGAAAATGGGAGTCGGACAAGAATAATTATTACCTGTCAAGCCTGACGTTCAAAGGTAAAAAATATACGGCGGCTGATTTCCAGTCCTATAAGGATGAGGCAAGAACTGATCATAACTCCAAATTTCAGCCTTATGTAAAGGAGGATGCCGGAAAATTGATCAATGCAAAGGAAAGTTCTTCCATAGGCGCCAATATTTCAGACATGAAAATCCCGGTCATGGACAAGAGCGATCCATTTAAACTCCAGTAATTGAAATTTCATTATCGCATAGGACCGGTGGTTGAAATTACCTGCTGGGAAACAGCCTCCTGCTTGAGGTAATCGTCCTTTGAATCTTCGATCCATTCGTTGAAGAACTGGCCTACGATCGGCGCGCATGTCGAACCGCCGCTGACACCTTCCTGCACGATCACTGCGACTCCATACGTCTTGTCCTTGTGTTTTCCGAAACCCATGAACCAGGTATTCGTCTTCCTGTTGTCCTTCGGTCCTATCTCTGCGGTCCCAGTCTTTCCACAAAGAGTGATCTTTTCGTTTCTCGCTTTTTTTGCAGTTCCCTTTTCACCGTTTACCACGCGATACATTCCTTCCCGGATAATTTCAAGATTCTCCTTTTTGACCTTGAGCTCCGACATCTTCTCCGGCTTGTCCTGCATATAAAGGGTGTTCCCATTTGGATCGCGGACCTCCTGGAGGAGATAGGGTTTGAACACTGATCCTCCGTTGGCAATGGCCGAAACATAAAGTGCGACCTGAAGGGGCGTGAGGGTGATAATGCCCTGTCCGATTGAAATAAGGCATGTGTCATAGACAGTCCATTTTTCCCCATACAGCCTCTGCTTAGTCTCCATCGAGGGGATCTGTCCGGCACGTTCGGGAATGCAGAACCCAGTCTTCCTGCCTATCCCGGCGGACTCCATCATGTCCCTGAGCTTTTCAAAACCAAGCCTCCTGCCCTGCACCATGAAATAAATATTGCAGGACTGCTCTATGCCGTAGAGCATGTCTACGTTGCCATGCCCTCCGTTCTTCCAGCTCCAGCAATGGATGGCGGCATTTCCGATCTCAAGAGAACCGTCGCATTCTATTTTCTCAAGAGGATTGAACCAGCTCTCAAGCGCGGCCATGGCGATGACAGGCTTTATGATCGAGCCCGGAGTGTATTCTCCAGAAGTAGCACGATTCACAAGAGGTCTTCCAGAATCGCTTAACAGCCTCTTCCAGTCATCCTTCTTTATCTTCGGAACAAAAAGCTGGGGCTCATATCCCGGCGATGAGACCATTGCAATGACAGCCCCTGTCGACGCATCAAGAAGGACGAACGAGCCTATCCTGTCGGCAAGAATCTTCTCGGCTATCGTCTGCGCACGCCAGTTCAACGTCAGGACAATATCGTTTCCGTTCTGCGGAGGAACTGCAGTTCCAATAGTTTCATGGACAAATCCCAAGTTGTCTATCCTGACGACTTCGTTGCCTGGACTTCCCCTGAGCCCCGGCAGAGGCACCGGACCGCAGTTGATGGTCTTATCATAGGTTTTCTCCACTCCATCCCTGCCGTTCCAATCCGGCAGATAATATGAGTAGTCCGTCCTGTCCTCTGCAGTTCCAGGATCCTCAAGCCCCACATATCCCAGGACATGGCAGGCAGTCTTTCCTCCGGGATAAAAGCGCTTCGGGATCGTCTTGATCTCCATGCCCTGTATGTCGGAGGCGCTCTCTATTGCGTTGGCAAGTTCGACGTTTGAAAGGTCCTTGAAGACAGTGATCGGCAGTGCCGGCCTCTGGACAATGTGCGTACGTATTCCTTCCGGCGTCAAGAAGGATTTTCTTCCGATCGCAGTTCCTATCCTGTAGGCGCTCGCAAAAATATAGTTAACCGTCTTCTTCTGCTTCCCCGGCTGGCGCATTTCCGCTGGATGGAAGACAATATCGTAGCTTATTATGTTGTCGGCAAGGATATGCATGTCGGAGCTGTAGATCCTGCCGCGGACAGCGGGCAGGCGGATGCGCCTGATGGACTGCTTCGACACCTTCTCCCTGTGCTCTTCGCCCAGCCTTATCTGCTCGTCCCAGAGCTTGATGACAATGACCGAATAAAAGACAGCGAAGATGCTTCCGAGGATGAAAATCCTTAGCACCGCTTTTATTATTGAGTCCTTCACTTAGATCCTTTCCTCTATGTTCTCGCGGGCTTTCCTGTAAAGCTCCATTCCAAGCAGCTCGCTCAACAGGTCCAGGAAAAATACCATGAAAGGCAGGAAAACCGCTCCTGATATCAACGAAAATAAGATTATGAATACAAGATCCCAGATTCCTCCGAGGAGGATCCCCCTCCAATATATGAAGACGACCGGAAGAACTGTCACCGCGGAAACAAGCACGCCTGGAATTGCATGCAGGAAGAAATCCTTTGTCTCGCCTTTCAGGAGCCAGAAGATGGTCACTCCTGAAACCGCCATGAAGCTGAGGGCGGAAACTGGCATCTCCCTGCAATAGAGCATGTCTATTGCAAGCCCTGAGAAAAATCCCAGGCAGATGCCGATCCTCCATCCGTATACCATTGAAAAATAAAAGACCGCCATCGCCGCCAGAGGAAGGATCACCCCGAGGGATCCGACCATCACCTCGAACATGATCGATGTGAAAAGCACGAGAAATATATAGCTTGCGACTATCATTTTTCCTTTTCCGGCACCATGATCAGGACAAAGCGGAGATTGTCGAAATTCGCGGAAGGCTCCATCCATATCTCAGCATACAGGTTGTCCTTTATCTTGATCCCCTGCCCTTCCTTCTCTTCAGCCAGCCTCCCTATCAGGAGGGAGGAAGGGGTGAGCCCGCTAAGTCCTGACGTGTATACATATTCCCCCGGCGTATAGACGACATCCCGGGGCAGATATTTGATCTTGACTATGAAACTCCTCCCCGTCTTCCTGCCGGAACCTGCGACTCCGTGCGCCTTGCTTCCGGAAACCAGGACGCTCAACGCGCATTCCTCGCTCATTATTGTGCTTATCAAGGCCTCATGGTTGCTTACGGACTTCACACGCCCTATGACCGCAAAGGAAGGCCCCCCCTCCTCGCGCCTTGGCAGCTTGGAAATGACAATGCTCCCCTCTCTTATACCATCGTCACCTCCCTTGTTGACGATCAGCTTCTCATACCAGGCTGCAGGATCCCTTTTTATGACTTCGGCGGTGACACAGGTGAAAAATGGGATTTTGCCTATTCCAACAAGCTCCCTCAGTTCCAAATTCTCCCTTTTAAGACTGCCGAGGATGTTCATCTTTGCTGCAAGAATGTCGTTCTCCTCCTGGAGCTTCTGGACCTTTGAGGCAAGCTCATGCCTGCCTTCAAGCACCAGGGCCTCATATGAGGCCGCGTCGGAAACCTTTCCAGCTGTTGAAAAGTAAGGATGATAGAAATCGGAAACGGCCTTCCTCGAAAACCCCCTGATGGCGGCAAAGGTGATCAGGATGAAAAGGACCGCGAAGACCGCGATCAGAAGAATGTTCTGCCTGCTCATCATTTTTGCTTCCCCGTAAAATCCTATTTAGAGGTTTCCATTGGACTTCTTCTGCTGTTTTTCAAGTTCGTCGGCCAACGAGGGCCAGAACCTGCCTGCAAAATCCCCGTTCTCCTCGAGATATTTCAGCTCCACAGAATATCTTGTTCCAAAAGACACATGCTTTCCCTCCCCTTCGGAAAGGTAGTCCTCTATCTCCTTGAGAAAAAAAGCCCTTTCCAGAAATCCCTTCCTCGCCTTCCCGTATTCAGCGGCGAAATCCTCCTTCCCTCCGTCCTTGAGGTTCTTCAGGGCGATAATAAGGCCGTTCATTTCCTTTTGAAACATTGAAGGCAGCTGGTTGGAGAGATCGCTCAGGCATCTCTGCCGGCAGGTCACGGCCTTTTCAGGATTTGTCATTTCCAGCCATTTCCCTCCGAGCTCGGTTATCCCGCAGTTTTTCCATTCCGTCTTTTCCTCCTTGCCGGATTTGACAGCCTCATAGCTTATCATCTCGATCTTCTCAAGTCTGCCGACGGCAAATCCGGAAGTCCCGGGATAGAAAATGTTCACCGAGCTGTTCCTGACAAAGGTCTTGTACCACTCTTCAACAAGCTTGCCAGCTTCTCCAATGTCAAAAGATGCAGGAAAATCAAATCCGGCCTTTTTAACAACAGGACCGACGGCATGCCTGAATGAATCACTGGGCTTTTCATCCGCCACGGCGGATTTAAGAAGAGCCGTAAAAACATCTTTCCCATCCCCCGGCAAGTGGGTCAGGGCTTCGACAAGCATTGCACAGTTTTCAGAATAAAGCCTGTAAGAGGGGCCGTCGGAGAAATCCAGAGGATTGTCCAGCAGGCGCCAGAGATCCGGTTCGGACATCGAGATGCAAAGCATCCTTGCCGCAGGATAAGTAATTATGCCCGGCATGCTGATGGAGCTGTTCTTCCTTTCGCTCCTGTATAGGAATCCCGCCACCATCCATCCTGGCACCTTTGCAATATTCTTTTCCGGACTTATTCCGAACCTGCATAGGAGGAGGGAGGAGATCACGGCGGACTGCACTTTGAAGTTCCTGTCGAACTCTCCGATATCCGGATCGGCAAGCATAATTACGAGCGCGCCTCCCCGTACAGAGATCTCATAGCCGTCCTTGAGATCGGCATTTGTCATGGAGACCGAGCAGAGGACATTCTTTTCGGCAGCCTTGAATCCGGGAAAATTCTGCATCACATGATCTGCGGCCTTCAGGAAATCCTGGATTTTCTTATAATTTGAATCGAACCTGGGGCAGGAAAACTTCATCCTGTCGCTGAGTTCAACTGTCTTATATGCTGAAAGTCCAGGGCTAAGACAAAAGGCGGACGCAATACCGAGAATCAGCGCCAAGAGTTTTTGAGTTCTGCAGACCAAGATGAAGCCTCCCTGTAAAATTCAGCCGCCAAGCCGGCGCGCCAATTGAAAAAGCCAGCAATACCGGCATTTTACTTCCGGAGGCATAATATATCATTTAAATATGAAACTTGAACAAAACAAGGTATTCTAAATTGATTTTTTCCTTTGCAGTTCGCCAGAGAAGCAAATTCCAATTATTGCTTGATTTATACTGGCATACAAATAATACGCCATATATATTAGCTTAGGTTTTTTGTATCTTTTTAAACAGCTTTTACATTTTTTCATTGTCTTTAGAAACGATTTTATGAAATTTCAATGCCCTTTCTGCAGAAACGTACTTGAAGTCGACAACTCCGATTGCGGAGTGGACGTAGGCTGTCCGAAATGCGGGGAAGTCACCATAGCCCCGGCCTCACTTGTGGCTACCGGTGTCGTCATAGGAAATGACTTCCTGATCCTCGAGGAAATCGGACGCGGCGGAATGGGCGTAGTCTACCTGACACATCAGATGACCCTCGACCGCAGGGCCGCACTCAAAATACTATCGAAAAAGTATGCCAACAACTCGGAATTCGTCGCAGGATTCATAAAGGAGGCGCGCGCCGCCGCAAAACTGAACCATCCACATATTGTCCAGGCATACGCCGTCGGCGAAGATAACGGCATCTACTTTTTCGCCATGGAGCATATCGACGGCGAAACCATGAAGGCCGTCCTGAAACGCGAGGGCGTCGTCCCCCTGGATCCGGCCATCACGATCATCCAGCAGATCGCAGAAGCCCTGGACTACGCCTGGAAGGAGCAGCGCCTGATACACAGGGATATCAAGCCCGACAACATAATGATCACGAAGAACGGACGCGCGAAACTCGCAGACCTCGGTCTCGCAAGGGTGGCCGGTGAAATAGACGATTCAAGCGAAGACGAAGTGATGGGAACCCCCCAGTATATCAGCCCTGAACATCTCACAGGCTCTCCCATGGACTGCAGGAGCGACATCTACAGCCTCGGTGCGACATTCTACCATATCATATCCGGGCAGTTCCCCTTCACCGGGAAAAGTGCTACGGAAATAGCCAGGAAGCATCTTGAGGAACCGCTCAAATCACCAAAACTGATCAATACGAGCCTGCCAGATTCCATCTGCAAGGTCATCATGAAGATGATGGAGAAAAATCCTATCAACAGGTACCAGTCTCCGGAGGAGCTTGTCGAGGACATACGCCTTGCAAGAAGGGGCAAGTCAATAGCCGACGGCAGATCAACCGGATCGTTCGCGGTCAGAAAGGCCACTGGAAAAACCATAATAATAAATACTGCCAAGGCCAAGACAGGATCATTCCAGGCCATCACCACCAACACCGGCAAACTCTCATCCTCCACAGCCGGGATAGACACTTCCTCGTCATCATTCCCGAGAAATACCAAGAGCGGCACGCTCAGCACCTCGGACATCAGGAGGATCAACGAGAAAAAAGCCATGATGCAGGTGATCATAGCAGTAAGTGTCTGCGTGGTTGCCGCCCTTATCGCGGTCGGAATCGCCCTTTACAAGATGAGGACTCCTCCTAAGGATGGTGCTACGAAAGCTGGCACGACCACGACGACGACAAAGGTTCCTACTCCTGACATCCCCGCGAAATCGGGAACCTCGTCCGAACCTACAAAGACAGCATATACGGAGAATGCGGAAAAACTCCTTGATTTCGCGGTGAAGAACAAGAATTCAGATGCCGAAATATTGTTGAAATGCGACGAGTTTTTCGCCCAGTTCCCTTCAACGGCCTACAAATGCGATGAGAAAGCGCTTTCTGACATCCTTATAATTTACGTGCCCCTCGACGAGAAGAGGCTTGCAGCACCACGGAAGGAATTCAGGAACGCCCATCTGGCCCAGATGAAGCTCAGGGAGGACGAGGAAAAGAAGAAACAGGACAAGGCGGAAATCGAAAGACGTGAAAAGGAAAGGCAGGATGAACTCAAGCGCCTGGAAAATGAGAAAGCTGAACTGCAGAAGAAACGCGTCGATGACTACAGGCAGGATCTTGAAAAGCAGAAGGAGACCCTGAGATACCGCCTTGCCTTCCAGGGCGTCAAGAAGAACTTCACTGAAGCGGCAAAGGTCTTTGATTCAGCCATCAGCGAGGAGAAGTCCGCTCCTGATTTCCTGAAGGCGGAGGCGAAAGTCTATGGCGAATGGGCCGCAAAAATGCAGAAGAGCGTAGAAGAAGGGAAGAAATTCTGGGAAGCGCTTGCGAACAGCGACAGGAAATTCGACAAGGTCCAGCTTGAATACAAGACCGGATTCCTCGGAAAGATAGTCTCGATAAACAATGGAATCATGACTGTAAGGTCAAGTTCTGGAAATGACATTACAATGCCTGTCACCAGCCTTCCCGAGAAGCAGTTCGTACTTCTTGCAAAGAGGGTCTGCGGAGTGCTGGGCGACAACGAATGCTTCTTCCACTACCTGCTCGTATGCGGTGAATATTCAGATGCAAAGGAAATTTCCCCCAGCGACGAATGGAAGGCCGAATGTTCGGACATAGCCTATGCCTATATCAAGGGCAAGCTTAAGTTCCTGCTGAACGAAAACACCGATGCGGCAAAGCAGGAGTACAAGGATTTCTCGGCGAAATATTCAAATCTGCCTGAATATACGAAGGCCATGCAGGAAGTCTCGGCTAAATAACTTATTTTCTTCCATGGCTCCATACGGTGCCATGGAAGAAAATTACCGCATCGCCTTGTCCAGCCATTCCGAAGGGCTTTCCCCGGAAATCCGCTTGAACACCTTGCTGAACGTGTAAATGCTCGAGAATCCGGTCTTTTCAGCAATCTCGCTCAGATTGGAAGCGGTGTTTATCATCAGATCCTTGGCGAAGTTTATCCGGTACTGGTTGAGGTAGAGCAGCGGAGGCATTCCAATATAGTCCTTGAAAAGCTTGGAGAAATAAGGCATGGACTGTCCTGCGTTCCTGCTGGCCTCCTCTATCGTCAATCCCGCCTTCTGATAATTAGAATGCAAAAACTTGACCCCTTTCTCAATGTTCTGCCAGCCGCTCGCACTGACCGGACTTGAAAGTGGAACCTCATCGCTGTACCGCCTGTATATCCCGAGGAACTGGGTCAGTATCCCTGCGGATATCAGATCGCTCCCGGCCTCCGGGCTTCTCCATTCCCTCTTTATCTTGCTGAACAGATCCGCTATGCGCTTCTGCTCGTTCATCGGTATCGAAACCACCATCGCCAGCTTGTGCAAATCGCTGAGCCCCTCGAAAAGCTCAAAATGGATCACGTACTGGACAAGATTCCCGCGCCCTACCGGCCGCACGACATGGAGCATGAACGGAGGAAGAAGTATGAGGTTGCCCGGCATGACCTGGTACATATGGTTCGCCATCCTGAAATTCCATCTTCCACCGGCGATGTAATGGAACACGAATTCCTCATCCAGGAAAGTACCGCTGATCCCGGATCCGGAATTGACGCCGACTCTCTTTATTACCGGTATCGTCTTCATAATCTTAAAAATGGACAAATAATATAAAAAGCATACAAAGAAACCATCCTTGATTGAATGTAATATCATGTCAACAAGATGGAATTCCAGTTAAAAACAGATAAAACAGGAGAACTGACATGAAGGGCAGACAGGTATTATTCACGAAGCCATGGGAAGTTGAACTGAAGGACTATGAATTCGACGCCGGTAAAGTCGGAGATGACAATGTCGCTATCAAGACGGAATACAGCGTCGTGAGTGCCGGAACAGAACTCGCAATACTTTCCGGAAACGAGTCCTGGGCAAAGCTTCCATACGTTCCAGGATACGGTGGTGTAGGGAAAATTGTCGCTATGGGAAAAAACGTGAAGGGATTCAAGGAAGGCGACCGCGTCTTCTCATACACCAAGCACCAGAGCTACGATAATTCCTCAGTTATGATCGTGCCAGTTCCGGAAGGCATCGACGGAAAACTGGCCGTAATGGCAAGGATCGCAGGCGTTTCGATAACTTCCCTCAGGGTTTCAGATGCGGAACTCGGTGACTGGGTCGCCGTCTATGGACTCGGTCTTGTCGGAAATCTCGCCGCACAGCTCTTCACGCTCGCAGGCTGCAACGTCATTGGAATAGATGTATCGGAAAAAAGGATTGCACTAGCGAAGAAATGCGGCGTGCTTCATGCGATAAAGGCCGATGCCAATATAAAGGAGCAAATCAAGGAACTCACCGGCGGCGAGATGTGTAGGAGCGTCGTCGAGTCCACCGGTGTCACCGCAGTCGCCGAAAAGGCCTCCGACATCGCAGCCAGCCTCGGCGAAGTCATCCTCCTCGGCAGTCCGCGCGGCGAATACAAGACCGACCTGACCGCATTCCTGAACAGGATCCACATCGCAGGTAACGGATGCATCACCTTCAAGGGCGCGCACGAGTGGCGCTATCCTGTCAAAAGCGTGCCTGGCAGCGTAAACAGGCATTCCATCGAACGCAACATCAGCAACATCCTCAGCCTCATCGGACAGGGCAAGCTCAAGGTCAATGAACTCATAAGCGAAGTTGTATCTCCGAAAGATTGCGCTAAAGTTTATGACGGTCTCAGGAACAAGAAGGATGATTACGTAGGAGTCGTATTCGACTGGAACAAGTAGGTACGGGATTGAGCCTGTACCATGGATTAGTGCAAGCCAGAGGCTTGTTCTACTTCCAGTTTTGAAATTAGCACAAGCAGTTAAAGACTGGATGATTGATGGATGCGTAAATCAAGAAATATGACAGGATAACTGGATTGACAGGATATCATTAGTGTCCGGCTTTAACTATAACAGAATCAACTGGATGCAATTATCAGCTTCCTTGTTTTGTTGTTCGATATCTGTAAACAGTTGATTAAT